>CAYJNL010000017.1:0-62156 GCA_964371675.1 uncultured Bacteroides sp. | reverse complement strand
TATAACGTAGACGGTTTTAAAGACGGAATTGACCGTGAGGGCTACAACACAGAGGGCTACAATGCAGACGGTTATAACAGAGCTGGCTTTAACGCACAAGGGTTTGATGCCGAGGGCTATGACATTAACGGTTATGATGAGTTAGGCTATGACAGAGATGGTTACAACATATATCATCTTGACATAAATGGAGACAGCAAGTTTGATGAAAATGGCTTTGATAAAAATGGCTTTGATGTAAACGGCTATGACAAAGACGGATTTAGTGTAGATGGATACGATAAAGATGGTTACAATAAAGACGGCTTTAATGTGGACGGTTATAACAAAGACGGTTTTGACAAAAACGGCTTTAATGTAGATGGCTACGACAAGGATGGTTTTGACAAAGACGGCTTTGATGAAAACGGCTATGACAAAGATGGCTTTGATGCAGATGGATACGACAAAGAAGGTTATGACAAAAATGGCTATGATAAAGAAGGTAAAGAAAAGCTAGATGTTATGCTGTCAATCTCAAGATTTAATAATTTATTAAATTCTGGAAGCCACCCTACTTATTCTGACGAATTTCTTGAAAATTATAAGAATAACCCACACGTAGTAGTGGAATATTCTAATTTAGGCAATGTGCCTGGCAATACAGTCAAAGTTATTTATCATGATACAAACAATGTAACATATCCAACTTCGGGTGTTATACCTATTGCAGTTGATGGTTTAAACTTTAAAGGTTTTTACTTAAAATATACTGATGTTTTGATGCAGAATATTAATTTTAGGTTCGATTCATATGAGACCATTATGCAAGGTGGAGTTGTATCATTGTATAACATAGAGGCTAGGTATGAAAAGCCTGAAGAAGGAGACGGTGAAAAGAAAACTTTCACAATAAATTATTATTATGAGGGTGGCACAGAAGTTGCGGCACAAAGCCAAACAGTAGATGTTACAAAAGAAGAGGGTAGCGTAAAGCACACACTGCCAATAGTAGAAGGTGCTACTACAGATGACCCGAATGGTAAAATTACGCTTAAATATACAGACGATGTACTTGTTAAAAATGTTTATTACAAGAAAACAGAAGAAGAAAAAGCTACTGTAAAAGTAAATTTGGAATTTACAAACACAAAAGGTGAAGTAATTACAGAAGTTATAAAACTTGAGATGATTGTTGGAAGTATGTCAAGCGAAACAGCTAGCAGTATACTAGCAAATGCAGATGCAGCAGCATATATGAGCAAAAAAAATCTTTTCAACAAATCTACTGGCGATGATGTGGTTTTAAATATATTAGTGTCAAAAGAAGAAAACGACCAATATAACAATAAAAATTTCTTAGGCACAATTAAACTTGATAAAAACGAGTATGAGGTAAAAATTTATGATTATAGAGATCAAAATTATGCTACTTATACTGTAAGCCATGGTAACCAATTTACTACATTAACAGAAGCTGAATATGCACCTTATAGCAGTGGCACAATAAAGGTACCACTTGCTGCAGGCACAAAATTGGCTTGGGAAGTTACAGATGCAACATCAACTTATGAAGTAACACCGGGAACTGCAATTACTGTTAAATCAGCAGTGTCTATTAAACCTAAAGTAACACATACAATTACATTTTTAGGTGGCGGAGGAACCGTTCTTGGCACACAGACAGTAGAACATAATTTTACCGGAAAGATTGAATTCCCCCAAGTAGAGCCATACCAGTTTCGTAATTTTACACGTTGGGAAGATCAAGGCCTTTTATTTGACGAAACTACTCACATAATGAGTCCCGGATTTGGAATTGGTGCCTCTAGGTCTTTACAAGCTTATTATAGTTATTCGGCAAATGGAAACCTTTTACCACAAGTACAAACAACGGATTATGCACGTACATTTAATAACAAAAAGGTAACAGAAGATGAGCTTTTGGCTAACATTAAATTAGTAGACGTATCTAACCCAAGCAAAGTTTACACACTAGGTGTTGACTATAATGTTCAGTTCCTTGACTCGTATTCAAATCCCGGACTCGTTAAAATTAAAAATGTTAAGGGTTCAAACGGTTCACAGCCAGTATATTTTATAATTGTGCTTATTACAAACTCTTCAAGTTCTGCTTTTGATGGAGTATCAGTTCCTTATGAAGGGAATGCAATTGCATACCGTAATAGCAACTTAAACGTAACAATTGAGCCTATACAATTTACTATTAATATTGATGATATGAGGGTGCCGGTGGGTACAGCTTTGTCTAGCACAAGTATAGAGGCTAGTGTACAAAGCCAAATTGATGCAGCTATGGCAAGCACAGGTATAAAAGATACTGCATATGCAAAAGATTTGGGCGATATGACATTAGACTATTTGCAAACTTTTGTGGATAAGGCAGGCTCATATGACAATGCACTTGGGCTTGAACTAGTTAAAAAAGGAAAAGTAACGGTTGATGGTACACAATACAAGTTTAATAATAGTAACTATATAATAACTTTCAACCATGGTGATTTAACAGTTTACACACCGGATCCTGGTCCTAATTCCGATTCAAGCTCAAGCTCAAGCTCAAGTTCTAGCTCAAGTTCAAGCTCTAGCTCAAGTTCAAGCTCTAGCTCTAGCTCTAGCTCAAGCTCTAGCTCAAGTTCAAGCTCTAGCTCTAGCTCAAGTTCTAGCTCTAGCTCAAGTTCAAGCTCTAGCTCTAGCTCAAGCTCTAGCTCAACACCAACTCCTGATAGCACACCGGTTTCCACTCCTACAGAAATTGCAACAACTGCTTTAACACAAGCAGAAGTACCTGTTGCACCTACATTGCCGGTAGCTCAAGAGGAGCAACAAGATGCGCAAGAAGAGACAACAATAGATGATACACAACTTCCACAATCAGCTTCTCCTGAAGGGGAAGATGAAGAAGTTGAAATAGCAGATACACAAGCACCAACTGCTGCAACACCACAAGAACAGCATAATTATTTGTGGATATGGATTTTAGGCGCCTGCTTCGTTGTTGCGGCCGTTACATATATTGTTCTAAAGAATAAAAAAAGAGCTAAATAAAGCATAAATATTTATTTTGTATAAACAAAAATGCAAAAAGCAGCTTATTTTTGCTAAAATAAGCTGCTTTGCAAAATGATTTGTACTTTTTACAACATTATAGGGGCACCTCTTAATAAGGGAACTGTTAACAAACAAAGACTGTGCAAAAACTAACGTAAAATTTTTGCCGACGCTGTTTGTAAAGGCGACTTTGTCAACAGTTCCATAAGGAGGTGCCCCTACTTTTTTGTGTTGAAATTGAGGACAGTTTAAAATTATGGAATGTTACATACAGTTGTTTAAATGTACACCGCAAATTTATGATAAAAAATATTGATTTAAAGTGTGAAATTGTAATTGTAATTTACAAGTTAAATTATTTTTTAATTTTTTAGAAAAAATTAAAAATACACTTTATTTTTTACAATTTTTGGTGTATAATATAAATGAGTATAAAGTAACATACGAGTAACATCTAGTTGAATTTGGGGAAAGTATATGCAAAATTTTATTAATTGGCTTAATAATGTAGCAATTAAGCGCAAGTTTATTCCACTACAATGGTTTATTATTGCAAGCGTTGTGTTTGTAAGCTTGTTTTCATTTTTTTCAATTGCTATGGTCAACAGGTCATCAGAGCAAATAATATCTGAAAACGTGCGCAACAAAGAGCAACTTAGCGACATAACAAGGAAGATGTATGTTTGCCGTGTTTTAGGGCGCGATATTTTGTTTGCAGAAGATGAGACTGTAAAGGAAAATTATTACGAGGATTACATAACAGCGTTTAATAATCTTGATGAAAAAATGCAAGAATTTGCAACGCATTTAAGCGGGTCTCAGCTTAATGAGTTTATGCGAATTATTGAAGAGAAAAATGTTTATAAGGACAGCATGATTTTGTCTGCTGATATTTGGATAAGCGGAGGAGCGTACGAAGACGCACTGTATGCACTGCAAGTTGTAACCCCTATTGCAAACGAATTTTTTGGCAGTATAGATGAATTTTCTGCTGAGGAAGAACGATTAATGACAGTTGCCCTAGAGCACAACGACAACCTTGTGCTTGCAATTTTAGTAGCAGGATTATTTATTAATATACTTGTCATTGTAGCGGTGCTGTTTTTTATAAGGTTTTTTTCAAACAGCATGAGTTCAAGTTTAATTAAGCTTGAACAATCAATGTCTAAAATTGCGGAAACAGGCAATATGAAAATAGAAATACCAAAAGAATTGTATACAAAAGATGAAGTAGGCAGTATAGCAAGTGTTGCAAATGAGATGAAAACAATGCTACTGGAGTACTCGTTTACCGACAACTTGACAGGTGGTTACAATGCAAAGGCGTACCACGAAGAGCTCAACGATTTGTTTGGCACTGAGAGCGAGAAAAAGGTGCTGTGGTGTGTTATATCAGACATGAATAACTTAAAACTTATAAACGACTTTTTAGGGCACATGGAGGGTGACAATGCCATTAGAAATTCGTACTACTCCCTAAATGAGAATTTTAAAGCATATGGCAAAACTTTCCGTGTAGGTGGCGATGAATTTGTGTCGCTTCTTTCTAACTGTACAAAAGAAGATATTGAGCGGACAGTTGCGATAGTTGAGGACCAAATTAACAAAATTAATTCAAGCGGAGAGTATAGGTTCTCTCTTGCAATAGGTTTTGACAAATTTGAGGGCAATTCTTTAGAAGATTATAACGAATTTTTTAAGGTTGTTGACAAGAAAATGTATGACAATAAAATAGCTAGCAAACAGTCACGCATGAGCGCGAGAGTTACTGAAGCTATAATCAGAGCAGAGGATATAGAAGAGTAATAAAAAATGCTGTGGCGATTTGTGGTCGCCACGGCATTTTTGCTTTTATATATAAATTGGCATGTGCGTAGCACCGCTATAAAATAAACTATAAATATTTACTCTGGTTTTGGCAAATTTCTACCATTGCCAAAATGTTTTCACTAGGCACGTCAAATTCAAGTGCATGTGTAGGGGCAATTATATACCCACCATCTTTATAAAGTACATCATATATGCGTTTTATTTCTGTTTTTACTTCATTGGGTGTTACGTATGGTAGACATTGCTGGGTAGAAATACCACCCCAAAACGCAAGTTTGTTGCCGTATTTTTCTTTTATTGCCTTAATATCATATACCTCGGGCTGAAAAGTTTGGTAACAGTCAAGTCCTATCTCAATTAAATCGTCAAAAAGCTCATGGCAATCACCGCAAGAGTGTTGTAAAACAAAAAGTCCTTTATTTTTAACCTTTTTGTATAGCTTTGCCATCTGCGGTTTTATGTAGTTTTTCCAGTGAGGGTAGCCCATAATAAGCCCCTTTTGTTGCCCCCAATCGTCACCGAAATATATGCCGTCAAAATCATATTCAAGCGCAATGTCAACAAGATTTGCATAGTAGTCGCCAATTTTGTTAAAGAAATCTTGCGTCTCTTCAGGGCACGCTACCATGCTCATAAGTACGTTTTCCATGCCTGCAATTGCCCATGCCCTCTCAAACATTAAAAAGCCAAAACCATACATCATAAACCTGTCATCGCCATCTGCTCTTGCTTTCATCATCTCTTCACATTCTGCGCGAAGCCTTGCCTCGTCACAAACAGGAAAAACATAATTGTGGTCTTCAAGGTCGTTAATTTGGTAGTCATCGGGCAAACCTATATCTTTGTCTGCACCTGTTCTGTTCCAAATAACTCCAAATTCATCTTTAAAATGCCCGGGTGTTTCGCAGAGCTCTGTTGGCCAGCCCCAGTACTGTTTATAGTATAAATGTGTGCCAAGTTTTTGCTCGATATCAGCATCTTTAGTGTGCTCAATAAGTTTGTCAAGTGCCTGCTGTGTAAAATCGAGGTGGTATGGTGCGAAATCTGTATTTTCATGTTTTAATGCGGCAATAACACGCTGTCTTCTTGTCATTGGCAAAACCTCCAAAAATAATTTTATAATTTGAATAGTAACATTTTTAAATGTATAATAATAGGTGAAACAATGCAAAAAATAGAAAATTTGTTCAAGGAGATGAGTTTATGGAAATCTTATCAAATATAGCTGAAATAAAAGAAATATTGTCACAGCTATATGTTTTAACAGAGTGCAGAGCCGCAGTTTTTGATAAAAACTTTCAAGAGTTGTACGCATACCCAAGCAGGCTTTGCGGTTTTTGTAAAGCGCTAAGAGAAAATGAATATCTAGACAAACAATGTAAAAATAATGATTTAACGCATTTTTTGCAGTGCAAAAACGCTAGAGAAACGGTTGTTTACAAATGCCATGCAAATTTTCACGAAATAATTGTGCCCATTATTTTAGATGCGCAAATAGTGGGGTATTTTATGGCAGGGCAAATTTACACAGAAAATGGCAATGATGATAATTTGGAAGTTATTTTTAAAAAATACAAAAATTTAAGTTTAGATTATGAAAAACTAAGCTTAGAATACGCAAATACAAAGAATGTAAGCACACAAAAGCTTAGCGCAATTAAGAAAGTGGCAGAGGTAAGTGCAGGTTACATAGCAAATATATACGCAGAAAATATGCGCAAGGAGAGCCTTGCGGAAAAAATAGATGAATTTATTATAAACAATTTGACAAAAGACTTAAGTGTAGATGTGTTGTGCGCTTATTTTAATTATAAGAAAACAACTTTTTACAAAGTGACAAATGAACTTTTTAAAACCTCAATTACAGGACATGTTAAAGAAATGAGGATACTAAAAGCAAAGCAATTGCTTGCGAAAACTAACTTAAGGATAAGTGAGGTTGCACAAGAGGTAGGCATTTTTGACTACAACTATTTCACAAAAGTTTTTAAAAGTGAGGTAAACTGTACACCAAGAGAATATAGGAAAAACAATCTTTTTGAAAAAAATGTTAAGTAATGTTTAAAGATGAATGTAAAATATGGATAATGCAAAGCTAGCCAGTGCCGACATTTTAAGTATGGAAAACAAAAAAATCTTACCTAATTCAACGATTTTAGGTAAGATTTTTTATTTATGCAATAGTAAAAATATCAACCAATGTACAAGTTGCACAATAATACTTAAAAAATTTTAGCTTTTATAACAATTGAATAATAGTAGAATTTATGATATATTTTATGAGCACTTAGTTCTTAATTAAAAACTGAGTTCTCAAATACGAACAAACAAATGGAAAGAGAGAGTTATGGCAGACCATAGAACAACCTCAAGAGTGCTTGATATTTTAGAATTACTATATGAAAATGTTGACGGTTTAACTTTTACCGAGATATGCACATTAATGGAAATGCCTAAAAGTAGCTTACACCCTCTTTTGACAACTTTGCAGAATAGAAATTACATACACCTCGGCAAAGAAAATAATAAATACAGTATAGGTCAGCAATTATTTGTATTGGGAACAGGTTATAAAACAAATCTAACAGAACTCATACAAACAGAGATGGACACTTTATCAAAAAGTGTTGGAGAAAATGTTTACCTTGGTGTGCTTTCGGGCAGTGAGGTTATATATTTACTTAAATCTCAATTTACTAAGAGCAATGTACAAACACTTTCAAAAGTAGGTAAGAGGCTAAAGGCGTATTCAACTGGTTTTGGTAAGGCGCTGTTAAGCCAGTTTACTGAACAAGAGTTAAAAGAAATATATAAAGATGGTTTGCAAAAATTAACTGATAATACAATAACAGACATAGATGTTTTGTATAAACAATGCCAAGAGATTAAAAAAAGTGGCTTTTCATATGAAAAAGAGGAGTCTACATTAGAAATACAGTGTGTTGGCACAGTTATAAAACATGCAGAGAATTATTTAGCCGGCATGAGTGTTGTAGTACCTGTTTATAGATATACAAATGAAATAGAAGAGCAAATAAAAACAGAGTTATTAAAGACAAGAGTAGCAATAGAAGCACACATAGCACGCAACCCAAGTGGATGGATTTATTAGGGGTTTGTATAAACTTTAATAAAGAAGCCCCGGGAAAGTATAAAACTAACGCAAAAGAAAGAGGAGAACATGCAAAAAGAGGAAGTTTTAAAATTTGTTGAAGAGCACAAAATTATTGTGATAGCAAGAGGTTACAGTGAAGAAGAGTTAATACCTGCGGCTCAGGCGCTTTATGACGGTGGTATAAGATTACTAGAGGTAACTTTTGACCAAACAGATGAAAACTGTGTTGTAAACACACCGGCACTAATTAAAAAACTTGTAGAGCACTTTAAAGGCAAAATGTGCATAGGTGCAGGCACTGTTTTAACAGAACAGCAAGTGGACGCGGCAAAAGCGGCAGGGGCAGAGTACATAATTTCTCCTGATATAAATGTAGACATAATTAAAAAAGTATGTGCAGAGGGGCTTTGCTGTTTCCCGGGTGCATACACACCTAGTGAGATAACATGTGCATATAGAGCAGGCGCAAGCTTTGTAAAAGTGTTCCCTGCGGCAAATGGCGGCCCATCTTACTTAAAATTACTTCTTGCACCGTTAAAGCACATACCGCTTTTAGCAGTTGCAGGAGTGGACGAAAACAATATTGCAGAGTACATGCAAACAGGTATTAAAGGTGTCGGCGTAGGCGAAACGTTACTGAAAAGAGACCTTGTTATAAACAAAAAGTACGATGAACTTAAAGAGCTTGCACAAAAGTTTGTAGCAAACTCAAAAGTTTAGCAAGCATTAATAAAGGAGCGGTAAGCTATGAAGATTACAAAACTTGAGACATTTCACGTTAAACCACGTTGGATGTTTTTAAAAATATCGACAGACGAGGGAATAGTAGGATGGGGCGAGCCCGTACTAGAGGGAAGAGCCACAATAGTTGAAGAGGCTGTTCACGTTTTTGGCAAATACATTATTGGTAAAGACCCCGATAACATTGAGGGGCTTTGGAATTTAATGTACAGAGGCGGTTTTTACCGTGGCGGCGCAATACTTTGCTCTGCAATAAGCGGTATTGAGCAAGCACTTTGGGATATTAAAGGCAAAAAGCTTGGTGTGCCTGTGCACAGCCTACTTGGTGGCAAGTGCAGAGACAGGGTTAGAATGTACACACACATTACACCCGAGGCAAATCCCTCGCCCGAGACTATGGCAAGATGTGCAAAAGAAAAAGTTGCAATGGGTTACACAGCTGTTAAAACGTGTTTAGACTTCCCTTATGAGCCGATTGAGACACGCAAAAAAGTGCATGAATTTATTGACAAAATAGCAGCAGTGCGCGAAGCAGTTGGCGATGATATTGACATAGCAATTGACTTTCACGGTAGGGCAACACCTGCAAACGCAAAAGTTTTTTGCAAAGAGCTTGAAAAATTGCACATTTTGTTTGTAGAAGAGCCGGTACTACCCGAAAATATTGACGCGATGCTTGACATTACAAGAAGTACAAGTATACCAATAGCAACAGGCGAGAGGCTATTTACAACATTTGGTTTTAGAGAAGTTGTTGAAAAAAGAGTAGCACAAGTATTACAACCTGATTTATGCCACTGTGGCGGCATTTTGCAGGGCTTTAAAATAGCTGCTATGGCGGCTAACAACTACGCAACAATAGCACCACATAACCCACTTGGCCCAATTTCTCTTGCGGCTTGCTTACAGCTTGACACATGTGTTAATAACTTCCTAGCACAAGAAATTATCACAATGGACGACAAGCATACATACGGGCAAGACATATTTAAAGAGGCTTTTGTTATGAAAGACGGCTATGTTGAAGCACCTACAAAACCGGGCCTTGGCTTTGAAGTTGACGAGTATGTAGTTAAAGAACTTGCACACGACGGACTATGGTTTAACCCAATTGAAAGAGGAATGGGAGACGGAACTCTTGGCGAATGGTAACATTTTAAAATAGAGAGGAAGAATACAAACTTGGCTAATGCTACAACAAAGAAAGATAATTCTTTCAATAATATGCACATGACAAGAAAACAAATAACGCCGTATCTTTTTATACTTCCGGCTTTTATAGCAATAGCATCGCTGTTTATTTACCCGCTAAGCTATGGTGTGTTTATTAGTTTTTTTGACACAAATCTTATAAACCGCTGGGACTTTGTAGGTCTTGGCAACTACCTTAAGTTTTTAACAGATGCCGATTTTTTAAACTCACTTATGATAACAGTAACATTTTGTGTTTTTGTTGTTGGTTTACACTTTGTTATCGGTACATCATTTGCATTAATCTTAAACAGAAAAATGCGAGGCACAGTAATTTTTAGAACAATTCTTATCCTTCCGTGGGTTTTCCCCGAGGTTGTAACCTCGCTTATTTTTAAGTGGATTTTAAACCCTATTTACGGCTTATTAAACCACTTTTTACTCGGCGCGGGCATAATTGCTGAGGAAATGTCTTGGCTTGGCAATGAGGACACAGCTTTTTGGACTGTTGTTTTTGTATGCGCATGGAAAGGCTACCCCATGATAATGGTTAACGTGCTTGCAGCGTTGCAAAGCGTGCCACAAGACATTTACGAGGCAGCAAAAGTTGACGGCGCAAACAAAGTACAAACATTTTTGAGAATAACAGTTCCATCAATTAAGCCTGTACTTGCAACCATTATTATACTTGATACAATTTGGTGGTTTAAGCACTATACAATTATTTCATTGCTCACACAAGGTGGGCCAAATAACTCAACAGCTGTACTTAGCGTTGAAATTTACAAGCAGGCATTTACTTACTTTGAGTTTGGCTCAGCTGCCGCAATGAGCGTTGTGGTGTTCTTAATTTGCCTAGTAATAAGCAAAGTGTTTAGGAGGATATTAGAAGATGACAACTAATGCAGGACAAAAATTGATGTCAAAAATTGCAACATACATACTGCTTTGCGTTAGTGCGTTGTTTGTGCTAATCCCCGTTGGCTGGATGTTGTCCACCTCTTTGAAAATTGAGTCCGAGACACTATCTATACCGCCAAAATGGATACCCGAAACACTCACATTTGATGCGTACGCGAGAATTTGGACAGAGTATCCTTTCGTGAATTACTTTACAAACAGCTTTTTAGTAGTTGTGTTTTCAGTTAGCTTTACAGTTTTGTTTTCTGTTTTGGCAGGTTACGGTGTAACGCGCTTTAATTTTAAAACAAAAGCATTCTTTGTTTCGTTTTTACTTGTTACACAAATGTTTCCATCAGTTATGTTAATTGTGCCATACTTCCAAATGTTTAACACCTATGGCTTAGATAACACTTTAACAGGGCTTGTAATGGTTTACATTGCCGCTACAATACCTTTTTGCTCTTGGCTAATGATAGGCTATTACAAAACAATACCTATATCTTTAGACGAGGCGGCAACAATTGACGGTTGTAACAGATTTCAAGTTTTTTACAAAATAGTATTACCGCTTACAAAACCGGGGCTTGTAACAACGGCAATTTACGCCTTTATAATTTCATGGAATGACTATTTGTTTGCACAAACTTTAATTACAGAGCCGCTCAAGAAAACAGTGCCACTCGGTATTGCAGAATTTAACGGTTACTACAAAATTTTCTGGAACGACTTGATGGCATCATCTGTAATGGCAAGCATACCAATTATAATTTTGTTTATATTCTTGCAAAAACATTTCGTTAGTGGTCTAACAGCAGGTGCTGTAAAATAATATATTTTTTGGAGGAAAAAAGATGAGTTTAACAATGAGAAAATTATCCGCATTACTTTTGGCAATTTGCCTAAGCTTGACTGTATTTATGACAGCTTGCACACAACCGGCAACAACAGAAGAAGCTGCTCCGGCAGAGGACGCAGCAGCAGAAGACACAGCAGAAGAGCCAGCTGAAGAAGCAACAGAGGGTGAGCAAATTACACTAACAATCCTATCTTCTTCACAAACAGAAGAGCATGCTCATTACGAGACAGACATGGCAGCAGCATACATGGAAGCAAACCCAAATGTTACAATTGAGTTTATTCCTGTAGCATCAAATGAGTTAGCAGCTAAAATAGTTCAACTTGCAACTGCAAACGATTTACCGGATGCTATGATTACATTCCCAGAGACATTGCCTGTTGCAAACGACATGGGTATCATAGTTGACGCTGCACAATACCTAGACCAAGAGTATCTTGATTCTATCGTTCCTAGCGTTTATTCAGATGCTACAACAGCAGACGGCAAATTGGGCCTAATTCCTTGGTTTACTGTTCCTTCAGGCTTAATATACAGAACAGACTGGCTTGAAGAAGCTGGCATTGAAGAAATTGTAACAATGGACGATTTCCTTGCAGCAGCACAAGCTTTCACAACAGATGACAGATGGGGCTTTAGCATGGTTGGTACAAACAATGCTTCAGGTACATCAAGGTTTACTTCTTTTGTAAGAGCATACGGCGTTGAGCCAATTTACCAAGATGAATCAGGCGCATGGGTTTCAGATTTAACAACAGAAGAGTTCAAAACAGCTCTACAAGAGTTTGTTGATTTAGACCTAGTACACGGCGTTGTACCTCCGGGAGCAACAGAGGCAGGTTACCCAGAGGCATCTAACTACTTTGCACAAGAGCAAACAGGTCTTATGATTACAGGTTCTAACGCTTATGGCGTTATTGTTGGCACAAACCCTGAGCTTGAAGGCAAAATCGGCGCAGTTGCTATTCCTATGGAAACACAACACGCATCTGCATCGGGCGTTAGCGGATACGCTATCACAACAGCTTGTGAGCACCCTGAAGTTATGGCAGATTACCTAAAATCTATGTCAGATACAGAGAATGCTGTTGCGTTTGCACTTGGTACAGGTAGACTTCCTGCAACAACTGTTGCTGCACAAGCAGAAGAGCTGCAATTGCCAATTTACCAAGGTTTCTTTGAAGCTTTAGATTATGCTTTCCCTCCGTCAACTTTCCCTGATTACAGCCAAATTACAGACATCATGGGTGAAGCTTACAACTCAATGCTAAGCGGCACATCAATTGATGAAGCTTATGACAGAGTTGTATCAAGAGTTGATGAAGTTTTGGCAGATTACCAATAAGATACACAAATTAATTTTTGTGAATACTTGCACAGGTAAGCAAAACAGAATATAATTAAGGCAACCGACAGGTTAAACTGTCGGTTGCCTTTTTGGTGAATTTTTTAATAATAGGGGTATTATGAGTAAAAAGAAAAAAGGGATACTGTATATAATTTTAGCAGCACTAAGTTTTGCAACAATGAGCCTTTTTGTGCAACTGGCAGGCGACGTGCCATTTGTGCAAAAAACTTTGTTTCGCAACATAGTTGCACTTTGCTTTTCGTTTGCGGTGCTGTTAAAGCAAGGTGAGGGGTTCAAATTCAAAAAAGGCAATTTAAAATTGCTAATATTGCGCTCTACTTTTGGCACAATGGGCATATTTTTGAATTTTTATGCAATAGAAAATTTAATTTTATCAGATGCAACAACAATTTCAAAATTAACACCTTTCTTTGTAATATTGTTCTCTTATTTTATACTGAAAGAAAAGATAAAATCATGGCAACTTGTGTGTATAATTATTGCTTTTATAGGTAGTTTGTTTATAATAAACCCGTCACTTATTTTCTCTCTTTTCAGCGGTGAGCAAATTGAGACGAGCTTTACATCAATCCCCGCAATTAGCGGTGTTTTGGGTGCGGTTATGGCAGGTGTGTCATACACAATTATACGCAAGCTCTCCATAAGAGGAGAAAGAGGCCCTTATATAGTGTTTTTCTTCTCTGCGTTTTCAACAGTAATTTGTTTGCCTTTTGCTATAATAAGCTTTGTGCCCGTTACGCCTTTGCAAGTAGTGTACTTGTTTGGTGCAGGTCTGTTTGCAAGCTTTGGGCAGTTTTCGGTAACTGCCGCATACAGCAATGCGCCTGCTAAAGAGATTTCTATTTACGACTACACGCAAATTATTTTTTCAGCTGTATACAGTTTAATAATATTTAACACAATTCCATCAGCTTACAGTATTGTAGGGTATATAATAATTGTAGGTGTAGCAATATATATGTACCAAAAAGGTAAAAAAGAGGGTTAGTAAATGGAAAATATACTTGTAATAGAAGATGATTTAGCACTGTGTGAGGGTATATCACTGGCGCTGAAAACAAGCGAAAACAAGTTGCTTAAAGCAAGTAACCTAACGGCGGCAAAAGAAATTTTAAATGCAAATAAAGTAGATTTAATAATACTTGATGTGAACTTACCTGACGGCAACGGTGTGGAGTTTTTAGTTGAATATCGCAAAAATTATAACACCAAAATAATGCTAGTAACGGCTAATGATATGGAGACAGACATTGTAACAGGCCTTGAAAGCGGTGCAGATGACTACATTACAAAGCCGTTCAGCCTTGCTGTGCTGCGTGCAAGGGTAAACACACAGCTAAGGCAAAAAAGCAGTGAAAATGTGTACAAAGAAGGCAAGTTTAACTTTGATTTTGACAAGATGGAGTTTTTTGTAAGCGGTAAGATGCTTGAGCTGTCTAAAACAGAGCAAAAACTGCTAAAGCTTTTTACAGACAACAAAGGGATAACGCTAAAACGAGAAAATTTAGTAGACAGAGTTTGGACAGACGCACTTGAATATGTGGATGAAAACGCTTTGTCTGTCAGCGTGAAGAGGCTGCGTTTAAAACTTGGTGAGGATAGCTGTATTAAAACCGTTTACGGCATAGGCTACGTGTGGCAAAATGTTTAAAACAAATAAAATATTTTACAGGCTTAACCGTATGCTTGACAGAGCGATAAACGGCGAGGAAATAGAGACAAGTTTTGACGAGAGCAAGGCGTCACAAATTGAGAGCAAACTGCATAAATATTTGGTGCAGACAGGCACAAGCAAGAAAAATATAGCACAACAAAAGCTCCGTGTAGATGAGCTAATCTCAGATATTTCGCACCAAACAAAGACGCCGCTTGCCAATATAATGCTATATAGCGAGCTTATTTGTGAGAGTGAGAGCAGTGAAAAAACACAAAAATACAGTGACCTTTTAAAAGCCCAAACAGAAAAACTAAACTTTCTCATAACCTCGCTTGTAAAAACATCAAGGCTTGAAAACGGCATAATAGCCGCTGTGCCAAAGGCTCAATCCATAAATTTATTACTTGAAAACGCACAAAAAACCTACCCGAATTTAAAAATTAATTACAGCGATATTATTTTAAATTACGATTTAAAATGGACAACTGAGGCTATTTTAAACATAATTGACAATGCGGTAAAATATGGCAGTACAAACACTGAAATTACTGTAACAGCATATGGAATGTTTGCCAAAATTGACATTTCAGACAACGCAATGGGCATAGAGCATGACGAAATACCGAAAATTTTTGCACGGTTTTACCGCTCAAAAAGTGCCTGTGAAAAAGAAGGTGTAGGGCTTGGGCTATATCTTGCAAGAGAAATAATAAGTAAGCAGGGTGGATATATAAAAGTAAAATCAAAGGTAAATAAAGGCTCTGTGTTTTCGGTTTTCTTGCCGCGACAATCCGAATAAAATCTTTCAAAATTGTAAGAATTAAATTTACAGCCGACAGATTCTCGAAAGATTTGCCGTGTATAATCTGTGTTATAACAATATATCGCAGATTATTTATGGAGGTAAACTTTGTGACTATACTAAAAACAAACAATTTAAAGAAAATTTACGGCAAGGGAGAAAACGCCGTGCACGCACTTGATGGTGTTAACTTATCTGTACAAAGTGGAGAATTTATAGCTATTGTAGGCACTTCGGGCAGTGGGAAATCCACACTACTGCACATGCTTGGTGGGCTGGACCGCCCTACACAGGGCAGTGTAACGGTGGACGGCAAAGAAATTTTTACATTAAAAGACGAGGAGTTAACAATTTTCAGGCGCAGGAAAATTGGCTTTGTATTCCAAAACTATAACCTTGTGCCTGTTTTAAATGTGTATGAAAACATAATTTTGCCAATAGAGCTTGATGGCAACAAAATTGACAAAAAATATGTTGACAGCGTAATAAAAATACTGGGGCTGGAGAGTAAATTAAACAACTTGCCAAACAATTTATCGGGTGGGCAGCAACAGCGCGTTGCAATAGCAAGAGCGCTTGCCTCAAAGCCCGCAATTATTTTGGCAGACGAGCCCACAGGCAACCTAGACAGCAAAACAAGCTTAGACGTGCTGTCTTTATTAAAGGTAACAAGCGAAAAGTTTGCACAAACAATAGTTATGATAACACACAACGAGGAGGCGGCACAGCAAGCAGATAGAGTAATACGCATTGAAGACGGGCTCATTGTAAATGGTGGTGGTTTTAATGTATAAAGTAAACAACAAAAAAGCCATTAGAAACATAGCGGTAAAGAGCTTTTTAGCAAACAAAACAAGGAACATTGTTGCAATTATTGCAATAGCACTAACTGCATTAATGTTCACAAGCGTTGTTACAATAGGGCTTAGCATTGTGGATAGCATACAGCAATCATACATGCGGCAGGTGGGCACCTCACTGCACGGAGGGTACAAGAATTTAACACAAGAATTTTACGAAAAAGTTGAAAGCGACAGCAAAATTTCAGACATAGCAATGCGTATTATTATAGGCGGAATTAAGAATGAAGAGCTGACAAAACTGCACACAGAGATGAGTTATGTAGATGAAAATTACGCTAAAACATCGTTTTTAGAGCCGGCAATAGGGCGCTTGCCACAGCAGTTTAACGAGATTTTAATTGCAGACAGCATTTTAAAAGCACTTGATGTGCCCGTAGAGATAGGCGAGGAGGTAACACTAAAATTCCGCACAAACGGCATAGACCGTGAGGACGTTTTTATAGTCAGCGGCATATATGAGGTTGACCCTGCGCTCAATGTCTCGCAAGTTATTACATCGTATGAATACGCAGTAAGCGTTGCGCCTGTTTGGGCAGGGGACGATGTGCGTGCATATTTAGAAAAGATGAGCGACGATTACTCTTTTGTAGCAGGCTCAATTGCGGCAAACTTTAATTTTCCCACAAGCTTTAACATAGAGGGGCAAATGGATGCACTAAACGAGAGAATGGGCTTTGATATGCTACTTGTAGACGACGGCATTAACTGGGCTTATATGAATTCTGAAATCGACGTAACTTCAATGGCGCTACTTGCAATGCTATTAATAATAATAACAAGCTCAGGTTATTTAATAATTTACAATATATTTTTAATATCGGTTTCAAGCGATGTTAAATTTTATGGGCTGTTAAAAACTATCGGTACAACGTCGAAACAGCTCAAAAAAATAGTGCGGTTGCAAGCACTCATGCTGTCTTGTATAGGTGTGCCGCTCGGTTTAATTTTGGGCTATTTTGTGGGCGCAAGCCTTATGCCTGCCATTGTTGGCACAAGCACAATTGACGATGTTGTTATAAGTATAAACCCGTTGATTTTTCTTGTAGCGGCTGTTTTTTCAATAATAACGGTGCAAATTTCATGTAACAAACCGTGTAGGTTTATTGCTAAACTCTCACCAATTGAGGCAGTGCGCCACACAAACGTGGGCAAAAAACTAAAAAGTGCTAAGAGAACAAAAAAAGTTACAACTTTTAATATGGCGCTTGCAAATATTAAGAGGAATAAGCTGAAAACTACGCTTGTAATAATTTCGCTCTCACTTTCTGCGCTAATTTTCAATGGCACATACACTTTTGTCAATGGCCTTGATATGGACTCTTACCTTAGCTACTTTGTAATAGATGACTTTTTTGTAACAAGTGCGGATTTGCTTAATTTAGGGGCAACACGCACAACAGACGCTATTACACCACAGTTTGTTGAGGAAATTTCAAATCTTGACGGTGTAGAGCAGGTGAGTAGTGTTTATCTTACAGAGACAGTGCACAAACTTACACAGAGCGCAAAAGAAAACGTGGAGCTTGCAGTTGAAGAGTACAACGAAAAGGACCCCATGTACCTAACGCAAGCACTGGAGATGCTTGAAAATGCAGAAATCCGCACATTTATTTACGGTGTATCTGAAAATTTGTTTGATAAAATTGTTACAAAAAGCAATGATGTCCACGCAATAAATTATTTAACCGAGGAGCAAGCGGAGCTTTTTGCAACCGGCAATTACGTTTTAACAACAGGATATTACGGTGCGGCTTTCCCCGAGGAAACGTATTATCGCAAGGGTGAAAAAGTTGTTATAGATTTTGAAAACGGCAACACAAAGGAGTACGAGGTGTTGGACGCAGGTATGTTGCCGTACTCACTTGACAAGCGCTTTGGTGGAGCAATTGATGTGTACTTTATTTTGCCCGAGAGCGAGTTTAAAGCGCAAATACCTGATAGAAATGCAATGAACATTACAATTTCAGCTAAAGAGGAGAGCGTGCCCAAAGTTGAAGAATTTATTGCAAATTATACTCAAAATATTGACCCACTACTCGATTACGAGAGCAAAGCGCTCTTTATAAAAGAGTTTGAGAATTTGAAAAACACCTTTTCAATAACAGGCTACACGCTTAGTTTTATTTTAGGTTTTATTGGCATAATGAATTTTATAAATACAATGGTAACCTCGGTGTCGTCAAGAAAACTGGAGCTTGCAATGCTACAAAGTTTGGGGCTTACAGGCGGGCAAATGAAAAAAATGTTAATTTACGAGGGGCTGTTTTTCGGTGCAACCGTAATACTGTTTTTAACTACTTTGGGCGCAGTATTAACTTATTTTATAGTGGGCATGGCAAGCTCTTCCATGCTAAATGCAAACTACACCTTTGAGCTTGTACCGCTTTTAATAATAGCAGCAATACTAGGGGTTATATCCCTTACAACACCAATAATTATATATAATAATGTTAAAACTAAATCAGTTGTGGAGCGCCTTAGAGAGATAGGGTAGCTTTTAACTGAATTAACCACTCGATTAAACAAGAAGGTTTTATCGGGTGGTTTTTTGCGCAATAATGTGCACAATGGGCAAAATCAAACTGTTTAATTAAAAAATATGTAAAATATTCATCAATCTAGTGTGTTTTTATTGACATTTGCACAAAAAACAACGATAATATTTGTATGGCTTAATATTATAAGTAATTGCGCCATAGTGTAAAACAATTTTTCATACACAACATGTTGCGTGTGAAATTAACTTAGCATAAATTGAAAGGATGGATAGGCATGAGCGTATTCGGTAAATTCAGAGAAATAATGGGTGTTTCCGAAAATGTAGAAGAGGAGCAAGAAAGCATGAATAGCAGTACTCAAAACTATTATGAGGACGAACTTGATGACTTTAACGATGTTAGCCAAATGACGGCAGGGCATTCTATAAGCACAGCACCTGCACAAAGCAGCGGTTCAATGGCTGTGCAAGTTGTGCTTGTAAAGCCGGAAAAATTTGAGGACGCATCTCAAATAGCAGATCACTTAAATGCAAAACACACAGTTGTTTTAAACTTAGAGTCAACAGGCAAAGAGGTATCACGCAGGCTTGTAGACTTTTTGTCAGGGGTTGCGTATGCAAATAACGGGCAAATTAAGCGCGTTGCAAACAGTACTTTTATAATTACACCGTATAACGTTGGTGTTTCAGGAGATTTAATTGACGAGCTTGAAAATAGCGGAGTTGTATTTTAATTTTGAGAGGATACATACCGCCTAACACCGACGAAGAGCGCATTTTTTACCGCAGAGTTCAAGATGTGGCAGCAGCCGCACAGAAAAGTGGAAAAGCACGTTTTTTGTGTTTTTTATCAGATAGACAGCAACAGCTGGCAACTGCCGCATTAAGCAAAACACAAGGCACACAGCACCGTTTTTTCGGTGGTATTGACAGTGCTGAGCGTAAAATGCTTGCGGTTTTTTGTGTTGATGTTGAAAACAGCAGTTTCCCTATCAGCACACTTAGCATAACGTGCAGTGGCAATTTTGAAAAGCTTACACACAGAGATTACCTTGGTGCACTTATGGCACTGAATATAAATAGAGAAAATTTAGGCGATATTATGTTAACAAACACAGGTGCATTACTTTTTTGCCACGAGAGGTTTGCTGATATTATAAAAGATGAGTTTGATAGTGTTGGGCGTATTAGTGTGAGTGTAAACAGTGCAAACGAAGATGATTTTTGTAACGTTGCAAAGCTACATGAGCGCGAGGGAAAAACGGCTTTTGTGGCATCTCTTAGGTTAGATGCTGTAGTAGCGGCATTTTTGAATGTGGGGCGCTCAAGGGCTGTGCAAATTATAAACGCAAAAAATGTGCAAATTAACCATATACAAATGACAAGTAGCAACGAAAAAGTTTATGAGGGTGATATTTTCACAATAAAAGGCGTGGGCAAATTTAACCTTTGCAGTGTAGGAAGTTTAAGCAAAAAAGGCAGGATTGCCATTAATTTTTACAAATACTAAAATTTTGTATAAATTTGCATTTTTAAAACAATACTCTTTTTAGCACATACAAAAAGCAATTGTTTTAATAATTTGAATTGATTTAATGCGGAGTTTTAGATAATTATAGTGCCAAAATAGGCAGACGGGAGAGCTTTATGACAGTGGAAGACATCAACAAAGTAACGTTTGAAAGGTCCGTACGCGGATATAAAATGCAAGAAGTAGATGAGTTTTTGGTGAAAATTGCACGCGAGTTTGATGCCTTAATATTGGAAAGAGACACAGCACTTGCCGAAAAAGATGCGGCAAATGCTGAAATTTCAAGACAGCATGAGAGCTCCGAGCAAAAACTCTACATTTTGGCAGAAAAAATTGAACAATACAGGGGCGACGAGGAAAACCTAAAAAGTGCACTGCTAAATGCACAAAGGCTTGGCGAGAGCATTGTTCAAGAGGCAAACCAAAAGGCAGAGGCAATAATGAAAGAGGCCAACCAAAAAGCAAGCAAAATTTACGATGATATAAAAATATTGCAAGCTACAGAAGAAAAGCGCTTGTTTATGATGAGAAGTGATGTTAGCAAATTTAGAGCTGACATTCTAAACATGTACAAAAAGCACATAGAACAGCTTAATTCTTTGCCGGCAATGGAAGAAAAAAAGGTTGAGCAAATGTCTTTTGTGAAAGAGACAATACCGCCTGCTGTGAATGAAGATGTAAGTGAGCAGGGCAAGAAAACTGCGGAAAAAACAGCCGATGCAGACCACCAAGAAAATGCAGAAATAAGTTCTTTTGTGGGTGCAGAGCCATCACCTGTGAGAATGCCGGAAAACCCACTGCCCTCAAGCACATCAAATGTGCATAGTGTAGAAAAAGCGCAAAGTGCGCGTAGTTATGACAAGAAAAAAGCACAGCAGGATGCAAATGGCAGTGAGCTTCCAAAGCAAGAGGCTTTTGAAGACTATTCGGGTATAAAGTTTGACTAATAAAATTAATATTGAAACTTTTGTTGCAATATTAATTTTTGCGAGAACAATTGCTATATAGTTTTTACATTAGTTATAATAAGCAGATTTTGAGCGTTTTTGCGCTACCGTTGCAATGAAGTAAAATATAGTACTTCCTTGTTGGAATGTGAATTTTGATTGCTACGTAGTGTACAAAACTGCCAAAATCAGCTAGATAAGCCATTTGTGTAAACACTATTTAGGCATTTTTATTTATTTAGATATTGCCTATTAAAATTTAGTTTGTAAAAGAGGTTAAAATAGTTGTTTTATTTTTTATTGTTTGTAATACTTGTAGGTATTGACCAGCTTACAAAATATTTAGCGGTTACATATTTAGAGCCCGTGGGTTCAATGCCGTTTATACCTTACATAATGGAGCTAAGGTTTGTTTTAAATGATGGTTCTGCGTTTGGGCTTTTTGGCGGGCAAACGTGGTTTTTAATTGGTGTAACAAGTGTTGCACTGCTGGGTGTTGTTGTTTATATATTTTGGAAAAAGCCCACAAAGAAAATTGAAATGTTATCGTTAATATTAATACTTTCCGGTGGAGTAGGTAATTTAATTGACAGAATTTTAAATGGTGTTGTGGTAGATTTTTTTGCTACAACATTTATTAACTTTGCTGTGTTTAACATGGCAGATTGCTTTGTTGTAGTTGGTACTTTCTTGCTTGCAGCCTACATAATTTGGGACGAAGTTCAGATTACAAAGCAAAAAAAGAGCGAAGAACTAAGCGCAAAAAATGAGACAGAGGCACAAGGTGAAGAGCGCGAAGCGCAAGAGCCGGAAGAAATAGACGAAACTGAAAACAAAGAGACAGAAAATGGCGGCGTAAATGAATAAATATGAATTTGTTGTAGAAGAAGATAATGTGAGAATAGATTTGTTCGTATCACAAAACATACAAGGTGTTAGCAGAACAGCCGTTGGCAACATTGCCAAAGACGGCAATTTGTTGTGCAACGGCAAAAATGTTCAAAAGAGCCATAAACTTAAAAGTGGCGATACAGTGCAAGTTTTTGTAGAAGACCCAAAAGAATTAGACGCAGTGCCGCAAGATATACCAATAAATGTTGTATATGAAGATGAGTGCTTTCTAATAATAAACAAAGATAAGGGCGTGTGTGTGCACCCCTCACTTGGCAATGAGGACGGCACACTTGTAAATGCTGTTTTGTATAGATGCAAGGGTGAATTGTCAGAGATTAACGGAGTGCTCCGCCCGGGTATTGTGCATAGAATTGACAAAAATACAAGTGGGCTTATTGTTATTGCAAAAGATAACGACACGCACATGCACCTTGCAAAACAGTTTGAAAAACACACTATTACGCGTGAATACCACGCTGTTGTGCATGGCAGGATTAAAGAGGGTGACGGCTTTGTAGAAGCTCCGATTGGCAGACACCCCGTCCACAGAAAGAAAATGGCAGTTAACGAAAAAAACGGCAAATACGCCTACACAAGTTATGAGGTGCTTGACGAGTTTAACGGTTTCAGCCTTGTAAAATGCAAGCTAAAAACGGGCAGAACGCACCAAATAAGGGTGCACATGGCGCACATAGGACACCCTGTTGCAGGAGATGACATTTACGGCCCGAAAAAATACATAACAAAGCTTAATGGGCAGTGTTTGCACGCAAAAACACTTGGGTTTATACACCCTAAAACAAATGAGTATGTAGAATTTAATAGTGAATTACCGCTTTATTTTACAAAATATTTAAGCGGGCTTAATAGGTTTTAAAAAGGACTCATGAAATGCGCGTGCAAAAGTGCATGTTTTGCTTATCACATATAAGTTTATTAAATTGTAGATAGCATTGTTAAAAAGTATAAATGGTAGCATTTTGTCATAAAACGGGTTCGGATTACATCGGTTTGGCTAGTTTGGAAAAAAGAGAAAATCGAGCTAATACATTCATATCATCACAAAAATGTAAAAGAGCAAGACAAAAAGCCCTACACAAAGCTTATGGGGCAAAGCTTGATAACAATTAGTATTGGGAGTGTATTGGCAGGAGTTATTAATTACATTACAAAAACAGCTTATGGCTGGCTTGTTTTTATGTTATTTTTTGCCGTTGGCATTGTAATAATGAATAAGGCGCAAAAGAAATATAATGGCAGTTGGTTTTAATAAACAAAACAAAAGGGCTGATATTAATGCAAAAGCACGTATATAAAATATGCTTTATAACTTTTTTTGCTATTTTTGCAGTTAGCATTTTTGTACAAAACCCTGCGCAACTCAATTTGTTTGCAAAAAGAAACACAGCCGAGGGCGAATACTACAAAGCTCAAATGTTGCAAGAGGACAAAATTAACATAAATACAGCTGTTGTTGCACAGCTTGATTGCCTTGAGGGAATAGGCGAGGCAAAGGCACAGGAGATTATAAATTACAGAAACGAGCACGGAGATTTTAAAAGTATAGAAGAGATAATTGAAGTTAAAGGTATTTCAGAAAAGATGTTTTTGGAGTTTAAAGAAATAATAACGGTGTGAAAATCTTTTGAACAATAATTAAAACAAGCATATCTAAAAAATGATGAACATGGTAACAGAATGGAGAAAACTATGGTAAATCAGCAAGACATATTTATTAACAGAGAACTTAGCTGGCTGGAATTTGACAAGAGAGTGCTGGCACTTGCAAACGACGAAAGTGTCCCACTTGGCGAACAACTAAAGTTTGCATCAATTTATGCAAGCAACCTAGACGAATTTTTTATGGTGCGTGTTGGCTCGCTTTATGACAGAACACTACTGCACAAAAACGATGAAGAAAAAGAAAATAAAACACAGATGACACCACAGCAGCAACTTGACGCAATTATGCCTAAAGTAAAAAAAATGCAAAATAAATGCGATAAGTCGGTTGATTTGTTGCTAGATAGGCTTGATGCAAAGGGTTATAAGAGAATTTGTTTTGATGAGCTTGGCAAAGAGCAACTCGGTGTGTGGAAAAAATATTTTGAGAATGAGATTTTTCCTGTGCTTTCGCCACAAGTAATAGATAAGCGCCACCCGTTCCCGTTTTTGAGGGGCAATGAGGTTTATGTAGGTGCAATTTTGGGCCACAAGCCAATAGAAAAACCAACTTTTGGGCTAATACCCGTGAGCGCACGTTTTGGGCGTGTTATTTTTGTACAAAATGATGACACAGTAAGCTACGTGCTAACAGAGGACATTGTGCACCATTTTGCAAACCTTGTTTTTGGCAAAAAAGCAGTACAGGGCAAATGCCTTTTTAGGGTAACGCGCAACGCTGATATAACAGTAGAAGAGGGCATGTTTGACCACGACGTTGATTACAGAACAATAATGGGAGAACTTTTAAAGAAAAGGCGCAAACTTGCCGCGGTGCGATTGCAAACAAGCATAGGTGCACCCGTTGAAATTACAGACTTTTTATGTGAAAAGCTAATGTTACCTAATGAGCAAGTGTTTGAGCAAAGCTCTCCTATGGATTTGTCAATTGGCTTTAAGCTTGCCTCACGCCTGTCTGCGGACAAAAAAGACAGGCTTTTCTACACACCGCGCCGCCCTATGTTGCCACGAAAAGGCTTTGAGCTATCACAAGTTGTGCAAAAAAATGACGTGCTTGTGCAATACCCGTTCCAAAGCATACGCCCATTTTTAAACATGCTTGTACAAGCAGCGTATGACCCCGATGTTATTTCAATAAAAATGACGCTGTACCGTGTTGCAAGCGAATCTAAAATAATACAAGCGCTTTGTGCCGCTGCAGAAAACGGCAAAGAAGTTGTGGCAATTGTTGAGCTTAGGGCACGTTTTGATGAACAAAATAATATAGACTTTTCAAAAGTGCTTGAGGAGTCGGGTGCAACCGTAATTTACGGCTTTGAAGAGTACAAAGTGCACTCTAAACTTTGCCTCATTACAAAGAGAAAAGGCAATAGGCTCTCTTATATATCACAAATTGGCACGGGCAACTACAACGAAAAGACCTCGGAGCAATACACGGATTTGTCTTTTATAACGGCAAATAACATGATTGGCACAGAGCTTGCAGGTATTTTTAACGACCTTGCGCTAGAAAACATAACAAAGAAAACAGAAAAAATGCTTATAGCACCGCTCAACTTTAAAAGCGTTCTAATGAGCGAGATGGACGCAGAAATAAAGGCACGCAGTGAGGGTAAAGTAGCCTCAATTGTGATTAAGTGCAATTCTATAAGTGATAGAGAAATTATACAAAAAATTTCCGAATCTTCGTGTGTAGGTGTGCCCGTTAACATGATTGTAAGAGGAATTTGCTGTGTAAAAGCAGGCGTGCCGGGGCTTACAGATAACGTAAAAGTGCGCAGTATAGTTGGGCGTTACTTGGAGCATAGTAGAGTTTACTGTTTTGGTAAAGGCGATAATTTGCGCATGTACATTGCCTCGGGAGACTTTTTAACACGCAACACACAAAGGCGTGTAGAAGCAGGTGTGCGAATAACCGACCCTGCGCTTGTAGCACAGCTTAAAGATGTTATAAACTTACAGCTTGCAGACAATGTAAACGCACACGAGATGAACCCGGACGGCACATATAGCAAAGTGAAACCACACAAAGGCGATGTACTTATAGATTCACAAAACGAGATGTACTCTATTTTGGCAAACGCATGGGAAATAGCAGAGCAACAAAAATCCACTGTGCCCGATAAAAAGCTAGGTTTAATAAGCAAATTATTAGGCATTATAAAAGGCAATAAATAACAGGCTTGCAAATAAATAACCCTTACATTCCCGTAGGGGCTATTAATAATTTGTTTTATGGTAGTGCTACTCACATGCCTGTTTGTATTTAGATACGCAAAGTATAAATGTTATACTGCAATAATTGATTGGAGCACAAATTGATAAGCGTTAAATGTGGAGATTTAAATATACAAAAAATAGCCGATAGTGGGCAGTGTTTTAGGCTGAATAAAATTGATGATGCGCACTTTTGTGCGCTTGCAAGTGACAACAGAGTTATAATAAAAAGCACAGAAAACGGTGCGGAATTTTATTGCACAGATGAAGAGTATAAAAATTTTTGGCAAGGTTATTTTGATATGTGCACAGATTACTCAAAATTTGCTCAAAGCATACCGCGAGAAGATGAATTTTTAACACAGGCGGCAGAGTACAGCAAGGGCATACGCATTTTAAAGCAAGACCCTTGGGAAATGCTTGTAACTTTTATTATTTCACAGCGCAAAAATATACCAGCCATAAAAAAATCGGTAGAGTTGCTGTGTGACATGTGTATGGCAGACACAAAAGACAAAGACAACACTAACGGCTTTGCATTTCCTACACCACAGCAAGTGGCGTTGCTAACACAAGACCAGCTTGCCGAGTGCAAACTGGGTTACAGGGCAAGGTACATAAATGCTGCGGCAAATGCCGTTGCAAATGGTGAAATTGACCTTGAAAAAATAGCGCAAAAAGGTAATGAAGAGCTGCTTTCAGCACTTTTAACCGTGCAGGGAGTGGGCGTGAAAGTTGCAAACTGCGTTATGCTATTTGGCTATTACAGGTTGGACGGTTTCCCACGGGATGTGTGGATAAACAGGGTTATTGACGAGGTTTACAGCGGAGAATTTGACGCAGCTCCGTACAAGGGCTTTGAGGGAATTATACAACAATACATGTTTTATTTTGGCAGAAGTGCACAATGCGCAGAAAAGTTTTTGAAGTGATTTTTTAAGAAATATTACGATACAGCGATGTATAATTGTGCCAAAGCACATATTGAACAGAGCGAAACAAAAATAATTTGAAAAAATATTAAAAAAGTATTGACAAAAATAAAAATGCGTGGTAGAATACGTAGCATAGACAACAAAGACGTTGTGAACTTAAGTGTTCGCAGCGTCTTTTTTTATTTTTACCAAGCGATTACAGCAATTAATAATAGCAATTTAAAAGGAGTATTTATTTATGACAAACGTACCGAGTTTATTTGCAAGCAACGTCTTTAATGACGAAGTAATGAGAGAAAAGTTGCCTAAAGACATTTACAAGGCACTTAAAAAAAATATAGAGCTTGGCAAGCACCTAGAGCTTGACGTTGCAAATGTAGTTGCAACAGCCATGAAAGATTGGGCAACTGAAAAAGGCGCAACACACTTTACACACTGGTTCCAACCTATGACAGGTATAACAGCTGAAAAACACGATAGCTTTATATCACCTGTTGGCAACGGTAAAATTATTATGGAGTTTTCGGGCAAAGAGCTTGTTCGCGGTGAGCCGGATGCGTCATCTTTCCCAAGTGGTGGTATAAGAAGCACATTTGAGGCTAGAGGCTACACAGTGTGGGACACAACCTCGTACGCTTTCATTAAAGACGGTAGCCTTTGCATACCAACTGCATTTTGCTCATACTCGGGCGAGGCGCTAGACAAAAAAACACCGCTACTTCGCAGTATGGACGCAGTTAACAAACAAGCACTAAGAGTTTTAAGGCTGTTTGGCAACACAAGTGCAAAAAGAGTAAACTCAACAGTAGGCCCAGAGCAAGAATACTTCCTTATAGATAAAAACCTTTACTTAAAACGCCCTGACCTCATGTATTGTGGCAGAACACTTTTCGGTGCAAAACCACCTAAAGGGCAAGAGCTAGACGACCACTACTTCGGCACAATTAAAACAAGAGTATCAGCTTTTATGAAAGAGCTAGACGAAGAATTGTGGAAACTTGGCATTATGGCTAAGACAAAGCACAACGAGGTTGCACCTGCTCAACATGAGCTTGCACCTATTTTCACAACTTCAAACATTGCAACAGACCACAACCAGCTTACAATGGAGCTTATGAAAAGCATTGCAGATAAGCACAACCTCACATGCTTACTGCACGAAAAACCATTTGCAGGCGTTAACGGCTCGGGCAAACATAACAACTGGGCTATATCTACCGATACAGGCATGAACCTTTTAGAACCTGGCGATACACCTTATGAAAATGCGCAGTTTATGCTATTCTTAGTTGCTGTTATCAAAGCTGTTAACACACACCAAGACTTGCTACGTATTTCTGTTGCGAACGCGGGTAACGACCATAGACTTGGTGCTAACGAAGCACCTCCCGCAATTGTTTCGATGTTCCTTGGAGATGAATTGACAGAGATTTTAGAGGCAATTGAGAAACAAACAGAGTACAAGGGCGCAATTAAAGCTAACATGGAGCTTGGCGCAACAGTGTTGCCACACTTCCCAAAAGACACAACAGACAGAAACAGAACATCACCATTTGCGTTTACAGGCAATAAATTTGAGTTCAGAATGCTTGGTTCTACTTTCTCAATTTCAGGACCTAACATTATATTAAACACAATTGTGGCAGATGTTTTAGAGGGCTTTGCAGACACACTTGAAAAAGCAAGCGACTTTAATGTAGCGCTCAACGAGCTTGTGCGCAAAACAATTAAAGAGAACAAACAAATTATATTTAATGGCAACAACTATGCAGATGAATGGGTTAAAGAGGCTGAAAAAAGAGGGCTTTTGAACCTGAAAACAACAGTAGAGGCACTGCCTGAGTTTATCAAAGAGAAAAACATTAAACTATTTGAAAAACACAGCGTATTCACAGAGGGCGAAGTTCACGCGCGCTACGAAATACTTATGGAGAACTACCAAAAGACAATTAACATTGAGGCACTTAGCTTTGCTGAAATTGTTTCAAAAGAAATTCTTGGCTTTACATTTAGCTATGAGAACGAGCTACTTGACATTGCAACAAAGAAAAAACAATTTGGCATTGACAGTAGCTTAGAAGAGAACCTAATCAACAAATTGTCGGGGCTATCAAAAGGCATTTACGAGTCACTACAAACACTTGACAGCAATTTGTTAAACGCAAAAAATATTGAAGATACACTGGAACTTACAAAATATTTCAGAGAGACAATATTTATGTCTATGACAGAGGCAAGGGTTATGGTTGACGAGCTTGAGACAATTATACCTAAAAAACACTGGAAATTGCCAACATATGGCGAGCTTTTGTACAGTGTAAACTAAAATTAAAAAGCTCCCCCTAAAAACTTAATTATTGGCACAAAGAGGTGCATTTAACGGCTTTAAATTAGCGTGTTAAATGCACCTCTTAATTTTATAAATTTTGGAGGAATTAATTATGGACGCAATAACAGAACTTTATGGCGTGTGGTTTCTAATTGGCGCGGCACTGGTATTTTTTATGCAAGCAGGGTTTGCAATGGTTGAAACAGGGTTCACAAGGGCAAAAAACGCAGGTAACATTATCATGAAAAACCTTATGGACTTTTGCATGGGTACTGTAATGTTTATCTTAATCGGTTTTACAGTTATGATGTCGGAAGACTATATTTTGGGGCTTTTTGGCTTGCCTAACTTCGACATTTTTACAGATTACGCAAATTTCCCATGGTCTATATTCATTTTTAACCTTGTTTTCTGCGCTACGGCGGCAACAATTGTTTCGGGTGCTATGGCAGAGAGAACAAAGTTTAGTGCATACTTAATTTACAGCGCAGTACTTAGCGCTATTGTATACCCAATTGAGGCGGGCTGGGTTTGGAACTCACAAGGTTGGCTTTTTGAAATGGGCTTTATCGACTTTGCAGGTTCAGCTGCTATACATACAGTTGGTGGTGTATCGGCTTTAATTGGTATTATGTTCCTTGGTCCTCGTATTGGCAAATACGTTAAAAACGAAAAAACAGGCAAAGTCAGCGTAAAAGCTATCCCAGGGCACAACTTAACAACAGGCGCACTTGGTGTATTTATCTTGTGGTTTGGCTGGTACGGCTTTAACGGTGCGGCGGCTACAACTTTAAATGGTATTGGCGGTCTTGCATCTATATTTGTTACAACAACAATTGCACCGGCAGTTGCTGCTGTTACAACAATGTTCTACACATGGGTTAAAAACGGCAAACCCGACGTTTCTATGACACTTAATGCGGCACTTGCAGGCCTTGTAGGTATTACGGCAGGCTGTGCTACAATGGACGCAATTGGTGCAACATTTGTTGGCCTTGTATGTGGTGTGCTTGTAGTTGTTGCAGTTGAGTTTATAGATATTAAACTAAAACTTGATGACCCCGTTGGTGCAGTTGCGGTGCACGGTGTTAACGGTATATGGGGCACACTTGCAGTTGGACTTTTTGCAGTAGAGGGCGGTCTTTTCTACGGCGGCGGCGCAAGCTTGCTAGGCGTTCAAGCACTTGGGCTTGTGGCAATTATAGTATGGACAGCAGTTGCAATGGGCATTACATTTGCAATTATCAAAAAAATGCACGGTCTACGCGTTTCAGAAGAAGAAGAAGTACTTGGTCTAGACTCAACAGAGCACGGCTTAGAGAGCAGTTATGCAGACTTTGTGCCAATTGGTATGCTAACAGAGGATAAACCACTTGTTGCAACACCAATTGAAAAAGCTGTACCTGTTATTGATAACTCACAACCGGGCGCAAAACTAACGAAAATTTCAATTGTTACAAAACAAAGCAGATTTAACAAACTTAAACTTGCACTTGAGGCGCTTGGCATTACAGGCATGACAGTAACACAAGTTATGGGTTGCGGTATGCAAAAGGGTTCACACCAATACTACCGTGGTGTTGAGGTTGAATCTACACTTTTACCAAAAGTTAAAGTTGAAATTGTTGTATGCAAAGTACCTGTTGCAGACGTTATTGCAGCTGTTAAAAAAGCACTTTACACAGGCAATATCGGCGATGGCAAAATGTTCATATACGATGTTGAAAACGTTGTAAAAGTTAGAACAGGCGAAGAGGGCTACGATGCTCTTCAAGATGACTAATTGTTAAAACACAGTTCATATTAGCTGCATAAAAAAATAATAAAACTTCCCCAAAGTTAATTGTTTTCCGTAAAATGTGGCTTGATGATAAAAAGCAATACCATGCAAATGCTAAACATTTGCATGGTATTGCTTTTGTATGAAAAGTTTGTTGCTTTTATGCAAAAAGCAATAGCATTTTGCGTTAAAATTTGTGGCAATATGGGTTTTGTTATGGATTATTTATAATTTACTTTATGGCGGTGCTACGCACATGTCAATTTATATTATATTTTCACCAAATAATAAATTCTAGCGGAATAGTCGGGCATGAGGCGCACGTTTTCGTTGTAACCTGTGCCTGTAAAACTCTGCTTTCTTCTTAACCCTGCGCTCATAAGTAGGTCTCCGTGTGCACAAAAACTCTCTTGTTCACAGTTCATCATGTAGTGCTGTGAGGCAAGGTGCATTAGAACGCCCTCGCTGTTAACCTTAATGGGCAACACATGGTTTATTAATGAGCCAAAAGTCTTAACATTAATTTGCTGGTGTCTCACTGTTATGCTGTATTTTGCATCGCTATCAAGCCCTTTGAGGCGTATTGGTATAGTCTCGCTGTTTGGTTTTAGCCTGCCTTGCGCTTCAAGTACAAGCGCCTCGCTTTTGTCCTCGGACACAACTATAAAAGCGCAGTTCTCGCTTGTTTCAAATGGCGAGTTTAACCTGTAAAATTTGCCGTATTGCAAAAGTTTGCGGTGTGTCTTGTAAAACTCTATTTGTGCCGCTATAACCTTTTTCTCTGCGCTAGAAATTGTTGTAACATCAAGCTCATAGCCCAAAACGCCGAATGCCGCAACGTCAAACCTTGTCTCAATAGGAGAAGAGCGCGCAGTTTGGTGGTTTGGCGAGGCGCTTACGTGTGCACCCATTGTGCTTTGTGGGTAGCCGTAAGATGTGCCTGTTTGTATTTTCATTCTCTCATACGCATCTGTGTTGTCACTTGTCCAAATTTGGGGCATGTAGCACAAAATGCCAAGGTCAAAACGGTTGCCTCCGCTGGCACAACCCTCAAACAGTACCTCGGGATTTTCTGATATTATACCATCAAAAATTTTGTATAGCCCCTTTACCCACTCGTGTGCAAAGCGCCCTTGCTCGCTAATAAAACTGCTGTAACAGTCGGTTAAAGGCCTGTTCATGTCCCACTTAACATAGCTTATTTTAGCGCTTTTTAGCGTGTTGTTGACATTTTCTATAATGTATTTGCACACCTTTGGGTTGCATAAATCAAGCACAAGCTGGTTTCTGCTCTCGCAAGGCTCTGTGTTTGGGGCGCTAACTACCCATTCGGGGTGCGCTTTGTAAAGCTCACTGTCTCTGTTTATCATTTCAGGCTCAAACCACAGCCCAAATTTCATGCCCATTTTTTCTACTTTATTTGATAGCCCCTCAAGACCACCGGGGAGCTTTTTCTTGTTTACATTGTAATCGCCAAGCCCTCGTTTATCATCATCTCTGTTTGAAAACCAACCATCGTCAAGTACAAAAAGCTCAATACCAAGCTTTTTTGCCTCTTTTGCAAGTTTTATAAGTTTACTCTCGTTAAAATCAAAATAAGTTGCCTCCCAGTTGTTTAGCAAAACAGGGCGCTCTTTATTTTGCCATGCACCGCGCACTATGTGGCTATTAACAAACTCGTGCATGTTGGCGCTAACACCGTTTTTACCGCTTGCACTAAAGCTCAAAACAGCCTGTGGGGTGCAAAATTCTTCGCCGTCTTTTAAGGTGTAGCAAAAGCCCTCGGGCTGTATGCCTGCCTGTATTCTTGTTTTAGAGTACGGGCCTGTTTCAATTTGCCCAAAATGGCTGCCGGAGTATATGAGGTTAAACGCATATACATCACCGAAATGCTCTGTGGTGTCTGCGTGAGATACCATGAAAAACGGGTTGCAATAGTGCGATGACACACCAGTAGTGCTGCCAAATGAGTTAGTGCCAACAGTTAAAGGTGTACATGTTTCAAAGCGCTCTCTTGCCCATGCGCCTGTAAATGTGTGCAGTTTATAGTTTGCATCGTTTCTCAAATCAAGCTGGTAGCTCATGCACTTGTGTAGCTTTATGTCTGCACCAGAGGTGTTTTTTACTAGCATACTTTTCGTTATAACGTCGCATTTTTCATATGCGGTGTAATATATGCTAATGCAAACACCTTGTTGTGATGTAAAATTTAAAACAAGTGTCTCGCCGGCACCATATGCACAGGGCAAACCTTGCGGCGCAAAACTTGTGCTTTGTTTTTGTGCACTTGCAAACTCAAAATCACAAACACGGCTACCGTTATTTAGCTGCACATCAATTGCGCTTTGCCTAAAATCTCCTTTGCCCGTAGGAGAGATCTCTAAACACATGTGAAGTAATGACATTGCAGGGCTTTTACTATTGTATATTACGTCGCTACCGTAACTTGTGTCAGTTTTTTCACGCAGAGCCTCACTGTCAAAGTGTATTTTTGCACCGTAATGCACATTTTCAACAAGACTGTTTGTCAAAGCCATGTAATAGCCTGTGTTTTGTGTCTCTACACAAAAAGTGTTGTTTTCAATTTTAATCATACATAAGCAGTCCCTTCAAGTTTGTAGTTGATATTAAGCGCAAAAAACATAAAAACAGTGCTTTTTGTTTAATGTTTTTTGAATTAACATCCAAAAAGTATTACACTATTATATCTTTATTGTTTTTTACTGCCAAATTTGATATAATTTGAGACGATAAGCACGGCAAGAGAATGCCGTGAAATGTGTGAAAAATCTGTATTAATTTAAGTAGGAGATAGCAAAAACATGAATTACAAAATAATTTTTTTGGACCTTGACGGTACGCTCTTAAATTCGCAAAAGACAATTTCACCACAGGTGCTAAACGCGCTGAATGTCATTAGAGAAAACGGTGCACACGTTGTTTTGTCCTCCGGCAGGGCAGACACAGGCATGAGAGATGTAATGGAAATGCTTAATATGGACAAACAAGGTGGTTACATTATATCATATAATGGCGGAAAAGTAATTGATTTGAATAACGATAAAGTTATTTTTTCAAAAACAATGGACAAAGAGTTGATAAAAGAGGTTTTTGCACTTGCAAGAGAGTCAGGGCTAGAGCCGCTAATTTATGGCAAGGACATTATATACAGCGAAAATCCCGATGATTTTTATGTAAAACACGAGGGTGTTATAACATCACTGCCTATTGAAAAATTTGACGGTGATATTGATGCTGTTACTTTTCCTATACATAAATGCCTTGCTGTTGGCGAAGCTGAAAAAGTTAGCAATGCGCTTACAACATTTAATAAGCATTTTGGCGACAGAGCATCTGTGTGTAAATCTTGCCCAATATTTTTAGAGGTAATGCCAAAAGGCATAAACAAAGGCATGGGTGTTGCCGCTGTTTTAAAAGAGTTAAACATACCAAAGAGCATGGCTTGTGCTTGCGGAGATGAGTTTAACGACATTGAAATGTTGCAGACTGTAGGCATGAGTTTTGCAATGGACAACGCAGCAAAAGAGGTTAAAGGCATTGCCACACACGTTGTGCCAAGCAATGACGAGCACGGTGTTGCATACGCTGTTGCAACGTGCTTTGAAGAGTGTTATTCTATTGATTTTTAGCATCTGTGATAAACATAGTGCAGCACAGCTGCTTACAGCGCAGCACAGCTGCTTTATGTTCGTACCTCACATAATATAAATAATCCTTAAGTCCTGTACGGATTATTTATACTTTATTTTATGGCGGTGCTACGCACATGCCAATTTATATTATGTTCGTACCTCACATAATATAAAAAAAGGGATGACAAATGCAAATTTGCATGTGTCATCCCTTTTTTTATTGCTATGCTTATTTTGCAAGCTCTACGCTGCATCCGGTACTTGTGCACCTGCGTTTTCTACAAGTTTGCCAACCACTACATAGCGGTTATCCACGCTGTAAGTAGCATTCATACATGTGCTTAAAACTAAAAATGTGTCATCGGTAGAAACATTTTCAAGGTTTAAGTTTGCTGTTGTATCAGGTATATTTGCCATGTGGTCAATAAAACCTTGCATTTGTGTTTCATCTGTATAATCTTTTTCGTAAAGTATGTTTAGGTTATCGTTTATAAATGCCGCAACAATTTCGTACCTGTAAGATGCAGTTGGTGTGTATAAATACATGTCGGGGTGTTGCTCAAAATAATCTTTGTCAGCATAGTTGTGTAGCTGTGTAAAGAAAGTCTCCTCAGGGGTAAAGTGCCCGTAAAGCACTGTCACAGGGTCGGTTAAGGTATCGTTGTTGAACATGTCGGAAAATACTGTGCCATAAGCGTCATATGAGCCGTCAATGGCGGTTGTCAAGTACTTTGCATTATCCACACCGCGCACAACAGGGTAATCTATAACTGTGTTTGGCACACTTATATAGCCCACTGTATCAGCGTTTACACCTTTTAAGTTTGTAAAATCAATATCACCGCGCTCTGGTATACCAATTTGAACATCAGGTGTGTTAAGCCCTTGTTGAACAGCCCCGGAGTTGCTTTCTTGCACACCGTCTTGCACTATGGGTTTTTCACTGTCACCCATTAATAAAAACATTATTAACGTTACTGACAGTGTAAGTACAACAAACCCAACCGCCATAGAAATTTTTATTAATTTTTGCTTTCGCTCATCAGTCATTCTGTGTTTTTTAAACATATATATATGTGCTCCGTTTCAAAAAAATTAGCTCTATAATTTTAGCACATATTTGAAGTAATTGTCAAATAAAATAATTGAATATTTAATATGTAAATTTAAATACAAAATTTGCAAAGCCCCCAGTATGCGTAAGTCTCTTTAGGTGCGTCGTTCTCTTTCATTATTTCAACAGCACTTTCACATAGCTTTTGTTCAATTAAAACATCTCTTATTGGGTTGTTGCAATATGGGTCTTTCTCTAAGTTAAAAAGCATATCGCCATATACGCTATAATCAATTTTAACAATAGGGGATGCCTTTATTTTCATTTGCGGTGTGTTTTTTGTAAAGTTGAAAGGTTCACACAATTGCGCTGTTGAAAGCTCTTGTAAAGTAAAGGGCTTGTTCATATGCGCAGGCATGAGGGTGTAGTTATAAAATTCGTCTTTTTCGGGTGCTTTCATAAAATAATATTTGCCATCGGTTATATTCAGGTGGTGGCTGTGTATGCCTGTAATAACTGTGTTTTTATTCCTTGTCTTCGTGCCATTTTCGCTAAAATCTATTGCCTTGCCTGTCATCTCTTTTGGGGCGTTAATATTATAAAAGCTTAAAATGCTTGGCGCAATGTCACATATTTGAACAAGCTGGGTTTTATCTCTATGCGCTTTAGGGTACATTGGGCTATAAACCATTAGCGGTATGTTAGACACCTCTGTGTAAAGAGGCTGCACAGTCTTTGCCCACCAGCCATGTTCTCCCAGTAAAAAGCCATGGTCTGTTGTTAAAATTAGTGTTGTATCCTCCCACATGTTGTGCTTGTCCATCTCGTCTAAAACTTTGCCAAGCATATTGTCACAAGCCGTAACAAGCGCCGCATAACGTTTTCGGCATTGCTCCACTTGCTCTTGTGTCTCGGTAACTTTTTTGTACTGAGGCCAGTCAAAAACTTCATCGTCATTTTCTTCTAAATATAAGCTGTTATATTTGTCATCAGCAAAAAATGGTTCATGTGGGTCAAAACTCTCAATTTGTAAAAACCAGTTGTCCTTTTCATGCTGACTGCTAATAAAATCAACGGCTTTTTGCCCTATTTCGTCAATGGGGTACGTTTTACTTGCCTTTATATTCTCCCTGTTAACTTTGTCGAACATCTCGTAAGGTAAGCGCCCTGCTGTTTGTAAATCAAGGCCCATTATATCTAAACAAGGTGCACAGTTGTCTCCCTCTTGCCCACGCACAATTTCCCAGCTGTTGTACTTTGTGTGGTAATTTGCGCCGCCATCCTCCCAGTAATGGAAGTGGTCGCTTATCAAGTGTGTGTACACTCCGTTTTGGCTTAAAATTTTTGTTACAGAGTTGTCGTATGGCTCCATTGGCCCCCAAGAGCGGTGTAAAAAACTGAGCCGCCCTGTGTGGAAATCTCTGCGCGCAGGCATACACGGCAAGCTAGCAGTAAAACAATTATCATATGTATGGCATTTTTCATGCAAGCGCAAAAAGTTGGGTGTTTTAACCCAGTCACAGCCGTAATTTTGCAAATATCTCTTGTTTAATGAGTCGAACAAAATAAAAATTGTTTTCATACTAAAAATCTCCGTTTCAAATGATTAAAATGTTTAGTTTAAAATATATAATACAAGAATAATTGACAATGTAAATGTGTAAAGTTTTGAAAATCTATTGAACTTATGTGGAATTGTTGTTATAATCACACTAACATAAAATTAAGGTTAGCCACTGCGATGTACACCGATGTTCGGCTTGTTACAGCTTTGATGGCTACGTTGATAGGGAAATTATAATGTTTTTCAAAAGCAAAAAACTTTCAAAGCACATAACTGAAATAACAGATATAACAATGTCACGTTTTTTTCTAATTGAGGGTGCACAAAAGGCTCTTTTAGTTGATACGGGCGTGGGTTTGGGAGCGGTAAAAAACTATGTTGACAGCTTGACAAACTTGCCCTATAACGTTATTTGCACACACGGACATGTTGACCATGTGGGTGGTGCTGTGTGTTTTGATGAGATTTACTTAAATGAAAAAGATACTGATTTGCTACGTTTTCACACAAGTATAGACATGAGGTTTGAATACGCAAATAATGTTGCGCAAGAACTTGGCTTAGTAAAAAACGAAAACTTCCCACAGGGCAGTGTGAAAAAGGTTAAAAATATATCAGATGGTGATATATTTGACTTAGGGGAAGTTCAAGCTGTTATTATAGCGAGCCCCGGGCATACAAAGGGCAGTGTGTGCGTGTTAATAAAGCAAGAGCGTGCTGTTGTTTTTGGTGATACATGCAACCCACTTGTGTATCTTTTTTTTGAAGAATCTTGCAGTGTTGAGCAGTATAAACAAAGCCTGCTGCACATAAAAGAGTATGATAATATGTATGATACGGTGTATAAATCTCATGGTCCAGGAGCTGTTATACCAAAGAGCACACTAGATGACTGCATAGAGGTTTGTGATGATATTTTACAAGGCAAAGATGACAAAATACCATATGATTTTGGTGTGTTGCCAACCTTAAAGCACAGAGCGGTATTGGCAAAAAAAGCAATAAACACAAAGAGGTGCGACGGTAAAACGGGCAATGTGGTTTATGATGCAAAAAAGATTAAATTAATAACACAATAATAAAAAACGGAGTGTAATAATGAACACAAAACCGAATATAATTTTAATTGTAATGGACGAAATGCGCGGTGACTGCTTTAGTGGGGCAGGACACCCCGATGTAAAAACACCTTATATGGATTCTTTGATGGCGCGCGGAGTTTTATTTAAAAATGCTTATTCTGCGTGCCCAAGCTGTGTGCCGGCAAGGGCGGCGCTCTACACAGGGCTTACACAGAAAAACCACGGCAGAGTGGGCTATAAAGACAGAATTAACTGGAACTACCCAAAAACGCTTGCAACACAGCTTGACAAAGAGGGCTACTACACACAATGTGTGGGCAAAATGCACGTGCACCCTTTGCGCAACAATTTAGGTTTTCATAATGTTGAATTACACGACGGTTACCTGCACAATTACAGGGGAGAAAACATTGCCTACCATGAAAACCAACAAGTTGCAGACGATTATTTCTACTGGCTTAAAGATGAGCTGGGCATTTCTGCCGATATTACAGACACAGGCATTGATGCAAACTCTTGGATAGCGCGCCCGTGGATTTATGAGGAAAAATACCACCCAACAAACTGGGTAACCTCGCGTTGCAAAGACTTTTTGAGAAGAAGAGATACGTCAAAGCCGTTTTTCTTAATGGCATCTTATGTGCGCCCACATGCGCCGTATGATGCACCACAAGCTTTTTTTGACATGTACAAAGACAAAGAATTGCAACTGCCACATTACGGAGACTGGAACGACGATGAATATCTTGAGAAAAATTGCAGGTTTTACAACTCGCTTACAGGCCCTGCGGACCCTGAACTAATTAGAGCACAGCAGGTGGGTTATTACGCCTGCATAAGCCATTTAGACAATCAAATAGGCAAACTAATGCTAGATGTAATTGAGCGTGGCCTCATGCAAAACACTGTTTTTGTTATAACATCAGACCACGGCGAGATGCTGTCGGACCACAAACTTGTGAGAAAAGCAAGGGCGTATCAAGGTAGCATACACGTGCCAATGATTGTTTCGGGACCTGAGAAGCTTATAGGTGAATACGGTGTGCGTGAGGATTTAGTTGAACTGCGTGACGTTTTACCAACAATTGTAGCGGTTGCAGGTGGTGAAAATGACAGTGATATTGACGGCGAGGATATGCTTAGTGGCGCGAAAAAAGAGTATATCCATGGCGAGCATGAGCAGTGGAGTTTATCAAGCCACTTTATTGTGACAAAAAAAGATAAGTATGTGTGGTACTCTCAAAGCGGTAAAGAGCGCTATTTTGACCTTGCAAATGACCCGAAAGAGAGCAGAGACTTGATAAATCAGCCAAGCTGCAAGGCACGTATAGAAGAGCTAAAACAATTGCTAATTAATGAGCTTGACGGCAGAGAAGAGGGCTATGTGAAAAACGGCAAGCTTGTTGTTGGAAGAGCGCCGCAAACGGAGCTTAGCAGTGCGCTTTGTAAGTTTTAGCTCACTGCCTATGCGTCATGCAAACATCATGGCTAAGTTTTAAAGATTTTTCTATATTATTGTAATCGGAGTTTGCAATACATGTAAAAAGTATATCAAGCACTGCAAGCTGTGCTATTCTGCTACTCATTGCACCACTTCTGTGGTATATCTCGGGTGAGGACGTAAACAAATTAAAATCTGCACCGTCTGCAATAGAGTTTGAGCCGTATTTTGTAAGCGATATTGTGGTGCAACCACTCTTTTTAGCAATATCAAACAGCTCTTTTATTTCAGTTGTTGCGCCTGAGTTAGATATGAAAATAGCTACATCTTCCTTTTTCATATTGACGGCGCTTGTTAGCTGGAGATGAAAATCAGCAAAATAAAAGGCGAATTTCTCTATGCGTTGCAGTTTTTGGGCAAAATCTTGTGCAACTATGCCCGAAGAGCCAATGCCAAAAAGCCTCACACATGGCGCTTTTGTAATTCGCTGTGCAATTTCTGTTAAAGCGTCAAATTTCATTAGCTGCACAGTGTTCTGTATGGCACTAACACTGCTTTTCATTACCGTTTGCGCTATTTCGTTTGCACCGCAATGGTCTTTAATATCTGTAAAATGTGTCAAATCATAGCTTGTAGTATCGTCTTTGGGTGCTGTGTTTAGTTCATTAAAAAGTACTTTTTTAAACTCTTTTAACCCACTGTAACCAAGTGCTTTGCAAAACCGCACCCAAATTACCTGGCTAACCTCGCACTCGCTTGCAAGTTTTGATATAGGTAAGTGGAATACATTTTGTGGGTTGTTTAAAAAATATTGCGCAACTCGCTGCTCTCCGGCACTTAATGTTCCCTTTATAGATTCCACTTTAAGCTCTAAACTAGTCATTGTAACAACCATACCTTTCAATTTAGCCACCAATACATAACATAACAAATAAATGTAACTATTATTTTCATTAAACTACTAAATTAAAATATTGTCAATAAAATTTTGTTTCAAAAGTAAAGTTTGTATATAAAATTTTATGAATTTATTAAAAGTGAGGATTAAACCTATGGCAGATATGATTGTCAATTTACTTGATTTACCCGAATATGACGTAAACGAGCACGCAAAGAAAATGAACGTTAAAATTTTTAAACCCCTAGCACCCGATAAGTATGCGGTGTGCGAGTTTGTAGAGAAAATTTCAACAAGAGCGGCGGCGGCAGAATGTGATGTTTGCTTTGCAAGGCTGCCTGTAACGTGCTTTGTTGCAACAGTTGACGGCGCACTTGTGGGCTATGCTTGTTATGACGCTGTAGCGAAAGATTATTTTGGCCCAACTGCGGTTTTACCACAGTTTAGGGGCAAGGGAATAGGCAAAATGTTACTATTTAAAGCGTTGCAGGCTATGCGTGAAGACGGCTACATATATGCAATTATAGGCTCGGTAGGGCCGGTAGAATTTTACGAAAAAATGGTGAATGCAAAGATAATTGATAAAGAAAATAGAGGAGTTCACAAAAACTTCATGAATTTGTATAGCAATATGCACAAAGATACTTGAAAGTGTTGACATTGGCTTAAATTAGTGTTAAATTATATTCAGAAACAAAATTTACAAACCTTGTAACTGTTTTGTAACAAAATTTACGCACTATTTTTTAGGCAGTTTATACGTGAGTTGAAGCGAGCAAATTTTGAGCGATTTTTTTGCTCTACAAGGAGGGAAAATGAAACACTTCTTGTTGGAATGTGAGTTTTGACAACGCAGTAGAGCGGAAAAAGCGCCAAAATTGGCCGCTGAACACTTGTGTAGACACTGCCGAGCAAAATAATTATTATTTGGAGGAGAAACAATGAAAAAACTATTAGCTTTATTACTCGTAGCAATTCTTTCCCTAAGTGTGTTTGCAGGTTGTGCAACAACAACAGCACCGGCGGAAAGCACAGAGCCGGCTGACACAGCAGAGGACACAGCAGAAGAAACAACAGACGAGATGGCAGAGGACACAATTTTAGTTATGGTTCCGCCAATCACAAACACTTACCAAGACCAGCTAGACAGATGGTCAGCAGACTTTAACGCTATGTACCCAAACCTAACACTAGAGTTTGAGACAGCTAGCTGGGAAGATTACAACGACAAACTAGGCGTTCAAGTTAACGCAGGCTCACCTCCGGACATTGCTGAGGTTAACTACAACATGTTAGGTACACGCGCTGAAAGCGGCCTACTTGTAGACGTTACAGAGTATGTAACAGAAGAAGAGCTTGCAGATTACGATGCAAGTATGCTTGACTACTACCGTATGGACGGCAAACTATATGGTATTCCTACATACAACTCAATTCAAAGTCTTGGCGGCAACAGAGACATGCTTGAAGCAGCCGGCGCAGACGTTGAGAAAATCCAAACAGAGGGTTGGACATTTGATGAGTTTGTAGAAATTGCAAACGCAGGTACATCAGATGACACATTCGGCTTTGTATTTGCAAACGCAGGCGTGGCAGCTATTGACATGCTACCAATGTTTGCAGCAAGTGCAGGTATGCCTTTCGCATTTGACGAAGATTTAAAATATGCTTACACAAGCCAAGATTTCTTAGCACTACTTGAGAGCATCAGTGGCATGATTGCAGATGGCACAATGCCTGACGTTGCAATTGAGGCAGGCGCACGTTGGAATATGTATCTAACAGGCCAAACAATGATTTTCGGTAAAGGTATGCCACTATTTGAGGGCATGGCAAAAGCAAACAACGAAGCAATTGAAGCAGATGACGGCACAGCAGTTGAGGGCAGTGTAATTAGCGATTACGTATTCCTACCAACACCAACAATGGGCGACCATGAGCAAGGCGTTATTGGTAGCGTTAGTGGCTTTAGCATGTTCCGCAATGCAGACACAACAGACGAGCACTTACAAAATGTTGCAAAAGCACTATTATTCCTAACATCAGGCGAGCCTATTGCTTACACAAATAATGAGCTATACTTGCCTGCACTAAGCCAAACAGGCCGCGATGCAATGGCATCTCTTGAGAGCCCATACCCACGCGACGAGAGCAACATTGCTGCAACAGAGTACGTTGCAATGTATGCTGTTTCACCTAACACAAACATCACATCAGAGCTTTCAGCAGAAGCTAAATTAATTGAAGAGACAGTTATTGTGCCTAAATTCCAAGCACTAATTGCACAAGAAATTACAGCACAAGAAATGCACGATGAAATAGTTAAAGCTGCCGTTGAAGCATTTGGCGAAGATGGCGTAGTTATGGACTAATTCATATCTCATAGTTAACAAAAAGGGGAAGGCTTTAACAAAATTTTTTGTTAGGCATTCCCCTTTCTTGTAAAAAAATATATTTATGGCTTTGGGCAAAAACGGCAGAGATGCGGAGGTATTATAATGAAAACAAATTCAGTTGAGCAAAAACGCAAGAAAAAATTTATAACAAGCGATGATGTCTCAGGTTGGCTTTTTATTTCGGGTGCACTTATTATATTTTTGGTATTTATAGTATGGCCTGTTATAAACGCACTTCAAACATCATTTTATGAGTACAAGCCACTTGGCAGTATTTTTGTAGGGCTTGAAAACTACATAGATACTTTTACAGACGACCTTTTTTACAAATCGGTTAAAAACACACTTGTATACACAATATTTACCGTACCGCTCTCTTTAGTGGTTGCTTTTATAGTTTCAATTTTAATACTACCTTTTAAAAAGAGAACACAGTCAATTTTTAAATCTATGTATTACCTACCTGCAGTTGCCTCGGGTGTTGCACTGTCTGTTGTATGGCTTTGGATATACGACTCTCTTGACACAGGGCTATTAAATCAATTGTTCATATCTATAGGGCTAGAGCCGCAAAACTGGCTTGGCTCGTCTGATACAGCTATGTTCAGTATGATTTTTATGGCGCTTTTGGCAGGACACGGTAGCAAAATTATTATTTACATAGCGGCACTTCTCGGCATAGACAACAGCTACTATGAGGCGGCAGAGCTTGACGGCGCGTCGTTTATGCAAAAAGTGCGCTTTATAGTAATACCGCTTGTTAAACCAACAACACTTTTCCTTTTTGTTACGGGTGTTATAGGTTCTTTCCAAGTTTTCATGAACGTTTACATGATGACAGGTGGCGGCCCTGATAACAACACAACAATGGTTGGTCTTTTGATATTTAACAACGCATTCAGCTATTCAGAATATGGCCTTGCCTGTGCACAAGCACTTATTTTGGCTGCTGTTATTGGCATACTAACTATCGTTCAGTTCAAGTTTATGGGCGATAACGTAGAGTACTAAGGAGGAAATAATAATGACAACAGGTTTATTTTCAGCACATGCGGGCAACCCTAAGAAAAGGCTTGTGCGCAATGGCGTAATTACAATTATTTTGGTGTTGCTTGCAGTTCTTACATTATTTCCGCTTTTTTACATGATAATGTCAAGCTTTGGCGCACCTGTGCAATCAGGTAGCAGTGCACGCACAATTTTCCCAAGCACTTTTTCTCTGGATTCATACATATTCTTTTTTGAATTTAGCGATTACTCTTTTAGATGGCTTGTTAACAGCTTTATAATTGCGGCTTTTACTGTTGTGGGTAACCTTATTTTTGCAAGCATGGCAGGCTATGCTTTTGCAAAAATCAACTTCAAAGGCAGTAAATTAATATTTGCGGCTTTCCTTGGCGCAATGATGATACCAATGCAAGTTACACAAGTGCCGCTTTATATGATTATCGTTAACACTTTTAAAATGTCTAACACATACCCGGCAATTATTTTACCGGGGCTTGTAACCTCTTACAATATATTCTTGTGCAAACAGTTTATGCAAAGCATACCAACCGCGCTTATTGAAAGTGCTAAAATTGAGGGCTGTAACCAGCTTGGCATTTACACAAAAATTATTATGCCACTTAGCAAAACTGTTTTGGCAGTTATGGCAATTAACACTTTCCTTGGCTCATGGAATACGTTTTTCTGGCCGTTCCTTGTTACAAGTAAAGACTATATGTACACAATTCAAGTTGGGCTTAAAACATTTAGGTTTGCGCACACAACTTACTTTGCACCAATGATGGCAGGTGCTACAATTTCAGCGGTTCCAATGTTTATACTCTTCTTTGCACTGCAAAAATACTTCCTAGAGGGTGTAACAATAGGTGCTGTTAAGGGGTAAATGTTATGGTTGTAAATTTTGAGGATAAATACACGAAAGATATAAACAATATTTACAACGTTTTTGCAAAACGTGTTTGCTACAAAATTTTAAATTGTGAAGAATTTAATACAGTTTTTGTAAATAATGAATACTTTGCAAAAGAGCATACCTTTGTACTTTTAATAGATGATAAAGTGCAAGGCTTTATATGTGGCTGTACAGGTGATAGCATACCAAAGGGAGATGTCCGCGGTTACATAACATGCCTTGCACTGGCAGATGAATTTAATACACAAGAAAATTCAGCAAAATTACTGCAAAAGCTTGAACAGAGCTTTGCAAAAAAAGGAAAACAGCAGTGTGCAGTAACTTTTTTTAACCCAATGAGGCTTTCATGGGTGATAAAAGGCACGCAAAACCATGTGCACAACAATGCACCGGGCATACCTACAGATACTGAACTATACAGCATAATGCAAGAAAATGCGTATAAAACCATAACAACAGAGTGCGCAATGTATATGGACCTTGCAAGCTTTTACATGCCACAGAGCATTGCGCAAAAAGAAAGCGAACTTGCTAAAAAGGGCTATACTTTTGAGTTTTACAATAGCTCAAAGCACAAAGGTTTAACGCAAATGCTTGATGCGCTGAATAGCGAGGAGTGGAGCACAGTTATACCAAAAGCCGCAGAGCAAGGCGAAAAAGTGCTTGTAGCACTTGACGGAAACATGGTTGCGGGCTTTACAGGGCCAATTTACCCCGAGCCCTCGGGCAGAGGCTACTTTGCAGGTATAGGCATAGCGCCAAATTGGCAGGGCAAAAAGCTTGGTACAGTGCTTTTTTATAAACTTTGCCAAGCGGAAAAAGATTGCGGTGGCAAATATATGTCGCTTTTTACAGGAAAAGAAAACCCGGCACAGCGCATTTACAGCGGTGCAGGTTTTAGAGTTGTGCGTGAATTTGCCGTAATGCTAAAAGAAATTCAGGGGTAATAATATGGAAAAAAGTAGTGTTATTTTGTCAATAGGTGCACACGTGGGCGATGCCGAGCTTACAACGGGCGGTGTGCTTGCTACATGTGCGTCAAAGGGCGGTAAAATTGTAACGCTTGCACTTACAGGCGGAGAAAAAGGCGCACCAAGCGGTATGAGTGTTAGCGAGTACAGGGCACAAAAAGAAAACGAAGCGCATGAATTTGCACAAATGCTAAACGGAAGAGCATATGTTTTGCCATATCTTGACGGCGAGCTACCGGAAAATGACGAAGTAAAACTTGCCGTGTGCGATATTATACGTAAAGAAAAGCCAACGCTTATTTTTACTCACCACAAAAACAGTATGCACAAAGACCATGAGGCTTGCCACAGAATTGTAAACGATGCGTGGTTTTATGCAAGTTTGCCAACTTATGAGAGAGCATTGTCGGCACATTTTGCACCGCTTTACTATGCCGAAAACTGGGAGGACAGTGTGAACTTTAAACCATATGCCTATTTTGATGTGACAAAAGAGGGTTTTGGGCTATGGCAAAAAGCTGTAATTTCACACTGGTTTGTAACGGGTAGCAAAAGTTTTCCTTACATGGAATATTATGAGCATTTAATGAGACTGCGCGGAATAGAAAACAGAACAGACTACGCACAGGCGTTTATGGCAAGACCCGAGACATTGAAAATCAAAGTGCCGTATTAGGGGTAATTTGCATAAATACGGTTTTGCGGAAAGGAACAGTCATACTTATGATAGATTTAGCTAAGATAAATACAGAGCGAAGAAATGAAAATTCTTATTTTATTGACAAGATGTCTACTGAAGAAATCTTGAAAGTAATTAATAATGAAGATAAAAAAGTGGCGATTGCAGTGGAGGAAGAACTACCCGAAATTGCAAAAGCAGTAGATATTATTTACGAAAAACTTCACGAGGGCGGAAGGCTTGTATATTGCGGTTGTGGCACCTCGGGCAGGCTTGGCGTGCTTGATGCCGTTGAATGCCCACCCACTTATAACACAGATTACGAGATGGTGCAGGCAGTTATGGCAGGGGGCTCTAAAGCTTTTGTAAAAGCTCAAGAGGGCGCAGAGGACGACGAGAACATGGGAGCTGTTGACTTGCAAAATATAAACTTTTGCGAGAAAGATGTGCTTGTGGGGCTGTCTGCCTCTGGGCGCACACCATACGTTATTGGCGCAATGAACTATGCAAAAGAGAAAAATGCTAATGTTATATCGGTAACGTGCTGCCCCGGCAGTGAGATGGACACACTTGCAGATGTGGGCATTGCAATTGAATCCGGCTCTGAGGTTGTTACAGGCTCAACAAGAATGAAGAGCGGCACAGCGCAAAAACTTGTGCTCAACATGCTCTCAACTTCGGTTATGATAAAACTGGGCAAAGTGTACCAAAACTTAATGGTAGATGTTAAGGCTACAAACAACAAGCTTGTAGAGCGCACAGTAAGAATAGTTTGTGAGGCAACGGGTGTAGAGCGTGAAAAGGCAATTGAGGTTTTATCACAGTGTGAGCGCTCAGCAAAAGTGGCAATTACAATGATTTTGCTTGAAATTGATGCTGACAAGGCAAAAGATTTGCTAAACAGTGCCGATGGACACATTGGCAAAGCTATAAGTAATTTGTAAGCATATTCAAACGGCCACGGAGATTAGCGTGAAAAATCACGCTATCAATTATTTATATGGCGGTGCTACGCACATGCCAAATAATCTCCCTTCTGTACGGAGATTTTTCAAAACTATTTGTGTCCTTGCACAGAATGGAGATTATTATGAAACAAGAAAAACTTGCAATAGGTTTAATGAGCGGCACATCCGTTGACGGAATTGATGCCGTACTTGTTAAAATAAAGGGCAACTACACAGAGACAGAGATAGAACAACTACACTTTTTAAACATACCTTATAAAGATGACGTGAGAGAGAGAATACTACTTGTGGCAGAGGGTAAATTTGGAGGCACTAAAGAAATTTGCAACTTAAATTTCTTTTTGGGTGAGCTTTTTGCAGATGCCTGTGAAAGACTGTGCAAAGCGGCAAACATTAACACAAACAAAATAGATTTTGTTGCAAGCCACGGGCAAACAGTTTACCATATACCGCAAAAGCAAGATTATCTTGGCAAACAAATAAGCAGTACATTGCAAATAGGTGAGGCAAGCGTTATAGCGCAAAGGCTGGGCTGTAAAGTTGTCAGCGATTTTAGAGTGCGAGACGTTGCGGCAGGTGGTTTTGGCGCACCGCTTGTGCCTTTTACAGAGTTTTTAATATACAAAAACGAGAGCAAAACAATTGCCTTGCAAAATATAGGTGGCATTGGCAACATAACAATTTTACCAAAAGGCTGTGCGCTAAAAGACGTTATAGCGTTTGACACAGGTGTTGGCAACATGGTAATTGATGCACTTGTAAGCAAAATTACAAACGGCGAAAAGCGCTACGACGAGAGCGGAAAACTTGCGAAAACAGGTACAATCAGTGAAGAGTTGTTAGCCTTTATGTTAAACGACACTTATTTAAAACAGCCCCTGCCAAAAACCACGGGCAGGGAATATTACGGCGAAAAATACGTAAATGATTTGTGCCAAAAAGCAAGCGAGCTAGGTGTAAATATGACAGACACGCTAGCAACCGCCACAATGTTTACGGCAAAAAGTATAGCTGTGGGCATTGACAGCTTTTGCAAGGACAGACCCAAACAGCTTATCATAGGCGGTGGCGGCAGTTATAATTTAACACTTCTTGCAAACATAAAGGCGTGCTTGCCGGATATTGAGGTAGTTACAAACGAGGAGCTCGGCTTTGACAGCGATGCAAAAGAGGCAATTGCGTTTGCGGTGCTTGCAAATGAGACCTTGTGTGGAAATACTAACAACGCACCATCGGCAACAGGCGCAAAAACTGCCGTTGTAATGGGCAAAATCAGCATGTGAGGGGAAAAGCTATGGTACTCAATGGCATTGACTGCATAGACGGCTATGCAGAGCTGCTCAAAGGGCAAAAACTGGGGCTTATAACAAGCATCTCGGCAATTGACACAAAGCTGAACTCCACAATTGATGTGCTACACAGCAAATTTAAGCTTACAGCTCTCTTTGCACCGGAGCACGGTGTAAGGGGAGACATGGCGGCAGGCGCAAGCGTTAGCACGTACATAGATAAAGAGACAAATTTACCCGTGCACAGCCTTTACACAAAGGATAGAAAGCGCTTTACAAAAGAGATGCTAAGTGAAATTGACACAGTTGTGTACGATATTCAAGACCTTGGCACGCGATACTACACTTTTATATCAACACTTATAAACTCAGTGGAAGACTGCGCAGAGCACGGCAAAAAACTAGTGGTGCTCGACAGATTTAACCCACTTGGCGGCACTGTTTGTGAGGGCAACTTGCTAAAAGAGCAGTTTAAAAGCTTTGTGGGAGTGTACCCGTTAACAATGCGCTATGCCCTAACAGCGGGCGAGCTTGCAACCATGGTAAACGCGCAAAAACAGCTGAATTGCGAGCTAAATGTTGTAAAGTGCGAAAACTGGCAAAGAGACATGATGTTTAACAGCGCAAACAACATTTGGGTGGCGCCAAGTCTTGGTATACCGCGCTTTGATACAGCGCTGATGTACCCAGGAACATGCCTTTTTGAGGGTACTAATATGTCAGAGGGCAGGGGCACTGCCGCACCTTTTGAAATAATTGGCGCACCGTACATAAATGCAAGGCAGTATGCGCAAAAATTAAATGCGCTTTGCCTTGACGGTGTGGCATTTACACCCGTGTATTTTACGCCAACCACAAGCAAACATTGCGGCGAAAAGTGCGAGGGTGTGCACCTGCACATAAAAGATTACGAGGCTTTTAGGCCTGTTAAAACAGCACTTTACATGATTTACACAGCGCGTGAAATGTATGGCAGTGAGTTTGCGTATCTGCCACCTTTTAAGCAAGGAGGTAGGCAGTTTATAAGCCTGCTTTGCGGTGACGACATACTGTTAAAAGACGATTTATCGAGTATAGAAAAGCTTGTTTCAAGCTTTGAAAGCGACAGCAAAGAATTTGCTGATAGAAAGAAAAAATATCATCTGTACGATTAATTTTCATCGGAGGTAAAGAAAATGACACTTGAGCATAAAATTGGGCAAAGGCTGGTTGGCGGTTTTCCGTCAACTACTATGAGCGACGCTTTTATAAATGCCGTTAAAGAGTACAAAATAGGCAATGTTATTTTGTTTAGGGAAAATATAGAGAGCGCACCGCAGCTGAAAAAACTGTGTGCAGATATTCAAGAGCTTATAACTAAAGAGACGGGCTACCCTGCGTTTATAACAATAGACCAAGAGGGCGGTGTTGTAACGCGCTTGCCGGAGAGCTTAGCAAACATACCGGGTGCTATGGCAATGGCAGCAACCGGAGATGAAAAAAATGCCTACACAGCAGGAAAATTGACAGCAGAGGAACTTCGCAGCCTTGGTGTTAACTTTAATCTCTCGCCAAGTTTAGACGTAAACAGCAACCCCGATAACCCCATTATAGGTGCGCGCAGTTACTCTGACAACGCACAAACTGTGGCAAAATTCGGTGTGCAGATGATTAAAGGCCTTGTGGACGGCGGCGTGCTTGCCTCTGCAAAGCATTTTCCCGGGCATGGCGACACGGCTGTTGATAGCCATTTAGCACTACCTTGTGTTGACAAGAGCGAAGATGAGCTAATGAAAATGGAGCTTGCTCCGTTTTTAAAGGCAATTGAGGCAAATGTACCTGCCATTATGACAACTCACATAATGTTTCCACAAATTGAAAAAGAGAAAATACCCGCAACAATGTCGCGCACAATTATGACAGATTTGCTAAGGGGTAAAATGGGCTTTAAAGGGCTTATTGTCAGTGACTGCATGGAGATGTCAGCTATTGCAAAGTTCTTTACAACTGAAAAAGGCGTTAAAAGTGCACTACATGCAGGTGTTGATTTAGTGTTTGTGTCACACTCCGAGGAGAGGCTTGTAAACAGCGCAAAACTTGCAAAAGAGAGTGTGCTATCGGGAGAAATTAACGAAGACGAGCTAAATAAAAGCGTTGAGCGCATTTTAAAATACAAAGAGCAATTTAAAATAGCAGAGCAAATCGATACTAGCTTTGACATGGACAAGGCAATTGAAATTTGCGATGATTTGCGCAGAAAAACAATAACAAACGTGCAAATTCCAAGCACAGAATTTGTTTTAGGTGGAAAACCACTTTGCTTAGGTTGCAGTGCCTTTAACACAGGGCTTGTGGGCAATATAGTTGAGGATATAAGGAAAACTTTTGCACAGTTAATTGCGCCGAAAATAGGTGGTGTGGCAATGCAGACAGCCGTTGACCCCGAGGATAGCGAGATTGAAAAAGTGGTAAATGATGCTAAAAACCACACAAGCATTGTAATGAACACATACAACGGGCACTTGCACCCACAACAAATGCTACTAATGCAAAAACTTGCACAGACAGGTATACCAATGGCAGTAATTGCGCTTAGAAACCCGTATGACTTGAGAAATTTGCCAAAACACGTGTGGGCAATTGCCGCATATGAGTACACAACACCAATTGTAAGCGCCGTTGCAGACGTGCTAAACGGTAAATTACAGCCAAGTGGCAAATTGCCAATTACGCTTTAAAAAAGAGGTGTTATGGTGAAAAATTACGTTGTAGGCTGTGACGGTGGCGGCACAAAAACAGAAATTGTGCTTATGGATTTAGATAAAAATGTTATTTTTACTAAAGAATTCGGTGCAATGAATTTAAACGGCAACAGCGCCGATGTTGTGAAAAAATCAATTGCGGACTGCGTGGATTACATAAAAAAACACGATGCAGACTTGCAGTATTGTAAAACAATTTGCGTAGGCAGTGCAGGCGTTAGCAATGTGGATGCCGTGAATTTAATTAAAAACTCCTTTAAAGAGAGCAGTTACAGCGGCAAACTCTCCGTGGTAGGAGACCAAGAGACGGCACTTGTAGGCGCTTTGGGCGAGAATAGCGGCGCTGTTATAATAAGTGGTACAGGCAGTATTTGCTATGGTAAAAACGTGCAAGGGCAAGCGTTTAGATGTGGCGGCTACGGGCATTTAATTGATGATGAGGGCAGCGGCTATGCCGTGGGAAGAGACGTTTTAAGTGCTGTTATTCGTGCAAGTGATGAGCGAATTGCCCCCACAATGCTGTCAGAACTTGTGTTTGACATGCCGCAAACAAAAGATGTACAGTCAATAGTAAAATTTGTTTACGACAAAACCACAGAGAAAAAGGCTATTGCAAATTACTCAAAACTTGCCTCTATTGCAACAGAAAACGGCGATGAAACAGCAAAATTAATTTTGTTAAAAGCCGCTAAAAGCCTTAGTGAAATTGCAATACCCACAATAAAACACTTGAATTTGCAAAGTGGAAAGCTTGCAATGGCAGGTAGCCAATTTTTAAAAGATACTGTTATAAGAGAAGAATTTGTAAGAATTATGAACGGTGAGTTTGAAAAATTAAACTGTGTACTGCCAAAAAATAATGCGACAATAGGCGCGGCGTACATAGCGCTTGATTTTGCGTAGAAAGTGTATAAGCAAATAGATAGAATAGGCTGTCACAATTAATGTATATAACAAAAAAAGCATGGTTACGGCTTGCCGTGCCCATGCTTTTTTATTTCAAAAATGTTTTACATAGTAGCTAAAATATTTTTTAGTGCGGTTAAAGAGCTGGAATGACAGCGCTCTACCCTAGCATTGCAACGTTTTGCCTCGCAATTCGCACACGCTACAAGCTTGTGCGAAACAGTATTTGTGAAAAGTATAATCATGTCAGGTGTGCCAAATTTGCTTCGCACATCGCCTTTCATCTTTGTGAAAACCTTGACTTTGCAACCGTATTGCTTGCATGTATCTATATATCTTCGCTCCATACATTCGTTTCCGCCAACTATAACAACACTCATTTTAATCTCCATTCTGTGCACAGCACAAATAATTTTGAAAAATCTCCGTAAAGAATGGAGATTAATTAGCATGTGCGTAGCACCGCCATATAATAATTGTTAGCGTGATTTTTCACGCTATATCCGTCCTTTTTAATGTTACGATTGAGTTATATAAAACTAACTCAATCGTAAAAAAATATAGTAACTAAAAATTGTTATAATAGATTCAACTGCTGTTGCCACTACCCAGAAAATACTGTGTGCAAAAAACAATTTTAAGTAGTTAATATAACTTGCAAGTTAGCTAAAACTAACTTTAAGAATATTATAGACATTTTACGAGTAAATGTCAATAAAAAGAATACAAAATAAGCATAATTGTTTGAAATTACAAGTTTCATACAATTTTTTTTGCAAAAATTGTATAAAAAGTGATTGTTTTTTTAAAAACATTGTTTACTGTTTTGTATAAATATAGTATACTATAATAAATGTATACTAAAGGAGCAAAAATATGGCAAGGTTAAAAAGCAATATAGTAAATGATGTTGTAGAGTTCATTATTAAAAAGGTAAATAATTGTGAATACATATCGGGAGATGTTGTTTCAGAAGTAGCACTTGCAGAGACAATGCAGGTTAGCCGTACACCTGTGCGTGAGGCAATAATGCGCTTAATTGACATTGGTGTGCTTGAGCGCACACTGACAAAAGTTGTTGTTAAACCAATAACTTTTGACGATATTAAAGAAATAATTGAAGTGCGCGAAGCAATTGAGCTTATGAGTGTTAAGCTCATAACAAGCAACGGAGGATTAACGGATGAGCAACTTCAAAAAATAAAGCTTGTAAGCGAAACGCTTGATGACAGCGTTGTAGAAGGCGATATAGAACAGAATTTTAAGAGCGATTTTGATTTTCATGCTCTACTTGTGGAGTTTTCCGGTAATAAGAGGCTAATAGATATTTGCGAGCGCATTAACGTGCAGTCTCAACGCTTTAGATGGGTAACACTCTTAACACCTGCAAGGTATGTTAACACGGCAAAAGAGCATGATGATATTTTTGATGCACTGGAAAATAAAGACGAAGAAACAACATGTTTAGCAATAGAAAAACACCTTCGACAAACTCTTGAAAACTACAAAGATATACTTGAAGACGACAAATGGAGCAGAATGATGCAAGAGCTTAAGGTTATGAATATAGCGAAAAATTAAGTTAAAACAGTGCGTGTTTCAAAGATGTTGACATAGCCACCTTTACAAAAACTGCCCTAGTTTTTGTAAAGTCTTTGTTTGTCGACATCTTCGTTTTATGAAATTATATTGTATACTAAAAATTTAATATAAGCGGAGGAAAAAATGAGCAAGAAGAATATTGTGTTAATTTTAGCAGACCAGTTGCGTGCAGATTTTTGCGGTTGTTACGGTGCGGATTTTTTAAAAACACCTAACATCGACAAACTTTCGCAAGATGGCGTTTTGTACTGCGATGCAGTTACGCCATCACCTGCGTGTGTGCCAGCAAGGGCATCGCTTTTAACGGGTAAATCAGCTTTTGAAAACAGGGTGCTGGACAATGCAAAGTGGCTGAGGCCTGACCACGAAAAAACAGGCACATACACATGGGCGCAAAGCCTTGCACAAAACGGCTACAGCACCGCCGCAATTGGCAAAATGCACTTTTACCCATGGGATATCCGTGAAGGTTTCCAGTACAGAGTTATTGCAGAGGATAAACGCCACATTGAAATTGACGATGATTATTCAATTTTTCTGAAAAAACGCGGCTATAAGCGCCTACACGGTAAAGAGCATGAGGGCTTTTATGAAAACCAAGGCGCAATTGTAAGCAAAATCCCCGATGAATTGCAAATTGACAAATTTGTGTGCGATGAGACACTGGAGTACATAGATTTTGTGGATAAGAGCAGGCCTTTTGCGCTTTTTGTAGGTTTCCCCGGGCCACACTGCCCGTATGACCCAACACAAAAAATGCTTGATAACTTGCAAGATTCTGAAATGCCAATGCCATGTGAGAGAACAAAAGACTCTGATTTGCACCTTGCAAAAAATATAAGCGACAACTTGTGTGCATGGAACGGTGTTGACTTAAATGAGTTTACACTAGAGAAAAAATTAAAAGTACGCAAATATTACGCCGCACTTGTTCAAATGATTGACGACCACGTGGGCGCTATTGTGCAAAAGCTTAAAGACGAGAATTTGTACGATGATACGATTATTATCTTTACATCTGACCACGGAGACTACTTGGGAGACTTCGGCATGGCAGGCAAAGGGCATTTTTATAAATCTGCCACTGACATACCGCTAATTGTTAAAAATACTGGCACAACGCCACAAAAAGTTGAGCACCCTGTTTCTTTAACAGATGTTTACAGCACAATTATGAATTTTGCGGGCATTAAAGTTAGCGATACACCCGACTCCACCACGCTTTACCCATTTGGAGAGAGCAAGGACAGAGCAAGCATTTTAGGCTGTAACGAGATGGGTTGGATGCTTAGAGAGCATCAATATCAACTTGCAGTTTATTACGATGGTGCGTATGAAATGTATGACTTAATAAACGATAAAAACCAACAGCACAACTTGATTAATGAGCCGGAATTTAAAGAAAAAGCCGAGGAAATGCGCAAAGAACTTATGGCAAGAGTGTTTAAGGGCATAAGCGCAGGTAACATGGATAATCAGGCAAAACACAACAATTTAATTAGAGACAAAGGGCATGATGACTTTAACTATGAGGGCTGGCAGAGGCCGTATCCTTTTGGTGGAGTATAGAAGAGCAGAAAGGGAAGTACAATGGCACAGCAGCAAAATAACACGCAAATACGCAAAAAGCCGAATGTAATTCTGCTTTTAACAGACGACCAAGGCTATGGCGATTTATCAATAACAGGTAACCCGTGGCTTGAAACCCCGAATTATGACATGCTTTGCAAAAGCGGTGTGTCGCTTGAAGATTTTCACACAGACCCTCTTTGTGCACCTACAAGGGCGGCAGTAATGTCTGGCAGGTACTCTTTTGGCGCAGGCGTTTACTCCACATTAAACGGGCGCTACTACATGAAACCCGAGCTTGAAACAATAGCCGACGGCTTTAAAAACGGCGGCTATTCAACGGGTATGTTTGGCAAATGGCACCTCGGGGACACATACCCATACCACCCACAAAACAGGGGCTTTGATGAAGTGCTGTCTTTTGGCGGCGGTGTTATTGGCGAGACACCCGATTACTGGAACAACGATTATTTTGACGACACATATGTGCTAAACGGGCAAGAAAAGAAATACGACGGCTATTGCACAGATATTTTCTTCGATGCGACAATAAATTTTATAGACAAGCAGAAAGATAGCGACAAGCCGTTTTTCTGCTATCTTGCAACAAACGCACCGCACACACCGCTTAATGTGGACATTAAGTATGCGCAAAAATACATAGACAAGGGCGTACCGTTGCGCCGCGCACGCTATTTTGCAATGATTGATGTAATTGATGCAAACATAGGTAAGCTTGTTAGCCACTTAAAAGAAATTGGCGAGTACGAGAACACCGTAATTATTTATTTTGGAGATAACGGCGCAACTGTTGGCTGTGAGCTTGACGAAAACGACTACTTAGTAGACGGCTACAACGCTGGAATGCGTGGCAAAAAAGGCAGTGTTTACGAGGGTGCACATAAAAATGCGTGTTTTATCCATGCACCGAGTGGTATTTTGGGTAGCCCACGTAAAATTAGCGGTTTAACAGCGCATTTTGACATTTTTCCAACTTGTATGGAGATGTGTGGGCTGGAAACTCCAAAGGGGCTTGACGGTGTGTCGCTCTACAAAGATTTAGTGCAAAACAAAGACAGTGTTTGCGTGGGCAGAACACTTGTGGTGCACAACATGCAGCGCGATATGCCACAAAAATACAAAGATTATACCGTATTAAAAGACAATATGCGCCTTGTTTGCCCACTCACTGAAAAAAACAACCCAATACAGATAAAAAGCTTTGCACGTGTGGAGACAGTGCCCCCCGAAATTTACGATTTAAAGCAAGATTATGAACAGCGAAACGATGTTTATGAGGAGCACAAAGAGCTTTCAAACGAGCTTAAAATGTTTTATGAGGACTGGTATGATGAGCGCGTGGACGAGGCTATAAAATTTAGCCCTGTGTACATTACAAAGGATAACCCCGTTAAAATGACATGCCACGCATGGCACGAGGCAACAAAAATGTGCTTTAACCAAGACGATATACGGCGCGGAGTGTTCGACAACGGCTACTGGGCGCTTAACGTGGTGGACGAGGGTGAGTACAACATAGAATTGCGCAGATACCCACGTGAGACAGATTTTTGCCTAAACGCAGATTGCCCAGAAATTGCACAGACAGACTACACGGAGAAAAGGCCGAGCGGTATACCACTTGAGATAACCTCTGCAAGTATAGTTTTGCACAATAAAAGGCACGAGTGCACTTTTGATGAAGATAAAAAATGCGCAAAGATTAAAATTAACATGAAAAAAGGCGAGTATAACTTGCGAACAAGGTTTATGCTAAAAGATAACACGTCAATAGGTGCGTATTATTGCTACATTGAAAAAGCTTGATTTTTAACCACTTTAGCAGGAGGATTTAACATGAGTATTGACTTAAAAGACAATGTGTGCGTTGTTGCAGGTGCATCTTCGGGCATTGGCAGGGAAATTTCGCTGGAGCTTGCAAGGTGCGGTGCAACTGTTATATGTGCCGCGCGCCGAAAAGATAACCTTACAGACACAGTAAACATGATAAAAGAGAGCGGCGGCAGTGCCGAGAGCGTTGAATGTGATTTTTTAAACCCCGAACAGGTTGACAAGCTTGCAAAATACACTTTTGAAAAGTACAAAAAAATTGATATGTGGCTGAATGGTGTTGGTGTTAACAATGCAATGGGCATCACTTGGGAGCTAAGCTTTGAGGAGTGGAACAGCGACCTTGACGGCAACATAAAAACGTGTTATGCCGGCACAGTTGCGGCTATTAAAGTTATGAAAGAACAAGGTTTTGGGCGAATTATCAACATGTCGGGTGGTGGCGTTGTACGCCCCGAGACGTACAATTCTGCATATGCCGCAGGTAAAACTGCACTTGTTAGGTTTACCGAGTGCATTGCGCTAGAGCTAAAAAAAGAAGAAGTGCCTATTAAAATTTTTGCATTTAACCCAGGGCTTGTAAGAACAGAGCGAACAATTGCATTAATTGAAAAAGCGAGCACATCAAAGTTTATGCCCGGAATTATTGACAAAATTAAAAACGATGAGGCAATGCCTATTAATGTGCCTGCAAAATTTGTGGCTTTTCTTGCAACAGGTGCACTGGATGTGCTTGAGGGTTGTTTGTTGACTAGTGAAATGGACAAAGAAGAACTTTTGCAAAACGCAAAATTGCACGCTGAAAACGGCGATTTTAAGATAAAAGTACAGGGTTATTAATGTATGTTCTATAAATAAAAGGAGAGTGTAAAAATGCCAAACAAAGACAAGACAAAGCCAAACATTGTGTTTGTGCTTACAGACGACCAAGGCTACTGGGCGCTTGGTGCAAACAAAAACAGTGAAGTTATAACTCCAAACATTGACAAACTGGCAAGCGAGGGAGCAAGGTTTGAGAACTTTTTCTGTGCTTCACCCGTGTGCTCGCCGGCAAGGGCAACGCTTTTAACAGGGCGTATGCCGTCACAACACGGCGTGCACGACTGGATTAGAGCAGGCAACATGGGCGAGGGCGCAATTGAATACCTAGAGGGTATGCGTGGCTACACAGAGGACCTTGTAGAGATGGGATACACCTGTGCATTAAGCGGCAAGTGGCACATGGGCGACAGCATTAACCCACAAAAAGGTTTTACAAAGTGGTATGCGCACCAAGGTGGCGGCAGTGATTATTACAATGCACCGGTTATTGAAAACGGAGTGCCAAAAACAGAGGAAAAATACTTAACGTATGCCATAACAGACCACGCACTTGATTTTATCGACGAGCTCACACAAGAGGAGACCCCTTTTTATCTATCTGTAAACTACACAGCACCGCATAGCCCATGGCTGAACGGTAATCACCCAAAAGAGCTTATGGATTTGTACAATGACTGCCCGTTCGACACTTTCCCACGCAGAGAACTTCACAAGTGGGCGGTGTTTTCAACTGCCTCTAACGCGATAAGAAGAGAAGATGTAGACGACCCAAAACCAAGTTGGCAGGGGTACTACGCGTCAATAACAGGAGTTGACAACGGCGTTGGTAAAATTGTTGAAAAGCTGAAAGAAAAAGGCGTATATGACAACACAATAATTATCTTCACAGCAGACAACGGCTTTAACATAGGGCACCATGGCATATGGGGCAAGGGCAACGGCACGTTCCCGTTTAATATGTACGATACATCGGTAAAAGTGCCCATGATAATTTGGCATCCCGACACAATTGAGCCAAAAACAGTAAAACAGATGGTAAGTGCTTACGACTTTATGCCAACATTGCTTGATTATGTAGGTAAAGCCGAGGTGCACAAAGACGAATTACCGGGCAAAAGTTTTGCTCACATGCTAAAAGATGACGTGCAAGACGAGCAAAACGATGCAATAGTAGTGTTTGACGAATACGGACCTGTGAGAATGATAAGAACACAGACAGACAAGCTTATTTACAGATATCCTTACGGCGAAGATGAGTACTATGACCTTGTAAGCGACCCTGACGAAGAAAATAACCTTGTAAATAAGCCGGAATATGCAGATAGAATTTGGCAATTGAAACAAAAAATGCAAGATTGGTTTGTGAAATATACTGACCCATCAATGGACGGGCGCCTTGAAAGAGTATCGGGAAATGGGCAGCTTGACAAAGCGGGAATGCACGCAGGAGCAATGAAAAATTACGAGCCGTGCGACTATGTTTACCATGTAATTGTGTAAAAACAACAAAAATTAGAGCGTGCAGACAAATTATAATGGCTGCACGCTCTAATTTTTGTTCATATTTATGTCGATATAATTATTAACAAATATTAGCCGTGCACATCAGCATAATTGTATTGTGCATGTATAGAGTAGTGTTGTTTCTTTTCAGAGGAGGTATTTTATGCGTGTTAATTTAAGCAATATGTTGTTGCCAAAAAACATTTTGCAAAAGAAAAGCAAAGAAGGCGAAATGCCTGCAAAAAACGTTGATTTAAACAGAAACACAGTATCACATACAGCTGAAAACAGCCAAGATGTTTTTGTGCATGATGCAGAATTTAAGGAAGAAATTGAGCTTTACGAAGTGCACAAAAGAAACCCACTTGATGCACCATATGAAGTAAAAAAGACTTTGAGAGAGCTACTTGAAGAGCTTGAGCGCAACAAATATGGGAGTTTTAATGTCGACCAAGACACAGCACAGTTGCGCGACGAGCTTATAGAGAAGATTGAGAATTTTTTTGAAACAGAAGAAATGCAAGGTGAAGAGCGCGCCAGAACATCATTTATTGAAATGATGCAAGCCAGTGCGAAGACCTCAAAAGAGCAGGCAGAGGCGCTGGCCGAAGCTATTAAAAAAATGCGCGCGTGCCTTGAAATAGCTGCTAAAATAAACCGTGGCACAGCCTCTGAAGAAGAGCGACGTTTTCTTATGAAAACGTCACCGACGATGTATGCGATGGCGGTGGCACGTGAAAGTATGCGAAAAGAAGATGATGAAGAAAAAGAGAAGAAGACAACGGTTGATATAGACTTTGAAGATGAAGATGAGATAAGTTTAGAAAATGCTGTTAATAATATTACAAGCGGTATGCACGGCGCAAATTGAAGGTGTTGACAAACAAAGACTTGGCAAAAACGGTAAGCGTCAAACCAATATCTATAAAATCAAAACCCTCGGCAGGTGGTGCAGTGTAGCTGTCTTCTGCCGATACGATATTTATGCTGTTTTCAGAATTAAAACTACCACCGTTAAGATTGAGGTTGACCGTCTTTAAGCCGCTAGTGCCCAATCTGTCAGAGTTCAGAACTTCAATAGTGGGGCGATAGCCATTGTTTGGAAAGGGATTATAGTTATAGGTGACAACCCAACTATTGGCAGATGAGAAACCGCAAGCCGCAGGAGCTGAGTACAAATATGTATCCTGCCCCCATGAAAAGATACCGTTCCAATTTTTTATATATTCATTACTTTTAATCAATATCATAGTGTTCGGTAGCGTTTTTAATATCCTCAAACGCTAAACTCGAGGGCTACCCAACAGCATTTAAGAAATACACATTTTCGCTGTCTTTTTGGTTGTCTATGACAAGATAAAATATGTTGAGCGTGGATAGGTCTGCCAGCCTTGCGTTTGATGGCCTCCAACTTCATTTTAAAAGCAAATGCTTTTTCACTGAAAAGCTGATTTTCACGCTGAATATTCGTGTCCACCATAATAATTGTGGCTGTATCATTATCAATATCTCTTACAATGGCTGGGATAGTGCCGATTTTAAGCAATTCACAGGCTCTTTTTCAATTTTTCGTATTATTTTCTTTTCTTTGTTTCGTAAAAATTTCATATGCTCATATGTATATAGCTGATGCTTTATAAGTTAGTTTATTAACTTTTACCAGACTGGTAATTACTAAGGTTAATTATTTTAATGCAAAAAGAGTTATAGTGAAATAACTAACCATAAAAGGGCGCACTAACCCCTTGGTGTTGTAAGTTTGTTTTTAAAACAGAAAAAGCCCTAACTTTATGACGAATTGAATAAAATTAGGGCTTAAAGTTTTACCTATTAAATTGTTAGAAATTTTAAAAATATTAAAAAAACACGACTATTATGCCTCGAAAAGCAGACTGTTTTTCATTAAAACTGCTCGAAAGCGGTTTATAATTTTGGACTTCCAAATCATCACACCTAGATGTCTGGGGTGTACAAAATAGATACCCAAAGTATGGGCTTAACCCGAAAAAAGGTGGTAGCGACAGATTTTCGTAGTGAGGGCATTTATAACCGAAC
>CAYJNL010000016.1:0-62825 GCA_964371675.1 uncultured Bacteroides sp. | reverse complement strand
CAAGTGTTGGCTCTTTAACGCTGTTTGCTATGTTATCGGGGCCGCCCACTTCAAGAGATGCCTCGTTAATAAGCCTAATTGCAAAAAGCGACGTTTGCACAGCGGCAGGGTGAGGGTTAAAAACCACAGTATTGCCTGCGGCTATCATGCCAATTGTGTTGCATATTATTGTTTCGCTTGGGTTTGTGCACGGTGTTATTGCACCCACAACGCCAAAAGGCCCCATTTCAACAAGAGTTAAGCCGCCATCACCCGACCATGCTGTTGTTTTAATGTCCTCTGTGCCGGGGGTTTTTTGTGCAACAAGCTCGTGCTTTGCAATTTTATGCGGCACATTGCCCATGCCTGTTTCACTAACTGCCTTTTCTGCAAGTTTCTGCGCATTTTCAAAAGTTTTTCTTCTAATGCAAGCGATAATTTCTTCACGCTTTTTTAACGATAGGTTCTTAATTATTTTTTGCGTTTTCTCGGCTGCCTCAATTGCTGTTTGCATATCATCAAAAATGCCGTATGCATTACCGCCGCCATGAACACTGCTACTTGCCGTGTCCATTTGTGCAATAACTTTTTTAACAATGTCTTGCACAAACGTTTCGTCTAATGCCATTTAGAAACCACCTTTTTTTAATATTTACTTAAGCTGCTCTAAAACTTTTTTTGTAATAGCCGCTACTAAATCTTGCGAAACATCGCTACTTTCAGTTGCCGCGCAGCTTACCCTGTTTGAGCATGGCGCTGTTTTATTTTGGCAAATATCAGCAGGGTGTTTGCCCGGTATTCCCATTTGGCGCCTTATCTCGTACAATTTTTCAATGTTGTTTTTGTCAAATTCTTTCGGGCCACCTAGCATTTTTGCTTTGTAAAGCAGTTCTGCATAAAACTCAACGCTCTCCATTTTGTGGTATGCAGAAAGCAAATCATAGCTCCATGTAAGTGCGCCGTGGCTCTCTAGCAATACTGCGTCGTAATGCGGCAAGTATTTTTCCACATTGTCGGGTATCTCCATTGTAGAGGGTGTGCCGTACTCTGCAATTGGAACGCAACCAAGCGCTATAACAGCCTCAGGCATAATGGGCTGTGTAAGTGGAATGCCAGCAATAGCAAACGCAGTTGCATAAGACGGGTGAGCGTGAACAACAGCGTTTACGTCTTCACGTTTTTCATAAACTCTCATGTGCATTTTAATCTCGCTAGATGGTTTAAAGCCCTTTGCCGCTTGTATAACATTCCCTTTAGCATCAACTTTGCAGATGTAATCGGGTGTCATGAAACCTTTAGAAACACCTGTCGGTGTGCAAAGAAATTCATTTGCGGAAATTTTAACCGAAATGTTGCCGTCATTTGCCGCAACCATGTTTCTGTTGTAAATACGTTTGCCTATCTCGCATATTTGTTTTTTAATCTCAAACTCGTTAACCATAACTGTTTCCTTTCGATTGTGTTGATTTTATTGGTTTGTGTTTGTATTGTAACATATAAAACCACAAAAAGCAACATTTATTTGATATTTTTTTAATAATTTTTAAATAACACCACTAATTCAACTTTTAAAATGCACAAATCGCGTTTTTTTATTTGTTTTTGTGTGGTTTTAATTTGGTTTCTGCTGCAAAGAAATTTACTAATGCTACTAAAAATTATTGTAACAGCTTAATTTGTAATTGCATAGTTAAAACTATGTCTTTGTAATTTCACATGTCTCATAACCCAAACTATCTTTTGCATAACACAAAAGTGCATTAACGGCAGACTGCACCGCACTTACACTGCCTAATGTTATTACAGAGCCGCTCTCGTCAGAGGCTAGCTTTACAATTTTAATTTCAGCTGCTTTTATAGCTACATCTGCCAAAATAACGGCAGTTTGCGGCGGTGTAACGTTTATAACACCAATTGACGAGCCGCTTTGCTCCTGCCCAATTTTTAGTGCCTTTAAAATCGCCTCGTCGGGCTTTGCAATTACATGCGCCAGTGTTATTTGCTTACCCGGCACAAGTTCTTGAACTATACGCTGTTTAAATTCCATTTTCTAACCCCCTATTTGACATTTTAATGATGTGTGGTTTTCTATTGTTTCTTTAAAAAAGTTCATCTCATCACTTGTCGGCGGCTCAATATCTTTAAGTTTATATACACGGTTTAGCCCTGTGTATTTATCGGTGCCAAACTTGTGGTATGGCAAAAGGTGTATTTCTTTTACACCTTTTAGCCTTTGTGCAAATTTAGCAATGTCCAAAATTTCTTTTTCCGTACAATTAAAACTTGGAATTACAGGAACCCTAATAATTAAATTAGTGAGTGTACTCTCGGCAATTTTTTTAGTATTCTCTAAAATCATGCTGTTTTCTTTACCTGTAAAAAGCCTGTGCTTTGGAGAGTCCATGTGCTTTATATCCATCAAAAATGTGTCTATGTACGGCAATATTTTTACAAGTTGTTCCCATTTCATATTAGCAGTGCTTTCAATTGCAGTGTTTAAGCCGTGGTTTTTCGCCTCATAAAGCAGTGCTTTTGCAAATTCGCCTTGGCAAAGGCACTCGCCGCCCGAAAGTGTTATTCCGCCGTTTGAGCGGCGATAATACGCTTTATCTTTAAGCACTGTTTCAAGCACCTGGCTAACCGTGACATCTTTACCTATAACTTTTTCTTCGCCATTTTGCAGTCTCATTTTTTCTATTTCAAACTCTTGAGATTCCGGGTTGCAACACCATTTGCACCTAAGCGCACAGCCTTTAAAAAACACAATAGTTCTTATGCCAAGCCCGTCATGTATCGAAAACCTTTGTATATTAAAAATTCTGCCCTTTACATTTAAAAAGTCTTTTTCCACAAAAAACAACACCTCCCCCTATTTTAACTTTTTCAATTTTCACTATCAAATATATTATTGATTCATCTGCGGCAAATAGCTTCTACTTACATTCCCTGCTCTGTTCTGCCTATAATATCGTCTTGCAAAGAACGTGATAATGTAGTAAAAAGTGCACTGTACCCTGCAACCCTAACTACAAGCCCTTTGTATTTTTCGGGGTTTTTCTGTGCGTCTATAAGCGTATCTCTATTAACAACATTAAACTGTACATGCATACCTTTTTTGTCAAAAAAGCCGCGTATTAATGCAATAAATTTTTCAATGCCCTCTACTCCGCTCAAGGCGCTTGGGTGGAATTTTTGGTTAAACAGTGTTCCGTTAGATGCTATGCAGTGGTCTAATTTCGCAACAGAGTTACACGCGGCGGTGGGGCCATTTGTGTCACGCCCGGCAGAGGGCGAAACTCCGTCTGCCACAGGTGTGAACGCAAGCCTTGCGTCGGGCGTTGCGCCTGTTTGCGCACCAAGCGGCACATTTGCCGAAACAGGATAAAGCCCTGCTTGGAACACACCGCCACGTGGGTTTTTGAACGTTTCGAGTGGTTTTGTGTACAAATACGCAACTTCTCTTGCAATGTCGTCAACTTCGTCAATGTCGTTGCCGAATTTATCGGTTTTATCAAGCAAGTTAAAAATTTTATCGCAGAGCTGTTTGTCGGCATCACTTATTGCACTCTGCGTTATATTTTTTGCTATAAGCTCAATGTCGCCCTCGCTTAGTGTATATCCCTCTGCCATGAGGTTTTTTGCAATTTCTTTAGTTATTTCAGCAGTTTTTTCAACTGAAAACCCTTTTCCGTAATTGAGTTCAAGCACTTTTTTAAGCTCTTCAATAGTAAACTCATTTTCTTCAAAAACCAGCTTTTTAATACCGAAAAGTGCATCTGCCATGTTTGCAATGCCAAAGCCTTGTGGCCCTGTAAAGTTATATTTTGCGCCGCCTCGCTCAGCGGTTTTGCCTGTTTTGATGCAATCGTCCACCATGCACGCTAAAAACGGCAGTGGTGCACGCTTTTGGTGCGCCAAATCAACAGCATTATCTGCATTTACAAGCAGTGCAATTTGATATTCCATTTGCTTTTTATATGCATTAAAAAATTCCTCATACGTTTTAAATTCTGCAACATCACCTGTTTGCACGCTGATGAGTTTGCCGTTATGCTTGCCGTTTGAGAACACAAGCTCCATGGGCCTGCACATATTAAAAAATGCCGCGTCGTGCCAGCCATGTGTTTTGCCCCCTATTTGTGGCTCTACACAGCCAATTATGCAATAATCACGTGCCTCGGCAAGAGTAAGCCCTCTGCTCATTAGGCTCTCAATCATTACTTCGTCGTTATAGTAAGCCGGTAAGCCTATGCCTGTCCTTGTCAAATCCGCCGCCGCAACAAGCAGTTCATGCGAGGAGCCATTCCACACCCTTATTGATAAACTCGGCTGTGGTAAAAACACGTGCTTACTTGCCCTTATGCACATAAAAGACAGCTCGTTTGTGGCATCTTTGCCGTCTACGGTTTGCCCGCCCACAATTAAATTTTGGAACAAGCTGTACCCTGCAAAACCCTCTGCGGAAACTGCATCTCTGCATTTGTTTAAATCGTTTAATTTTACCCATATGCAGTCGATTAATTCCTGTGCAAAGTGTGGCTCTATTTTGCCGTTTTTTAGGTCTTTTTCGTAATATGGGTACATATATTGGTCAAACCTACCGGGGGAAATTGAGTGGCCGCTTGACTCCACTTGTATTAAATGTTGCACAAACCAAAAACTTTGGCATGCTTCATAAAATGTTTTTGCTCCATATTTTGGCACATTTTTGCAGTTTAGTGCAATTTGCAAAAGCTCTTGTTTTCTCGTTTCGTCTGCACATTCACTTGCTTGTTTTTGTGCAAGCTGTGCATATCTTTCGGCATACGAAATCGCCGCGTCACAGCTTATAATAACAGCCCTTAAAAAGCTTTCACGCTCTGCATAGTCCCCATCGGAAACTTTTAATTTTGCTTTTTCTTTTAAAGCTATATCTTTAATTCCGCTATAACCTATTGCCAAAACTTTATCGTACTGTACACAAATGTGGCCAACGCCGTTGTAGTAATAGTTGCCCACGGTAAAAACATTTGCATCCATTGCCTTTATCGTTTCCTCTGCCATAAAAGAATACGCAAGCTCGCTTGTTGTCTTACCTTTCCAGTAAGCATTTGCCTCTAAAAGCTCTTTTTTTGTCGTGTCTGCAATATAAAAAGGGTCCGCACTTCTTGTTGCAACGGTGTCAAACTCTTTTTCAAGCCATTCATATGAAAACTCGGGGAAAGTTTGGCAACCTCTCGGCGCAATTGTTGCACTGCCTACAATTAGTTCGTTTTCTCTTATTATTATGGGTATGTTTTTTAGTATGTGCATGAACGCCTTTGCCTTGCGTATAATTAAGTCTTCGCTCTCTGTCTGTTTAAAAGATTCTGTAATGAGCTTTGCCCTTGCGGATTCAATCTCCGGCATTTTTTCATATAAATGCTCTATAAGTTTTGTAATTCTCTGTGTTTTTTCAATTTCTGTGTTGTTGTAAAGGCTCATATTAGTCTCCATTCTGTGCAAGGGCACAAATAATTTTGAAAATCTCCGTACAGAATGGAGATTAATCGGCATGTGCCAAGCAACCGCCGTTAAAATAATTGATTAGCGTGATTTTTCACGCTATTCACTCCCATAATTTATTGTTGCTAAACTATGCAAAAAATTATATAAGCAAATCTCTTGTATCCCTTGCTATCATTAATTCCTCATCTGTTGCAATAACAAGTGTTTTTGCCTTTGCGTTTGCTTTTGTAATGTCTAAAAATCCGCCGCATTTCTTTAAATTTTCTTCTTCATTTATTTCTATACCTAAAAACTTCATATCATCGCAAATTTTTGCCCGTAATTCCTCGTTATTTTCACCTATTCCACCCGTAAAAACAAGTGCATCTATGCCGCCCATCGCAGCTATATAAGACCCTATATATTTTTTTATGCAATATGCCAGCATATCCACCGCAAGTTGTGCTCTCTCGTTTTTATTTTCGCACTCTGCATTTAACTCTCTCATGTCTGAGGACACACTCGAAACGCCAAACAATCCCGATTCTTTATTTAAAATATCACTTATATCGTCTGCGCTCAAATTTAACTTCTTTTGCATGTAAAGAACAGCTCCAACATCAACATCACCGCAACGTGTGCCCATTACAAGCCCTGCAATAGGCGTAAAACCCATTGATGTATCGATAGATTTGCCGTTTTTAATCGCCGCTATTGAAGAACCGTTACCCAGATGGCACGATATTATTTTTAGCCCACTAAGCGGTTTATTCAAAACTTCCGCACATTTTTGAGCTATGTACCTATGGCTTGTTCCGTGAAAACCAAAGCGCCTTATTCCATGTTTTTCGTAGTATTCATAAGGCAGTGCGTACATATATGCCTCTTTTGGCATGTCAGCATGGAAAGTTGTGTCAAACACAGCAACATTTGCAACGTTTTCGCCGAATATTTCCATTGCGCTCTTAATGCCTTTTACAATAAAAGGTGTGTGTAGCGGAGCAAAAGGCGACAATTCTTTTATCAGCCTAAATGCTTTTTCATCAATTATCGCACTTTTTGAAAAATGCTCGCCACCGTGTGCCACCCTGTGCCCCACGGCATTAACTTCCTTTATATCTTTTATAACAGCATTTTCTCCTATAAGCATTGCATCAAGTGCTTTATGAAGTGCATCGGTGTGAGTGTCTATTTTTGTTTCCTCAATATGTGTTTTGCCTGCTGTTTCATGTTTTAAAATGCCCAGTGGGCTACCAATCTTTTCGCATATGCCTTTACATAGCACGCTCTCGTCTTTCATATTTATAAGGCGATATTTCAACGAGCTTGAGCCGCTGTTTATAACTAATATAATCATGTTTATTGATGACCTATAACTGCAAATACTTAATGCAACTAGCATATAAGGCAAGCTGAGCAGTTCCTTTCAACTTATGTTGTTTTTGTTTGTTTTTTAAAATTGTACCACATAAAACAACATAAAGCAATAGCAAATGTGCATAAATATTAATAAATCCGCACTTTATGTGTTGTTTGATGTGTTTTTATGCTTGAATTGCTATGGTTTGTTGACTTTTCAACTACATGCTGTTATACTTAACAAAAACATCGGTCTGTTTAGCATTCGGGTTTGAACACTAAACAGACCGATGAAACATTACTGTATAGGAGCTTTTACTATGGAATTATCAAGCGCAATAAAACAGCGGCGCAGCATAAGAAAGTTTACACAAAAGCACATTGCCCATGAAATACTTGAGCAAATTGTGGAAGATGCTTCATATGCGCCCACTTGGAAACACACGCAAACACCACGCTATAATTATATAGAAAACCGCGAAATTATAGCCAAAATAGCAGATGAAATGATACTCGATTTTGATATGAACAAATCAACTTTAAATAGTTGCGTTGGTTTAATGGTGGTGTCGTACATAACAATTCGCTCAGGATATGAGCGTGACGGCTCTTTTTCAACGCCAAAAGGTAGCAGCTTTGAAATGTTTGATGCAGGCGCCGCTTGCCAAACATTTTGCCTTTCAGCACATGCCAAAGGCATAGGCACAGTAATAACGGGCTATTTCGACGAAGATAAAGTATTAGAGCTTTTAAACATCCCCAAAACGCAAAAAATTGCCGCACTAATTTGCATGGGCTACCCGGATGAAGCACCAAATACGCCAAAGAGAAAAGATGTTAGCGAACTGCTAAGATACATTTGATAAATAAGTATTATTATAAGTATTATTTATATTGTGCGAGGTACGAGTGCAATATAAATTGGCATGTGCGTAGCACCGCCATGAAATAAATATATAAATAATTCATTCAGGATATAAGTATTATTTATAAATACATAAAGGCTGTTGTAAGTTTAAAGGTTACCATTAAACTTACAACAGCCTTTTAAATAACGCAGGTGCTTTTAACCTATCTAAATAATCTCATCATCGACAATCCCACTGTCAGCAGCATATTTTGCAGGTGTACTGCCTGTATATTGCTTAAAAACTTGTATAAATGTGTTTGCGCTCGTGTAACCTACCATGCTTGCAAGTTCAGATATTTTTGTCTTTGGATTTTCTCTCAAAATGCTTTTCGCAATTTCTATTCTATGAGTGTTAAGTTGCTTTTTAAACGTAACTCCGGTAGATTTCTTAAACAAACTGCTACAATATTTCGATGACATATTGAGTTCGCTCGCAAGGTCATCAAGGGAAATATCTCTGTTATAATTAAGCGCAATATAATTTTCTATTTTTTTGTCTGTATCCACGTTTTTTTCTGTTTGGCTTTTGCTTATTGCCTTAATTATCTCTTCCAATTTTTCTGCTAAAACCAGTGACAAGTCATCAAAGTCATTTTTATTCTTAGCACTTGTAATATTTTCATACCTTGGCAAATCAACATTAATTTGGCTTGTATAAATAATGCGCTGATATGTTGACAAAAGTGCAAAGAAAAAGTGTTGATACTCGCTTGCAATTAACGTTTTATTCATAAGGTTTTCAGTTAGAACACGTTTTAAATGAAATAGTGCTTCTTTGTTTGCGGCACAGGCCAACTGTATTATTGTTTGCTCTTCTTTAAATGTGTAAGAAAACATTTGGGAAAGATCATCCGGCAGCATATCCTTTGTTAAAAACAAATTTTCTGAAAATCGATTTTTAAACTCTAAAATATTAATACATTCAAGATATTGGCTGTTAAGCGTGTTAAGTGCACCGCTTTGTGTGCTTATAGCAATTTTTAAGGAACATTCACAGTCTTCAGGTAAACTGTTTACCTTCTCTGTTAAATAATCTACCGCTTCTGCATGTGTTTTGTCTTTAAAAATAATAGCAAACGACGAGAACGAAACATCAACAAAAAAAACATCCTTTTCATTTTTAACAATATCACTTTCAATAGCGCTTTTACTTTTTAAATAATTTGCGCGTGAAAAGCTTTGTGTTAAATAAGTAAAAAGCGCTAAAAGGTAATTTTTGCCAATATCCAGCTTGCTATCTTCGGCAGGTGTATGTGCATGAAACATAAAAGTGCTTAACTGTTGAGATTGCAACAATATGTGTTGGTAGCGAAGTTGATAGTTAAGTTCTTCAACAGTAAGTTGTGTTTGCTTGTGAGTATTTGCTATTTGTAAAAATTCATCCGAGCTACTAGCGTAAGTGTCTATGCCTAATAATTTTAGCGTGTTTAAAACAGGATTGTACATTATTTTAGAAAAAGCTAAAGAAATTATAAGTGCAAAAACTATGAAAAGCAAAAAAACCGCCACAAAAAAAGCCATATCCTCAACACTTAAACTTACATCAGCGGTAAATGAAACCGCAAAATCAAGTGGTAATGTTTCAAGCTCTCCTGCCATTATAGTTGTCGTATAATCATTATATATTTCTGAAAGTTCATGTGTTATGTTTGGTTTTGCAGAGTTTATAAGCCCTAACATCTCATCAAAGTTCGCCTCAACCCCATCAGACAGTAACACTTCCTCACCATTTGATATTGCCCAAAAAACATCTTTATGCTCGCTTGTTTCCAAATTAAATGAATTTAAAAAAGCGCTTTCGGGAATTTGCAGTAGCAAAACCATGCGAGATTGAGTATCCCCTACCCTTAAATAATACTGCAAAACACGCTGCTCATCAATTGTTACAACTTTTGTGGTGCTTGTGTTTAAATAATCGCTTTTCAAATCATAAAATATCTTATTTAAATTGTCACGTGTTTGCCCTATTCGCTCACTATACACTTCCAAATCCATGCTTGATATTCCGTCAAAGGCGATTTTTGTGTTATCGGTTATGTAAAATGCGGAAATTCGGCTACCACTTGGCATTGCGTACAATGAGTTGAACTTTGTAATTTCTGCCTGTGATTTTATGGTGTCATAATAAACATCATTTGTGACATTGCCATTATTTAAGTTCATTGCAAGCACAGCTTCACTCTGTGATATGTACACCATAGAATAAAACGCCGCCATAAGCTCGTCACTCAATACTTGATATTCATTTGATAAAATTGTTTTCACTGCAGTATCTGCAGAAGCCCTTCTTTCATCTATCGATGAAAAAACAAGCATTATAGAAAGAACTGTGCTAAAAACAAAACAAAGCGCAAAAAGTATTATCCACAATCTTTTTTTATACTTTCCTGTCGATATTCTCCTCAAAACATCACCTCATTGCCGAAAAGTTCGACACTATTTATGCTAGTATTGTAAATATTTATATTCATAATAGCATATTAGCTGTTTATTTACAAATAAGCAACTAAATAGCATGTGCTCTTTTATTGGAGCAAACCATTAAAACGAAAATTATATGTGATTTTCTTCACATTTTGTTAATAAACTAAAATTCATCTAAATTTTGTATATGGAAAAATCTATACAAACATAGAAAATTCTATATTTATTTTTGCTTGAAGTGTATTTTCAATGTATTATTTTTAAAATTTCTACAATGTTTATACAATATGCACAATTAATACATAAAATATTATAAATATTTACTTTTTTTGTCACTATGTTATAATCCGCTTATAGCAATCAGTTTTTATTCATTCGAGTTTATTATTATCAATACTACCGTAGCAATAAAAACCGAAAACTAAAATAGGGGGTATATTTCTTGGCTATTGATAAAAAAGCAAAGCAAGTAAATAAGAATTCACTTGTTAAAGAACTTGCTAAAAAACTTGTTAAAAGCGCAAAAACAATCAGAAATGCTTTCAGGCGAGATTGGGATATGTACATATTTTTACTGCTTCCCGGTGTGTTATGGTTTATTTTCTTCGCTTATGTTCCAATGGGCGGCCTTATAATGGCTTTTCAAGACTACAATATTTTTAAAGGCATGGGCGGCTCCGATTTTGTTGGGTTTGAAAACTTTATAGAATTTATGAGCGGCGACGTATTTTTCAGAACATTAAAAAACACACTTTTAATCGGCTTATACCGCATAGCTATATGTTTTCCCGCACCTATAATTTTAGCCATACTGTTGTCTGAAATGAAAAATAAGGTTGTAAAGAAAATAACACAAACTGTCACGTTTATACCTTATTTCATATCCATGGTTGTTGTTTGCGGTATAGTAATAAGCTTTTTGTCGCCAAGCACAGGCGTTGTAAACATTTTACTACGCGCAATAGGCCTTGAAGAACACTACTTTATGGTAGACCCAAATGCATTTAGGCCAATTTACTCAATAATGATTTTGTGGCACGAAACGGGTTTTCAAACAATAGTGTTTATTGCAGCTTTAATGGGTATTGACCAATCTCTATACGAGGCGGCAAGGGTGGACGGCGCAAGTAAATGGCAACAGATACGCTATATAACATTCCCGGGGATACTCCCTACTGTTGTAATTATTTTCATATTAAATGTAGGCAAAATTGTACGTGTTGGGTTTGAGTCTATATTACTTTTATATCAACCGGCGACATACGAAGTGTCTGACGTTATAAGCACATACGTATACAGAACGGGCTTGCTTGAAAACAACTACGGGCTTGCAACCGCTGCCGGCCTATTCGAGTCTTTAATTGCACTTATTTTGGTTGTTGCCGCAAATAAGCTAAGCAAGCGCGTAACTGAAAGCACACTATGGTAAGGGAGGACATACACAATTATGGCTTTAACAACTAAAACAAAAAGTAAAAACAAATTGCCCCAGGACAAGGGAGAAAAATTATTTGAAGTGCTGGCGTGCATTTTTTGCATATGCATGTCAATCTTAGTGGCTTACCCTCTTTACTACATAGTTATTGCGTCGCTAAGTAACCCTTTTGCAGTACAAAGCGGAGATGTTTTGTTCTCGGTAGTAGGTTTTTCTTTTGCGAGTTTTATAGAAGCATTTAATACAGACGGGCTTTGGCCTGCCTATGCAAACACAATTTTTTACACTGTGTTCGGTGTTATAGTAAACATGCTGTTTACAACAACAATGGCTTATGCCCTTAGCAAAAAAAGGCTGTTGTTTAGAAAGCAATTTAGTTTATTTGTTGTAATTACAATGTGGTTTAATGCAGGTATGTTGCCGTTTTATGTTACAATTCGCAATTATAATATGTTAGATAGCCGTTTTACAATTTTAATTGCATTTGCCTTAAACGCATATAACCTAATGGTTATGAGAAGTTTTTTTGAGCAAATACCGGAATCTCTTGAAGAAGCAGCATTTATGGATGGCGCAAGCAATTTAAGAATTTTTGCAACTATATATTTGCCGCTATCAAAACCCGCACTTGTTACGGTAAGCATGTTTTATGCAGTTACACGTTGGAACAATTACTTTTGGACAATGACCCTTTTACAAGACGACAGCAAAATACCCTTGCAAGTATTGCTGAAAAAGCTGTTAGTAGACCGCACGGTAGGTGCAGAAGAGGCGGCAATTATTACACAGGCGTCTGAAACATCACCAACAACAGTCATATACGCACTTATTATTATCGCAATTTTACCTATGATTATCGCTTACCCATTTGTGCAAAAATATTTTAAATCCGGCGCTACACTAGGCGCTGTAAAAGGTTAATTTTAAATTTGCAATACAATTGTAAGTTTATAAAATATATTTTTAAGGAGAAATACATATGAAAAAAGCACTATCATTAATTTTAGCCATTATCATGATGGCAAGCATGGCAGTTGGCTGTGCGCAAGAAACACCGCAAACAACACCGGCCGAAAGTGCCGACACGCAAGACGCTGATACAGCAGCAGAAGGCAGTGAAACAAGCGAACAAGAAACCACAATGGTTTCTGAAGAACCTGTAACATTTACATTCTTCAACACTTACCTCAACATGCCTTTCGATTCTTCTTGGCCTGTTTTTGAAGAAGCCGTAGCGCTAACTAATGTTACGCTTGAAGGCTATTTGTCTGAGAGCACATCAGACGAGACAGCAGCTTATAACCTTATGCTATCATCAGGCGAACTTGCAGATTTTATTAGTTACGCAAGCATAACAGACATGGAAAAACTGGGCAGAGACGGTGGACTAATTGTGCTAAACGATTTAATTGAAGAGCACGCACCCGACATGATGGCCGCTTTTGATGAATATCCTGAACTGCGCAAAATGGCAACATCAGCAGACGGCAATATATATGTTATACCAAAACTTCAAACAACAACAGTTGCAGAGGGTGACTTCATCCGCATGGATTGGCTTGAGGCAGTAGACATGGAAGTACCCAACACAATTGATGAACTTTATGACGTATTGACGGCATTTCGCAATGAAGACCCCAACGGCAACGGCGAAAAAGACGAAATACCTTTCTTTAGCCGCCAAGGCCATGCACACTTTAACGATGTTTTAAACTTATGGGACGCACACCAATCTTATTATTTGAGAGATGGACAAATTACGTTTGGCCCAATGGAAGACGAGTTTAAACTTGCAATGGAAAACGCAATTAAATGGTACGATGAAGAACTAATCGACCCTGAAATTTTCACACGTGGCGGCACCACAAGGGACGTGCTTCTCGGCGCTGACATCGGCGGTTATTGCAGCGACTGGTTTGGCAGCAATGCAGACTACAACGACAAACTAGCCGGCGAAATAGAAGGCTTCTCATTCATGCCTATGGCACCTGTTGAAAACCAAAACGGCGAGAGAATTGCACATACAGCACGTACAGCAAGCCCCGGCTGGGGTGTTTCAAGCCAATGCGAAGACCCTGTTACAGCAGTTAAATACATGAACTTCTGGTTTACAGAAGAGGGTTCAGCACTTGCAAACTTCGGCATTGAGGGCGTTACTTACACAGTTGAGGGCGACGAAAAAGTGTACACAGATGCAATTATGAACACAGATAAAACTGCACTTGCAGAGCTAAGAAGCTATGGCGTGCAATACCGCATAGGTATGTTGCAAGACTTTGCTTACGAAGAAGCATGGAGCAACGAAATTTCAAACGAAGGCGTTGCAATGTACGAAGAAAACGGATATGTATATGTTCCGCTTCCTATGTCAGGCGACCAAGTTGCACTAAAATACACAGCAGAGCAAGAAGAAGAGTACAAGAAAATTATGTCATCTGTAACACCTTATGTTGCTGAGATGATACAAAAATGGGTGCTTGGCTCAGAAGATTTTGAGGAATCATACCCTGATTTCATCGCTTCTTTAGAAGAAAAAGGCATTAACGAAGCAATAGCAATTAACCAAGTGGCTTACGAGGCTTATATGAACAGCTAAGCTTATAATATATAAGAGAGCCGCCTCGTTTGGTGGTTCTCTTGCTTTTATAAATAGTGTCGTAACTGTTTATAGAAGCAAGAAAAGAGGACAAATATGAAAAAACAACTCCCCACAAAAAGTGAAATAACAATTGCACAGGTTAAAAAAGCAATGGATATTGCCGTTGACAGTGTTAAAAACAACCTACCCGAATATACAGACATGTTCCCGGCGTGCCACAGTGTAGATGGCTTTTACCCCAAAGGTGAAAACGTAGACTGGACAACAGGCTTTTGGACGGGCGAAATTTGGCTTGCGTTTGAACATACAAATAGCGATATTTTTAAAAACGCAGCGCTGAAACAAGTAAAAAGTTTTAACCACCGCATAGAAAATAAAATAGACATTCATAACCATGATATGGGTTTTTTATACTCGCTTTCATGTGTTTCTGCATACAAGCTTACAGGAAACGAACTTGCAAAAAAAGCTGCAATTGAAGCGGCTGACTATTTAATGTCACGCTACATAGAAAAAGGCAAATTTATACAAGCATGGGGTAAAATTGGCGCACCCGATAACAGGCGCCTTATAATTGATTGCCTGTTAAACATACCACTGTTATATTGGGCAACCGAAGTAACAGGCGATGAAAAATATGCCCAAATAGGCACAAATCATATTGAAACGGCACTTAAAAATGTTATCAGAGAAGACAATTCAACTTACCACACTTACTTTTTTGACGCGGACGGTAAACCGTCACATGGGGCAACGCACCAAGGATATAAAGACGGTTCTGCGTGGTCACGTGGGCAGGCATGGGGTGTTTATGGTATAGCACTTGCCTACCGCTATTTGCCAAAAGAAGAATATTTAGAGCTTTTTGAAAAAGTAACAGACTTTTTCATAGAAAACTTGCCTACAAATCTCATTCCGTATTGGGATTTTACATTTACGGACGGCTCGAACGAACCTTGGGACTCCTCTGCGGCGGTAATTGCCGTTTGCGGTATGCTTGAAATGGCAAAATTTTTGCCGAAAGAAAAAGCCGATTATTACACTAGCACCGCTAAAAAAATACTTTTAGCTGTTGTAGAGCTTTGCAGTGTTAGCGATTTTACTAAAGCTAACGGGCAGATTTTAATGGCTACATATGGCAGAAAAAGCGAGTTTAACACTTGCAAAGACAGAGGGCTTAACGAGTGTAACACATGGGGAGATTATTTTTACATGGAGGCACTTACAAGGCTTTTGACTGATTGGAAGTTATACTGGTAGAAAAATTAACATATAGGTTTTAATAAACTCAAAGTTCATTTTGGGAGGCATCCGGCGTTGAACGTGGCAGTGCAATAGTAACCTCTGTTCCAACATGTTCTTTGCTTGAAAAGCAAAGAACATGTCGATTTCCGTAAAGCAGCCTTAGCCTTTCATTTATATTTTTTAGCGCAAAAGCTTTTGTGCTCTCTTTATCATTCAGCACTTTTTTCACTGTGCTCTCATCTGTGCCTATGCCTGTATCCTTAACTTTAATTGTTAATAAATCGTCAAGTTTTATCGACACCGTTATAGTGCCGCCCTCTTTTTGAGGCTCAATCCCGTGCAAGATAGAATTTTCTATAAGCGGCTGTATAATAAGCTTTGGTATGTATAATTGTTTTGCCGCATCGTCAACATCAACTATCAATTCCACCCTTTTGCCGTAGCGCCTTTTCATAATAAACATATAATTTTCTAAAAAATCAAGCTCGCTTTGCACTGTTACAAACTCATCACCTTTGCTTAGCGCATGGCGGAAAATAGACGACAGCGCAACAATTTGCTCGCTGGTGTCGTACGCTTGCTCTGTTACCGCAAGCCATTGTATAGAATCCAGAGTGTTATACAAAAAATGTGGGTTTATTTGCATGACAAGTGCATTCATCTCGGCTTCTTGTTGCTTTATTTTTCTAAGGTAATTTTCATTAATTAGGTTGTCTATTGAATGTGACATTTGCGATATACTCACCGCTAGCTGACCTATTTCATCTTTCGAGTAGTATGCAGGCTTTAAATTAAATATCCCCTGTTCAACTTTTAAAAGGTCGTTTCTTATTTTTAAAATGGGGTTTACAATGTATAAACGTTGAATGGTGGAGAAGCATAGCCCAAACAGCAAAAACGCAAATATTGCAATGCTAAGCATTAATGCAAAGCTGTTTTCAATATAGCCATAAGCGCTTAGCGGCACAATATTTATGTATGTAAACTGTGTTTCCTCTCCTATATAATAGTAACAAACTCCGGGTATATCTGTGTCTTGCAGCAAAATATAGCCCGATGTCGATGTCATATCATGCTGTATTATATTATATAATTCTGATTTTTGTCCAAGCTGTGATTTATCGCCCGATGACAGAATTATACCATCTGATTTTACAATTGCAGAATACTCTGAAAGCTGATTGACATATGTGGTATATGTGTCATACAGCATTTGCTCGTTTATATTAATTGCCATTATGCCAATACTGTTATTTATATCATGGTAAATATCAACAACTTTTGAATAATAAGTTATTACTTCTTCGGTATAGTTTTCAAAGTTTGTATCGGCTGTATTCATTTTGTGTGGCGGCGCCCAATGTTCTTGCAAGTCATCTACTTGTAACATATTAATGTATTCTTCAATTTCCCCTGTAATATGCACACCGCGCTGAAAAACTATGTCTCCACCTGCACTGAGTGTGATGTTTTGATAAAGAGGATAACGCATTAGTAGTTCTTCGAAATAGTTGCCGACACTTACATAATCACGGTTACCGCCTGTGCCGTTTAGTAGGCTGTAAACAGAAAAATCAACAACAGTAGATGTTTGAATATTCTCGGTAATTATAAGCTCATTCTCAATATCTTCAATACTGCTTATAAAAAATTTCAGCTCATCGGCATAAGAGTTCTCTCGCCCCAGTGCACCAACATAAAAGTAAGCAACAAGCCCCACTACTATAAGTGGTATAAATATAAAAAGCGTTAAAGAAATATAAAGACGCTTTAAAAGTGACATGTTTTTAAGTAATCGCATTTCACACTCTCCCGGCTTTTAGTATTATGTATATTTTACAAAATAAATTCAACATAGGCAACAAAATCGTAGAATATCTAAAAAAATAGTAGAATAGTCTAATTTACAATGAATTTTTCAAAATGTATAATTTATGTACATTAACAATTAAGGAGGAAATTGAAATTGTCTATTAAAAAATTACTTAGCGTACTTCTAGCAATTGTACTTTTAGCATCGTTTGTTGGGTGCTCTACCCCGGCAGAGGCACCGGCAGAAGATGTCGCAACCGAAACAGCCGACACAGCAGAGCAAACAGCAGATGAGGGCGAAGCCTCGTCCGAATTCCCCGACGAGGCCGTCGTAATCATCGAGGGCTCCGGCATACCGAATGGCGAGTGGAACTTAGCATACTTGCAAGAGCAAATGCCCGATGTCAACTTTGTAAGCAAAACATTTGACAACAACGCAATTGAGCAAGCTATAAAAACAGCTTTTGCCGCAGGCGATTCAGTCGACATATCAGTTTACTGGCCAAATAAAATGGTTACGTTTACATCATCTGATATGGCTCTTGATTTAACACCATACCTTGAGGCTGACCCTGAGTGGAGCAGCACTTTCCTTGATGGCGCTTTAGATATAGGTACTTACGATGGTAAAGTTTATGCAATACCCGATTCAACAGTTTATCCGTGTTTCCTTGTAAACACAGATATAATGGCAGAGGCAGGCGTAGAAGTTAAAGATAACTGGACTTGGGATGAATTTATGGCTGCATGTGAAGCAATTGAAGCAAATACCGATGCTTTCCCTGTTGGCATACGTCTTGAGAGAGCAGGCTGGTTTGTAAGAAACGGTTTACTACAAATTTGGGACGACCACGACGAATTTGATTCTTTCCTTGCAGGCGAAATTTCATTTACAGACCCACGCATCAAAGATATGCTTGATACAGTTGCAGGCGTATATAACGACGGATACTGCTACCCTGGTGAGGGCGCAATTTCTGCCACACAAGATGCTGTTATGGCAGCTTTCTCTAACGGGGAAATCGCAATGATGGCAGATGTAAACGCTATGCTTAAATCTGACATAGCAACAAGCGGCCTTGAAAACGTGGCAGTTGTTGGCTGGCCAACAATGGGCAACGGCGAAGTTACTTACATCAACGGCGGTGCAACAGGTTATTTTATACCGTCTAATGTAGCAAACCCGGAATTCTCTGTTGAAATTTTAAAACACCTTACAAGTGTTCCTGTGTTTGAAAATGCGGCATCAAACGGCGTTGTAGTTCCTGTTGCGGTTGATAGCGCTTCTGCTGACCCATTTGCGGCAGAATACGCTAAAGATAGCGATCGTATAACCCCGGGTGAGGTTGGCACATTGTCATCAGAGCTTGAGGATTACATCAACAACAGCATGCCTGCAAACTACCTGCTTTATGGCGACGAAGCTATAACAGAGATGGAAAACATGAGACTAGCTGCTGTGGGTGAATAAAAACTTGCATAATATCAGTTAATTAAATTGATACAAGCAAAGCAATTTAATGCTATAAAAAATTTAAGGGCTGTTGCATTTAAACGTAACAGCCCTTAAATTTAGCCTAACCAATCCAAAATCCATACAATCCATTTTATGCGAATTTTAAATTGGTTCAACTATAATTAAAAAGGGGTAATAATTTGAACAAGACTAAATTAAATGCAAAGATAACAATGCTTGGTATTTTGTTTTGCATCCCAGCATTCTGTTTTATGATTTTTACCGTTATGGTGCCTATTGTTTGGAACATAGCACTATCGTTTACAGAGTGGAACGGCAACACAGCACCGGCATTTATCGGCATATCGAACTATATTAATGTATTAACTTCATCTGCATCTTTAAGGGCATTTTCCAACTCTATATTTATTGCACTTGTATCAACTGCTGTTGCAATGTTTTTGGGCTCTACAAGTGCTTTGCTTATTTACAGAATGGGCAAAAGAGAGGGCAGTTTTTACAGGTTTATCTTTTACGCACCAAGTATGATGCCCATGTCGGTTGTAGGCCTGCTTTTTACGTTTATACTAGCACCCGACAAAGGCCTTGTAAACTCATTTTTAGGCTTAATAGGTCTTGAAAATTTGCAACACGCATGGCTTGCAGACCCTGACACTGTCCTCATGACAATTGCAATGGTTTCCGGCTGGAGGTTTTCAGGCATTACAATGATACTTGTGTTCAGCGCACTTATCTCAATACCCACATCACTTTTTGAGGCATCAAGGCTTGATGGCTCTACATATTTTACCGAGGTAGTGCACATAATGGTGCCGCTTGTAAAGCCAACATTGCAACTTACACTGTCGCTTATTTTACTATCCTCGTTTAGAACGTATGACATGGTTTACGCACTTACAAGGGGCGGCCCGGGGGACTTTTCGGTAACAGCACCTATCGCCATGATAAATTACACATTTTCTTATAACAAGTTTGGCGAGGGCGCCACTATGAGTGTACTTTTAACACTGCTTGTTGTAACGTGTGTTGTTATAGTGCGCAGAGGCGTAAAGGGGGAACAATATGAATACTAAAAAAATCTCAATAACCACATGGGTGATGAGAGTTATACTGGTTTTAGCCGCTTTTTCATCACTTGTCCCCATTTATTTTGCCGCAGTAACTTCTTTTAAAACAATGAACGAATTTTACAAAGACGTTTGGGCTATGCCTGAAACTTTGATTTGGCAAAACTATGTAGATGCATTTTCAACCGGTAGGATAGGGGATTATTTCTTAAACAGCGTAATAATTACTATTGCTACCATAGTTGGCATACAGGTGTGCGCCATACTTTGCGCATACGCACTTGCAAGGCTTAAAGTGCCACACACTGAAATTATTGTTGTTGTACTTTTGGCTTTTCAAATTTTACCTACCGAGGCAAAAGTAATACCGCTTTATATCATAATGTCAAAGATCGGCATAATGAGTGTGCCGTACCTTGCGCAAATAATAGCATATATTGGGTGGTCGCTTGCGGGCACTACCGTAATTATGAAAAACTTTTTTCAATCTGTACCAAATGAATTGCTTGAATCTGCAAGGATGGACGGCAGCAGTGAAATGAATACTATGCTAAAAATAGTATTGCCGCTGATGAAAAGCTCGCTTATGACTTGCGTGGTGCTTAACTTTACATTTGCTTGGGGCGAATTGATGTGGGCGCAAATTGCAACATTGATGACCGACACAGGCATACCGCTTACCGTTGGTTTGCTTAATTTCCAAGGCGAGTTCGGCACTCAATGGCCACTACTAAGCGCCGCTATGATAATGATATTGATACCACTGTTCGTCTTTTTTGCATTTGCACAAAGGTATTTTGTAATAGGCATTACATCAGGCAGTGTAAAAGGATAATTGTTTAGCTAAACGTTAAATTTGTTAATTTTGAGAGGAATATAGCGTAAAAAATCACGCTATTAATTATTCAACGGCGGTGCTACGCACATGCCAATTAATCTCCATTCTACATGGGGATATTTAAAAACTATTTGTGCTGTGCACAGAATGGAGATTAATATGAAATATAAAAATTCTGCATTGCCTATTGAAGAACGCGTTAGCGACATTTTACAAATGATGTCGCTTGAAGAAAAAATTGCACAAACTGTATCGGTGGCCCCCGGGCTAATTGCGCTATCTGATGATGAGCAAACAGCCGTGTTAAATGGTGAAAATATAAAACCTGATAGATTTAAAGAGCATTTGAGCAACGGTGTGGGTGCGTTTCAATTGCCCGGTAAAGAATTGCAACCAAAACAGCAAGCCATTTTGCGCAACGCATTGCAAAAATATGTTGTGGAAAACACAAGGCTTGGCATACCTGTTTTAGTGCACGAGGAATGCCTTAACGGCCACCTTGCCAAAGGCTCTACCATGTACCCAAAACCAATTGGGCTTGCAGGCACTTTTGATACAGACCTTGTGCAAGAAATATATAGCGCAGTGGGCACAGAAGCGAGTTCTCGCGGTGGTCATCAAGCGTTTACACCCGTGCTTGATATTGGCAGAGAGCCGCGCTGGGGCAGAATTGAGGAAACATTCGGCGAGGACACATACCTTGTAACACGTATGGGGCAGGCAGTTATTGAGGGCTTACAAGGCGGCAGTAACGGCGTTGAAAAAGGGCATGTTATTTCATCGCCAAAGCACTTTGCAGGCTATGCCGAAGTTGCCGGCGGGCGCAATTTTGCGCCGACAGTTTTGACAGAGCGCATGTTAAGGGATGAGATATTACCACCGTTTGAAATTGGTATAAAAAAATCCGGCATGCTTGGGTTAATGCCCTCTCACTCTGAAATTGACGGCGTGCCTTGCCACGGAAATAAGCGCTTGCTCACGGATATTTTGAGAAAAGAATGGGGCTTTGAGGGCATAGTTATCTCAGACTATAACGACGTAGAGCGCCTTGACATACTTCACCACGTTGCAAATGACAGAGTTGAAGCCGCTGAAATGGGGCTTCGCGCAGGCGTGGACATTGATATCCCAAGTGGCTCGGCGTACAAATACCTTAAACAAGCAATTGATAAAAAACCTGAGCTTGTAAAAACACTTGATGAGTCTGTGAAACGTATTTTGCGCCTTAAATTCCGCCTTGGCCTTTTTGATAATCCCTATGTTGACGTTGAGAAAATAAGTGAAGTTGTCCAGTGTGAAAAGCATGTGGAACTAGCACAAAAAGCGGCAGAAAAAACCATAATTTTATTAAAAAACAAAAACAAAACACTGCCGCTTAAAAAAGAAAATATAAATAAGCTAGCTGTTATAGGGCCTAACGCAGACCCCGTTGAATTCAGCTATTACAGCGCACGCCCAAATGTAGGCATTAGCATATTAGACGGCTTAAAACAATATTTGAACGGAAGTTGTAAAGTTGAATATGAGCTCGGTTGCCATATAACAAGCGAGGGCACTGTTATTGAGACAGAACTTGATATCGACCTTGTCAACCCCTCGACATATACCATTGAAGAAGAGGAAGAAAACATACAAAAAGCAGTTGAGTTGGCAAAAAAATCTGACGTTGCAATTGTATGCCTTGGCGGCTCCCCTAACACAAGCCGTGAGGCTGTAACACTTGAAAAGCACTATGGAGATAATGCCTCGCTTGACCTTGTAGGCCAGCAGAATGAACTGCTGAAACGTGTACTTGCAACAGGCACACCTACTGTTGTAGTGTTGATTAACGGCAAGCCCCTTTCTTGCGGCTTTGTGTATGAAAATGCAGCGGCTGTAATTGAAGGATGGTACCTTGGCCGGCAAACAGGCAGTGCTGTTGCCAACGTTTTGTTTGGCGATGTAAACCCTGCCGCAAGGATGCCTGTTACTATTGTGCGAAACAGCGGCTTTTTGCCCGGTTATTACAGCCAAAAAGCGACAGGATTTTTAAAGGGCTACTTATTTGAGGAAAACGAGCCATACTTCCCGTTCGGCTTTGGGCTATCTTATACAGAGTTTAAATACGACAATCTCCGCATAGACAAAGACAGTATGACAATGAGTGAGACAGTTAATGTTTCGGTTGATGTTACAAATATTGGGGACGTTGACGGCGAGGAAGTTGTGCAGATGTATATAACAGACCCCGTTGCAAGTGTAACACGTCCACAACGTGAGCTAAAAGGGTTTGAGCGCATTAATATAAAATGCGGCAAAACAGTTACAGTTACATTTAAAATTGACGTGGAAATGTTAGAATTTACAGATATTAATTATAAAAAATGTGCAGAGCCCGGGCTGTTTACAGTGCATGTGGGCAACAACTGTAAAAACACTAAAAGTGTAGATTTCAACTTGATATAGCCGCCTATAAAACATCATAGTAATAGGAGTAAACATCACAAAATGAAAAAAACATTATTCTGCAACAATTGGGAATTTTGCTTAAATGATACTGAGATAAACAAAAGCTCTTTTGTAACACCGCATTTATGGCAAAGTGTTAATTTGCCGCACGACTGGAGCACAGAGCACCCTTTTGAAAAAATCAATGCCAGCGCATTTCGTGGGGCTTACGCCAAAACAGGGGTTGGCTGGTACCGCAAGGCTTTTAATATTTCTAAAGATGAGCTTGAAAAGAGATTAATACTATATTTTGATGGTGTTTTCCGCAGGAGCACGCTATACATTAACGGGCAAGAAGTTGGTGGGCGTGCTTACGGTTACATAAGTTTTTGGTACGACATAAAGCAGTTTTTAAAAGAGGGCTTAAACCTTATTGCTGTTAAAGTAGACAACACGGACGAGCCTGCCAGTAGGTGGTATAACGGGTGTGGCATAACAAGAAACGTGTGGCTTTATTCAGGCGAAGCAATATCTATACCGCCGCATGGTGTTCAAATTATATGCAGTGACATAACACCGCAAAAGTGTAATGTCTCGGTAAATGTAAAAGCGGATAACGCGGACGACGCAAACATAAGCATAAAAATTTTTGCTTCAAACGGTGAGCAAATTGCAACAAGTGATAATTGTAATGATATTAAAATTCAAAACCCGAAATTTTGGGACATAGATACACCGCAGTTATATAGCTGTGAAGTTACAGTTTCGAAAAACGGTTTAACAGATACTGCCGTTGAGTATTTCGGCGTCAGAACAGTGGATTTTATACCACACAAAGGGCTATTTTTAAACGGCAAAAACATCAAAATAAAGGGCGTTTGTAATCATCACGATGCAGGTTGCCTTGGTGCGGCTGTGCCAAAAGCAGTTTGGAAAAAGCGCCTTTTAATGCTAAAAGAGATGGGTTGCAACGCTGTGCGCACAGCACACAACCCATTTGACCCATACTTTTATGACCTTTGCGATGAACTTGGCCTGCTTGTAATGGACGAAAGTTTTGACAGCTGGGATGTGGTTAAAGCCGACCACGATTATGGCAAAGACTGGGTAGAAAATTACAAAAAAGACATTAGCGACCTTGTAATACGAGACAGAAACCACCCTTGTGTTTTTATATGGAGCATTGGAAACGAAGTTAAAAACATGAAAACCAAAATTACACACGAGCTGATGGATATAGTACATGAACTTGACCCGACAAGGCTAGTGACATGCGGTGTGCAGGGTGTAGATGACGAGGCACAGCAAAACCGTGCAATTTTAGACGTAGCCGGGTATAACGATGGCGGCGGCGCGTGTTTTTTATACAGTAAAGACCATGAAAAATACCCCGAGCACTTGTTTATAGCCACAGAAGCACCGCACACTTTTCAAACAAGAGGGTTTTATCGCACGCAAACATGGTGGCGAGACCACAATTTGCCAAGAATCGAGATTGACAACTTAACAGATGAGGAAATCTTTTTTGATGGGCATATTTCATTCAGCTCTTCTTATGACAATTGCGGTGTTCGAACATGCGCAAGAGATTCATGGGCATTAAGTGAGAAATACGACTATTTGTGCGGAGAATTCCGCTGGACAGGTTTTGATTATCTTGGCGAATGTGGACTGTGTGAAGATTTGAGCAGAAGTTATGGGTTTGGTGTAATAGACACTGCAAACTTTGAAAAAGACCATTATTACCTATATAAAAGCATGTGGACTGCTAAACCAATGGTACACATACTTCCACACTGGACACATGACAATTTGACGCCAAAAACTAAAGTGCCCGTGTGGGTTTATACAAATTGTGAAGTGGCAGAGCTGTTTTTAAATGGAAAATCTCTTGGGCGCAAAATTAAAGGAGAACGCAAAAATTTAGAATGGCTTGTTGAATATGTCCCCGGTGAATTGACTTCAAAAGCGTATACCGGCAGTGAAGTAGTTGCAGAAATGACATACAAAACCGCACTCGCTCCGTGTGAGTTAAATATTAAATATGATAATATTGATGATGATTCTGCTTTAGCACAGCTAGTTTGCACTGCTATTGATAAAAACGGCACAGAAGTGCCATATGCCGATTGCCTGACAGAAATTTCTGTAAGCAATTGCAAATTGCTTGGCTCCGATAATGGCAACCCACTTGATGTAACATTAATGAAAAGCGCAAATAGGCGCACTTTTAATGGAAAATGCTTGTATATTTTAGGCGATATTAACCCTAAAAGTGAAATTGTTGTGGCAGGCCTTTTAGGTAAACGCCACTTTGAAAATTCAGCTGAAATATATGTGTCTGTAAAAAACATCAGCCCACAAGCCTCAGAGTTTTGCACTCGATATACACTTGATTCAAGTGAACCAAATGCAAACAGCCCTATTTTAGAAAACCCAATAACAATACACGAAACCACACAGGTTAAAGTTAAAGTATATAAAAATAATAAAGAACTGTTTTACATGTGCGATATATTTGTAAAAGGCGCACCAGAGCCTGTTATTGACACGGCACATTTAAACTACTTGCCCGACTGCAAAACCCCGCCCGGCCCATTTGCAAAAGAAATTTGTGGCACTTGGGAGAGTGGCGGCTTTAATTATAGCTTTGAAAAAGATGGTGTATTAAACAGGCTACTTGGCAATGATAAGCAACACATAGGGCACTGGTGGTATGACTTTCCAAGCGACGATTTTGAGGCAAAAGATTATGCAGGAACAGGGCAAATATGGTTTTTAACAGGAGAAAAATGCAAACTTGCGCTTACAAAACAAAAAAACGGAAAATTAGTAATGGATAATACCGAGGGTGCAATTTCATTCATTATGCCCATAATTAAAACAGAAACTGCAAATAAAACTTTAGCAGATAAACAAAAAAATGAAATAACATTTATAAGGGTGACTAGATAGTGTAACAAAAATAGTAAGGATTAGGTATGTTTAAATTAATGATTGTTGACGATGATATACAAATAAGAAACGGCGTGAGCACAGGTATAAAGTGGAGCGACATCGGCATTACCGATGTCGCCGCTTTTGGAGACGGTATAGATGCGCTTGCTGCGTTTGAAACATTTAACCCGGACATACTGATTACAGATGTTAAGATGGCACAGATGAACGGCATTGAGCTTTTAAAAGAGGTAAAACGGCTAAAGCCACAAATAAAAGTGATGTTAATAAGTGGCTTTTCTGACTTTGAATATGTACAGCAAGCATTGCAGCTAGGTGCTAATGACTACGAATTGAAGCCGACAAGTGCCAGAATATTAATAAAAAAAATATCTGCATTAAAGGACGAAATTTTAAAAGAGCAAACCTCAATATCAATAGTGGATAAGTATAAAAAAGAATACAAAATAAATACCTTTTCAAATATACTTCACGGTAATGTGAGCAACTACTTTATCATAAAAGATTTTTTTGAAACATACTATAACATCAAAAATTTTTACGAGCTGGTTATGATGATAATTGTAGATGATTCAAATACAAATGAAGATTTAAAAATGAGCTTAACTAAAGAATTGCAAAGAATGTACGCAGAGGAAGCATGCTGTGTAAATATTGGCAATGTGCATGTTGTTATAGTAAATGTTCCAAACTCAATGCTTATAGTTAATTTGAGAAAAAATGAATTAAAGAATTTATTTTTAAATCTTTTGCAAACATATAATGCGCAAATGTCCGCTGCTGTGTCTGATGGCGCCTCGCTAAAAGAAATAGCCAATGTTTACAAAACTTTAAGTAACAAGCTGACAAATAGGTTTTATAACGGCCCCGGGGTATGTTTAACATTAAAAGAAAAACCTAATGATTACGATACAAAGTACGTTGCTGATATTAAAAAGAAAGTTTGCAATGAAACAAGCGCTAAAGCCGAATTTAATAAACTTTTAGATGAACTGCAAACTTACTGGAAAAAAAACCACTGCCCCTCACCCGAAAACATCAAACAAACTTTGCTTGATATAATTTATGAATATGCAGGCAGTGAGGCGTGCATGGAAATACAAAACAAATTTGGTACAAGCCTTGAAAAATGTATTTATTTATGCGATATAATTGAATATTTAAAAACACATGCTCATCATTTTATAAGTAATGAAATTGAGATAAAAGCAAAAAACTATAGTGTTTGTGTAAAGGCGGCAATAAATTATATAAACGAGCATTTTAATGAGCAAATTACAATAGACCTTGTTGCACAGCATGTAGAGAAATCTCCCAATTACCTAAGCAGCTTATTTAATAAAGAAGTTGGCGTGCCATACACAAAATATTTAAGTATGGTAAGGGTAAAAAAGGCTAAAAAGCTTTTACTTAACACAGATATACCATATACACAAGTAGCAGAGATGGTGGGATATAACGACTATACTTATTTTGTATCGGTCTTTAAAGGGGTTGAAAGTTGCACGCCATCTGCAATGCGCAAAGGCAAAGGCAAAAACGGGCAAAATTCACAAGCTGAAAATTTGAAATAACAATATTTTATACAGAGGAGTGTAAAATGGAAAAACCAAATATTTTGTATATATTTGCAGACCAGCACAGAAAATTTGATTTAGGCTGTTACGGCAATAAAAATGTAAAAACGCCAAACTTAGATGCACTGTGTGCCGAGGGTTTGCGTTTTAACCACTGCATATCAAACTCACCTGTGTGTGTGCCGGCAAGAGGCACACTTTTAACAGGGCTTTTTGCAAAAAAGCACAAGGCATTTACTAACGATGTAGCGATAGATAGCAGTTGCGAGAGCATAGCAGATGTGTTAAAAACGCAGGGTTACCACACAGGGTATCTCGGCAAGTGGCACCTAGCAGGAATACCAAGAGACAAGGCCGTTACAAAGGAAAACCGCCTTGGCTTTGAAGAGTGGAAAGTTGCAAATTGCAACCATGATTATCTTGATATATATTATTACGACGAAAATGATGTAAAGCATAACGTAGAGGGCTACGAGCCTGAAATTTTTGGTGAACTTGCAAGAGAATTTATAATAAGAAACAAAAATAGTGACGATGAAAACAGATCAAAACCGTGGGCTTTGTACTTATCGCTTGCAACACCGCACGACCCCTTTGACGCAATCCCCGAAAAGTACATAAAAGACATTGCAGACGATAAAGTTATATTGAGAGATAATGTTACAGACAAGGTTAAATTTAGAGTAGATAACTATGTAAATATTGAGGATTATAAAAAAATTGTAAAAGGGTATTTTGGGCATGTTTTTGCAATAGATTGCCAAATAGGCAAGATTATTGACACGCTAAAAAGCACAAACCAATACGATAACACAATTATTATTTACACCGCAGACCATGGCGACATGCTTGGAAGCCACGGAGAAAAAGATAAACAGGTTGCGTATGAAGAATCAATAGCGATACCGCTTATTGCCTTTTGGAAAGATAAAATATACAGCGGCGTTTGCGATGAGCTTATTGGCTTGAACGACTTGCCGCTCTCAATTGCAGGGCTTGTGGGTGCACGCTTTAAAACAGAAACCGACGGCGAAAACTTGAGCAGGCTTTTTACCAATAAAGGAGCAAAAAGTTACGACAGTGCATATCTTTATGATTATTACCCATGCCACCAAGCAGAGCTTAAAGGCATGCAAGCATGGCGTGGGATTAGAACAAAGCAGTATACTTACGCCGTAAGAGCAGACGATTTTAACTTTATGCTTTTCGATAATTACAGCGACCCCTTGCAATTAAATAACCTTGTAGGCAAAGAAAAGTATAAAGAGTTGCAAAACACTTTGTTTGCAGAGCTAAAAAAGCACATAGAGAAGCACGATAAACTTGTTGACGGGATTTCTTATGTGGTTTATGCCGGGCAACAAGATGAATTTAACGCAAGCCAAAAGCATTTTAACAAAACTATTTTCGCCCCAAATAATTAAAATATATTATTGTAAGATGTGAGGAAATATGAATAGTAAATCAAAATGGATATGGGCAAAAGACAATAAAATAAAAAATGATTGGGTTATATTTAAAAAAGATTTTGAGGTAGATAATTTAAGCGAATACCACTTGGAAATTTCTGCTGATACAAGATATTTTTTGTGGCTAAACGATGATATTTGCACTTGGGACGGTGGGCTTTTCAGGGATGCGTACTGTGAGAATAGCGGTTTTATAGATAAATTTGACATCTCTAAATATTTATTTCAGGGCAAAAACACATTAAAAATACTTGTTTGGCATTACGGAAACGGCGGTAGAAACAATAGCCCACTTGAATATGCAGGCGTAATTTTTTCATGCGAGGAGTTATCGCTATTTAGCGATGAAAGCACACTTTGCCAAAGGCACCCGTCTTTTGGCGAAACCGAAGAACCTCTCCCCTCCTACCTTTATGGCGGTTATAACATAGGCTTTGACGCAAATTTAAAGCTAGATGAAGACAGCTACACATATGCAACGATTTATGAGAGCGAACTTTTTGGCACATTGTTTGAGCGCCCTGTGCCTATGTTTTCGCTTTCCGAAACCGTTATTTGCGATTATGAAAAAAGTAATGACACTTACAAGGTTAAACTGCCCACAGCACTGCATGTTATGCCATATTTTAAGGCGGCAGCAAATGGCGGTGAAATTATTAATATAAGAAATGATAAGTATGTATCACCCGGCGGCCCAGGGGGCGGTGGCGTAGGGCTTTACAACGGGCACAGAACGCAGTACACTTGCAAAAAAGGCGAAAATGAGTTTTTAAACTTTGATTACATGCCGTGTGAAGAATTGCATTTTACAATACCCGAAAGCGTACAAATTATAAGCCTCGGGTACAAAATAAGCGAGTATGACACAAAAATTATGCCACTTTTCACATGTGAAAACGAAAACGTCAATTTACTTATAGAAAAATGCGCAAGAACGCTAAAATTTTGCATGAGAGACAATTTTATGGACTGCCCCGACAGAGAGCGAGGACAATGGATTGGCGATGTCTCTGTACAAGCGCCGCAGGTGTTCTATGCGCTTGATGAAAATGCAGTACCACTGTTAAAGAAAGCGATACTTAATTTTATTTGCCTCAGAAAAGGCAAAAGGCTTGTAGGCAATGTGCCGGGTATAAATTTTCAAGAGCTGCCCTCACAAAGCTTAAACGCCATAAGCGAGCTTGGCATGATTGCAAAATATTACGAATTTACAAACGACAAAGAAACACTGCAAATGTGCCTAGCCCCAATGGTAGAATACCTAACGCTTTGGCAAATGGACAAAAGCGGCATGGTGATAAGGCGAGAGGGCGATTGGTGCTGGTTTGACCATTTAAACAACAAGGACGAAGTAATACTGGAAAACACATGGTACTATTCCGCACTAAAATTTGCAAGGCGTGTTTGCGATATACTGGGAGAAAACAAGCACATCCCATTTTTAGACGAAAGAATAAAAAGCATAGAAAATAATTTTGAAAAGCTTTTTTGGACGGGCAAATGCTACGCATCAAAAGACATTGTGGACGACAGAGCAAATGCAATGGCGGTGCTTGTGGGGCTTGCAAACCCTAGCAATTATGTACACATAAAAAATGTTCTTATAACAACTTTCAACGCCTCTACTTACATGGAGGGTTATATTATCGAGGCCTTGTTTTTGATGAATTATAAACAAGACGGTTTTAATAGAATGATGAACCGCTATCGCCCGCTTATCGATAATGACAGCAGTACTTTGTGGGAAGATTTTGCGATATTAGGCACAAAAAACCACGCTTGGACGGGTTATCCGCTGAATATAATATACAAATATATCGCAGGCATATCTGTTGATATAAATAGTAAAGCTATATCGATAAACCCGGATTTTTCACTTGCAAACAGCCAGAAATATACATTAAATTTAGCAGGTGGAAAGCTATGCGTCAATTTATCAATGCAAAACGGGCAAGTAAAAGGCGATATTAAAAACACCACTAAACTTACTTTAATAACGGAGGACAAAAATGACAATTAAAGATAGAGAAATACTGAGAAAATTGGCCACTGAACAAATGGAAATTGCGAGCTCACCTGCTATGGACAAGCTAGTTCGCGAGTGGTATGAGCATAACGACTTAAACGGCAAGCGCACTATGATACTTTTTGACAAAGGCGGCATATCGGTAGAGCTACTGCCCATTTTGATGAAGTGTGAGGACGAGGACGCAAGAAATATTGAAAGACAGCTAATTTTAAATACGCTTAACGCCAAATATTTTGGCGATGACAGCGTTGTAAACCCGTATTTTTCGCTTGTGTATGAGCACGAGGTTATACCGTATGGCATTGAGGAAAAAGTGGAGCGCTCTGACGGGATAGGGCATCATTTTATCTCACAAATTTTTGATTTAGATGAAGATTTTGACAAATTAAAAAAATCAACCATAACATACGACACAAAAGATAACATCAATAAAAAAAATGAATTTGCCCATAGCATATTTGGGGATATTTTGCCTATAAAACATGTAGGCAGAGCAACTGCAATGCCAATTACGCAAAAAATAGTTCATATCATGGATATGGAAGATATGTACATTGCAATGATTGACACGCCCGAGCTTTTTGTTAAGATGATGGACATGCTTGCAGATGATTACATTGAATTCCTTGATTATCAAGAGAAAAACGGCCTCTTTATGCCCACCACACATTCAGAGCATTTAAACCAGGGTACATATTGTTTCACAAAGCAATTGCCAAATCAAGGTGCGCTAAAATGCTCTGACACATGGGGTTTTATGGACTCTCAAGAGACGGTGAGCATATCTCCGCAGATGTACGAAGAGCTTATTTTCCCGTATTATAAAAAAGTGAGCGATAAGTTTGGGCTTTTATCTTACGGTTGCTGTGAGCCTGTGGAAAAAATTTATGACAGTTGCCTGTCTAAGATGAAAAATTTAAGAAAATTATCTATATCGGCATGGTGTGACGAAGAGGCGATGGGCGAAAAATTAAAAGACAAAGACACCATTTATTTACGCAAGCCCAGTGCTAATTTTTTAGCGGTAGACCGCCACTTAAACGATGACGCGGTGCGTGAGCACATAAAGAGAACTGTAAAGGCGGCAAAAGATTGCAAACTTGAAATAGTACAGCGTGATGTGCCCACAATACACTGCGACATGGCAAAACTTAAACGCTATATTGAAATTATAAGGGAAGAGACAATGAGATAGCAATCACTTGATTTTTTAAATATTTGCCAAAAAAATAGAGGTTAAGAATGAAAAACAAACCAAATGTAGTTATGATTTACATTGATGACATGGGCTTTAAGGATATTGCTTGTGGCGGCAGTGAGTTTTATGAAACACCGAACATTGACAAACTTAGAGAAACCGGAATGATGTTTACTAATGCTTATGCTGCGTGCCCTGTGTGCTCACCCAGCAGAGCCAGTTTGTTGACTGGCAAATACCCTGCAAAAATAGGTGTAACTGATTATATTGATGTAAACGGAACTATTCACCCGTGTAAAGGTAAAGTGATTGATGCACCTTATTTAAAGCATTTGCCAAAAGATGCAAAAACCATAGCGCATTATTTAAAAGAAGCTGGATATAAAACCTGGCATATAGGCAAATGGCATTTGGGCGGTGAAGAATATTATCCTCAAAAAATGGGGTTTGATATTAACGTTGCAGGCTGTGAATGGGGGCACCCTGCAAATGGGTATTTTAGCCCATACAAAATGCCTCATTTTGAAGATGGCCCCGATGGTGAATTTTTAACAAATAGATTAACCGATGAGGCAATAAAAATAATTAGTGAAAATGATGGCAGCCCTTTTTTCTTGAATTTTTGGCATTATGCTGTACATACGCCTATTCAGGCTTTAAATAAGGATATTGAACACTTTAAGCAAAAAGCCAAAGATCTTGGCCTAGATAAAATCAACCCAATTGTTGAGGGGGAGAACTTCCCAAGCGAGCACAAAAAACACTTGCGAGTGCAAAGAAGAGTTATTCAATCTGACCCCACATATGCGGCTTTGATATATAATTTAGATGAAAACATCGGAAGGCTAATTGAATTTTTAGAAGGCAAATCTTTGCTCCAAAATACTTTAATTATTTTCAGTGCCGATAATGGCGGTTTATCCACAGCAGAAACTTCGCCAACGTGTAATTTGCCCGTTAGCGAGGGAAAGGGCTGGATGAAAGACGGCGGTGTAAGGGTGCCGTTAATATTTTCGTGGAAAGGACATATTGACGCAAACAGCACTTGTGACATCCCAACCACAACGCCTGATTTATTTAGTACAATAGCTGATGTTTGCGGCATAATTGTTGATGATATAGAAGTTGATGGAAAAAGCTTAGTTACTGTTTTACAGAACAAAGAATGGGAAGAACGCCCTATTTTTTGGCATTATCCGCATTATGGAAATCAAGGTGGAACACCATCAGGTGCGGTGCGGTTTAATGAATACAAATTAATTAAGTATTTTGAAGATGACCATTATGAACTATATGATTTAAGCAACGACATAGGAGAAAAACACGATATTTCGAAAAATAACCCTGAAAAACTGGAAGAGTTAAAATTAATGTTGACAAACTGGCAAAAAGATGTTTGCGCTCTTTTGCCACAAAAAAATCATGGATAGATAGTGTCAACCGTAGTTGAAACGAGCAGATTTGAGCAATTTTTGCTCTACAAGAAGAAAAAATGAAACACTCCTTGATATAATGCGAAGTTTAACTCCGCCGTAGAGCGAAAAAGCACCGAAATCGTCCGGCTAAACACTATTGTCGACACTATCTAAATTAGCAGGCAATATTTTTACACTTTTTATATTTTGATTTAACTAATTTAAGTATGACACAGTCAATTCCATCGCTGTATCTGCCGGCTGCAAGGTATTGGTTTCGAAGTAAATTAAGCGCATCTCTCGCCCAAATAAATTCTTCATCGTTTAAATACAGCTTGTTGTTTGCAGTTTTTGTAGTGTTGTCTGTCAACGCCGAGATAAAAATGTATATTTTCGCCGAAGAAAAAATGTAGTTATTTGATTTAATTTTCGAAAATTTGATTAAGCTGTTTTTCTTTTTGTTTCATAAACTCCTTTCTCTCTTTTAAGCGATAACTTTCACCTTTAATATTTATCACAGTGCAATGATGTAAAATTCTATCCAAAATTGCACTTGCAATCGTTATGTCTGAAAAAACTTCATTCCATTGTGAAAATGGCTTGTTTGAAGTTAATATTGTAGAGTTCTTTTCATATCTTTTAGCTATCAATTGAAAAAATAAGTTGGCACCTTGAATATCCATTGGTAAATATCCTATTTCATCAATTATTAAAACTTTGTATTTAGCAAAATGTTTTAGTCTATCTGCTAATCTGTTTTCAAAATGAGCTTTGTTTAGCTGTTCTATTAAAGCACTACAACTACACAATCTGAATTGCAAAATATTATCCGCACACTCCCTTGCTCCTCCTCTTCCATAAAAGCCTTAAAAACTAATGGCTTTCATGGAGCCTGTTATTCGCAAACTGCGCGACACAGGCGGTCTTCCGGGCGAATGTTGCGCTTTTCGTCGTCACTCGCTCCGTTTTGCAAATTATGATTTTTGTTAAACTTTGAAAAATCATAATTTACACCACTTCGCAGTTCCTCCTCTTCCACAAAAAGCTTAAAAACTGCGGCTTTTTGTGGAGCCTGTTTGCTAGCGCCACCGCCTATCACAATTACCGGTATCGCTTTTAAATCAAAGCCAGATTCCATAATACTTGAAAAGATGTTTTGCACATATCTTCGCCCTTGTCTCTTGATGATATACTGCGCTTTTTCGTCAATGCTACAATGTCCGCCATTTAGTATTTGCTCAACTTGAGCTTGTGTAACCGACAGCCCTGTGTCACGCCTTACTTGCTCTGTTATCTCGTCCATGCAACGTATCATGCCTAGTTCTAAACTTCTGCAAGTGTCTGCGTTTGGCTTGCCGTTGTCAAGGCGCATTAGGTCAATTGTCCAGCCGCCTGCGTCCACTAAAAGTACAGACGGCTCGTCTTTTAAGAGGTAAGAGTTGCTCACTATAGCTGAATAGCCTTGTGGAAATAAGCTTACATTCTCAATAGTGACTTCGTATTGTATGCCGTCAAATTTAAATTTGACGGGTTGCTGTGCACTCATCAAATACGCTTTAAACGGCATTTTTTCTCTGCCGTAACTTGCAAGTGGCAAGCCTGCGGCTATTGTAACATTTGTGCATATGGGTGCGGCTCTGTGTTTAAGCTCTTTTGCTATGGCTGCGAGGGTGAGTAAAAAGTAGTTTTGCGTTTCTGTCTTAGTGCGCTGTATCGGCTGCCTGCCTGTGCCACAAACATAATATTTACCGCAGTATTCAAGCACGTTATGCTTTGTGAATGGCTCGTGCGTGTACTCGGTTATGCCTGCCGAAAAAGTTGTGTGCGCTGTTTTTATGGCGTAGTAGCCATGGTCGATTCCTATAATCATGTTTTTGTTGTCCTTTCTTTTTTGAGGTTAATTTCTACTATTACATTACCGTATTGTCTAGCCAATTGGTATACGACAATGCAACAAAGATTGTGCTGTGGGTTGCGCTGTTTTTTTACCTATTACACATAGGTGAGTAATTTCATGTCGTTCACCTCCGTTTTCTAATTTTTTATATTTGTCAATTGTTGAAAAACAAGGCACAAAAAAGCCGATAAAGGTGTTTACCCTTATCGGCTTTCGTTTCATATTTAGTTTTGCTTTGCTTATTCCTGTTTGGCATCCAAATCTTCTTGACTAACCGCAGATACAAAACAACCACCCATTTCAAGGTCTAAATCCTTGAGTAGGCGGTCGCTGTTGTAATTAATTAATTCAGTCAAGATTTTCCATGCAAGCCAAAACCCACATTTAAAGTTTTCCTGTGCCAATTCATTGCTTATTAGGTCTTTGCTATCAACAATTTGAATTACTTGCTTGCGTGCGTTTTTGTCGAGCAGCTTCATCAAAGTTTCAAATGCATCATCGTATTCTTTTTTGTGTTCTTTACTTGGCGCATATTGATTAAAGCCATTTTGCAGTTGTTGTAATAGCGTTTTCATTGTGTCACCTCCTGTCAAGATAACACAATATCATACTTTTTTGAAAATAGCTAGTAATATTTTATAGCAATATACTCAATTTTTACTTTCAGTCTATTACTTCAAATGAAATTTCAAACCTCTCACCATTTCCCGAAACAATGGCATCATATGTCCCATGTTTTGTTCTTCCTCCAATATGCCATGTCCATGATACATTTCCATTACCGTCTGTCGTTTTAGGATGAAGCCCTTCAGCTGTACTTTCACCACTGCTATAATAAACCGTAATAAAGTACTCTGTATTCGGTGCTGCCGTAACATGTATTGTTGCATCTTCATTTCGCCTAAAAACATAGGTACTGCTCCCCGTAATTTGATATGTAGGAGTATCTGCCGTTTCTTGCAAAACAACCTCACTTGTATCCACTATGCTATTAATATTTGTATCCGAAACAGTTTCTTCTGATACCGACTCACTATTAGACGACACACTTTCCGTTGTATCACTAGACGCTAATTCTTCTATAATAGAATCAGTTGTAGATGTATCAGTCTCTATTGTGCTTTTCGAGGTAAGGTTTTCTTCAACGCTTACGCTTACAGATGTTACGCTCTGTAATGTTTCTTCCTTATTTTCACTCTCAAAAATTTCAGAGTTATCCGTATCACTAGACACTGGTGTATTATTATTGCTACTTGTTTCAGACACAATATTTGATGAGCTACTAATATGTTCAGAATCGCAACCACTTATAAGCATCATTATGCTTAACATAAAAATAGAAATAGCACGTATTTTAAAGTGTTTATTAAACATAATAGTGATACTCCTTTAAATAGTAATTTTGTTTGTTATAAATTACAAATTAACAGCTAAGTTTTTGGCACTTAGCTGTTAATTTTGGCGGAGATGGAGAGATTTGAACTCTCGCGCCACTTTCATGACCTACCGCATTTCGAGTGCGGACCCTTCAGCCAGCTTGGGTACATCTCCGTATATTTTATAGCTGTTTTCACAGCTGTAAAACCTTATTCATTTTTACTGTATATCTGCCACGGTGCTTATTTAAACACCGTGGCAGATATTTGTTTTTGGTGCGCCATCAGGGATTCGAACCCGGGACCCACTGATTAAGAGTCAGTTGCTCTGCCAAATAACTCATACTTAGGGTAATTGGGCAGAGCTTTGCGTTTTTTGCATTCCTCGTCTTAATCATCTTAAAAAATGTGCTGAAACTCTCTTTATCCGCTATAAATCTGATTGCTATCCACTGTAAATCAAGCCCCAACTTTGCCCATAAGTTCATCTTGCTTTGCAATGCTCGTTTCCAGCTGTACATGAATCTGCTTTTTATCCTCGCCATTTTGGTACTGCAAAAATTGCGAGTATGTGAGGTTTAAATGTAGCGTAACCTTGTAATTTCTCTCAACTTCTATTTTTGAAAATAAGTCACTCAGTATCGTGCGCTTGCGCTTTACATTCGCAAGCTCAAATTCATCTGCCCAGCCTAAAAAATCATCGTAAAAACTCCTTATTTTTTGCCTTGTCACTTTTTCATCGTCCTTGCTTTTCATAAGCTCAGCTAGTTCAAGGCGCGCCTCTCGCAGTTCAACTTCTGCTTTGCGAATAATACGTGACAGCATATCTTGTGAGAATTCGCTCTTGCCCTCAATGCTTTTTAGCACTTCGCCTTCGTACTTTTCAAGCGCATATTTCGCCGTTTTCACTCGCTTGTCCGCCGCCTGTTTTTTCTTCGCTATTACATCGCTTTCTTGTTTCAGCTTTTGCTCAATGCTCTCGTTATATGGTGTCTGCTTTATGTTTTTAAAAATGTCGCGCGCCACGCTAAGCACAATGCTGTCCACAATATCTGCCTTGTAAAGCGCTTGTCCGTCGCAATCTCTAAGGCGCTGCGCACGTTGGTAGCAGTTGTATTTTGGCTGAATTTTCTCTCTTGTTTCGCCGCTAGAAAGCTTGTACCTGTCTGCATGGACAAAAGCCGACATTTTTGCACCGCATGTGCCGCAGTACACAAGCCCTGCAAGCAAATTTGTATTGGTGTAGGTGTGGGCAATTGCCTTTTGCTCGTTCAGCGTTACGCTTCTGCGCTCTGTCATTTCATTTGCTTTTTCAAACAGCGCATCGTCAATTATTTTAAGCTCGGGTATAAATTCAGAGCGTGCGTGCTTTGTAACTATGTAGCCTTTATAAATCTCGTTGCGGATAATACGCAATATGTGGTTACTTTGATATTTAGCGCCACCACGTGATTTCAAGCCACGCTCGTTAAATAGATTTGCAAGCGCGTAACCGCTCGCACCCTCGAATGCTACCTTTTCAAAAATCTCACGAATTAAGTCGGCTTCGTCGGGGTTAATTACAAGGTCTTTCACAGGTTGGTCTTTTTTATTCAGCCTGCCCCTGTGTACCGCCATGTAGCCAAGCGGTACTTTGCCGCCTGTATAGTGGCCGCTCGACACAATTTGGCGCATTCTATCACGCACACGCATTGAGATTTTCTCACTCTCGCCTGCCGCATGCCAAAAGCGTATGTAGTTCATCAGCTTGTCGCCGTGGGTGTCAATTCTCTGCTGACCCTCGTGCGTGCTCCACATCTCAATGCCATTTTTAACAAACCACTCGAGCACGAATGGTGTTTCGCTGTCGATGCGACCAAGCCTATCGAACATATACACAAGCAATATTTCAAAAGTGCCTTTTGTTGCCTCGTTCTTCAGCTCTTGTATTGCATCACGCTTTGTTGCAGACACTTTCGATCCCGAAACACCCTGTTCTTGTTTTTCAAGCACAACTCGCCAGCCGTGCATTTGTGCAAATTTGCGGCACTCAATTTTTTGCATGGGTATATCGTTGTGGTCCACTTGGTCTTTTGTAGACACCCTGTAAGTGAGAGCCGCTTTCGGTGCATCGTGTGGTAGTTTTGCTTGTTGTTCATTAAAAAATGCGTCGTTTAGCCAGTTTTCATCTGATATATTTATTGTATTCTTATTCATTTTAATCTCCTTGCATATAAATATTAGTCTTGTATTCACAATGGCGGCTGCCATTCGTGCTATGTGTTACAAGATAAAATATGCAAGTTTGTTGGTGTTTTCTGTTGTCAAGGTGCAGTGGCATGGCGCAATGTTTTTGGCGCTATACCTACATTTATTATACTTATATTTTTGTTTTATTTCTATCATCAAACCTCCGAAAATTTCGTTTATTCTTTTGCTGTTTTTGACATAAGCATTTTTTGCTATTGCAAAATGCAAAAAGTCACTGCCAAGGAACCAATCCTTTGCAGTGACTTTTAAAATTATTATTTTCTTAATTTGTCGAGTTGAACTTCTTTTTCACCGGTGAGTAAATTTACTTTTTCTTTGTATAACAATGTGTATTTTGTCTGACCTGTTGTGTAATCTTTATTCGATTTTGGAAAAAATGAGCGACAGAAAAACTCTTCTGAGTCCTCTTTTTTAGAAATGAAAATATAAACATCATTGTTTTCAAAAGGGGTAGCTAGCAGAAAATCTGCTTGAATTAAAGAAAACGTATTGCTTTTTTCATTGTATCTAAAAACAATGTTATTATCGTCCATTATTTTTTCAATGCACGAAAGTGGTTTAAATCTATCTTCAATTTCTTTGATATACTTACTCGTGCAAATTTTATTATATGTAATTTTACCACTTGTAATACAATCAAAAACATCTAACCTGTTTTGCCTTGCAATTCTCATATCTTTTAATTTCCCAAGCCCCATTAGGTGGTGAAAATCCCACTTTGAAAACACGACATTTAAATGCAACAACTTTTCTTTTCTTCCAAGAATTATATGATATTTTATACAGAGCAACTTTTCAAAAGCCATTGCACAGGCAAGTATTTTATCCATTCGTTTTCCTCTCTAACAAACAAGCCACCCTGCTTTCACAAGGCGGCTTTTGAGCATTTTCTTTCGATAATAATTATCTACTCCGATTTGAGGTTACTGCACAACCCCTACTGAAAGCTCTGCATAACAAGGCATTTCGGTACGCTATTATGCTTCATCGCTTAAACAGACACTCAGACGTTGCCTGTCGTTACTATTATTATACTCAAAAAGCAAAAATATGTCAATATCTCAAAAATATTTTGCACACAGATTATAAATATTTGCTCTAAATTCAACCTTATTTACATGCTGAATATCGCCTGTATGTATTGTATCAACTCTCACTTTTCTCATGATTGCTTCTTGCATCAATCACAAAATCAAGCAAGTCGTCAAGATTGTCGAAATTATCATCAATAATATAACACCTATTCTCTCTTATGCTCGGCAAGATTTCATCAAATATCAGCGATTCAAATTTCTTTGCCGCAGGGAGCTTACTATTTGTTATTAGCCTGTACAGGTCAGGCTCTGTGATAAATAGCTTGTCCACAATTTGATATGCCGGCGTGCCGTCTTTTTTTATGCCTGTTTGCACCCCTATGCCCCATTTTGTGACTGCCCCTTTACAGTGCGCTCTAATCGCATTTTGCGGCTTTGCATATTGCAGCGCTTTTGCAACGTCACTTCCACAAAATAACATTTCACCGCTTTCTTCCATTATTGTCCGTACATTTTTAAAATCGCTGTGGTCTAAAATTTTCAAGTTATTCAAGTAAACATCCTCGTTCAATTTAATAGTGGTTGATAAGTATTATTATCATCACATTCGTTTGTATTTTATAAAACAATTTAACTTAGCGCATTTTGAACCCTTTCAGCATACGCCAGCGTTATATGGTTTTGTATGTCCGGCAGTATATTTGGGCTTGTTTCGTCTGCAAATTTTAGCACAGCAGTATATTTGCCGTAGCTTAATTCTATTGTGTTCTTATTGGCGATTGTTGAATTATTTATTGTTGTTTTGTGCATGTAATCTCCGTTTTTAATTAAATTTTATTTACATGCTGAGATAAAAAGGTTGTGGTTTTCATTGCACTTTATGCTGATTTTGCTTTGAACTGCTTGCTTAATACAGCTATGATTGCATTGCTCTTTTAATCATAGTTTTATCAACTCAAACCTAATTATTTTATGCCCCGAATAATACAGGTAGAATTATTCATATGTACTATTATTTCATAAGCGCCTTATTTTTCTTTCTCAGCATAGTATTTACTCTATATATCTATAATCTATTTATCTTCTTAGTGATTTTCACTACTGGCAATGATGATTTTCACTATTGGGCTAAAGCAAAAGCGAATATGTATTTTTGTTGCATTTATTAAGTGACAGCATTTTGTCAAGTTAAAGTTTACAACACCTCTGCACACTCCTTTACCATTTAGTTCACCCTTATATTTCGCATTATGTGTTTTTTGCTTACACCATGTGTCTATGTGGATTAGACCCCATGCCCTATTTTGTGCTTGCATAGCTTGCACCCCATGCCCTATTTTGTGCCTAAGTGAATTACACCCCTATGCCCTGTTTTGCACCTGCATGGCTTGTACCCCTATGCCTCATTTTAGTACCGTCCCTATAAGTAGCATGGAATAAAAGCAACCTTCAAAACAAGCATACACTCAAATCATCACAAGCGGATAAATCTTATAAGGTCTCCCCACACCTTGGCTCTCTCTTCGTATCAGCCTATGGTTTTCAAGCTCCCTCATCAGCGTTGTTGCCTTTTGCTCACGACATTTCAATTTCTCACAAACTTCTTTTATCGTGTAAATTATGTACACATTTCCGTCTGTTTTCCAGTTATTGCTTTGCGATAACTTCACACGGCTTAAAATTAGCCCATAAAGCAGTTTTGACGAATTGGATAGGTCGTAAGCCTTGCCCCACAAGAAAAGCGGCACAGGCGCAAAAACAGCATTTTTGTGTGATAATGATTTTTGTAGGTCGTTCAATCAGTGTTATCTCCTCTTAATTAATTTTGTGTTTTCATAAGTTCATCAAGCAAATCTTCAGCTTACATTAGTTTGCTTTAATAATATAAATGCAGTGTATACTTTTTTTGTTATTGCATTTTGTGCTTTATTTGACACTACTTCCGAAGCACTTTCGGCGATTACCTAAACTGTAAGTGGTTAGCTTTCATCATTGGCTTTTTTGCCACCGCCGGGTTCTCCGCCGGCTGCCTCTATTGCGTGAGCTGTAGCTAGGCAGAAGTATCATTATCGGTTGATGGGGTCATCGCGAACAAGTTACCATCACTTGTTTTATGAAAGACAGTTTATCGCTCGTGCTTTTGTGGGCAGTCTTGGCGTATCTTTCATAGTCGCTTTGCCTTGTAGTTTTTGCTACTGTGTCGCTCCATCAACTAAAGTTTTTAGGTTTTCGGATATTTAATTTTCAAGGTGCTTTTCTTAATTTACTCTTCAAGTATATTATATAAGACACTTGACAATTTTTCAATAGTTTTGTAAAATAGTTTCCGGAGTAATTATATTCTACAAAATAGGCTGTATTTATATTTTCCAAAACATATTAGGGGGATTCGAACGATGTCAAAAAAAATTCACAACATGCCAATAGACTATGACCCACATGATAAAAGTGCATATTATCGTGATAATTTAATGTTTGTGCAGGACGGTTACAACATTACAGAGTTCGATACTTTAACTGAAGTTATTAAGTTTTTAGAGCTTGGAGTGCTCGCTTTTGACGACTTTTTGAAAACTTCAGTATGCTACAAAATAGATGTCCAAAAGCTAAATTCGTTCTTCGACAAGCATATTTTCCTCTCCATGACACGCCCAACATTCAATCATGTTGATGATGAAGTGCTTGACGAATACAATAATCACTACGCAAATGTGTATGGTTTATTCAGTACGCTGTTCTATTTTTGCTTTTGCCAAAGCTTTCACCCTGATGAGCTTTACCACTTAACAAAAGCGCAGCGGTTGTCTGTATTTTTAAGCCGAGAAAACGCAGGCATTCCACAGTATTTGCAATTAGTAAAGGTTATGCAGTACGACCAGTTCTTCAATTATGTGCCTAGGAAAACAACAAAACCCACCTTGCTAGAGCAAAGGTTTGGCATACCGCCCGGCTACACAAAATACATAACAAAACGAGATATAGAGCTAACAAATCACATCAGATTTAAAGACCTTACAACGCTTTTGAGCATTGTTTTCTATCACCTTTATGAAACAGATGCAAAGTTCAGCGTTTGCAAAAACTGCGATAGGTATTTTCTAGTAAAAACAAAGCGCAACCCTATGTACTGCGATTTTAAAGCACCAAACTCTAGCAAAACATGCCAGCAATTAATGGCCTCGGCACATTTTAAAGAACGCAACAAAGACAACAAACCGTACAATATTTTTATGCTCTACTACAAAAGGTACCGTGAGCGCACCAAAGTTGGCACTATTAGCGAGGACGCTTTTAAAAAGTGGAATTTAGCGGCTTGCGCTTTTAGGGACAAATGCATTGACAAAAAAGCAAGTGCTGAAGATTTTGAAAAGTGGTGCTTTGAGAGCTTTCCTAATAGGGTTAAAAAGAAGAAGTGAGCTGCAGTGAATACGCATAACGTACAAGTGGGTAAATTATGGGTTTTGGGGATGTTCGAGAACACTTTCTTATGTTCAGCTCAACATATTTTAAGTTTGGCAGATTAATAATATTTTTAGTATAGATATTAATTCAGATCCAGTAATAAAATCTCATAAAAAAACACTGCAAGCTAAGAATTTTCAAAGCTTGCAGTGTTTTTTTGTAATTATTTTAAATATTGAATTTCTATTCTAATATCCTGTGCATAATTCCCAAAGTGCTTGCCAAAAATATTTAATCCTCCAACAAATTCGCTATCTTTATCCACCCCAAGTGCAAGCGAAAAATAATAGTTTTCGTTCAATTTTAAACTTTCTAAGTTGTAATCCGAAATTAATTGCCCATCTAAATAGCTTCCCTCGTTATCAATAGTTAGCAGTTTTAGTTCCCCGTATTGTGTGTTTGAATCTGACCACCAAGGCGGATTATGTATCCCTCTTTTGCCTCCGTAATCACCTGAAATCCTAAAAGTTGTCAAGCGCTTATTGTTCACTTCCAAAAACACATCAGATGGCCAGTCATTACAATAACCCGGTGCTTCTGAACAAACCTCAAAGCTGATATTTATATTCTTGACATTGTCATTTACGAAATGCTTATTTGTTATGTGATATTCCAAATAACCCGAATAAAACCATATTAGTTGCGCGTTCTTATGTCCTAATTCATAAAAAGCATAAGGGCTGTCCTCAATATCAACGTATTCATCTTTGTTCACAAGCCCACAGGGTGAATTAACTGCCGCTTTAACATAATTGCCAATAGGAATATTAAAAATCGTGGCCGGTGTAATACTGTTCGTTTTAGATGTATCAAAAAAATCAAACAATATTCTATCCACACTAATGCCGCAAAGTTTTTGTGCACCATGTTGTCCCGGTTTCGGTATTACAGTAACCAGCCCAACATCTTGAAGAATTTTTATATGCATACTTATAGATGACGGTGAAACATACAGGTTTGTTGCAAGTTCACTCATCGTCATTGATTGCTGTTTTAACAATGTTAAAATTTGTATACGCACAGGCGACGACAATGCTTTGCCCATTTCGCTCATACCATCAACATCATCAAGGTGTAATGAAAAATTTTGTTTTTCAAGTTTCATAAAAATTATTTATAGTATGCACTAACTCTCCTTGCTTTTTATATTAACAGTATATCACATTCATTTTAAATAATATACTGTTAATTTTTATGTTTTAACATAATTTCTAAAATTGTACCGGATTGTTTATCACCTTTATCCGGGGCTTTAAAGTTTGTGTTCCAGTAATTTTTTTCATGTGTTTTAACACGTAATCTGTCATGCGGTGCCGGTATAATGTCTGTATTCTTAAGCATAATTTTCGTCAATTCACTAAGGAGCTCTGCTTTAATGCCAACGCAATTCTCATTATCCCACAAATTATTAACTTCTGTTCTATCTTCACTTAAATCATAAAGGTATCCGTTGCCCATCATGTCAATTTGCATTTTATAATCGCCTTTTCTTATCATGCGCACACTTCCGCATTGTGTCCAAGAATTAAGGCAGTTATGGCCTGTAAGTGGCTTTTGGCAACAACCCTCTGTGTAAATATCAAGCATATCATCTTTATTCCAAAATTGCCCACCATATCCACTTTCTGAATAGCCAAATTCAAATTCATTACTTACATCAGCTTTTTTCTGTAATAACGGAAGTAAACTTTTGCCTTGACAGCCATAAGGTATTTCTATTTTCAACAAATCACATATTGTTGGCAAAATATCGACTATATTTGCACAATAATTACTTGTATCTATGTTTTTTTCAACGCCGTACCCTTTCATTACAAATGGTATGCGTGTTAAAACCTCAGGCAAATCGGGGCCTTTTCGTGTAAGCCCATATTCTCCCACAAAATCTCCGTGGTCAGACATAAATATTACAAAAGTATTGTCGGTTAAATTGCGCTCATCAAGCCCATTTATCATTCTTTTAAATTGGTCATCTATAAGGCGAAGCATGCCATGATAATTTGAGCGCATTCTAAGTATCTTATCTTCTTTTTCTGCGCCTAAAACTTGCTCCCAAATATTATAAATCCATTCAAATCTCTCGCCTTTACCCTCTATGGTTGAATTAATTTTAGGTAAATCTTCAGGCGCAAACATATCAAAGTACGGCTTTGGAACTTGGTATGGGTTGTGAGGCTCTGCGATAGACACCCATGCGAAAAATGGTTTTTCTTCATTATTTGCATCTATAAAATCAAAGAGTGATGATATATTTTTATATGGATATTGTTGCTCAATAGAGCACGGCGATGGTGCTTCACTGTGCAAAAATTTCGTTTTCCTCATAAATTGCTCAAAGGCTTTATCATCATCTGTAAGTGGCAATAAATCTTTTCCGCCCTCGTTTGTCAAATGTCCGTAAGAACGGCAAAAATCAAAATCTTCTAAATTTCTGTGGCTGTGGTTTTTTCCGCACAATGCAGTTATGTAACCCTCTTTTTTTAAAACATCAAGCAAATCTTTAGTGTACAGGGCATCGTCCTCGTTATAATTACTGCGCACCCTATGGCTTTCGGGGTATCTTCCTGTAAACATACTAACACGTGCCGGCATACACGATGGGTTTGGCGTGTATGCTTTTTCAAAATCAGCTGCATCTTTTGCCCAGCTGTCTAAAAAAGGCATTGTGTCAAGCTCATAACCCATTTTCTTTCTTAAATCTGCTCGCTGCTGGTCTGTCATTACTATTATTATATTAGGTTTCATGGTTAATCCTCACTTTATATAGTTTAAATTCCGGCCCTTTTGTTAAATGGTGTAGGCAATGGTTGCTTTATTATATATATTATACATTTAATTACAAAATGCAACATGTTTTATGAAAATTGTAAGGGTATAGCATTTCATTACAAAAAACATAAAAATTATTGCAACCTATTAAACAAATATGTATACTATGAACAAATCACCTAGTGAATAGGTTTAAAAAAATTGGAGGTCAATTATGAAAAAGTTATTAGCACTTATACTAAGCACGGTAATGCTTTTGAGCATGGCTATCGGATTTAGCTCTTGCTCTGTCAGCACAGACACAGGCGAATCTAAACCTAGTAGCGAAGCTACAGCCGAAGATACAAACGCACAGGACACAGGCGCAAAACCTTTCGATGGTGTTACAATTGAAGTAGCAGAACGTTTTACAGGCGCAACATCTGACGCATTTGCAGACATTGTTGCAGAATTTACTGCTGAAACAGGCTGCGAAGTTCTTGTTACAGAATATGGCGATGACTACGAAAACACAATGAAAACAAGAATGGCATCAAATACATTACCTGACGTTTTTGAAACACATGGTTGGAGCATATTAAGATACAAAGAATATCTACTTGATTTAAGAGACGAGCCGTGGGTAAGCGAGCTTGATGAAGCAGCACTTGGCGTTATTCAAGATGAAGACGGCTCAATATATGTACTTATGATATCACAAATTGTCAACGGAACACTGGTAAACCTAGAAGTTTGTGAAGCGGCCGGTGTTGACCCTTATGAAATAACAACATGGGACGAATTTACAGTTGCAGCACAAAAAATTAAAGATGCAGGCTATATTCCTATTATCGCTGCCGCAGGCCCGGGCAATTTTGCAAATATTGCAGGCACATGGGTAAACTATGAAGGCGCTCTTTCACAAGACAGCGAGGCTATGCTTAACGGAACATACGATTTCCAATCTTTCGAACCTTTCTTTAATTTGTACAGCCAATGGCTTGATGCAGGTTTCTTTGCACAAGACTATGCAACAATGACAGGCACAGACGCCTCTGAAAGATTTGCACAAAACGAGGGTGCTTTCTGGCTTGGCAACGGCATTGTTTTCCTTGCAGGCGCTAATCGTTTAAACCCAGAGGGTCAATATGCACTTCTTCCAACATTTGCTTCAACCGAAGAGGGTCAAATGCACTTTGGTGTGGGTGAGGGCGAAACATTCGGCATTTGGAAAGACAGCGAGAACATTGATGCCGCAAAAGCATTCCTAGAATTTATGGCACGCCCTGAAAATGTTGTAGCATTAACTGCAATTAGCGGTAACACTCCATCACTTGCATCAGCAGTTGAAGTTGCTGAGGGCTATGGCATGGATGTTTACAACACAATGCGAGAAAACTATGAGGGCGCAAACATTTTATACGAAAACTTGTGGGATAGAAAATATATGCCATCTGGCATGTGGCCAATCTTCGGAAACGCGCTTAAAATGTTCATAGATGACCACAGTGAGGCAGGCACACAAGCCACTATTGATTACCTTGCAGAGAATTATTTAGATTTATATGAAGCGGCACAAATGCAATAAATTATAACAGTAAAATTATAGCATTAAAAAATTAATCATAAGCTACCCCATGGCAATACTTTGCAATTTAATTTACAAAGTTGCTTTGGGGTAGTTTCAAAAAAATTCTAGGCAAGCAGACACCCTCCCACGCAATATTTCACCCATGAAAGCGAGGAATTTACTTTGAGTAAAAGACAGCGTAATTATACGCTTTTATTGATACCAGCAGTTCTATTAATTATAGGCTTTATCGGCTTTCCTGTTTTAAACGCCATACGTTTATCGTTGTTTAAATGGAACGGCTATTCACAAAACATGAAATTTATAGGCCTTGAAAATTATATAGACGCATTTACAGACAGCATTTTCTGGCGTTCATTCGCAAATACAATGATATACGGCTTTGGCTCTGCTATTTTACAAAATATTTTAGGGCTTGGTGCAGCGCTTTTTATAAACCAAAAGTTTAAAGGGCGCAATCTGCTAAGGGCTGTACTTTACATGCCCATAATGATTTCTGCATTCTTAATGGGGCAAATTGTTTATTATATTTTCCAATTCGACGGTGGCGTTTTAAACGAAATGCTCGGTTGGGTTGGCATTGACCCCATTTACTGGATGGGTAACGGCTGGGCAGCTACAATTATTATCACCTTAGTAAACTCTTGGCAATTCATGGGCCTTAGCATGGTAATTTATCTAGCAGGTTTGCAAAACATCCCCACAATGTACAAAGAGGCAGCAAGGCTTGACGGAAGCAATAAATTCCAGGAATTTAAGTTCATTACATTCCCGCTTTTAATACCATCAATTACAACTGCTGTTATAACTAACTTGATAAACAGCTTTAAGATGTACGATTTAATAGTGTCTATGTCGGGTGGTGGGCCTAATCGTCAATCAATGTCACTTTCTTACTATGTTTCACTGTTATATTTTAACGATGAAAAGGCAGGCTATGCCTCTGCTATCGGTTTTTTAATTTTTATAATTATTCTTGTAATAACCCTGCCAATAAACGCATATTTGCGCAGAAAGGAAGTGCAATACTAATATGAAAAATGTTAAAACAATATATATTCCAAAGCGCACAATCGGTGGTAAATTAAAACTGTTTATCCCCTCTTTTTTAGCATGTATTTTGTACTTATTGCCGCTTTATATTTTGCTTAATATGTCAATACGTTCAATTCAAGATTTGGGCTCTAAAATAATACCACCACAAGTAATAAATATCGGCAATTACATTGCAGTTTTTCAAGATGGCTCTATTTGGACAGGTTTTAAAAACTCTATAATATTAACAGTTTTAACTGTTGCAATTGAAATTGTAGCTTCTGCAATTGGCGCTTATGGTATTGCAAGAAGCCAAAACCGCTTAACAGAAACAGTTAGGCAAAGCAGTATGGCTGTTATGATGATACCGGGCATAGCTTTACTTGTAGGTACATATTCACTTATGACAAGCCTTGGAATGGTTAACTCGCTTGTAGGGCTTGCTTTTCTGCTTGCCGCCGGTGGCATACCCGGCTGCATGTTTATGTATACTAACTTTATAACCTCAATACCTGTTGCGCTTGATGAAGCCGCAATTATTGATGGCGCCGGGCTTATAAAAACTTTCTTTTATATTATAATGCCACAACTAAAGGCTGTTACTGTAACAAGAATTATTATGATAGCCACAGGCTGTTGGAACCAGTATTTAATGCCACTTTATCTGTTGCAAGATAAATCAAAGCACACAGTAATTCTCGTTATAAAATCTGCCTTTAGCACGCTGAATGGTGTAAGTAATATCCCAAGAGCTTGCGCCACATTCGCAATAGGCATATTGCCAATAATATTCCTTTTTGTGTTCCTGCAAAGGTTTATTATCGAGGGGCAAATAGACAGCGCAACAAAATAAAAAACAATGGAGATTGCAATGAAAAAAAACATTATTCTTTTGGTAAACGACCACCAAGCTTTTTATGGGCACGACAAACGATATAATATAAAGCGCCCTGCATTTGATAAATTAGTATCAAAAGGTGTGAATTTCAAGCAAGCTTATTGTTCATCTCCGCTTTGCTGCCCCTCGCGCAGAACAATGGTTAGCGGCTTATACACAGCACACCATGGGCAAATAAAAAATGGGCACGCAGAATATACATACCCCACTTATTTAGATAAACTAGAAGAAGATGGATATGACATATGGCACTATGGCAAATGGCACACAGGTAAAGGTACACCCGGAGATTTTGGTGCAAAGGGTGCTTTTTGTGAGGGGTATGGCAACCCTTATTTGCTGAAAGAATATAGTGAGTACTTAAAAGAAAAATCTTTACCATCGCCAAAAGCACTTATTGAGAGGAACTGGTGCACCCCAGGTTGGATTGATAATATAACCGAGCAAGAAGAGTACGATTTAACTCAGCGCAGTGACATGAACGAGTGTGTTTCAGGCATACTTACAACGCCGAAAGAAACACACGAAGCATTTTTTCTTGCACACGAGGCGTGCGAAAAATTAGAAGAGCTAAAAAACAGTGATAAGCCTTTCTGCTTACAAGTGCATTTTTGGGGGCCGCACCAACCATATTTACCCACAAAAGAATATGCCGATATGTACCCACCAAGCGCAATAGAAAAATATCCAAGTTTTGATGATGACTTAAGCCAAAAACCCGACATCTATCATTTCGAGGGCGGCAAAGATATAAGTGAGAATTATAGAATTAAACTTGACAATGATGTAAGCTGGGATATTTGGGCACAGTCTATGTCACGCTGTTATGCACAAGTTACAATGACAGACGAAGCAGGCGGATTAATTTTAGACAAGCTTGAAGAGCTTGACATGGCGAAAGACACCGCCATTATTTGGACAACCGACCACGGCGATGCAATTGCAAGCCACGGTGGGCATTTTGACAAAGATGCTTATATGTGTGAAGAAACTCTTCGTATTCCTTTTGCTTTGCGTTGTGACACCATTATACCACAAGGCATTGAAAGTGATGAGCTGATAAGTAATGTTGATTTAGCACCTACTATTCTTGCCGCCGCAGGTACACAATTTGATACACCTGTTGACGGAGAAAACATATTCAGCTTATTCACTAAAGAAAACCCCTGTTGGAGAAAGCAAGTTTATATGGAATCTTTTGGCCACCATGTGCCACACAGGGCACAGGTGCTTACTGATAAGCAATATAAATATGTTCGTAACAAAGACCAAATTGAAGAGCTTTACGATTTAACAAACGACGAATATGAGATGACAAATTTAATATTTGATGATAAATACAATGATATACTTTGCGAAAAAAGAAGATTGTTAGACGAATTTATCAAAAGGAATAACATATGAACAAACCAAATATTTTATGGATTTGCACAGACCAACAAAGATATGACACTCTAGGTTGCTATGGCAATGATATAGTTGAAACAAAAAATATAGACAAACTTGCCAAAGACGGTGCTGTGTTTGAAAAGGCATATTGTCAAAGTCCGGTATGCTCACCATCAAGAGCATCGTTTTTAACAGGGAGATATCCTCGCACTTGTAGGGTAAGACAAAACGGGCAAAAAATACCAAACGATGAGCTTTTCATCAGCAAAATTTTTGCAGATAACGGCTATACAACAGGGCTTGTGGGCAAACTTCACACAGCACCGTGCCACACATCTTTTTGCACATCAAACGAGGAGCGAATTGATGACGGTTACCACAGCTTTAAATGGTCGCATCACCCTGACTTTTATGCAAAAGACAGCAACTGGCCGCTTAATGAATACAATATGTGGCTAACAAGAAAAGGCAAAGAGTATAACCGAGTGCCTTTTGAGGGCTCGCCTTATGTACACATAGGGCCTGATATAGAGGACTCTCACAGCAGATTTTGTGCTGAAAACGCAATGGAATTTATTAAAGCACATGAGGGATATAAACGCAACCCGTGGTTTTTATCGCTTAATTTATATGACCCACACCATGACTTTGACCCTCCCGAAAATTTGCTTAGAAAATATATTAAAAAGCTAAGCTCCAAAGATTTGCCTAACTACAAAAATGGCGAGTTAAAAAACAAACCTGCATTTCAACAGCGAGACCACCTTGGCGCAATGGGCTCGCCCGGCAATTTCGCCTATGACAGCATGAGCGAAAAAGACCACTTATTAGTTAAAGCGGCTTATTACGCAATGATAGAACAAATTGATATTCAAGTTGGCGAAATAGTAAAGCTTTTAGAGGATACTAATCAGCTTGAAAACACTATAATTATTTTCACATCAGACCACGGAGAAATGCTGGGCGACCACGGAATATACTTAAAAGGTCCATATTTCTACGAGCCTTTGGTAAGAGTTCCTTTAATTTTCAATTGCAAAGGGCTTATTAAAGCCGCAAAGTACGAAAACGCACTTATTGAACTTGTTGACATTGCCCCAACATTGCTTGAGCTTGCAGGCTTTGAGCAAAGCGAAAGAATGCAGGGCACAAGCTTTGCAAGCAAACTTATCTCCGACACATCAAAAGACTACCACAAAGACAGTGTATACAGTGAATTTTACAACACAATGCGTGGCAAAAGCGGCACATTGGCTTACGCTACAATGGTTGCTAACAGTAATTATAAACTGGTTTATTACCATAGCACCAACCAAGGCGAGCTTTACGACTTAAAAAACGACAAAAGCGAAACAACTAATTTATATAACAATCCAAGTTTTACAGATATTAAAATATCTATGATGGAGCTTTTATTGAACAGGATGGCCTATACCATAGACCCACTTCCAATAAGAACAGCACAATATTAATATTTAGAGGTGTAACAGTGGAAATTAAAAACCCAATATCAATAAAAAATATAGGTGACCCCTATGTTTTAAACCATAATGGCACATATTATTTATATGCAACAAGTAATTTTAACGGTTATTACTGTTGGCAATCTGACAATTTAAGTGATTGGAGCGAGCCTGTTGTTTGCTATGAGGCAACTGAAAAAAGTTTTGGCAACGGCAAGTTTTGGGCACCGGAAGTTTATGAGTTTGACGGCAAATTTTATATGTACTACACTGCCGATTGGAAAATTTACCCCGAGGAAAATTTGAGAATTGGCGTAGCGGTATCAAACAGCCCCACAGGCCCGTTTGAAGATGTTTTTGACAATAAGCCGATGTTCGACTTTGGCTATGGTGTTTTAGATGCGCACATATTAAATTGTAAAGATGGCAAATTTTTATTTTATTCAAAAGCAGGCTATAAACATTTTGTAGATGGTTTTGAAGAATCCCAGATGTTTGTAATTGAACTTTGTGATGATTATATATCTGTTAAGGGAGAGCCCAAATTAATTTTGCGCCCTGAAGAAGAGTGGGAAAGAAAACAACCTGAAATTAAACAAGTATGGAACGAAGGCGGATTTGTAGTAGAGCACGATGGCAAATATCATTTAATGTATTCAGCAAATTTTTTCACCTCACCTTATTATTGCATAGGTGCGGCTGTTGCGAAGCACCCAATGGGTCCATACGTTAAGTATGATAACAACCCTATAATGCAAACTTCAAAAACAATTTCAGGCCCCGGACACAACAGTGTTGTCAAAGATAAGAACGGCACATATTATTGTGTTTACCATGCACATACAGATTATAATAAACCAAGTGGTAACAGACAAGTATATATTTCCGAGTTAAATTTTGTAAATGATAAAATTTGTGTTAATATGAATACACAATAAAAATTCAGTATCTATATTTTCAAGGGAAGTGCTTTAATGCTTAGCAATGAAAAATTCATCCACTACATAAACAAAGCAGCAGACATAGCTATTTTAAGCATTATGTGGGCTGTGTTCAGTATACCGATTTTCACATTTAGCACTTCTTGTGCCGCTTTATATTATGCTGTGAACAACAGCATAATAAATGATAACGGCTTTGCTTATAAGATGTTTTTAAAGTCATTTAAAACTAATTTAAAACAATGCCTTAAACTTGCTGTTTTTTTCGCACCTGCAACAATATTATCCCTCACCGGTATATTAAACATATTAAATACAGAAAACAGCGAAACATGGCTATATATTGGTGTATTCAGTTTAATTGCTCTCATAATATTAATTATAATACAAATTCACTTATATGCTTTAATAGGATATTATACTTTAAACCAAAAACAACTTGTTTCTTTAATAATAAAGCTACTGTCTAAAAATATTTTACAAGGGCTTATGCTTTTTGCAGTTGTTGTATTTAGCATACAAATTATAATTTGGTTTCCGCCTTTAATAACTCTTATCCCAGGGCTATGCTGTTTAACAAATTCTTTTACGCAACAAAAGCTATATAATAAATATATAGCTGTGCACACTGCCAATAATGAAATTGAAAGTGAGACGAGAGAACATGAGAATTAAAAATCCACTACCAATCAAGAATATAGGCGACCCATATGTTTTATGTGTTGACAATAAATATTACCTATATGCAACAAGCCATTTTAATGGATATTATTGCTGGGTTTCAGATGATATGACAGCTTGGAGCAAGCCAAAAATTTGTTACACCGCAACAGAAAAAAGTTTTGGTAATTCATGCTTTTGGGCACCTGAGGTATATCAATTCGGAAGCAAATTCTACATGTATTACACAGCACAGTGGAAAAAATATAAAGAAGAACAACTTAGAATAGGTGTTGCTGTGGCAGACAGCCCTCTTGGCCCGTTTGAAGACGTTTTTGACAATAAACCGATGTTCGATTTTGGATACGGTGTTTTAGACGCACATATTTTAAAAGATGACAATGCAAATTATTTATATTACTCAAGAGCGTCCGAGGGGCATGTTGTTAATGGTGCTAAAGAGGGGCAAATATATGTAACCGAGCTTGGTGACAATTTAATTTCCGTAAAAAGCGAGGGCAAGCTTATTCTCAGGCCTGAACAAGCATGGGAAAAGCAAAACCCTGAAGAAAAGATGTATTGGAATGAAGGACAGTTTGTTATAAAAAGAAACAATAAATATCACATGATGTATTCAGCAAACTTTTTTGAGTCAATACACCACGCAATAGGTGGAGCCGTTGCCGACACCCCTACGGGGCCGTTTATTAAATATGAAAACAACCCTGTTTTATCGTCAACTGATAATATTTCAGGCCCCGGGCATAACAGCGTTGTTAAAGGCGCCGACGGCACTTATTATTGCGTTTACCACGCACATTCCGATTTTGAAAAGCGTGGAAAAGACAGGCAAGTTTACATAACCCCGCTTTTTTTCAAAAACGATAAAATTTATATTAGGCATCCTGAAATTGATTGAGCGAAATTGCATAGTTTGACTATGTTTACTGCGAATAAATTCTTTTGCTTATACATTGCCTTACACTTTATTCTAAACAAAGCATTTTACCCTGAGCAATTTTAATTTTAACTAGCCACTTTGTTTGACATCCAAACTAGTCAAACAGAGTGGCTAATATTATGTTTATTTTGAAAGGCACACTCGATGTATGCTCGCATACTTTTAATTTTAGGCTGTTTTAGCTTTACTTTCTTTATATCTTTTATACTTAGCTTTCATAAGTTTCATCATAACGTAGTCAATTCCATCGCTGTATCTGCCGGCAGCAAGGTATTGGTTTCGCAGTAAATTAAGCGCATTTCTCGCCCATATAAATTCTTCGTCATTTAAGTACAGCTTATTGTTTGCAGTTTTTCCAATTCGCAGGATAAAATGACCGATTGGGTTATAATCTTCGCCGTTTTCACGTTTACCTTTAAAGATAATATGTAGCGCTACAAGCAGCATGTTTTTATCTGTTTCACTCATTTTAAATAGCCGTAATTTCATTGTTCATCCCTGCTTTCAAATGAATTGTTATTGTTCAAAGCAAGGATAGCACAACTGCTGAATTATAGCTAGCTAATAAATGAAAACAAATTGAAAATTTGAAACTGTGCTGTTTATTTACCGCACAGTTTTATTTTGTTGCTTTGCACTTTTATTCGGCTGTTGCTGTTTTTCATTTAGCTCATTAATAATTTTGCTATTCTGCATCATTTTCTTCTCCATCTCCACCGACTGACTAATTATACCATCGCACATTTTAACCTCATACCTCAGTGCTTCTAACTGTTTAGTTAATGGCTCATATTTTTCTTTACCCTCTTTTGCCCTGTACAGCTCGCTTCTCTGCGCCGTAAGCTCTGCTATTTTTTGCAGAGAGTTTTCCCTGCGCTGTGCAAGCTGCTCCCTTGTGTGAAACTTGTTTTTATTCAGATACTGCATTTGCTCTATGCGCTTGTCCAGTTTGTAAATCTCTTGCCTAAGTGCATACGAAACACGCTGTGGCTTGCGTTTGGGGAATGCACCTATTAAGTATAAATAGTGATAGTAAAGCGCAATTAAACTGCTGTTTTTATGCACTTTAAAAGGGTTACCTCTAATTTTGCCGTATCGCATAGATTGTGCCGCCTGCTTAGGTGGCACGTACATGTTTTTTGGCTCTATTATGCGCTGTGTTATTGCATTGGGAGTATAGCGAGTACCCAGCGTTTTAAACCGCACAAACCGCTCTTTACCGGGCGGTTTTAAAATGTAGTGCTTTCTATCAAAGCGCATTGTGTAGCCTTTTTTTGCCATTGCTGCTACAAACATTTTCCATGTTAAAGACACTTCAATTGCATCGTCAATATCTTTTTTTATTGCCGTGCGCCATGTTGGCTGTCCATTTTGCTCTGCGCTCCACTTTGAATAATTGTGCTTGCCTTGTATATTTTCAGGGGTTGCAATTACCGAAAGGCCGTGCTTTATGCACAGTTCATCAGAGATTTGGCGCACCTCGGTGTAATAACTTCTTGCGTTACTGTGATACTTTTTGCCGTCCACAAAGCTTACAGAATTACATACAATGTGGTTATGGTAGCAGTGAGTGTTTAAATGCGTTGCAACTACCAGTTCATATTTGTTACCAAATAATCGCTCGGCAAATTCTAGCCCAATTTTGTGCGCAACTTCCGGTGTGACCTCACCCTCCGCGAAAGATTGCACAAGGTGGTAACCCTGCACGCCGTCCAATTTATTAAAGCGCTCTTTCGTCATCATCATGTCTTTGTATGCAGAATCCGTCATGCAACAAATTCCCATTTCAAACACATCTTGCTCCGTCTTATCTCTGTTAAGTGCATAATCAACGGCGGCTGAAAGCGAGGTTTTTTGCTTGTCTTGAACATATTTCACAGTGTTATTTAAGTGCCTAATCGGGATTATACTCGTGTACGCCATTACCAATTCTCCTTTATTTCTGTCCAAATTTCTTTTGTTATTCTCAGCATTTCATCAATGCTTTCTTGTGTCGCAATGCCTGTTGAATTTGCTTTAAAAGCAAGCTGATTTGCATTATTGCACAGGCCTGATATTTTGCGGATAAGTTCTGCGTGGTGAGTGCACGGCTTTTGTTTTATGTCGGTATTGTTGATAAAACCTCGCAATACCTTTTCTCGTGACAAACCACTTTTGTTTGCTAAATTGTTTAAGTGCGTTAGCTCTTTTTTGTTTAATCGCAACGGGATTACTGTTGTTCTTTTTATCATTTTTTCAGTCCTTTCAAAAAATATAAGGGGTTTGGGTTCGCCCAAAATGTGCTTTTTGATATCAAAAAGCTATGCTAGCAAAGCTTTACGGTGCTGAAAGTTTAAATCTTTAGTGGAATTTAAATATGTTGTTATGCGGTAAATATTTTGCTATTCTGTTATGGGTTTTAATGCATAAAAGTGGCAATTATAGCTATTACTTATTTATTATTTATACGTTGTGTTTTGCGGAAAAACATATTTCAACCGCAATGCAAAAACATGTTTTTTGACGCATTTGCGTTGAATATCGGTGTACCCTGAAACAGGGTAGACATACTGTTAAGTGGTATGTAGTTTTTCGCTATACACCATGCTTTAATAGTGTAATAAAAATTGTACCGGCTATACATCTGATAGCCTTTCTGCCGTTTGTCTAGACAATAGGACACGTTTTTCGCCATAAATTCGCTATTTTTCAAGGTTTTGTCTATACACTTGATAGCCATTTCACTGTCTGTCTAGCCAATAGGACATGCTTTTCGCCTTATAATTGCTCTGTATTGGCATTTTTGTCTATACAGTTGATATCATGTGCTTATTTTGTCTAGCCAATAGCATACGTATTTTTGCGGTTGTGTCTATACAATGGAAACATTGTTTTTATGATGAATTTTCATTGGTGCAATTGTTATAAATAACTGCTACGCAAAAGCAAAATTAAAGAGTCAACCCATATGTCGTGAAACGCGACATATGGGTATATAAACTCAAAAAAACATGATATATCATCAAAAACAGGTGCGTCGTGTTTCGGAGCTGTTGACAAACAGGCAAAAAAATAAGAGCTTCCGCTCATTTCTGGTTATAATTTTTGTGTTTTCATATAATTTTACTATAAATTTGCAAAATGTTGTTAAAAACAAGCTCATACGTTTGCTCATTTTATGCAAAACTTAATTTTACCATCCGTTTCAAGTTAAAAGCGCACGCAGATAAAAGGCAATGTATGCTAGCATTGCCTAATCCCCACTTATTTAAGCGCAAAAGGTTATGTCTTGCTTTCTGATGTGAGAAATTTCCCTCACATAAAATTTTCCGAAGTCTCATCGCTGCTAAATATTCAGTGCTTCCGTCAGCTTTATGCTGTTTTTCAGATTGAGTTTTATAAAATGCACGCTCTACTCGTTTATTTGTCATGTTGCCAGATAAACACTTTCCCTTGAAACTGCAAGTTTTGCACTGCTTAGCATTTGATATGTAGCGTCTGTTCCCCTTAATTGGAAAAAATTTATAAAATGCAAGTTCTTTGTTATTGGGACAAACTAAAACATCTTTGTCTTCATTATACTTAAAATTTTTTGAGGTGAAAAGTTCAGATTTGCTCTTGTCACTTTCTCTAAGAGGTATATATGTTTGAATATTTCGGTCTAACATATCTTTGTGTATTTCGCCAAAGTCATATCCGGCATCTGCACAAATGAACTCGGTTTTTAATTCAAATTCATCTATTTGATGGCATATTCTTTTTGAATGAACTGTTGCATCGAGTGTATTTCCGGGAGTAGTGTATGAATCAGTTATTATTCCGTGTTTTGAATCGCATGTCTGATGATTTAAATAGTAAAAACCTAACGGTTTGCCAACTCGTTTCATAAACCCAGCATCAGGATCTGTTGTACTTTTTATAACCTCTTTCGTCTCGTTTTCATATTCGCATAGTTTTTTAATATTATCACATAAACCCGCAGTTTCTGCCTCTTTATTGATTCGCTTTAAATATTCACTGGGTTCAATTTCGACAGTTATTCGTTCAAAAATATCATTTCGTACATTTGCTTTTACGTGCGTGGAATCAGTCATCAGCAAAACCCACATTTAAAGTTTTCCTGTGCCAATTCATTGCTTATTAGGTCTTTGCTATCAACAATTTGAATTACTTGCTTGCGTGCGTTTTTGTCGAGCAGCTTCATCAAAGTTTCAAATGCATCATCGTATTCTTTTTTGTGTTCTTTACTTGGCGCATATTGATTAAAGCCATTTTGCAGTTGTTGTAATAGCGTTTTCATTGTGTCACCTCCTGTCAAGATAACACAATATCACACTTTTTCGAGAATAGCTAGTGTTTTTTTAATAAAACTCAAAGAGTTTCATGTTGTTCTTCGCCGCCTACCTAATTTTTACTTACGATGTACAACCTTACCATGCTTGTCCATATTAGTAAGTATCATTTTTATAATGCATTTTCCAATTCTTCTTCGGTATAACCAAACATATAATCTTCATCTTTTCCGTTTGAAGCCCATATTAAAGCGGCATCATAAACGCCTAAAGATTCATTACTGTTGTCATCGTCATCATCACAGTCGCTATCATAACTAATATTATCTTCTGATACATCATTAACACAACCGCAATCCGTACAAGTCCATTGGTCACTTGATGTTGTAAATCCAGATTGATGGTTCATATGTACTCCGCAACTGTCACAATACCAATTACACCCTTTATCTTCTGTGCCACCTAGAAATCCACTTAATATCGATTCTAATAAACCCATTGTTACACCCCATTTTATTTATTGTTTTGTTAAGATATAATCTTTTACTTCGTGCACAATTTAATCACTAGCTTTTAGTTAAAGTACTTTCTGAAATCAGTGCACTATTGATTAATACGTGTTAGTTCATAAATTATAGCTTCTTCTAGTATTTTTTGATTAGATGCAGTCATCTCATTTGAAGCACGCACAATTACTGTTCCAATAACTTGATGCGAAGCAGAAGAAATCACCGTACCATCAAATGTACTTAAATATTCATTTCTTTTTTCTGCATCCTCAACTGTTCTATAAACCTCTATACTTCCTCCTGCCGAAGTAGTTTTTTCAATCAAACTCGCCCCATATACTTTACTTTGGTCAACAAAGTCACTTGAAAAATATATTTTTGCAGTATAGTATCCAGATTTATTTAAGTTCCCTTGTGGATCATTTTCTTCTGTTAGAGCTACTATATCAACAATACTATCTACGTTGCCCAAACAAGTAATTACATATGCTTCGGTCGGCTCATTTACTAAGTCAAACTGTTTTATGCTTACTTCTAATTTTTCTTGACTGTCTGTTAAATTTTTCAATACATCCGTATAATCAACTGCGTTTAGTTCGTTGATTTGGGCAATGATTTCACTTTCATTAGAAGACATACTTGGCAAAGAAACTCTTACTGCTTTTGTTTCAGATACAGCTGTTTCTAAGGGTGGTATAAGTGTTTCATCAAGTGCTGGCTTGCCTTCTGCAATTAGTGTTTCTGCACTTGCTACAGCCCTATCTAAATCAGTGTTTCTATTTTCCAAATCGTCAATAGCTATGTTGAAGTTATTAATAGCTTCTATCATATTCTCACATTGAGTGATACGCTCTGAACTATCTTTGTAATCAGATATAGTTTCATATATAGCTAATGCAGAGGCATAGTCACCTGCTTCTTGAAATTCTACCGCCTCATTGTAATCTGCCCCTTTACATCCCGTTAGGGAAAGGCACAATACAATCGCTAAAATCACTAGCAATCTTCTTTTTAACATAATAAAACCTCCAATCAGCTTGTTTATAAATTTCTGCAATTTTCCATATAATTATAGCATGGGTTGTTTTGGTTTGTCAATTAAAATTATCATCAATGATAATTTAATATCATCTAAGACAGGCTATAATTAACATAGGAGGTGCCGAATGATTGCTGATACAATTAAACAACTACGAGAACGTGCTAATATCACGCAAAGTGACCTTGCAAAAAAGCTGAATATCACTCGTTCGAGCGTTAATGCCTGGGAAATGGGAATTTCTGCACCCTCTACACAGTATATTGTAGAATTATCAGAGATTTTTAAAGTTACAACTGACTATATCTTAGGTGTTACAAGCGAAAACATTATACGACTTGACCATTTAAACGAGCAACAAATAAAAATCATATATTCACTTGTGGAGTATTTTGATAACGAATAATTCTCTAAAACATGCTATATCCAATAGATTTAGCATGTTTTAGTTATGTGGGTAATTAGAAATTGATTTTAGGAAATCAGATGACACAAAATATGGATTGTTGGCATCATTGATTTTCTCAATTAAGACTGCATCATTATCAACTGCAAGCACTTTATATTTATCACCTCTCATAAAGTGTAAATTATCATATATTGCTTCTTTGCAAATATCATATAGCTTGTTACCGCTTATATTGCATTTTTTGCCATTTTTATGCTTTTTCAACAATTTCTGTCCGCCTAAAATTGCACCAGCACTAGCAGTAGCGCCAATAATCGCACCCGACCCTAAAAGTATAGCAATTAGATTTTTTGGTCCGTCAACTAATTTAGCCATTTCTACAATTTTTTGATACCATCCCAAATTACTCATATTTAACGCTCCTTTTATTTAATAATTTTATTTAGCCAATTATTCGTATTTTTTGTTATAGCTTTTAATCCACCTGTTGCACTCATTAGAGCTATCCCCACTGTGACAAGTTCGGCAACAATAACCGGATTTGAAAGTAAACTTAAAAATGTCTTATTTAAAACGTCGCCTTTCTTCCCTGTGGTTGCAGATGCTGCCGTTGTTTCCACTGCATCTTTTATTTCATTGTAATTTTTTTCATCTAGTTCTTCACCATTATCAACCAACATGCTAATAACTTGTGCTAGGACAGTATTATCTGAACTCTTATCGACTTCATAATCTAAAACAGTGCGAATAGCAATGTACTGGGTTTTTGTCATAGAAGACTTCCCTGTTTCCAAATTGCTAATTGTTTGCTTGGTAACACCGATTTTTGTTCCAAGTTGTTCGGCTGTCCACCCAGCGATTTTTCGTATACTGCATAAATTTTCTTGTAAATATCTTATCTGATTATCCATATATAACACCTCGTTATAGCTATAATAACACAAAAAATTAACTTTGTCAAATATTTTGACAAAGTTAATTTTTTAACAACGTTCTGCACGCACTATCAAAGTTGTAATAGTCGCATTTTACATACGCTAAATGCATTCTTTTTCGAAAAACTTAAAGATGCTTTTGTATTTATTCTTACTAAAACTAAACAAATCCGAACACGTCGCCTATAACAAAGGCTTGATGTTCGGATTTGTTCCTATTGGCGGAGATGGAGAGATTTGAACTCTCGCGCCACTTTCATGACCTACCGCATT
>CAYJNL010000015.1:0-69203 GCA_964371675.1 uncultured Bacteroides sp. | reverse complement strand
ATTGCAACCGTGAAAACGGCGAGCTAATTAACGGCTTCCACAACGGCTACAAAAAAAGCGGCCTTGGCGGCGAAGACGGCAAACACGGCCTAGAAGGCTACCTACAAAAGAAAATGGTATACGTTAACTACAACTATTAATGTTGATAAAATTTTGTGCAAAAAATATTGATATTAAGCGCAAAATTACACAAAAAGCAAGCCACGGTTACCGCTTAAACGCAGTAGCCGTGGTTTAAACGCTTGCAGCAACAAGCATTTGTTTTTTGTGCGAAAAACAAATAAGCCGCCTAATGCCGCATATGGAGGTTTATTTTAAGTGCAAAAATAATTTGCGCGGCAGAACGGAGAAAACTATGCAAAAAATAAAAGACATTAATATTTTGTACAACAAACTACCTCTTGAGGATAACCTTGTTGACGCTTTGCACGGTAAGCACGATTTTTTCGAACTTATTGTTGCAGAGGTAACACTAGACAGCGGAGTTAAAGGCACAGGTTACACATACACAGGTGGTATTGGTGGCACTGCAATTGCAACAATGCTGGAGGTTGACCTTAAACCGCGCCTTATTGGCAAAGAGCTATGCGACTTGTATGCAATGAACAAATACATGAACACAGCAATTCACTATGTAGCGCGCGGTGGTATAGCATCTTTTGCTATTTCAGCGCTGGACATTGCGTTTTGGGATGCACAGCTAAAAAGCGAAAACAAAGCACTTGCCGATGTTTTTGGCACAAGGCAAGAAAAAGTGCAAACATACCACGGCGGTATTGACCTTATGTTTACACAAGATGAGCTGTTAAAAAGCCTTGAAAGACAAATTGAAAAAGGGCACAATGCTGTTAAAATTAAGGTTGGGCAAGAGGACGAAAACAAAGACATAGAGCGCATGAAAGCCGTGCGCAACATGATAGGCAAAGACAAAAAATTCGGCATAGATGCAAACATGGTATGGAGCGTTGAAAAATCTATCCGCATGGCAAAACGCGCAGAGGAGTTTGACTTATTCTGGTTTGAAGAGCCAACAAACCCCGACGATTACGAGGGCTACGCAGAGATTGGGCGCGCAACAAGCATACCAATTGCAATGGGCGAGAACTTGCACTCTAAATACGAGCACAAATTGGCACTTGATATAGGCAAAATACAAGCGGACATAGTTGATGCCTCTAACGTTTGCGGCATTACGGGCTGTTTTGAGGTTGCAAAAATACTTAAAGAGCGTGGCATGGTGGTGCACACACACGGTATGCAAGAATTACACGTTAATATTCTTGGCGCACTTGACAACGCAGGCATGGTGGAGTTCCACAGTTTCCCCATACATGATTACTGTGTAGAGCCAATGAAAATTGAAAACGGCTTGCTAACACCGAGCACATTGCCCGGTACAGGCGTTGTATTTGATTGGGATAAAATTAATAAAGAGGCGCTGTAAAATATTTTTGGGCATCTCCACATAGGAGATGCCCAAATTTGTTGTATAGACAAAAAATCACTGTGAGCAAATGTGTTCACAGTGAAAGCTCAAAACACTTTTTAGTAAATGCTAAGGAGTGTTTTTATTTTCGCATTTTTCAGCTCAGTATTTTATAAAAACAATGTCCTTTAAAAGTAAATACTGCTTATGCGTTCAATATTTCCTCGCATATTTTATCAAGCATAATTAATGCGCGCGGTAAATGGAACGGGCCTTTAAATGTGCTACCTTTTGTACTGGGCTCTGTGGGTTTGCCATCACGCCTTAAATAGCCATACCATTCGCCGTATTTTTCATCTGCAAAATATTTTTTGCAATAGCTTACACATAACTCAAGGTTATTTAGGTACTTTTCATCTTGTGTGTCTCTATATGCCATAGCACACGAAATTAGCATTTCATTATGTGGCCACCATAATTTCATGTCATGCTCATATGCCTCTGTGGGTTTGCCTAAACAGTCGGTAAAATACAGCAACCCTTCATATTCTTTGTCCCAGCCAATATTAATGCTGTCATCAAGCATTTTTAAAGCTATTTTATGCGTATTTGCATCTTGTGTTCTGTTGGCAAAATCCATCATAAACCATGCGCATTCTATTACATGCCCTGGGTTTACAATTCTCCCCATTGTTATGTCAGGCCAAAATTCGCCGTTTACTCCCACGTTTTCAAGTGTGCAACTAAGGTTTTCTTTATAATGGTATTTTATAATTTTTTCAACACATTCTTGTGCTCTTTTTATATATTTCTCTTTGTTTTGTTCATCTGCATCCATCATTACACAGCTTAAATTTAAAAATATCATAGGGTCTGCAAGGCTTCTGCCTGCTCTTGTTGACGGTATACCTTTAGGGCCGAGGCCTACAGGGTCTTGTATTAAATTATTGTTTAAATTATAAATTAAATCGTACGTTTTTCTTGCACGCTCAATATGAATTTCTTCTTTTGTCAACATGAAATATTCAGCATTTGCAATTGTATAAAAGCCCTCTGAAAAATTATACCTTCTTTGACGAAGCGGTCTGCCCTCTTTCGTCACTTGAAAATACATTCTATCGCCTTTTTCTCTGTTTATGCAGTTATTTTCCATAAAATCAAGGCAGCTTTTTGATATGTTTTTCCACGCCTCTTTTTCACCGTAAATATTGCACAATTTAGCAAATGTCCATGCTGTTCTTCCTTGCATCCACACGGATTTGTCTGTAGAATATACTTCTCCCATTCTATCAAGGCATGTGTAAATGCCACCATTAACCTCATCTATTGCATTAGTGCTCCAAAATTTTTCACATAAATCTAGTTGGCTTTCTGCCCACATTTTAATGTCTTTTATTTTATTACAATCCACGCGTTGCACTTCCTCTAATATAAAATTCTACAAGTGTTTTTTTGCAAGCGATTTTAATATTTTACGCTTGAATTTTTCGCTTTTTTCAGGGTTTCTTTTGTTGTATTCAGCAAAAAGCAAATCTAAAACAAATAATTGTGCTATTCTTGCATTTACACTGCCCATGTGCTGCGGCGGCTCTATTGACCCGCAAAGAAGCACTACATCGGCTTTTAAGGCACCCGGTGAGCGCGGATACCGTGTTATTAAAACTGTTTTAACGTTATTCATTTTATTAATTTCAATTAACTCTAAAAGCTCTCTTGTAGAGCCTGAATATGAAAAAGAAAGCACAATATCGTTTTCATTTAAATTGCTGGCAAAAGCTGCTTGAATATGCGAATCAAGCATGGAAACAACATTATTGCGGACAGTTGAAAAAAGGTGTGCTGCCTCTTGCGCCATTATCATTGATGCGCCTTGCCCAACACATAAAATAGTGCCTGCTTTTTCTATTAAATCAACAGCTTTGCTCAATGTTTCTGCTTTTATTAGCGACATTGATTCGTTTATTGTATCTATATGGCTGTTGCTCACTTCGCTAATTAAATTGTATATATCGTCTTTTTCATTTTTTTTGTTTGTGTTTTTTGGTACTTGCCTTGCTAGAGAAAGTGAAGCCAAACCTAATTTGAAGCCATTAAAACCGTCACACCCTATTTTGCGACAAAATCTTGTAATTGTTGAATCGGCAACTCCACATGCGTCTGACAGCTCGTTTATAGACATAAACTGCACATCACTTTTATTGTCGATTATATAATCCGCAACATTTTTTTCAGACTTTGTTAAGTGATAATATTTTAGTGTAATTCGGCTAATAACATCTTGGTTAGGCATGGCTTCTCCCTATTAAATAAGTTTATTTGCTTCGTTTATTAAGGTAACAGCAGTTTGTGCAGCTTTTTTTCCGTTTTCATCAAGCTTTGGTAGTGGCTGTCTAACATCGCCAATATTAACATTGTTATTTATGCGCAAAACCTCTTTAATTACGGCGTACATGCTTGATGTGCTACCTGCGAGAACATTAATAATTTTTAAAAGCTCTTCTTGTAATTGTAACGCTAATTGCAAGTTTCCGCAACAAAAATTTTTGTATAGCTCAACATAAAGCTGTGGCATAGCTCCAAATGTTCCGCCTATACCACCCACACTTCCCATGACAAGGCCGCTTAATAACTGCTCGTCCGGGCCGTTAAAAACTATAACATCATGCGAGCGCCATGTGGAAATATCCATTGTAGGCATCGACGAGTTTTTAACACCTACTACATTTTTGTTTTTCTTCATTTCATTTAAAAGCGCGCCTGTTAACGCTGTGCCCGCAAGCTGGGGTATATTGTATATGAAAAAATCTGTGTTAGGTGCTGCATTGCTTATATCATTCCAATATTTTGCAACCGCATGTTCAGGTAAGCGAAAATAAATAGGCGGTATAGCCGCTATGGCATCTACATTTAAGCTTTCAGCATGTGCCGCAAGCTCTTTGCTATCACTTGTATTATTGCATGCAACATGTGCTATTACTTTTATATCGCTATCTGCTTTTTCTTCCATTACCGCTTGCAGAACTTGTTTTCTTTCATCTACACTTTGATATATGCACTCGCCCGAAGAGCCGCACGCATAAATACCGTCTACTTTATTATCTATTAAAAATCTAACTAGTTGTTTTGTGCGCTCTGTGCTAATTTTGCCATTATCATCATAGCAAGCATAAAGTGCAGGATATATCCCTTTATAATCTAACATACATAACCCCTAACGTAAATTTATGTTTTATTTCGTAATTGAAAAATAATAAATACCTTTTAACCTTTAACAGCACCCATTGTTATACCTTTAGTAAAATATTTTTGAAATGTTATAAACACAATAATTATTGGAACTGCCGCTAAAGCCGCACCTGCCATTATCATGCCAAAATCAGTTGCACTTTCTGCTTGCAGTTTTGCAATGCCTAAAGATATTGTTAACTTTTCTCTTGAATTAAGCATAATTAACTGCATGAAATAATCATTCCAAGAAGATATAAACGTAAATATTGCAAGCGCACCAACACCCGGCTTTATCATTGGAAAAACTATTCTTGCAAATGTTAATATTTCTCCTGCGCCGTCAATTCTTGCAGCTTCCAGCATTTCTGTTGGTATACCCTCTGAGAATTGTTTCATTAAAAACACACCAAAAGGCCAACCAACTATAGGTAGCATTACAGAAGCAAGTGTATCGTGTATACCCATAATATTCATTTGTCTCAACAAAGGTATTAAAATAACTTGTTTTGGCAAAGCCATTGCAGCAACCATTAAGCTAAATATAAGCACTTTACCGGGAAAACGCTTTTTAGCAATTGCATAGCCGCCCATAGAGGCAACTAAACATGTTAAAAGCATTGCGCCCACCGAAATTATAACAGTATTAAAAATCCACCTAAAAGCAGGTTCTTCAAAAAGCCTAATATAATTATCCATTGTAGGCTCATGCGGATACCATTGAATATCGCGCGAGTTTATTGCTTTTGCATCTTTAAGTGAGCCTGTTAATATCCAATAAAGGGGAAAAGTAAAAAGAAAAGCTAAAACGGCCATAGATATTGCACAAAAGCTTCTATAAACTATATTACCATTATTTTTCATTTTTTCCCACCTTTCTCGCTTGATGCAACTTTAAATTGCAAAGCAGAAATTAATGCTATTATTACTGCCAAAATAACGCCCATTGCATTACCATAGCCAAAATCATCAACCCTGAATACATTATAGTAAATATAGTACATTATTGTTTGTGTAGCATTATTTGGCCCGCCTGAAGTAAGCAATTGTATTAATGCAAAACATTGGAAACTGTTTATAGTTGTTATAACAATAATATACAATGTAGTTGGCATAATGCTTTGCCATTTAATTTTCCAAAACACTTGCATTTCTGTTGCGCCATCTACTTGTGCGGCCTCTATTAAGGAGGCATCTACATTGCCCAGTGCCGATATGTATAAAACTATAGGTTGGCCTATTGATGTAGTAAATAATATTAAAATAATGCACATTAAAGCGAAGCGCTCATCGCCCAGCCAGCTTATATTTTTTTCAATAAGCCCAACAGACGTTAGCACATTATTAAAAAGCCCTGTGTACTGGTTGAACATCCATTTCCAAACAACAGTAACTGCAACTGTGCCTGTAACAACGGGCAAATAGAATATAATTCTGTAAAACGATAACACTTTGTTATTCATTTTATAAATTGCCGTACTAACCCATAAGGAAAAAACCATTACTGCGGGAACACTAACAAAAACAATTATGCCGGTGTTAATTAAGGCTCTTATAAAAACAGGGTCTTTAAAAGCTTTTATGTAATTGTAAAAACCTGCAAATTCAAACTCTGCCGCAGAGTAATGAAAAAAGCTGTTAAACAAAGCAGAAGCCATAGGTATAACAACAAATACAATAAAAAACACAAGGCATGGTAACAGAAACAAATATGCAGCTATTGCTTCTTTTCGCGCTATAACTTTGCTTCTTTTTAAAGCGAGCGAGCTTTGATTATTTGTGCTCATAATAAACCTCTTTTACCAAATATTAAAATATAAAATAGTTAAAGTTTCAAAAAAACAAGGGTAATGCCTACACCAGCCTAAAATATTTAAAGCTTACAAGCTTTTGGCTCGATGTAGGCATCGACCCCTACATAACTATATTAAATTAATTACTTTATATTAGCCTGCCATTGCAGTTTCTACTTTTGTCATGTAATTGTCTGCCGCTGTTTGAGGGTCTGTGCCTGCAAACATTTCTTGTAGCAATTCCCACCATGCTGTGCGTTGCTCAGGCCATACAGGTGATACTTGATAGTATGGGCCAAGATTTGGAACGAAAGATGCGTAAACTGCCATTGCCTCTTCGTTTTCAGCACCCGCATAAACATTGCCGTAAGATGAACGTACAGGGAAGAAACCTGTAGCTGCTACACTTTTTGGTCCTTGTGTTTCATCGTCTGCAATAAATTGAATGAATTTTTTAGATGCTTCAATTTTAGCTGCATCGCCGTTATCGAAAATACCAAAGCCCCAAATGCCGCCTTGAAGTTCTACTGTATCGTCATCTGATGGGAAGTTCATAGCAAATGGTGTAAACTCAGCTTGAGGAGCATAAGTCATCTCATTTGCAGCATTCCATGCCCATGTAACTGCGCTTGTGCCGTTTGCAAATAGTTGCAATTCTTCAGCTGCTGCAATAGCTGCATCGCTGCTTAAAGCACCGCTTGTTACCATATCGTTAATTAGTGTTAAGCCTTCAACCATTTCAGCTGAATTGATTGTGTATGCTGTGTAATCTTCATTTGTGTATGTGCCGCTGTAAAGGTTGCTAACAAGAGCCCTTGTTCCTTGGTCTCCGCCTTGACCGCCACAGTAAACAATACCCGGTGTTTGGATTAAACCGCTATCGCGAACAGCTTCCATTGCCATAACAAAATTTTCTGTTGTCCATGTGCGTGTTTCTTCATCTATGTATTGAAGTGCACCGGCTTGTTCGAAAACTTCGTAGTTAATAGCCATAACGTGGGCTGTTGTAACCATTGGATACTCATAATACGCGCCGTCTGTACCCATACAAGCATCAAGCGCAGCTTGTGATACACCTGCGATGTCAGCCATTGTTTCCTCTGTCATCATATCGCTTAGGTCAACCATAAAACCATTTTTGCCCCAGTTTGCTACTAAGCGCTCAGGTCCTTCCATGATAATGTCAGGCGCTGTGCCGGCTTCAATAGCTGCTGTAACTTGAGCATCGCCGTTTGCATAGTCAAGCAATTCATGTTTTACTGTAATATCAGGGTACATTGCATTAAAATCTGCAATAAAGCCTGCAACTGTGTCTGCATCACCAAAACCGCCTATTGGGAATGACCAGAAAGTAATTTCAACAGGCTCACCTGTTGTTTCTTCTGTTGTTTCTTCTGTTGTTGCCTCTTCTGTTGTTGCAGGTTCTGTTGTTGCCGGTTCCTCTGCCGGGCTGCTACAAGCAGCAAACATACCTAATGCCATAACAAGTGTTAAAACTAATGCTAAATACTTTTTCATTGTGCGTCCTCCTAATTTATTTCATTTGAGAGATTTTTATCTCATCTTGCACCTATTGTAACAAGTAAATATCAGCAAGTCAACATATTTTTGAAAATAATTTTCTTTTTGTTTAATTTGTCGAATTTATTTTCATTTTTTTGTAAGTATTTATTACAAACAGCCCGCTTAAATATTATAACCTATATAAAACAGTTATTTTTTAATTATATGCGCACAGTATGTTGTTTTATAATCTTATACTTTTTATTATTTTTAAAGCTAATTTCAGGCTGTTAATAAACCCCCATGCTCAAAAAAGTTGCATAAAAAAAGCAGTAATACATAAACTTTTTATTGCAAAAAATTGAGCTTTCTGCAAAAATACCGTATGGCACTGCCCCTTTTTTATAATTTTACAAAACAAATCTTTGTTTAAAAATGAGAACAAAAAAACGCCCGAGCGAACTCGGGCATTTGTTGCTTGATTAAATTAGGCAAAGTAAAGTTGCAAATAATGTTTATTCTGATGTGCTTAGTGTAAGTAAATTATAAAGCAGGTTAATATACTGTCACATATCGGCTTTTAATGTAGTTGTGTGTTAAAAACATCATACGGTTGCCCGTGGCAGGTTTGTTTGCATTTACTTTCTATTGTTCGTGTGTAATCTATTTTTTTCTTGCCTCTAACCGCTTTTTTTGAAATACAAGCACCATTCCACAAACTGCAATAAGCGTTAATGAAACTACCGGCAGTACGTTTAACTGTGCACTTACTCCTGAGTTGTGTGCGCCTGTTTGCGGAGAAATGCTCGTTGTAGTGCCTGTGCTTGCCTTTTGTACAATTACGCTGTACACCGAGAAGCTCGGCGCATTAAACTCAACATAGCCGTTATACACGTCCACAGGGCGAATTTCCTCCACTGTGCCGTCATCTTTTAAGTGCAACACTGTTACGGTGTCTGCGGTGGTTAGCCCCGGCACATTTATGCGAATGCGCGTGTTGCCGTTTTGTGGCTGTACCTCGTTACCGTTTGCATCCTTCATAGTTATATCTTCTAAGAAATTCACTACGCCTGTTATGCCGTTTTGCTTTGCGTAATCATTCAGTTTTGCCAAATCTTGCTGTTTTTCTGCCTCGGTTTGCTGGTTTACATGCAGTGTGTTACCTTGCGGTACTGTGGAATTTGGTATGTCCAAAGTGCCTGTTGGCTCATAAGGTAAAGTTGTGCTATTTACCACTGTGAATGGCACAGCAAGTGCGCCATTGTAGTTGCCAGTGCCCGTAACTGTTAGCGTGTAACTACCTGCATATGTTGCCGTATTACCACTTAGTGTGTAGTCTGTGCCCTCGGTTAAAATTAACCTACCATGATTTATTAAGGCAACACTTTGTGTTTGCTGTGTGCCGTTTTCCACAAGAGGTGTGCCCAAGGTTACCTGTGCGCCTGCCAATGCCAGAGGCGTTATGCTAGCCGCTGTGGGGAGGGAAAACTCGGCGTTGCTAAAGATGTAGTTGTTTGCCGCTACCGTTTGTGTGAGCTGCACCACGCCGGTTACGGTGAGGTTATCGCCCACATCGGGGCTTGAGAAGGTGGCGTTTACGGTATAGTCTGTGCCGTTTACAAGGCCACCGCCGTTTGCAAGGCCACCGAAACTCACGTCTGCCGTGGCAGTTGTTGTGCCGTCATACGCGCGGCTTTGCGCTGTTGCTCCCGTGATGGTAATGGTGGCTTTTTGGATGGTGTACGTTGCGGTTTGCGTGCCACCGCCAATGTAGTTTTTGCTTGTCGTATTTTCATACACGCCGTTTGCACCCAGATTTATCGTCGTGGTAACGGTATGGTCGCCTGCGTTTGTTGCGGTGTTGCCGCTTACTGTGTAAAGTGTATTTGGCAATGTGTACGTGCCAAGTTTTACAGAGGTAACAAACTGTGTTTGCTGTGCGCCGTTGTATGTTAATTGTGCACCCAAGTTAATGGCAGGTACAAGTTCTTCTATAGTTATTTTGGAAAAAATTTCTTCGTAATATGTGTCAGCCAATACCCTTGATGTTGCATTAGCTCCATTATCGCCTGCTAAAATTTCCACACTGTTAAATTTGCTTTGTTCCTGTACTGTAATAGTGGGGCGCACCGTAAATGCGTCTGCCTGAATAACATTTATACCATCGTTGTAATCGCCACCCGTGGCAGCAATTATGCCTCCCGTAATTTTAATAGTCCCCATGTCAATACCCGCCCTTGGTGGATTGTTGGGGTTGGGCATGGTTATGCCGTTATTATCGTATCCTTTGCCACCTGTGGCAGTTACCATGCCGCCCGAAATATTAATTACACCGGTGGTGTCTCCTATTTTGCCGCCAATGCCTGCTGCACCTGCGGCACCTGTGGCAGTTACAGTGCCACCCGTAATGGTTATGTTGCCGCCTGCGCCATTACCGCCGCCGCCAATGCCTGTGCCAAGCTTGCTGGACCCACCTGATGCAGTTACAGTGCCTCCCGTAATGGTTATGTCACCACCTGCGCCATCACTGCCGCCGCCAATGCCTGCGCCCACTACGTTGCCCGTCGTATTGACTGTGCCGCCCGTAATGGTTATGGCGCCGCCTGCGCCACCATTGCCGCCGCCAATGCCTGCGCTGTTCATACCGCCCTGTGCATATATAGTGCCGCCTGCAATGGTTATGTTGCCGCCTGCGCTATCCATACTGCCGCCAATGCCTGCGCCGCTTTTGTCGGATGTGATGCCAGAGTAACCGTCCCCCTCTTGACCATAAGCTCTTAGTTCACCGGTAGAAGCCTCGGTGATAAGAAGCGTGGCACCACTTTGCACTTTTAGGCCTGCTTCACCCATGCCACTCGCCAACCAGTTTTCGCCTTGTAAAGTAATGTTTGCTGTGGCTGTGTTTTGCACTTCAAAGGCACAGCCAACCTTAGCGTCACCTACAACAATGTAAACGTTGTTTAGCGTGAGGTTTGCAGTTGTGCCGCTTTGTACCACAATGGTGTGTTTGCTTCCCATGCTTGAGGTTGTGACCGGGATTGTGTTTGCAATGGTTAGTGCGCCACTGCCCGTGATGGTAAGCACCTTGTTTGTGTCATCCCATGTATAGTTGCTTGTATCGCCCGTTATAGTAAAATCGCCCCGCGTTTCAGTTGTGCTAACTGCCATTGGCGTTTGTGCAAAAGCAGTAAGTGGCAAGAGCCCCACCGCCATGCAAAAAGCTAGAAAACTTAATATAATTTTGCTTTTCAAGCTAATTTTTTTCATAATTCCTCCAACAAATTTTAAACTTTATTTTTTATTCTATGTGTGAGTAAAGTCTTTTCTGCATGTTTTTGAGCAGCTTAAAACAAAAAAACGCAAAACACCAACATAATTTTATTGATATATCGCATCTTTTTTTACACAAATATACAACATAAATTATAGCATGTTCAACCCTAAAATGTCAATGTAAAAACATGTGTTTTTCACCCAAGTTATCTTGCAACTTGTAAAACAACCGATGTATTAATTCCACCTAATGCACTTTTTAATTTTTGGGGTTAACCATAACTATTGACAAAGAGCATTATATTTTAATACCATTTTACTGCAAACAAATTAGCTGTAAAACGCCCCAAAACTTACAGATGTAATAAAGTGTTTGCCATGGAGCTTACAGGCTAAACATGCTTGTGAATTATGGAGTGAGTTTGTGTTGGTTTGACGCTCAAGGGTATACAAAACAAAATTGCACACCCTAATTTTAGGCATAAAAACGCCCTTTAGCACACGCTAAAGGGTATTTTTTGTGCAACGTCACGTTGCTGTGTCTTTGTTATAATTTGAAAGCCCCAATATTTTTAGCATTTGGGCTATAAAACAGCAAAAAATATATGCAACTCTTTTATCTCCACATAATTAAATCTTGTTAAATACTGTTTTACCAGTTCTTTTGCACCGGCTTTTATTATTTTGCCTTTTTCTATCACAATTACCTTATCCGCTGAGGGATTATGCTATTTTTCGACATAAAAAAACTCGATTGAACATTGTTTAATCGAGTAAAATTTTTTCAGTTTTAAAGAGTGAATATTAATTAAAGTTAGTTCTACATATTTGATTATCGCCTTTAGAATTTTAAAGTGTACGCCAAAAAATTATAATGCATGCTTTGCATGTGTTAAATAATGTGTAGCACTATATCCTAATATATTGAAAACCTTCAAATTTTGCTTTTCCTTACTCATAAACAGAGCAGTTAACGCTTAACGTTAAGGAGCTGTTCCCAAACAAAGACTTTGCAAAAACTAGAGCAAAATTTTTGTCAGATGATACAAAAAGCGCAAGCAATACCGTGTGTGTTAATGAGCATTTTTGTGAAATGTGACGGAAATTTTTAAATGCGTTCTTTGTAAAGGCAACTTTGTCAACACCTCCGTTAACTGCTCTATTTAAATCAATATTATATTTGATGTTATTTGTAAATAATTTGCATAGAAATCATTTGTTTTTTATGCTCCATATCTCTTCATTTACTACTTTTTCTCCGGGTAAAATCTCACCCTCGTGCCCAAAAGTTTCCATCTCTGCCATCCAGTTGTTCTCGCCGTTAAATACAGCTATATTACAGCCGTCAAATGGGTAGCGCTTGTGTTTGTCGTACTGTGAATACTTAACAAAATCATAGCCGTCACATTCAAGTTTTACAATGCCTTTTTTTGCGCTAACAACCCTTTTTGTGCATTTACCGTTTGCACAAAGCACCATATTATTGCCCTCAAATGTAATTTGCTCATCTTGCATTTGCGCTGTATTTCCGGCAAATTTTAGCGGTATTGCCATTTTAACAACGTCCCACGTTGCATTTTCATCACCAAGTGGCACTACTATTCTTTTGCCATCGGGCACAACACAAGTGGGGCTCCAAACGCTACCCGAATAAATTAAATTGCCCTCGTTAATTAAAAAGTTTGTCACTTTTATTTCTGTTTGCGACAATACTTCAATTTCCATGCCTCTGCGTAATTTGTTTATTGGCGATATGGGAGAAGTTGCCGTTATTTTAGTGCCGTCAATTATAATTTCGCACGGGTCATTGTCAGGGATATACGTGTCTGTCGACTCATCTGCATATGGTCTTGTCATCCACACCCTGTGTCCGCCATATAGTTTCCACTCATTATTATTGTCAGGGTCTTCTTTTCGGTAAAAAAGCAGATTTTCGCCATCTGCTTTGCCAAAGTGTAAAATCCTTGGCCCTACTCCGTAAACAAGAACAAACTTAATTTGCTCTGTTTTAACTTCAACGGCATCAATTGTGTCAAAAAGCACTTTTCCTATTTTTATATCTATCATAGTGCAAGCTCGTAAATTTTATACGCCTCTTGCCTTGTAATAGGCGGTATGCTCGCAAGTGTACCGTTTGCAAACGAAACATCTACAACGCCTTGTGTAAGAGCTTCAATGTCATCTTTTGTACAGCCAAACTCTGATATGCGTGTTTGCACACCTATGCTTTTTATGTAATCTTCAAATTTGCTTGCAGCCTCGTTTAAATCTGATGTGTTAAACATGCACTGTGCAAATTTAACAAACCTTGCATTTTGCTCTTTTGTGGCAAAATATCTCATCCATGCAAGCATCATGCACGCAAGTGTTGCGCCGTGTGTTGCTTTAAAGTGTGAGGACAGCACATGCCCCATTTGGTGCATAGGTGTCCAACCTTGAACACCGCAAGTTAGCCAGCCGTTTAATGCAACTGTTGCCGAAAACTGCATAAGACCACGCAGTTCTACATCTTGTGGGTTTGCAAGTACGTTTGGTATGTTGTCGTAAATTGTTTTTATAACGCCAAGTTGCATGTTGTCTTGCAAATCAATGTTGCCAAAAGTTGCCTCGTCTGAAAAGAAAAATGGCTCTATTGCATGGCTCATTGCGTCAAGTGCACCACTTGCTGTTTGGTATGCAGGCAATGTCATTGTAAGTGTCGGGTCAAGTATAGCAACTTTTGGATATAGGCAAGCAGGCTCCCACACATAGCTTTTTCTTAGCGTTACTTCGTCTGTTATAACGGCTGTTGGGTTCATCTCGCTAGAAGTTGCCGGCAATGTTGGTATCATAACAATAGGCAATGCCTTTGTAGGCGGTATTTGCTCTACAACATCGTGTGAAAACTTAATCATTTTATTTAAATCGTGCTCATAAAGTATGCCTGCAGCAATAACTTTGGCAAGGTCCATTGCACTGCCGCCGCCTATACCTATAACTACATCAACACCGTTTTCTTTGCCTACTTCAATGCCTTTTCTTGCCTCGCACATTTTTGGGTTTGCCGTTGCACCAAGGTAATCAACATATCCACAGCCCTCTTTTTCAAGCGATTTATGCACTCTGTCGAACAAATCTCCGTAAAAACCTATTTCTGTGTATGTAACTATAAGCGCTTTTTTGCCATAGTTTTTAACTTGCTCGCCAATTTTAACAACTTCGTTTGCGCCGTAAATAACTTTAACAGGGTTATAAAATTCAAAATTTGTCATAATTAACTCCATTCTTATGCTGTTTTAACAGCATTGCTTTTATATGATAAGAAAGACAGCCTGTAATATGACAAACTATCTCTCTTATGTTTTATGGGTGTATATTTTTATTCGTATTTCAAAACGCCAATTTTTCCGCGTTTTCTGCGCTGGCTAAGTGCAACAACTGCAATACCGATAACAAGAAGTACACCTTTAACAATTTGGTTAACCGCAAAGTTAGAGCCCATCATGGCAAGCCCATTTACAATCATTGTAAGCATAATTGCACCAAGGAATGTACCAACAACGTTTGTTTTGCCAAGTTTTAAAACCATTGCACCTAGGAATACAACAGTAAAGCCGTCTAAAAAGAACGACGAGCCTATACGTGGCTGACCACTGCCGTAAACAATAAGTACAAGCATAACACCTGCCAGTGCCGCAAAAAACGAGCTTGCTATAAAAATTATTGTAAGTATTTTGTTTGTTTTAACGCCCGATTCCTCAACACCTTGCCTGTTTTCGCCAAGAGCATATATGTATTGCCCAAATTTTGTGCGCTCTTGTATAAATAGCAAACCTATATAAATAAGTAGTGTTATAATAAAAATAACAGGGACACCGAATAAATCGGCATTAATAAAATGTGTTATAGGAGAAGACTGTATGCCTGTTGCCGTTAACGGCATACCCTCGTTAATTGCCGAGGCAACGCTTTTTGCAACTGTGGAAATTGCAATTGTTGTTATAAGTGAGTGATACTTAAACTTAACAACAAGCAAGCTTATTATTGCGCCGCAAGCAATGCCTGCAATTAATGATATAACTATAGATAAAACCAAATTATAACCGCTGAAAATGCACATTGCAAAAACCATGCTAGAGCCTGCCGCAACATCGGGGAATGCCGCATCCATTTCATTTGCGGCAATAACCCATGTCATACCGGCAACCATAAGTGCCATTATTGAGGCTGTTTTTAAAATGTTCATCATGTTTGAGAATGAGGCAAACGCAGGCTCTGCTATTGAAAAGAAGATAAAAACTGCGGCTATTAGCCAAAACAGAGAATATTCTGCCGCAAAAACCTTGCCTAAAATATTTTTTGAGTTTTTCATTTTTGCTACGCCTCCGCTTTCTTTCTTTTTGCGCCGTCTTTTGGTTTGAATTCAATTTTTGATAAACCAATTGCGGCAATTAAAACGGCAGCCATAACAAGATCGCTGTAATAATAAGGAACACTCATAATGGTAAAACCTGTTGTTATAACTGTTGACAGCAACGAGCCAAGCAAAGTGCCTATTACGTGTGGCCTGCGGAAAACTGACCAGCCGATGTAAACCGCCGAAAAGCATGGCATAAGTAAGTTTATACCCGAGCGCACATTGCCTTGCCCTTGTGAGGCGTTTGAAATCATGGCAGAGAGTGCCGCAAGAACACCACAAATAATAAATGCCGCTATAACGTATTTATTAACCTTAATACCGCTAAAGAATGCAGCTTTTTTATTAGCGCCCACTGCATAAAAGTTTCTGCCGTAAGTGGAGCGGTTAAGAATTATGTAAGCAATTACATAAAGTGCTATCATAATATAAACAGATACAGTTATGCCAAAAATTCTATACTCTGAAAGGTTTGTTATGCCTGATTCACGCATGTTTTCAAAAATAAATGCACCGTCGGAGAAGATATATGCACAGCCAAAAGCTATTGAACCAATTGCTATTGTTGCAATTTTATCGGGTAGTTTAAGTTTGCCAACCGCATAGCCCGAGATAAAGCCCCAAACAATACCTGCAATAAGGCCGCCTGCTATGGCAACAAAAGGGTTCATGCCGGTTTGTATTAGCCAAGCCATAAACATGCCCGAAAAACACGATGACATGTAGAAAGAGATATCCGAATGGTCCACAGCTATAACAAAAGTTAAGCCAAGTGCCGCAATGGCAGTGGTTGCGCCTGTTTTTAGCATTGTTGTTATACTGCCAAGTTGTAAAAATGTAGGGCGCAAGGTTTGGAAAACAAGCAAGATTGCACCGAACAGTACAAAAAATGCAATAAGTGTAATTGTTTCCGTAGATATATGTTTTTGTTTATTCAATTTATTCACCTCACTGATTAGACGTTGCTTTAACAAGCATGTTTTGTAGCGATGTATCGTTGCTTAGCTCGTTTAATCGTATTTCGCCTTTGTTCATAACAAGCACTCTGTCTGCGTTGCCAAGCACTTCTTCAGGGTCTGACGAGATAATAACAACGGCCGCTTTCTCAGAAAGCTCGCGCATTATTTCGTAAATAGCGCTCTTTGCGCCAACGTCTACACCAACAGTCGGCTCGCAGAAGATATAAATTTTTGCGTCTGTGTACAGGCCTTTGCCTATAACAACTTTTTGTTGATTACCACCCGATAGCTCCGACACTTTTTTAAAGCCCGAGGTTGTGGCAACATTAAGTTTTTTTATAAGTTCATCGCCGTCTACACGCTCTTTTTTAGTGTTTACAAGCTTTAATTTATTAGCAAGCTTTGACAGCTTTGATAGCGACAAGTTTTTGTAAATTTCATAATTTCCAATTTGTCCTTCTGTTTTTCTTGAGCCCGGCACAAGGAAAATTTTGTTTTCTATTGCGTGTCCTGTTTCTTTTAGCTCTGTTTCTTTGCCCGAAAGCTTTATTGTGCCGCTTGTTTTATACATAGCGCCAAACATTATTTTTGAAAGCTCGTCAATACCAGAGCCCACAAGCCCAAATATACCAAGAAGTTCGCCACGTCGCACCTCAAAAGATATGTCTTTCAGTTTGCCATCAAGCGTTATGTTTTCGCAAGCCATTATAATTTCGCCGTCTTTTTGCGGGTGTTTTTCAGGGTAAAGGTTCTCTATTTTTTCGCCGAGCATAAGCTCTGCTATATGGTTTGCATCAACTTTTCCATCTTTAACTTCTTCATAGGCAATGTTTTTGCCGCCTCTAAATACGGTAAAGGCATCGCATATTTTTTCAACTTCGTCTAGGTGATGTGTGATGTATATAATAGCAACACCTTTTGATTTTAAAAGCCTCATAAAATCAAAAAGCACGTGCTTTTCTTTCTCGGTTAAAATAGATGTTGGCTCGTCTAATATAAGTATTTTACAATCTTTTGAAAGTGCCCTTAAAACAGCCAAAATTTCACGCTCGATAGCAGAGAGCGAATAAACAGGCTTATCAATGTCTATGTCAAGAGGGTATTTCTCTAAAAGTTTTAGTGCGTTTTCACGCATTTTTTTACGTGATAATGTTGAAAAATCAGATTTACTGCTGTTTTCCGAGCCAAGATATATGTTTTCATATCCCCTAAAGCTCTCTATCATTTGTGGGTCTTGATACACTGTGGAAATGCCAAGCCTTATTGCATCTTGAGCATTGTGTATATTTGCTTTTTCGCCGTTTATATAAATGTCGCCACCGTCTTTGCTGTATATGCCCGACAAAACTTTTATAAGCGTGCTTTTGCCTGCACCGTTTATGCCAAGCAAAGCGTGAATTTCACCTTCGCGCAAATTAAACTGTGCATTATCTAAAGCTTTCATGCCTGTAAAAAGTTTTGTTATATTTTGCATAGATAAGTAATAGTTTTGCATACTTATGCTCCTATCTTAGATTAAAAAACTTTGGGGAGAAAAATCTCCCCATTGTTCATTAACATTTTTTAATTATACAGAAGGTATCCAAGTTGTTGTTTTGCCGCTCTCGTCAAGTGTTACGTTAAGTGCATCTGTGTAACCTGTAAGGTCATAGTCAAGAAGTGCTTGCCATGCGCTCACTGTTTCGCCACCTGGCACTGTTACGTCTTCGTTTTCAATGTCTTTAATATCTGTTATCATCTCTGATGTGATTAAGTAGCCGGGAACCATAACAAGGCGAGGAATTTTGCCGCCGTTTACGTATGTCATTGCATAGTCTACAAGTTGGTTAGGCATTGCCCAAACGCTCTCGCCAAGTGTTGCAACAAATTGCTCTGGGTATGTGTTCATCTCATTAAAGCATTGCTCGCCACCGTCTGAACCTGTGTAGATGATTTCAGGGCGTGTTTCGCCTGTAACAGTTAAGCCCTCAAATACTGCGCCGTCCCATGCACACCAAATAGCTTTAATTTCGTTTTCTGTGTCTGCGCTCATCCATGAAGAAATTGTTTGTGTTGGTGTAACTGCGCCTGTTGAGTCCCAAGGCCATTCATATTCAACTTTAATTCTTGAATATTTTTCATCGCTTGATAGTAAGTAATCTGCGCCGTGTTCTCTCATGTCCCAAGCGTCGTTAGATGGTAGTGTAATCATGCCTATAACGATGTCGCCCTCTGGGTATTTTTCAATTAATGTGTCTGCCAAAACTCTCATTGTTTCTCTGCCGCCTGCATAGTTGTCAAACATAACTGTTGATGCAACTTCTGCGCCCGGGATAAGTGCATCTGATGAAAATACAGGGATACCTGCGTCTGCTGCGTCACGAACTGCGGCTGAAATGCCGATAGGGTCTGATGCCGTTAGGAAAAGCGCTTTAGGTTTTTGTGCTATAAAAGCTGAAATTTGTTGTGATTGCAAGTTAGGGTCGTAGTTAGCATCAACTATTTCGTAGTTTGTAATGCCGTACTCTGCAAATTTAGCCTCAAAAGCTAATTTTTGTCTTTGGCCCGATGCGTTTTCCATCCATCCAAGTGATACTGCGTAAAAATCGTCGCTGTTTGCAACAGGTGCTGTTTCTTCAGTTGTTTCGCCCTCAGTTGTAGGTGTTTCTGCTCCTGTGCTTTCTGCAGGTGCAGTTTCAGTTGAACAACCGGCAAGCATACCAATTGCCAAAAGTGCCACAAGTAAAATAGATAATAACTTTTTCATGTTTTTCTCCTTCTTGCCTTTTTAAGGCAAATTGTTTTTTTGTATTTCAGCAATTTCACACTGGAAATCGCTAATAACCTTATAAATTTTGAAAAGTTTTTCATACTTTTCAGCGTTTTGTGCATTTTTATCAAAATGCTTTGTAGGAACGTTAATGTCTTTTAATTTAGAGTAATCTTGCCATAAACCTGTGCCTATTGCCGCCGTTGCCATTGCACCAAGAGAGCCTGCGTTCTCGCCAATTGCAGTGTTTATAATGTCAAGTGCGTAAATATCGGCAAATAAACTCATCCAAAACTTGCTTTTTGCTCCGCCACCTACAATTAACATGCCATCTTTAAGCTGTGTTTCTTTGCCAAGCTCATCAAGTGCCACTTTTAGTGCAAAACAAATGCCCTCTAAAGATGCACGTATTAAATCGCCTTTTGTATGCTTTAAATCAAGCCCTGTAAAACTTCCTCTAACATCAACATTTTTATCAAGCCCACTGCCGCCTGCAAGGTGAGGTACCATAAAAATTCCGTTTGCACCTATAGGAGATTTTTCTGCAAGTGCGTCCATTTCTATGTAAGAGTCCTTGCCGCCTTGTTCTTCAAGCATAACTAAATCGTTACAAATTGTGTTACGCACCCACCTAAAGGTGTTACCTGCTGAAAAAATTGACGTTGCACAAGCGTATTTACCTTTTATTAGGTGTGCAAAAACATACGGTTTTGATTTTATGTTTACAATGGGTTTTGAGGATGTAACGGCTATCCACGATGATGTACCAAGGCTTGTATAAGCCATTCCGTCTACTACACAGCCTGCGCCTGCCGCCATACAAGCATTGTCTACCCCGCCGGCAGATACTTGTAAATTTGCATGCAGTTCAAGTTCCTGTGCAATGTTTGGCAGTACAGTGCCAAGTATTTCGCTAGATTCCACTATTTTAGGAAATTTTGCCTTTTCAATGCCAAAAGCATCTATTAAGCTATCGTCGTAATTGCAAGCAACAAGGTCGTAAACACCACTGCCTGAGGCATACGAGTGATCTGTTGCCAAAACACCTGTCAGCTTATAGTTAAGGTAATCCTTTGTGCCAATAAATGTAGTGGCGTTTTTATAAACTTCGGGCATATTGTTTTTATACCATAAAATTTTAAACGCACCGTACAATTTTGCAGGGAAACCATTGCCTGTTTTTTCGTACCAATCTTTATATGGGTAAGTTTTAAAAAACTCGTCTTCTTCTGCACGTGCCCTCGCATCAGACCAAACAGGCACATACTCGCAAAGCAAATTTCCGTCTTTGTCAATTGGAACAACACCAAGCGAGTGCCCACTGCAACCTGCGCCAATAATGTCATTTTTATCAACATCAATTTTTTGCATAAGTTCTTTTGTGGTGGATTTTAAAATGTCCCACCAGTCCTCGGGGCGCTGTTCTCTAAAATCGTCTTTTGGGTAATGCGTTTCACATTCGCAAAAAGCACTCGCCACCGAAATTCCGTTTTCGTCAAACAGAGAGGTTTTAATGCCTCCTGTGCCAAGGTCGTACGCAATTATGTATTTCATATTTGCACCTCTCTTTGCGTTTAATATGCCGCCTTTGCCGCATCAAAGTTTTCCAGTAAGTCACTATCAGGGAACTCTACGCCATCACGCTCATACGCTTCTTTAAGTATAGACAATGCCGATTTTAAGCTAATACCAAATCTTGTGCAGCCTGCGTCGGTCATCTCTTCCAGTATAGCGAGAGAGCGAACACCACCTGCAGCCTTAATTTTTGCCTTACCGTCTGCGGCTTTGCTCATTATTTTAATTGTATCTACTGTTGTTGGCTTTTGCGCCCAGCCTGTGCCGCTTTTTACAAATGTAACACCTGCGTTTACAGCAAGCTTTGAGCCCATTGCTATTTGCTCGTCTGTAAGGTATGCAATTTCAAGAATTGCCTTAACAGGCGTTGGTTTTACTGCATCAACTACTGCTTTTATGTCTTGTTCAACTGCCTCGTAGTCACCCGAAAGCAGAGCGCTCACGTTTATAACCATATCTACTTCGTTGCAACCTAGTTCCACCATTTTTTTTGCATCAGCAACTTTTAGCTCGGTTAAATCTCCTCCCGAGGGAAAGCCTGCAACACCACCAACCATTACAGATGGTTTTGTAATAAGCTCTCTAAGCTGTTTTGTTAAAGCTGGCATTGCAAAAACACATACGAAGTCGTATTTCTCGGCAATCTGTGCCATTAATTTAAGTTCTGAATAAGAAACGTCCGTTCTAACGGCGCTTATATCAATTAAGCGGGGTATTTCTTTGTAACTGTATTTCATCTTAACACTCTCTTTCGAATAAAGGTAACTATCTTTTGGTGTGTTTATTGTAACATGACTACTTTTACATGTCAATTGCGAATTTTTTACAAACATATATAATTATAATTGTTAAAATTGCACTAAAAATTTTAATATTTTTGTTAAAGGTATTTAAAATCGTCATTTATAATAATGTATCCACCTATTGTTTTTTCATTAAATAAAAAGAAACAGCACACAATGGTAATATCCATTATGCGCTGTTCTTTTAATATCTAATATAATATATAAAGTTTATTATGAATTTTAAAATATTTATTGACGATGTCTACCAATCATTTCAAGTTCAAATTGATATTTATCGGCACGAATTACACTTTTGTCGTAAGATATTGCTCTGCCTCCGCTATAAGTAATTCTTCTAAGTACCATTAAAGCCGCTCCAACACGAACATCTAACATTTGAGCCTCGGCAAAATCAGCTGTTTTAGCTGAAATAATATCTTGTGCATAGTCAAGTGCAACGCCGTATTCATCTTCTATAAAAGCATAAAGCGAAGTTATTTCATTTGTTTTATGCTCTAAATTCGGCGCTATATCGCAAGGAATATAGTTTTCCATAATAACTATGGGCACACCATCGGCAAGTTGAACACGCTGAACTCTATAAACAGGCGAAAATTCTTTCACATTAAGCCTACTTGCCGTTCTCTTAGACACATCAACTTTATCTATATATATACTTTTGATAGAAACATCGAAACCCTTTTGCCGCAATGTTTCAGATATAGAAGTAAGGGAATTTAGACTTTGCGTTGAGTTAAAATCAAGTATACGTGTACCCCTACCTTGTTTAACCTCAATATAGCCCTCAAACGCAAGCATATTTATAACTTTACGAATTGTGGTTCGTGAAACATCATACTTCTGCTCAAGTTCAAGCTCAGTGGGAAGAAAATCGCCTATTTCATACTCACCGTCACGTATCATTTTTTTTAATGATAAATATACCTCTTGATACAAAGGTGTCTTTTTCATGCAAACATCTCCCAAACATTTTTATTTTATAATAACATAATTATGTTTGCGTTGCAATAGTAAATATAAATAATCCTTTTAATCCTTTAAATCTATAGGGATTATTTGCTTTTATTATTTGCCTTGCCCTGAATACGGCAATTTATCAGCATATTTAGGGAGTTGTGCTACAAAGCAGAAACTAAAAGGCATATAATATTGTGCTGTTTTTTAGTGTACTTAAAATGGTTAAATATTTATAATAGCTATGTTTTTATATTTGGCATAATTTAAAGTATTAGCCTTACCACCTTTTTTAGCGTTAAAACAAGCTATACAAACACTGCCGAAATTAACTAAAAGGCGGTTACGCTTGTGCATACAATCGGAGGTGTACGGTAACCGAATGGTGAATTTACATAACTTGCAATGCTCAAAAGCCACGATATAACGCCACTGCCTGCAAATATTGCGCAATGTAGCATAAAAAAACACCCATTAACCTTAAAGTTAACAGATGTTTTCATGTTATTTAGTTTTGAATTACTGCAAAATAGCGGTTATTTCTTATGCTTAATTTTTCGGGCTTCATTGCCCATTTTGCGCAAGTTTTTCACTCCACCAAAGCGCTCCCATTTTTTTACTTCAATTTCTCTGCTACTCAAACCCTCATACGACACTTCTTGTTTCAGCTTTAAGTAGTTTTCAAAACGTCGTTTATCTATTGAGCCGTCTTCTATTGCGCTCAATATAGCACACCCTTTTTCATTTGTATGCGTGCAATCGGCAAATTTGCAAGACATGGCAAGCTGCTCAATATCATCAAAACTCTTAGATAAATCGGCACTTTCTGCACCAAGCTCTCGCATACCGGGCGTGTCTATTAACACATCGCACTGCGGTGATAAAAACATTTCTCTGCCCGTAGTGGTGTGTCTGCCTTTTCCACCTTTGCCTATGTCGGCAGTTGCTATTTTATCGTCTTCGCCGAGCAATTTGTTAATTAAGGTTGATTTCCCAACACCTGATGAGCCTATGAACGCAATTGTATTGCCTTTGCCAACATATTTTGCAAGCTTTTCTTCAATATTATCATCAAATTTCGACAGTGTAACTACATCTGCAAAAGATGAAACTCGCTCCACTTCGTCAATATGCCCCTGCAAGTCATCACACAAATCGGCTTTTGTTAAGATAACAACAGGCGTTGCGCCGCTGTCCCACGCTATGCTCAAATAGCGTTCTAATCGGCTTAAGTTAAAATTCTCGTTTAGCGACATACAAATAAAAACAATATCGATATTTGAGGCTACTGCTTGCGCTTGACCTTTTGTGCCTACTGCAGTTCTCACAAAAATGCTCTTTCTTTGCAGCACATGGTGTATTATTGAATTGCTTTTTGCGCCGTTTACCGACACCATTACAAAATCGCCAACAGTTGGAAAATTCACAAGTTCATTTGCCTCGTACCTGAATTTGCCTGAAATTTCAGCACTAAGTTCTTCACTTTCGGTGACAATTTTATAAACACCTTTGTGCTGCTGTGTCACTCTTGCAATGCTAAAATCAGGGTGCATTGTGGCAAGGCTTTTGAAGTAGTCGTTAAGCCCATATTTTTCTAATAAATTCATTTTATCCTCCATAAGTTAAATGATAGCTATATAAATAAAAAATCATTTGTTATCGGAGGTTTATATTGTATTACTTACAAACCTCCGACAGTAACACAATATCTATTTTGTTTTTTAACATACAATTACCTCTCTTTAGTTACATTTATAAAGGTGCGTTTAGCACACTTGTTTTGTAATTATATCATATAATTAAGCTTTCAAGCAACGACTTCATGAATATATTATTCAAAAGTAGAGTGGAACAGTGCCGTTAAGTTGGCACTGCTCCACTTTTACATAACTTTACTAATCAAGCTTTATAAGCCTATTTATAATATTTTCTTCAATCATTTTTTGATTAGATGCCGTGAGCTCATTTGACGTGCGCGCCACCACTGTGCCTATTACAGTATGTGAGCTCAATGTGAAAGCTACTTCAGATTTTATATCTTCGTTCGGAAGTGCATTGGTCGTAATGTTCATAAAAATACCTCCGTACTTAATAGAAAGCCGCACCGTGAGTATGCACACGCAAAAACCGCCCTTTATCGCGTGTGAAAGGGTGTTTTATGTGACAGCAGCAAAACGCCAAAATATAACGTGAAAACAAGACAAAAAATGGTGCCTAATCTATCGCTGCTTCTTGTGACGCAAGGATAAAAAAGACACCAAATAAATAATTACTATATATTTAAAACTTTAACCGCATCCATTAAAGTTTTCTCAAAGGCTAATTTACCATATTTATCAACCTCGCTTTTATCTTTAGGCCCATGGGTTAAACAGCCTGCGCCGCCTATACAGCCACCAATACATGCCATGCCCTCAATAAAATTAACATCACTCATTTTTTTTGCAGACCTTAATAAGGCAATTTTGCAAGCATCTATGCCATCACATTTTTCAGCTTTTAAGTCGAACTCAATGTTTTGCTCTTTCATCGCCTGTGCAACAGCGTCAGATAATCCGCCGCTTCTTGCGAAAATGCGCCCAAAATATGAGGCGTTATCAAGCACATCAATTGGCAATTCTTCTAAGTTTAATTCACGGCTGTCAAAAAGTGCCTGCAATTCTTCAAAAGTTAAAACACTATCTATGTAAGGTTTTACACTGTCTAGTTTAAACTCCATTTTTTTTGCGGTACATGGGCCAATAAATATAATTTTAGAGGTAGGGTCGGTCTCTTTAATATATTTTGCTATTCTTGCCATAGGTGATAAATTATGAGATATATGCTGTGCAAAATCAGGGTAATTTTGCTTTATATACATTACAAAAGCAGGGCAACAGGAGCTTGTTAAAAAACCTTTTTCTGCAAGCTCGTGAGACTCTTCAAGCGCAACGGCATCTGCACCTAGGGCGGCTTCAACTATTGTATGAAACCCAAGCTCTTTAATACCGCTTACCACTTGCCCTAAATTAGCATGTTGAAACTGGCTTGAAATTGACGGCGCAACAACTGCATATACTTTATAGTTTGTGTTGGAGCTGCTGTTTTTAATAATTTCAATTGTGTCTAAAATAAAAGATTTATCTGCAATTGAGCCAAACGGGCACTGGTAAACACAAGCACCGCAGGCAATACATTTTTCATTAATAATCTCGGCACTGTTATCTGCTGCTTTTTGTATAGCGTTTACCTTACATGCGCTTTCGCAAGGTCTTTTTCTGCTAATTATTGCATGATAAGGACATAGTTTTGCACAAGCTCCACAATCTACACATTTAGTCTCATCAATATGCGCTACATGGTTTTCATCAAATGATATAGCACCAAACCTGCAAGCGTCATAACAGCGATGAGACAAACACCCCCTACATGAAGATGTTACAGTATAACCGGAAACAGGGCATTCATCACAGGCTATGTCAATGACCTCTATCACATTTGGGTTTGCTTTATCGCCACCCATTGCTATTTTTACTCGTTCTGCTAAAATTGCGCGCTCTTTATATACACAACATCGCATTGTAGATTCTTTGCCTGTTATTATTTGCTTTGGTATATCTGTTATATTTTCAAGCAAAGTTCCATTCCAAGCATTTCTTGCTACTTCTCTTAGTACTTTATATTTTATATATTGTACTTTCGTATCAAATTTTTTCATAGAAATTATTAATTCCTTTCTAAAAATAACTAACCTTTATCTTTTTGCCTATTTTTTTTAGATAATCTGCCAGTTCCTCTATTAGCTGCATTTTAATATTAAAATTAATTGGCAAGTCCGGGTTTTGGTGTGCCGGGTTAATAGCTTTGCCAACATAAAAATTTATATCGGTGGCATCTTCAAACAAAAGCCTTGCTATTGATGATGCACCATCTTTTTTACTGCTCCACTCTGAGTGAAGTTTGTTTTCTTCTAAATAATCTTTTGCGTAGCTTAGCACCTTGTTTATAGTTATAATGCCCTCTGTAACAAGCTCTACACCGTCAATTTTTGCAATTGGTGGTACATCTTCGCTTATAAAATCTAAAGACGGAACAAGCTCTTTACCCAAAAACTTTGCAGCTATTGCAGAGGTGGTGCCACCGCAAACAATATGCTTGCCTTCTTTTGAGAAAAACAGCGACATCATTTTATCAGCATCGTTTTTATTGGACGGAGGACCTATAATTAAGTTCATTGGTTCTCTTTTGCGCATTTTTACGGTACATACAGTTGTGTCGTCGCCCGGCTTGCTTGCGTAAAGTGAGTCGCACTCATTTAAAAGTATAGTATTAAGTGTCTTTGCAGCAAACCCCACATGGCAAAGCGGTTGCATATATTTTATTATGTCTGCTCTGTCCCAGCCAAAATTTAGCTTGCTGCCAACACCTGCATGTATACATCCGTCACTCATTAAATAAAAAGTGTCGTTTTCAAAAAGGCTTATTTTAGACATTAATATTTTTTTGCCACTTATTATTATCTCGTTATATGGAAATTCACAGTGCTTATTATCTCGAAATAAAATAACTTTTGGATTGTCATACTGTATAATTTCAGCCTCTTTATTTGTGTTTAATATGCGCAAAATTGTAAATGTAGAATATGCCACGCCCCTTACTGAACATACAGGCAAGGTTTCTGCAATTGTTTCTACACAATCTGTTATGCTCAAGCCTTCGGATATCATTGTAGATATAATTTTTGATGTTAAAGTTGCAAGTATATTAGCTTTTACACCACTTCCCAGCCCGTCGGCTAAAACTATTGTTGTAGAGCCGTCAATGCCTTCTATCACACAAACCTGATCTCCGCACAATTCCTCTTTAAATTTATTTAAACTGTTAAAGCCGATATCAGGGCACAAATTAGTCATCTTTAATCGACTCCTTTAGCTTTGTTAGTGCAATTTTTGTCTCTGCTGCCGTTTCGCCAAGCAACGATGCAATTTCATGCACAACTCTCATTTGTTTTTCTATAATTTTATCTGTGGTATCAATGGTTTTTTTGCTAATTAGCTCTTTTTTAGCTCTTTCTTCCGCCTCTTTTGTAACATTTCTCATAATACATACAAGCATTTTGTATTGCTTATCAAAGATAATTGTTTGGTGTATATGTTTGTTATACTCAGCCAAATAAACACTTTTATCCCTTATAGAAATTCCGGTGTCCCTAACCGATATAAAGTCTATCGGGTCTAACACTTTTATAATTTGTTCTCCTAAAATATCGCTTTGAGAGCGCATATTTAAAAGCTTAACCGCAGATTGATTAATTCTTTGTACCTCTAAACTGTCGTTTAAAACAATTATTGAATTTGGGCTGTTGTTAACTATTAAATCTGAAAAAATTTCTGCCTTTTCGCTTAAAAAGGGCAAGCACATTGTGAGGTCTGCCTTACCATGATATACAGCCCACGCTTTTTCTCTGCATGAATTATATCCGCAAGAGCCACAGTTTAGCTCATCATCCTTAGTGTTTTTACCTATTTGTTTTAGTATTTTTAAAATTTCAGTTTCAGATGGAGCAATGCTTTTTCTCTCAATAGGTATAAAGTTTTTGTGCATATTTTCTTGAGGTAACATAGATACATCAAAATCTTTTTCACCTGCATATTTGTTAATGCTTATATTATCCAAAATAGAGTTTTTTCTGCTTTTTTCCATAACAGGGCCGCCTATACAGCTGCCACTGCAAGCAGACATTTCGATAAAACATTTTTCTAATTTGCCCTCAATTATTTCGTCTAAAACTCTCATGCAGTTTTCAACGCCGTCTACTGCAGAATAAGAGTAATTGGGGTCTTTATTAGTTACTGTTTTAAGTATTCCGCCTGTTGTCGGGAAAAACCTTGCTAGGCTCTCTTTTGTAACATCTTTTTGCTCCTCGGTATTTATTACTACGTTTTCTTCACATAGCCAGCCGCTGAGCTCTTCAAAAGTTAAAGCCTCGTCCACTATACCGTTGTAATAGCCTGCCTCGTCTTTTTTTGCAACACAAGGGCCTATAAAAACAACTTTTGCATTCTCATAGCGCTTTTTAATATCAAGTGCATGTGCTTGCATTGGGCTTACAACATCTGCAAGATAGGGCAATAAATTGGGGTAATACTTTTGAATTAACAAGTTAACCGAGTGGCAAGAAGAAGTTATAAGAATGTTTTTCTTATCTTCAATTATCATTTTTTCATAGGCGTTTTTCACAATTGTTGCGCCTATTGCTGTTTCCTCGGCATGGTGAAACCCAAGCTTTTTTAAAGCTTTTTCCAATGTTTTTATTCCCACACCGTTATAATTTGCAATAAAAGACGGTGCAACAGACGCCACAACAGGTACACCTGAGTAAATATGCACTTTAGCCGCCTCTACACTGCTGTCAATTTCTTTTGCGTTTTGCGGGCAGTTTACAAAACATTGCCCACATAAAATACATTCGTTGCCTACAATGTTGGCTTGCCCACCGGAAAAGCGTATAGATTTTACAGGGCAACATCGTATACATTTATAGCAATTTTTACAGTTTGATTTTTTTAATTTTAAATATTCAGCCATATATAATCTTTCCTATTACAATTTTTGTATAACTTCTTTTTCGAAAAACATCTCTGCCATTTCAGGTTTAACAGAGCATATGTTTCCATCTAAAGATACACATACCCCGTCTTGACATTTAGACATGCAAAATGCACCTGCTAGGTCTATTTTGTCTTGCAAAGAATTTTGATTTATTAACTCCCTGAACGTTTCCACAACTAACTTTGAACCTTTTAGGTGGCAAGAGCTACCAATACATACTTTTATTTTCATAACAATTCTCCTTTTTTACAACATTGTTAATATTTTAACATACTTTTCGTGTTATGTAAATACTAAAACAGCAGATAAATTTACCAAAATGCAATAAATATAAATAATTAACAATCATTTATATTTATTATATAGGTTATTCATAACTTGTTTAAAGCAGTGCTTTGAACATGCAACTTTATAAAAGGTGATGAAATTATTTGTGTTTTGTCACAGTTTTTTTATTGAAGAACCGCGGAAATACACGATGTATAATAATTATTATATTGGTATACTTACTACAAAGATTAAAGAAGTGGCTTTTATAAAAGCAAAATTAATGTAGTTTCAAAAATCTTAGCATAACAGACGAGCAGACAACAAAGCTAATTCAAGAATTAATTTTTCGGTTATGCAAATAGAACTTTTATTAAATACAAAAAGAGTAAAGTTATGTATTAAAACTTTGCAAAGTCTTTGTTTGTCAACACCTCCAATAAATGCACCCGTTGTGGTAACGGGGTAGATATATAGTCATTTAGTTGAAAGGAGCAGACCGATGAAAAAACTATTTATTTTTTTGTTTACAGTAAGCGTTGCTTTTGTGCTTTTTACATCTTGCGCAGATAACAATGCAGATAGTGTTGATTTATTTGATGCTATCACAGAAGCCGCTTTAGACAGTGTTTCTGAGGAGGATTCCGCTACAAATAATAGTGACAGCGGCACAGCAAATACAGAGGTATCAGAAAATACACATATTCCCGCGTTTGACATGACGGCTTTTGGAGATATTGCAATAAGCGGTGAATTTTTTGTGCCAAATCCGGTTGAACCGGATATGATGAGCTTTTTGGAAGATGTTAGATATATTTACTACAACGAAATGGTTGTGGCGGCATATAAATTTGCAGATGACAGCCCTTACAAAGGCGCAGTGGAATTTTTTAATACGACAACAGGAGAAAGCCTTTATGTAGAGCAGTTTGACTATCCGGTAGTTATCGACAGTTTGAGATATGACAAAATCTCCGAAAGCATATCACTTTGGACAGAAGACCGTTTTATACATTTTTTTGGTTTTGATGGTGTAAATGTAAATACCGTAGTTTTGGAATTGCCGCCATACCTTAAAAATGTAGACCTTTCAAACCATGCCTACTCCTATGACGGCTTACCTTTTGCAGGTGAAAACGCATGGTGGGGCGCAACATTTGAGGATGGTCTTGCACTACAGCCGGCAGAAGGTAACCCCGGTGAAGAGATATTTATTCCTTCCACATGGGCAATGGAAAACGTAAGTTTTGAAAAAGACACACCACCGGAATTTAGGGTTGCATACTTTTCCGATATAGAGATAACAGATGAGGGAAGATTTGTTGTTTGTTCTATAGTTAAACCGGGCAGCCAAACGGGGCACGTCGGGCTTTATACGTTAAACACACAGACACTTGAAGAACACTTTTATCTTGATGTATTTGAGGGTATGTTTGCGGATTATTGTGTAATTGAAGATACAATAATGGTTACAGGATATGACACCGTTACAAAAATTAATATAGCGGACGGAACAAGAGAGAATTATTCTATACCCGAAGAAACCAACAAGGCTACACATAACTATAAGGATTTTTATGTTGAAAGCCTTAGCGATAGCGGCAAAATTATACATGCAGGCGATATGAACACACCCATAGCAACGACAAGCAATGAGCGAACATTTATTCATCAGGTTATTGAAAATTATCTTGTGCTTATAAATTACAGTGATGAGTATGGTGTGAGCACTGTTTTGATAAAGAGCTGAAAAGTAGGAACTACCCTTCCGTAGCAAGCTAAATTTTCAAAATAAAACCAAAAATTTGGCACAACGCGACTTGTTAGGGTTTTATAATTTAACAAAAATAATTGGAGGAAACACCATGGCTAAATGTAGTAAATGTGGATATAACATATCGCAAAATGCAAAATTTTGTGATAACTGCGGTGCAAAGGCAGAAGTAATTGCTACACCTACACAGGGGCAAAACAGCTTAAATAATAATAACACGCAGGTAATGGATTATAAGCAAGAAAACAGCGCAGGGCAAGGCTATGCGCAAAATGTACAGCCTTTCCCTGTGCAAACGCAAACACAGGGTGCGTTTAATCAAGCCATGCAGGCACCTGTGTATGGCTCACAGCAAAACAATATGCCTGCAAACGCTTATCCACCTCAAACCAATCCGAGTAATGGGTATGTGCAGGGCGGGCAATTTGCCAACACACAGCAAACTTCGCAACCACCAATGCAGGGCAATTATAATGCACCACACGGGCAAAACCAAATGCCAATGCAAAACAATATACCTACACACCAACAATATACAGGCGTGCAGCCCATGCAAAGTAATGGCAGTGGCGGCGGTAACGTGGCAACAAAACAAAAAAGCAACAAACCTATAATTTTTATCGGTATAGCTGCTTTATTATTGATAGTGCTTACTATTGTTTTAGCTGTAAATCTCTTTTCGAAAGACGCTTTTGATGATCCCAATATCGGAGTATGGACGGCAGATGAAATTACAATGATGGGCTTGACAATGAACCCTGCTGACATCTATCCCGATGGAATAAGTTTAGAGTTAAAATCAAGTGGCAAATGCACCCTCACTTTAGACGGCGATGATTATAACGCTGATTATGAAATTGACGGCACCATGTTTACAATAATAGACGGTGGTGATGAGTTCTCCGGCACAATAGATGGCAATATTATAACTATAACAAATTTACTTGATTTGGGGCTTGATATTGTATTTGTAAAAGATGGCACGACCGATGATAATTCACAAGGCACAGGTGCCGCAGGTGCCGAAATAGACGAAAGTAACCTTACAGGCAACTACATACTCTCTAGCATGACGACAGCAGGCGTAACAATGAACTATGATGCTATACAGCAAGCAGAAATTGAGATGACGCTTGAAATTAATGGCGAAGACGGAACACTTGTTGCCTATGGTAGCTCATCAGATGTTGAGCTTGATATATCTGCAAAAACAATGCTTTTGCAAGGTGTTGTTATGGATTATGTGATAGAGGGCGAAAACATAGTAGCAACAGGTGAAAACGAGGGATATGAAATAGTGTTTGTGTTTACCGCCGAGGGTAGCTCCATTTGGGACGATACATCGGGCGGTGGAATAAATGCAACAGGCTTTGTGCCCCCGGGCTACGGCGCCGAGCATACAGTACCTGTTGAAACGCTGACGAATCCGTCTGACTGGTATGGAATTTTAACTATAACCGATTATGTAGGAAATGACGACTTAAACGGCGAATATGAAGTATGGGGCTACCTTGGTACTGATGATGTTGCACCTTATTTTGAGCTGTACATTGGCGGCCCGTGGGACGATGAAAATTCAAGTGTTTTCCTTTCATTTTATATTGAACAACACGACTATACGTTTTTTCCGATAGTTGGTGATGGCTCATGGCTGCATAATGCACCGCTAAAAGAGGAAGACAATACATGGTTTACACCGTCACTTATGAGCGGAATTTTAGTTTACACTTCTTATGAGTATGACTACGATGGTGAATCATTTACAATGTCTTATGAGATTGCACAGATAGATGACGGCACACCTGCGACGGGCACTTGGAACACAGATACTTACGCAGACACTGAAACAGAAGACGCACAAGAAAATGACACAGCACCCACCCCACAGCCAACTCCGGAGCCACAGACAGTTGCCCCAAGCTTTACAAAGGACGAGTTGAGAGATGTATATTTAGCTATCTCAGACCTCAGCATTGATGAAAAATTCTCACTTACTCACGAGGAAGTTTTAGCACGCTACTTTAACGGTATTAACGGAAATATAACAAACCAAACGGATACCGTCACAGCCTATCAATGGATTTCGATAGAGTCGGAGACCTCTTTGCTCAACATTTCCTTTGAAAAAAATGAGGATGGTGAGTATACTTACAGGTCAATGTCAATTAATAACATAGATTATGAGTAATGCTAATCACGAGTAAAAAATATATTAAACCGAGAGTTGTTATCATAAAGGAGGTTTGTAATGATAGGTAGCTTTAATGCTTTGCCAAACTTTTTAAATAAGTTTAGCACACGTGACACAGGTAGCTGTTTTTATGCAGCGTACAAAGAGGCAAAGTGTAATGCAAAGGAAATGAAAAGAACGCTTATGTGGCTTAGAGAAAAGCACCGCAAAGAAGTAGCCGTGGCAAATGTGCCAAAAGTTGCCGCAACCTGCCATAACCATAGCACAACAACATCATATGCAAACGGCTGTTGTAAGCTTTGCGGCGGTGCTTGTTAAATGAGTGTGAAAAAAGTGATAGCTATTGTAGTCATACTAATTTTAGTGGCCATTATAGTATTTGTAGCAGTAAACCTTTATCAAATTGAGGTTATAATGAACGAGGGAGTAGCAGAGCCTGTGAATAGAGACGATTATACCTTAATGTCATTTGAACTGAGTGAAAGCAGTGGTAATGCAATGTCTACCGAGAAAAACAATTCACAGTCTATGCGCCTTAGCTTTGAGACAGTTTATATTGATGTACCCGAAACAGACGGCTATAAGAAAATAGCGCTTGATGAAGAAAAGCGAAAAAATTTGGAAGCTGAACTTTTGGCACTGATAGAAAAACATAACCTCAAAGAATGGGACGGCTTTAATGAACATTTACAGGTTATGGATGCGAGCAACGGTTTTTCGTTTCATGTGTTATATGAAAATGAAGAAAAAATTGTAGCAAGCGGCGGCTTTATGTTTCCCGATAATTATATTGCGGTTTTTAAAGACATCAAAGAAGTTTTTGTAAAGTATTGTAATTAAATTATTAGCACAACACCACACTGCTGTCTGTGTGGTGTTGTCATAGCCAAAGCCTTAAAATTCTAAGCGGTTTAAGACTTTGGCTAAATATTTGCTAACGGAGGAGGTTTTATTGTGACACAAAGCGTTTTAAAATATCATTGCCCTGCTTGCGGTGGCCCCACACATTTTGATACAGGCACACAAAAGGTAGTCTGCGATTATTGTGGAAGCGCTTATCCCGAGAGTTATTTTACAACAGAGATTAAAGAAGAAAAAACACAGACAAACTGGAAAGAAAAAAGTGATGAATTACATAGAGAGACCATAGAAATGCACGCAGGTTTTAGCTGTTCATATTGTGGCGCCGAAGTGGTAACAGATGCAAATACAATGGCAACCGAGTGTATGTATTGCGGCAACCCTATTGTAATAACCGGTAAAGTTACGGGCATGATAAAACCCGATTTAATTATACCTTTTCAAATAGACAAAGCGAAAGCGGAAGAATTATTAATCAGTTTTTACAAAAAGAAAACTCTTTTGCCAACTACCTTTAAAAGCATGAACAGAATAAAGAAAATTGCCGGTATGTATGTTCCGTTTTGGTTGTTTTGCGGCAAAAGTGACGGAAGCATGTTATTTAAAGCGGGAAAAGATAGGAAATATACCTCGGGTGATTACGATGTTACCGAAACTTCGCACTACGACGTGCGAAGAAGTGGTAGTGTAGAATTTAGCCGTATACCTGTCGATGCTTCAAAGAAAATGGAAGATAACTATATGGACGGGCTAGAGCCGTATGATTACACAGCACTTGCCAAGTTTTCACCGTCTTACATGGCAGGTTTTTTTGCTGATAAGTTTGATATGGATGTAAAATCATGCAAAGACAGAGTGGCAACAAGGGCGATAAACTCCACAAGAGTTGCACTTAGAAGCACAGTTAAAGGTTATAGCCGTGCAATTGAGCAAAGTGAGCAGACATCTATTAATTTTCAAGACAATGACGTCAAATATGTGCTATTACCTGTGTGGGTGCTCAATACAAAATACAAAGACAAGATGTATCATTTTGCAATAAACGGGCAGACAGGTAAAGTGTCGGGCGATTTACCGATAGACAAAGTGAAAAAGTTTTTTCTGCAACTTTCCATTACTTTAGGCATCTTTGCAATTACTGCAGGGCTGGCTTATTTAATACTTTCATAGGGGGTGGAAATATGAAGAAAATTATCGGGCTTTTTTTAGCAAGCGTAATGTTTACCCTAATTTCCACCACCGCCTACGCAAGCGACTTTCAAGCTATCATAGACAGCTCGGATTTGCTCACGAGTGACGAAGAAACATATTTTCAAAAGCGAATAGACGAAATATTAACGCAATATGACTGCCATATTACTCTTGTGGTACAGGAATTTAATACATCAGATGAAATGTACAGCTATATTGCAAACTTTGATGACTACGACAAACATAAACACGGTATTGTTTATATGGTCTTTGCTGTGGACGATGCCTTTGACTTTCAAGCTTTCGGGCGTTGGAAATATCAAGACATCGGCGAGGATACCTTATGGCAACTAATGGAAAGCTTAGACCTTGCAGTGGCAATTTCTGACAAAGACGAGGTATATGCTGAAATATTTGAGGGTGCACTTAACATATTTGAAAACTATATAGAGGAAATGTATACGCCGCCCTCCCCACCGCCTGAGGAGTTTGTTGGCATAGGTGGCATGATAGATGGCTTTGACCCAATGCTTGATGCGGCAGATGTTCTAACAGCGGCACAGGAAGAACAGCTTTTCACAAAAATTGATCACATAAACCAAAACTATAACTTTGATGTAACACTCATGACTATGATTGGGGTGCCAAATGAAGAATATTTATTATATTATTTTGATTGGTATAAAGGGCTTGACCCGACAAGAAACGGCGTTGTATTCGGCATTGACCTTGACCCCGACCGCAGGGACTATGCCACCTCCACAAGAAACCTTGGTATAGATGTTTTTTCCGAAGATGCACTTGATTTAATTGACTATAATGTTGCCCCACTTCTCACTGAGGGTAGATATTTTGATGCCTACAATTTGTTTCTTGACAGCACCATTCTTTTTCTTGATAGTTACAACGAGGGCAAGCCTTATAAGATACCGATTGATACAGAAAGCCTAATAATTTTTGTGTTTGCCGTGCCATTTGTTTTTGCTTTTGCAGTAGGAAGCATTATTATGAAACGTGTTTTCGTAGCGCAGATGACAACAGCGGTTACGGCAGTACACGCAGAGCGTTATATGGTGGCAAACAGCCTTGCGCTCACAAATGCCACTGATGTGTTCACCCACACAACCGAAACACGCACTAAAATACAAAGTTCTTCAAGCAGTAGTGACGGCGGCAGTACCCGAAGTGGGTATGGTGGCTCACGTGGCGGGCGCTCGGGTAAATTTTAGCGCATTAACAAAGGAGAAACGATGAAAAAAACAATATTGATGCTATTGTGTGCATGTTTAATGCTCAGTTCATGCAAAGCAGAAGAAAATACAGCAGATATTAACTCCACATTCACTCAATTTGCGCAAGATATAGCAGATAACGAAAGTGCAAATAGCGGTAATACTGAAAGTAATGCAAATATCGAAAATATTTTTGAAAGTGTTCTAATTGACGTAATCGGAACAGATTATTTTGAGGGCAGAGCTGTTATGAGAGCCGATGATGAGGAGATTTTCGGCGAGATTTGTGCTGTATTTAAGGTGGGTACAAATAACGAAGAGCATTTTACCACCGAGGAATGGCTTGCCGTGTCGCCTAATAACACGGTGTATAAATACGATGTGGCACTTGATGGGTGGGCGGAGTTTTCAGTTAGTGCAGAGTCTATGGCACAAACCTCGCAAGTGTCGGTGCAAGACTGCGTATATGCGTTAAATGAGGTTTACAGTGATAGATTTTCAGCAGAATATTACGACACCGAGGACATGATTAAAAAAGCTGTTTATGAAAGTGAAGCCGCATATAACGACGGGCAAGCACCCGCACTTTTACTCGGCTTAAACGAGGCTATTCCAAACGGATATTACGCCGACCCTGCAGATGCTACATATATGCCGGTTTATAATTTTAACAGCAAAGCAGAGTTAAATGAGCATTTTGGCAATTATTTTACACAGCGTTATTTGCACAATATACAAGCTCTTATTAGCAATAATTTTTTGGATTTTGAGGGTGCTTTGTATCTTGTGAGAGGCGGCATGGGATATGGCATGTTAAGTGTAAATTTTGACACGATAGACTATCAAGCAATGCAAGACAATACGCTACTGATAGATAGGCTTTTATTTGGCGAGGCGGACGGTAAATCGAGGTTGACATTTGCAGAGGAAAACGGCAGTTTAAAAATAGACAGTGACAATTTTTTACTTATGTACGACTTATACCATGTAAACCCCGATTTAGAATATGTATTGGTGCCTGATTTTCTTGCGTTTGATAACGAAAACATGATGCCGACAGCACCTGATTTGTTTATAGCGAGTGAAACCACAGCAGATACGTACAGTGTAAAATATTTAGGCGACTATTACAACGTTTTGCCAGAGTATGTAAACCTGTTAAAAATTCTTGGTTTTAATATAATAATTGACGGACATGAGGGCTTTTACAGTGCCGAAAAATATGAGGGTGATTACACTGTTACAGTCAACGCATACTTTTTAAATGAAGAAGATGGCGTTATGGTGGAAATAAACAAACAAGCGGCAGAGGGGTAAAGGAGAGTTGCAAAAATGAAGAAAATATATTTTTTTATAGCATTAGTTGTACTGTTGTTTACTCTTGTTTCATGTAAATCCGATGATGAAAACAATTTGAGCGATGCACTAAGTGGCGCATTTGGGAATATTCAAGTTGAAGAAGAAAGAAATAGCGAAAGTGATAACCACGAAAATACCGAAGATACTGAAAACATAGGCGAGCAGAATAATTATGGCTATGAAAACCCAAATAATGTAGATTACAGCGCATACAACGCACTTGTTCGGTCTTACCGCAAAGCACTATCCTCATCTTATGGCGAGTTGACCGACGACTACATGGGGTATTTTTACGCTAATCTTATTGACTTAAATGCAGATGATGTGTATGAGCTTGTTATTGCACGTGTACACAACAGCGATGTAGAGGGTGATGTTGACGAGATGTTCAACATCGCAAGTGAGCATTTTATTGGCTCAGAGCGAAAGAACATAGTTCACGTTTACTACTTGAATGAAAGTGGAACTGTAAGCCATGCCGGGGAGTATCCGCTGTCTTTTTATGGCGAAGAAGGTATGCAATTTAACATTGAATACACCAAGGTTGATGGTAGAAATTATCTTGCTTTCGGCGGCGATTTTCTCGATTTTGGGATAACGTCGTCAGACTATGTGTTTGCAAAATCTTTTATGAAGTTTAACGGCAATGTTTTTGAAATGGCGGAGACATTCTCGATACAATACGACTATGTAAATGCGGGGTATGAGCCAACCGAGTACAGGCAAAACATGGAAATTGTAACGGAGGGAGATTTTGAGGCGCAGTTTTTTGATAACTGGAATAAAAATTTAATACAGCACACATTTATAGCAAAAGGATATGATACAAACGCAGATGAAATTACGCAAAACACGATAGGATTTTTGAGCAATTTTGAGTTAAAAGACACCCACGGCGAGGCTTTTACATATTCAAACGGAAATTTTGTGATATATGAGCGCAGTTACACAAATGCAGAAGAAGTTGCTTTTAAATATCTGGCTGATGCTATTGCATATCAAGATTTTGCATCTATGCAGCCTTATGTTGCCAATGAAGCGTTAATTGAATATTACAGCAGTACGCGTGAAGACGGGCAATATTACCCCGGTTTGATTGTGGAGGAAATGGATAGATATTACCACAATGAATATGGGTGGGCGGATGTACAGCTTATGCAGGCAATACTTGAAGATGAAAATTTAAGTGAAATGTACGCACAAAACGGCCTTGAAAACACCTTTGTTTTAAAGGTGGATGCAAAAGAGATAATTGACATGGAGGTTGTACAATACGCAGGGCAGTTTGGGCTTAATGTTACACAGTATTATCTTTTTGAAACGGATGAAGACGGCAACAATCATAAGCTTATAGCTGTTTTTGATGATAATTTTTTCTAGGATGAAAGCAAAAGAAATGTTTATGAGGTTAGTTATATAACCGATTATGAGCAGATATTAAGCGCTTATGGCTATGAATATCCTATAGATATAATGAACATGTATTTCACAATAGAAGAAGTTGACAATATGAGCCATTATATAACAGACGATGCAAAAGAGGTTTATTTTATAAGAAACCTTTGGGGCGGCACAATGAGAGTTTATGTGAATTATATAGACGAAAATATGGAGTATGCACGTGGTGCGCTTTTGCACGAAACGAGCGCAGATGTGCTGTACCTTGGTTGCAGCTCTAACAATGTTGAAGACTATATTATGTATACGGATGTGCAAATTGTAACAGAGCCATTCCCGGGGTATGAGGTAGTATATTACCCCGCAATATCTCACCCCAACACAAGGCTACATGTTGGCGGATATGCACAAAAAATGCAGCAGATAAACTGATTTATTTATGCTGAGATTTAGAGTGTTATAAAAAGAGAAAACGTGAGTTGCGCATTGAAAATGTGGCTTTTTTGACAGTATAAAACGGGTGATGTTACACATTAAGTAACATCACCCGTTTTTTTTATTTTTTATTCTTTTGGCTCAACATAGTTTTTAGCTATGCCATTTGCTCTTCGTCTTGCTCTTGCTCGTTTTCTTCATGTTTTTTTCTTGATAAATATGCAATCATTGTTTGAGCAAATGTAATTAAAGCAAAGGCAAATGTCCATATGTCTACAATAATCATAGGCTGTGTTAAATCTTGTGTTAGAATAAATAACACAATTGCACAAATTGCCGGTACAATGCTTATTAAGCGTAAAATACCATGACGTTTTAGTTCTTCTTGATCTTCTTCACTGTCACGTTTTACTGCTTTTTCATCTTCGTCTTCATCGCGTTTTTTGCCAAAATATTTAATTAGCATTACAACTGACAGCATTGCTGTTACTATTGTTAATATTAAATCTAATAGCGACCATGCACCGCCGTTATAATTGCCAAGCGGCACACCGTTTTCAACAAGAACTACTATTTCATATGGATCGCCGTCAATTTCAAACTTTACAGTGTACTCACCATCGGGAACACCCGCAAACGCATTTTCAGCAAATTCAACAGTTCCATCTTCGTTCAATATAACATTTTCCGCAGGCATTTCTATCTCTTTTGTAACTTCATCAACGCGTACCACCGGTACTGCAGTTGAGTTGCTACCACTACCACTGCTTGAATTTGCAGAACTACCGCTATTGCTTGAACTGCTAGAACTACTGCTAGAACTACTGCTAGAGCTGCTGCTAGAGCTACTACTAGAGCTGCTACTTGTACTAATGCTTACGCTACTGCTTGTTGGTGTGCTGCTACTTGTTGGTGTGCTACTGCTTGTAGTACCACCACCTGTTGGTGTGCTACTGCTTGCTCCACCCTCAGTTACATCTTCCTTATAATATGGGTATAGTACAACGTCTTCTTTACCCACTACGTTCTCTTCAAATTTCCACTCTGTAGTTAAATCACCGGGGACAGTTGTCCATGCGTCGGGCTTTTTAATTGCGCCGTCTGTTGTGTCGTCGTCATCATCATATTTGCCTGTTTCAGTAACTTTGCTGTTTTCTTTTACTTCTTCTTTTTGCAAAACATCATTAGGGTCATTCGGGTCTCCATCAGGTGTTTTTACAAATGTTATTGTTGGGTCTTCAGGCTCATAATATGGGTATAATACAACGTCTTCTTTTCCAACTGTGTCCTTATCAAACTCCCACTCTGTTGTTATGTCTCCAGGGGTTGTAGTCCATGCGTCGGGCTTTTTAATTGCGCCGTCTGTTGTGTCGTCGTCATCATCATATTTGCCTGTTTCAGTAACTTTGCTGTTTTCTTTTACTTCTTCTTTTTGCAAAACATCATTAGGGTCATTCGGGTCTCCATCAGGTGTTTTTACAAATGTTATTGTTGGGTCTTCAGGCTCATAATATGGGTATAATACAACGTCTTCTTTTCCAACTGTGTCCTTATCAAACTCCCACTCTGTTGTTATGTCTCCAGGGGTTGTAGTCCATGCGTCGGGCTTTTTAATTGCGCCGTCTGTTGTGTCGTCGTCATCATCATATTTGCCTGTTTCAGTAACTTTGCTGTTTTCTTTTACTTCTTCTTTTTGCAAAACGTCATTCGGGTCATTTGGGTCTCCGTCAGGTGTTTTTACAAATGTTACTGTTGGGTCTTTAGGCTCATAATATGGGTATAGTACAACGCCCTCTTCGCCCACTGTATCCTTGTCAAACTCCCACTTTGTTGTCAAATCGTTTGGTGTAGTTGTCCAAGCGTCCGGCTTTTTAATGTTGCCGTCATTTACATTATCATTGTTATCATATTTTGTTGTCTCAGTTGTTGTGGTGTTTACCTCAACATCTTCTTTTTGCAATACATCTGTGGTGGTGTTAGGGTTGCCCTCAGGGGTTTTCATAAATGTAACTGTTGTAGTTTTAACATTTTCAATTTCATTTTTTGAAACAAAGTTTTCATATTCAAACATATTAACAATTTCGCCATGGTTTATAAGGAACCCTTCACGGAAAGCACCATTGCTTACATTGCCGGCTTTAATTGAACCTGCCGCCGTGCTTAATGAATTTATTAATTGTGTGTTTCCTAAACTGTAAGCATAACTGTTTGTATCATTCGCAGCAGGCACGCTATTTGCATAGTGATGTGAACCGCTATACGCATCTCCGCCAATTTTTGCTTTAGTTAATTTAGTTACTGCTGTAAAAGGTAACTCAGGTGCGCCTGCACGCAAAGTAAGCCTATAGGTAGTTCCGTATTCATGGCCCAAAAAATACATTGAATACGTCAAACCGGTATCTTTGTAATTATCATATGAGGTTTCTGTACGGTTAAAGAATTCATTATCACTATAATTATAGCCAAACATCGAATAGGCTCTAGCATAATGAGTATGTGTTGCTCCTACATTTACGCCAAAAAAGTCACCGTTTACTGTTGCAGCATCTGTTAAATTGTCTGCGCTAAATGTTGAGACTTTAGTTTCTGTGCCATTAAGGTTTGTAGAAATGTTTCCTTCAACAGAAGCATTGTAACCGCCGCCTATTACACTACCTACCACGGCGTACTCTACAGTGTTATGTAATTTGTTTAAAGTTAAATCACCAACAGTAACTGCACCCATTGTAAGCATTGTATTCTCTACAAAACTGCCCATAGCACCGGCGCCGAAAACGTTACCCACAACCACCGCTCCGCTGGCATATGAACTTAGATCCATAGATGTACCTATAATACCGCCGTTAATGTTAACTGTGGTAGTGCCGTAAACTGTATCAAAAAATCCACCACCGAAAACATTACCTACATATGTTGTTTCATAAATGTTTCCTTCCGGCTCAAAGGAAAGTATGTAATTAATTGCAGGTACTGTGCCATTTTTTTGGTTCTCGCTTATAATGCCAATTGTTCCTGAATTAATTGTAACATTAGTGTTGCCATAGGTTTCAGCATAACTGTAATAGGCGAGACCATCATACCCACCACCAAATACATTGCCGCCAATTTTTATTTTGCTGTTGTCGCCGGAGGGCTCTCCAATTATAACATTTGTATTACCGGAAACCTCTTGATAATCTTGCCCACCACCAAACACATTGCCGTAGTAAGTAAACTCGGCTACACCGGTAGGCCAAGATTCTAAATAGCCTATGTTACCGGCTGTAATTTTAACATTAGTATTGCCCGTAACATCGCCTTTACCACCACCAAATACATTGTTTATTACAGTACCGCCTGTAATATTTACATTTGTATCTTGTACATAGCTATCGTCATCGCCGGCGCCAAACACATTTTTTACAATTACGCCTGTAGGTATTGTTACATTAGTAGTTGTTGTAGTAGAGTCTTCTCCACCACCACCATATACATTTTCAGCATATACTCCTGCTTCTAAATTTATATATGATGTAGTTGTAGTATTATTTCTATTTAACCCACCACCATATACATTAACAAGATTATTACCTGATTTAATATTTAAAGTTGATGTTGTTGTAACACCATCTGAGCCTGAACCGCCGCCGTATGCGTTAGTTACATTACCTGAATTAATGTTTACAACAGTTTCAGTAACTATAGCACCGCTGCCACCACCGTAAACGTTAGTAACAGTTCCACCGTTAATATTTATAATTGCGCTGTCTACTTTTGAATCATAGCTACCGCCACCATAAACACTTACTATGGTGGGGTTTCCCTCTATGTTAATAACTGTGCCACCCTTAACTTCACTTTCGGAGCCTGCACCGCCGCCTAAAATACCATAGCCTAGGCTTGTGTGTGTAAAAGTGCCGCCTTTTATTGTTATGTTAACACCTTCGCCAACATCACCATCGTCGCCACCACCTATAAGTGACCATTGAAAGTCGCCGCTATTCATTAAAATTGTAACTTTGCCTGCTATATTGCCATCTTCTCCGCCGCCATAAGCACGCTGAGAATCAATTTCTGTCATTGTTATTGTTACATTACCGCCGGTGTTATTAGAGCTGTTTTTTAATATATCACTTTTCTCGCCGCCACCATAAATACGGTCAACTTTAGAATTGTCTACATCAATTTTTATATCGCCGTACACAGTAGAGCCAGTTTCAAAACCGCCGCCATAAAGTTTGTCAATAATTGCGTCATCTACATCAATATATATATTACCGGTAACAGTTTGCGCATTGCCACCGCCATATACAGTATCTGCCACTTCGCCGCCGCTAACGGTTATGCTTACATTACCTATAACAGGTTGCGCATTGCCGCCGCCGTAAATATAATCTACTTCTCCGCCTGTCATTGTAATTGAAATATTACCTGTAAAACTATCTGCTTTTGTGCCGCCATATATTTTGTAACTGCTCAAATTGGCTTCATCACTGCCGTTTATTTGTACAACTACACCGTTTGTTGAAATTTTTGTGTATCCGCTTGTTACACCTGCTTCAATTAAAAGCGGGTTACCATTTGCATAAATTACTCTGGCAGAGGTATCTACCTCAACAGGCAAAAGGCTTGTAGGCACAGGAATATTGCCGTTTGTTAGCATTGGCAAAACAGGTAATTCTTGCTGTGCTGTGCCGCCACTTGCCGGCGCACCGGTACCTGTATCACCGCTTTCTTGCACACCGGAGCCTGCACCCTCTTGTGGTTGCGGTAAAACTACATTAACCACAATTGTTGGCAATACTACACCTGCTGCCAACACATAATCTTGTGCAATTTCAGCTGTATATGTGTAAACACTCTCAACAGTGTTGTCAAATTGTTTATCAGCTTGCCACGTTACTGGAATCGTTTCCACAACGCTGCTAATAGTCGTGCTCTCTGTTCCGTCTTCTTGCACGGTAATGGAAACGTCTTCAACAGTTACCTCTAAATTTTCAGGTAAAGTTGGCGTTTTGCCTACCTCAACAGACAATTCACTTTCAATTGCCGCCACTGCAACAACATTTTTTGGTGTTACTGTGTTTGCAGATACGGTAATAAACAAACTGCTTGTAATGCTCACAAAGAACATCAACGCCATAACTGCTGACAATAATTTTTTAGTTTTCATTTTTACTCCACTTCTTTAGCTTAAAATACCTGTATTATTGGTAATTATGTGGTTTTACCCTATCCAATCCAATGTAATTCGAACCCGTTCGGATTGCATCGGATTGGCTAGCTATGTATATGTGACACAACAAACCAATAACGCTTACATAAAGCATGCGCTAATCTAAACCGGTGTAGCCCAATATTAGCTATACAAGCTCAGTGCAATTAACATGCTTATCTAAGTTTATGGTATCACATTATTTTGCTTTTTTCAACAATTTTTTTCGGGTTTTATGCCGTTTTTCCTAGTTTTTTTAAAGAATAATATAATAGCGTTAAATTTTTGTTTTTTTTTTTTTGCAAAAAAAATTTACGGCAAGAAAAAGTACAATTAAGTGCCATTTTCTTGCCGCATATTTTTTATTGGTAATTAAATTTAATAAATATAACCAAGGTACGTGTTTAATAGCTTTAAGTTAGTAAGCCTTGCCCCAAACTACACACTTTTCAGCAGGTTTACCGCACATTGGGCAAACGTCGCCCACTTTTTCTTGTTCAAAAGGCATACATCTGCTTGTTAGCCCTGCTTTTTCTTTCATCATTTCTTCACAGGCTAGCTCACCGCACCACATTGTTTTTATATAGCAGTTTTGGCTGTTTGCTGTCTCTATAACCTTGTCAAGCTCTGTGCACTCGTATGTGCGCTTTTTCCTGTTTTCTTCTGCTCTTTTAAACAATGCCTCGCCGTATTCTTTTAAAATTTCGGGTATTTTTTGCGTTAACTCGTCAAGGCTTACTGTAATTTTCTCGCCTGTGTCGCGCCTTGCAATTATGCAAACGTTGTTTTCTATATCTCTTGGGCCAAGCTCTAGGCGCAGTGGCACACCTTTCATCTCCCACTGGGCAAATTTCCAGCCGGGGGAGTTGTCGCTATCGTCCACTTTAACGCGCAAGGTTTCGCTTAGTTTTTCTTTAAGCTCTGCCGCTTTTTCAAGCACACCCGCTTTGTGTGAGGCTATTGGCACAATTACAAGCTGTATTGGCGCAACACTTGCAGGTAAAATAAGCCCGTTATCGTCGCCGTGTGTCATTATTATAGCGCCAATCATCCTTGTGGAAACACCCCAGCTTGTTTGGAATGGGTACTGCAATTTATTGTCGCGCCCTGTGTATGTCACGTCAAATGCCCTGCTGAAACCGTCGCCAAAATAGTGGCTTGTTCCGCTTTGCAATGCCTTGCCGTCGTGCATCATTGCCTCAATACTGTATGTTGCCTCTGCGCCTGCAAACTTTTCTTTTGGGGTTTTTTCGCCTTTTAAAACAGGTATGTTAAGGTCTGTTTCAACAAAATCGGCATACGTTTCAAGCTGGTTTATGGTCTCTTCTACTGCCTCTTTTTCTGTCTCGTGTATTGTGTGCCCCTCTTGCCACCAAAACTCTCTTGTGCGCAAAAACGGGCGCGTGGTTTTTTCCCAGCGCATTACACTGCACCACTGGTTGTATTTCATGGGCAGTTGGCGGTAAGATTGCAGCACGTGGCTCCAGTGGTCGCAAAAAAGTGTTTCGCTTGTGGGGCGCACACACATACGGTCTTCCAGTGCGTCGCTGCCGCCCATTGTAACCCATGCTACCTCGGGCGCAAAGCCCTCCACATGGTCTTTCTCTTTTTGCAAAAGGCTCTCGGGTATAAGCATTGGCATTGCCACGTTTTCATGCCCCGATGCCTTAAACCTTGCATCTAGGTTTTTTGTTATATTCTCCCATATTGCGTAGCCGTAAGGGCGCAAAATAATGCAACCTTTTACAGTGGAGTAATCCACAAGCTCTGCCTTTAGGCAAACGTCTGTGTACCACTGTGTAAAGTCTTGCTCCATAGATGTTATAGCCTCAACCGATTTTTTATTATTGCTCATAATTTTTAATAACCCCATTTTTTTATATTTGTTGCATTACATAGGTGCAGGTACACCCATTATTAAACCCCAATTAAAGCAACGCAAGACAGTGTCGCCAAATTTAAAGCTTTGGCGACACTATCCTTTTTAACACGTTTAATTTTACTATTTTTTGCAGTGCACTTTAAAGCGCGTTCATACTCTAGGTATTATCGTCAATATAACGCACTACGTCGCCCACTGTTGCAAAAGTTTCAATTTTGTCGTCGGGCACTTCAATTGCAAACTCATCTTCAAGTGTCATAACAAGGTCAACAACATCAAGGCTGTCAGCATCAAAGTCGTCAATAATATTGCTCTCCATTGTTACTGCATCTTCTTCCAAATCAAGTTGGTCGCAAATAATCTCTCGTACACGTTCAAATACCATAATAAATAATCTCCATTCTGCCGCCAAACGCACGGCCAAACATAAACAATTTTCACAAGGGCGGCGCGTGAAAATTTGTGTGTGCCATGCCTACCGCATTTTAAATAGCGTGCGGTGCGCCTATTTTTTAACAACATTTGGTGTTGCTTTAGTATAAACACCATTAATGCTAATATTTACGAAATGCTTTTACAATTTATGTCTACAAATTAAATTATAAAAGCAATTTGCAAATAGCTATATAAATTTTATAACTTTTTTATTGTTTATTGTCAAGCAAATTTTGAAAAAAAAATAATTTGCTGCGATACTTTGTAATTTTAGCATAAAAAATATGTACAAATTTATAACAAATTACGTGAATAATAAAAAGTGTGGCAAAAAAAATTAATATGTGTTAAAATAGATTGTGTACGTTTAAAATACAAACACCGCACTAAAAGTATTGTGAATTAAAGGAGAAGTGTATATGCTTACGGCAATTACAGGAATAAACTGGGGAGACGAAGGCAAGGGCCGCATGGTTGACCTTTTGAGCGAGAAATACGACATAGTTGTGCGCTACCAAGGTGGTAATAACGCAGGACACACAGTTGTTAACAACAAGGGTAAGTTTATATTAAACTTGTTACCCTCGGGCATACTTAGAGAAGATGTTGTAAACGTTATGGGCAACGGCATGGTTATTGACATTGAGCACCTTGCAAATGAGATTGAGAACTTGCGCAAGGGCGGCATTACGGTAACACCCGATAACCTTAAAATATCAGAGCGCGCCGTTATTTGTATGCCATACCACCGTATGCTTGACTGCCTTGAAGAAGACCGCCTTGCAGATGCAAAATACGGCTCTACAAGAAGAGGCATAGCACCTGTTTACGGCGATAAATACATGAAAAAAGCACTTAGAATGGGAGATTTGTTCCAGCCCGAGACGACAAAAGCGCGACTTGAGAGCATTATGGAGTACAAAAACCTAACAATAACAAAAATTTACGGCAGTGAGCCTGTTAGTGTAGATGACATGTGGGCTTGGCTTGAAAAATATGGCGAGATTATAAAACCATACGTGTGCGATGCAGCACTTTTCCTTGATAAATCAGCAAAAGAGGGCAAGAATATCATGTTTGAGGCACAGCTTGGCGCACTACGTGACATTGATTTCGGCATTTACCCTTATACGTCGTCCTCAAACGTAATTGGTGCATACGCACCCGTGGGCGCAGGTGTGCCAAACCATAAAATTGACTTAAACATCGGCATAATGAAAGCGTATTCATCTTGTGTTGGCGAGGGCCCGTTTACTTGTGAGCTCTTTGGCGAAGAGGCGGAGAAATTGCGCAATGCCGGCGGTGAGTTTGGCGCAGCAACAGGGCGCCCACGCAGAGTTGGCCCATTTGACGTTGTTGCAAGCCGCTACGGTTGCCGTGCACAAGGCGCAGACATTTTGGCGCTAACAAAGCTTGATATTCTTGACACACTGGATGAGATACCTGTTACAATTGCATATGAGCTTGACGGCAAGGAGATACACGAGTTCCCATACGGCGATGCAATTGAGCGTGCAAAACCTGTAAATATTATATTTAAGGGCTGGCAACAAGATTTGTCAGGTTGCAGAAAAAAAGAAGATTTGCCCGAGAATGCAGTTAAGTATATTGAGTTTATTGAAAAATCGGTTGGTGTGCCAATTAAGTACATCTCCGTTGGCGCAGAGCGTGACATGTATATAGAGGTTTAATATTTAACCCATGCAATTTTTACTGTTTGCACAAACAGCTTTATAAAAACATAAAATTTGCATGGGTGGCATATAAAGTTATGTAATTTTTATTGGGATGGGTTTAAGTATATGAAATTGAAATTTACAAAAATGCACGGTTGTGGTAACGACTATGTGTATATAAATTGCTTTGACCAAGAGGTTAAAGACATTGAAAAGCTGGCAGTTGAGCTATCAGACAGGCACAAGGGCATTGGCGGTGACGGCGTAATATTAATTTGCCCGTCAGAGGTTGCAGATGCTAAAATGCGTATGTTTAACCTTGACGGCAGTGAGGGCAAGATGTGTGGCAACGGTATACGCTGTGTTGCGGAGTACTTGTTTTTAAACAACATGGTGCAAAGCGGCAAAAACGTTGTGCAAATTGAAACTTTGGCAGGCATAAAGGAAATAGTGCGCGTTAAAGAGGGGCTATTAAAAGTAGACATGGGCGCACCTATATTAGAGCCTGAGAAAATACCCGTATCGGGTTTTAAAAAGCCAATAATTGACGGGCTTATTGAAATTGGCGGCGGCGGTGTACGCGTGACGTGCGTTAGCATGGGCAACCCACACTGCGTAACTTTTGTTAACGACACAGCACACCTAAACATGCAAGGGCTTGGCACACAATATGGGCAAAGCAGTGTTTTCCCCGAGGGTGTTAATGCGGAGTTTGTAAAAGTTGTTGATGAAACACACCTTATTATGCGCGTTTGGGAGCGCGGCAGTGGCGAGACACTTGCATGCGGCACAGGCGCTTGTGCCAGTGTTGTGGCGGCTTGCCTATGCGGTCACAGCAAGAAAAACACAGATGTAGACGTAGAGCTACTTGGCGGCACACTTACAATACGCTACACAGACGACACTGTTTTTATGACAGGCAACGCAATAAAAGTATTTGACGGTGTTGTAGAGGTTTAATTTATAAATGTGTAGGGGGCGATTCCATATCGGAGGTGTTGACAAAGTCGCCTTCACAAAAAGCGTCGGCAAAGTCTTTGTTTGTCAATACCTCCATATCGTCCCACCCACAGGTGCAGCTAAAATATGTGCAGATATGCGGGCGGATATGGAATCCGCCCCTACAATATCCTACATCGGTTTGGTTAGGCATAACACCGCCATAAAATAATTTATAGAATTTAAGAAACGGAGCAAAAATTTTATTATGAAAATGAACAAAAATTATGCTAATTTGGAGAGCAGTTACCTATTTTCTACAATAGCAAAAAAAGTGGCAGAGTATACACAGGCAAACCCTGATAAAGACGTTATCCGCCTTGGTATTGGCGATGTAACTTTGCCGCTTACAGCACCTGTTATAAAGGCGCTACAAGAGGCAACAGATGAGATGTCAAAAGCACAAACTTTTAAAGGTTATGGCCCGGAGCAAGGCTATGCTTTCTTGAAAGACAGCATTGTTGACTACTATGCAAAGAGGAATGTACAGCTTGCAAGTGACGAGGTTTTTGTGTCGGACGGCGCAAAGAGCGACCTTGCAAATATACTTGATATATTTGATGCAGACAACACAGTGCTTGTGCCAGACCCCGTGTACCCTGTGTACGTTGACACAAACATAATGGCAGGTAGAAAAATTGTGTATGCACAGGCAAACCGTGAAAACGGCTTTTTGCCAATGCCAAACGAGGACACAAGGGCAGACATTATTTACATGTGTAGCCCCAACAACCCAACAGGCGCAGCTTACGACAAAACACAGCTTACAATTTGGGTAAATTACGCTGTGGAAAATAACGCAGTAATTTTATTTGACGCAGCTTATGAGGCATTTATTGAAGACGACATTCCACACAGCATTTACGAGATACCGGGTGCAAAATCTTGCGCAATTGAGTTTTGCTCGCTTTCAAAAACAGCAGGCTTTACAGGCACACGCTGCGGTTACACTGTTGTGCCAAAAGATTTGCAAAGAGACGGCTTTGCACTAAACCAAATGTGGTTGCGCCGTCAAACAACAAAATTTAACGGTGTGCCGTATATTATTCAGCGTGGCGCAGCAGCTGTGTTTACAGATGATGGCATAAAAGCTGTAAAAGAAAGCATTGCATACTACAAACAAAATGCGGCAGTTATAGCTAAAGCACTTGACGAGGCAGGCGTGTGGTATTGTGGCGGCAAAAACAGCCCTTACCTTTGGATGCAGTGCCCAAATAGCATGAATTCTTGGGATTTCTTCGATAAACTGCTTAATGAAGCAGGAATTGTGGGCACACCGGGCGCAGGCTTTGGGGAAAAGGGCGAGGGATTTTTCCGCCTAACAGCTTTCGGTGATTGCGAAAAAGCAAAAGTAGCCGCAGAGCGTTTAAAAGAGTTTTTTAAACAGTTTTAAATGTCACTTGTAGGGGCAAGCATTTTGTACTTGCCGCCAGGTTGTCAAAAGTTTTACTAAATTTTTTACAAAAAATTTCGGGTTCTTAGGGCGGAGACCTAAGGCGTTTTCCGCAGAAAACGCAAACTTATGCCTTAAAAGAGCCTTTTTGAAGGTGAATTTGCCAATATACCCGCAAAGAGGAAACTTTTTGAGATAAAAAAAGTTTCCTTACTACTGCCCTTTTGTGTAATTTTATTTGGTGCAGGGGTTTATTGACAGTCTGCGGGCAAGCATTTTATGCTTGCCGCCAGGCTTGCGCCAAATCCGCCCAAACTCTCACAAAAGCCAAGACCACGCAATACGGAGCTGCCCCAAAACAAAGACTTGGGGGCAGCTCCAATACAAAAAACACCGCAAATTTTATTTAGGAGTTTTTTCAAATGATCACAACACCTACCACACCCGAGATGCTATCTGCGTTTAAAGCAACGTACAACACGTACAAGCACATGCTGAAACCCAACAGAAAAACCGGCATACAATTAATACGGTACCTCGACACCAAGTACACACTCACGGAAATTACCTCAAAAAATGCACTTGAGTGCGCCGCTGCTCCTGTTTTGGAAAATGAGTGCCACGCCGAGAAGCTGCCCGAGGGTGAAACGCCATTGCCACGAGCTTTTTATGTAGAAAACACGGGCAAGGGCATTGCGCTTTACGGCAACAACAAAGCGGAAAAAGAGCTTTGGGGTGGCGAGATAAGTAAAATATTTGTGGCTATTGACGAGACTACAGGCTTCTACACCGTGGAGGGTAGCACCCTCTTGTGGGACGAGCTGTGTGCAATTCGCGGGCTTGACGAGCGCGACATGAAAAATTACGTATCTGTTGCGCAGTACATTGATAGCTTAAAAAGGTTCGACTGGCTTTACACCTTAGATATTGATTGAAAAGCGGAGTTGCCATATGAATATACTAAACAAAAAAGAAAATTTGTTTATACTTGACAATACGTTGTCAATGGGTGCATATTGGGTTTGCAGCGGCACAATTGTTGCCGCTATGACAAATTATTTCGATATACCACTAAGTATTGCAAATTTTTTAACCAGTATAACTGCCACTTTCACACTTTTACAAATGCCGGGTGCGCTTTTATTTTCTAAATTTAAAAACAAAATGACGTACCTTTATTTTGTAAATTTAGTTTGGCGGCTTATACTACCTGTTGTATTTTTTTCAGTATTATTAACTCAAGGTATAGGTTCTGGCGTTTTTGTTGTGGCAATTGTTTTGCTTGTATCTTTTATGCACCTTGCTGCGCCGGCACAAACTGCGTGGACGGTAAGTGGCGTTCAAGGTAGGGCGGGGCCGTCTTTTTATGCAGTGCGTGAAATGTCGTTTATGTTTTTTCATATTACACTTTTTTGCATAAGCGCAAGTATTATAAACTTTGCACAAAACGGCAATTTTGAGCAAAATGGGTTTATAATTATAGGCACAATTTTGGGTGTTGTTTTGCTTTTAAGCATTGCCGTGCTTTTTAAGCTGCCACGCTTTAGTGAAGAGGCGCAAACCCCTAATAACAGCGATAATACACAAAATGCTTCTAATGAAAAAACAAGCAAGCTCATGCTTACCGTGTTTAAAAACAAAGCGTTTTTAGCAGTTTTAATAACAAATGCACTGTGGAGTTTCAGCAACATGTTTGTTGGCAGTTTTGCAGGTGTTTATCAAGTGCGCATGTTACAACTACCTTTTCTCGACATTTTAATTTGGACAACAGTTGGCGGTATTTCTCGTGGTGTTGTAGCGCCGTTGTTACAGCGCCTCGCAATGAAAATTTCATGGCAACGTGTTGTTCAGCTCTCTATACTTGTAATGGCAACGGGCGGTGTTGGGTGGTTTTTTATTACACCGGAAAATAAAAATTTATTATACCCTGTTTTATCTATACTAGGTGCAGTGCCTTTTGCAGGGCTGTCCGTCGGCTTTTTGCAAATGCAAGTGGACGGTATGGGCAAAAGCGCAAACCGCACAGTCTACTTTTCCACAAGTGCAACAGTTAACGGTGTTATGTCACTTTTGGGTTCACTAATATGTTCAACCACAATAGGCTATATAGATGCAACTTCGTCTAACAGCACGTCTGATTTGCGCATAATTTTTATAATAGGCATAGTGTTTATGGCTGTTACAATTATTGTTGCACAGGGCATAGGCCAGCACAAAAACATACGTGCAAACAAACTAAAAACGGCAATTGCAAACGCACGTGAAAAGTACCCAAATGCAATAGGTGCACCCTTGCCAAAAGAAAAACAACATGTAGTAATTTTGCGCAAAATAAAAAATAAATTTAAACGGTAATTTGTTTTTTGCGCAGATATATCACCCTCATGTGCGTAGCATCGCTATAAAATAAACTATAAACAACCCGTACAGCATTCAATAGATTTTTTATTAAAAGGAGCATAAAAATGGCTATAACAAAAAACTTTTTTGCAAAAACAAGCGAGGGCACAGACGTTTTTGAGTACACTTTGACAAATGAAAACGGCATGAGCGTAAAAATTATTGAGTACGGCTGTGCTTTAACTCAGCTAAATGTTAAAGATAGGTTTGGCGTTTTCCGCGACGTTGTTTTAGGCTATGAGGACTTGAGTGGCTATGAAAAAGGCGGTGCAGGGCACGGCTCTTTTATAGGTAGGTATGCAAACCGCCTTGAAAACGCTTGCTTTGTGCTAAATGGCAAGGAGTACAAACTTACCGCCAATAATGGTGGCAATTTTTTGCATGGTAGCTTTAGCCATAAAGTGTTTAAATCGAGCATTGAGGGCGACAGCCTTGTGCTAAAATACAAGAGCAAAGACGGCGAGGATGGTTTCCCCGGGGATTTGAAGGTGTGCGTTACATACACATTAACTCACGAGGACACAATTGTTATGGATTACACCGCAAGAACAAACGAGCCAACTATTGTAAACCTCACAAACCACTCTTATTTTAACCTTGACGGCAAGGACAGCTACGATATTTTAGATACAGTTTTGCAACTTGATGCAAGTAAAATTACACAGGCAAAAGAGGGGCTTTGCCCAACGGGTAAAATCCTTAACATTATAGGCACGGAATTTGACTTTACACAGCCTAAAAAAATTGGCGCAGACATAAATGCAGACAATGAACAGCTTACAATTGCAGGCGGATACGACCATAACTTTATCTTTGATAAAGAGGACGGTATGCTTGCAAAAGTAGGCTTTGCAAAAAGCGAGAGTTCCGGCATAAAAATGACCCTTTTAACAACACAGCCGGCTGTACAGCTGTACACGGGCAACTTTTTGGGTGGTGAAGACCTAAAAGACAAAAACGGCAATGCCTTTGTAAAGCAGAGTGGTTTTTGCCTTGAAACACAGCATTATCCGTGCTCGCCCATGCACGAGCACTTCCCAAGTGTTGTGCTTTTGCCAAAAGAGGAGTACCACCAAACTACAATTTACGCGTTTGATGTGGAGTAAAATATGTAGTAGTTAAGCTGAAAATCCATACATTTTTCGACTATAAACAAACGAGGTGAGTTTTTGGACTACATAATTAAAACTGAAAACCTAACAAAAGATTATGGCAGAGGCAAGGGCATTTTCAAACTTAACTTGTGTGTAAAACAAGGAGAGGTAATGGGTTTTTTAGGGCCTAATGGTGCTGGAAAAACTACTACTATTCGCCATTTAATGGGTTTTATTAAGCCTAGTCTCGGCGCGGCTTACATACAAAATAAAAACTGCTTTGAAAATGCAAAGCTTATACACAAAAACGTCGGTTACCTATCGGGAGAAATAGCGCTTTTTAACGACATGACGGGCGACGAGATGATTCGCTTTACCGCCGGCATGAGGGGCATGAAAAACTTTGAGCTGTCAAACAAATTAAAAGATTATTTTGAGTTTGACGGCAAGAGTAAAATAAAAAAAATGAGCAAGGGCACAAAGCAAAAGCTGGGGCTTGTTTGCGCTTTTATGCACGACCCTCTTATTTATATACTGGACGAGCCCACAAGCGGGCTTGACCCTCTGATGCAAAACAAGTTTACACAGCTTATCTCGCGCGAGAAAAAACGCGGTAAAACGATACTAATGTCGTCTCACATGTTTGATGAGATTGAGCGCACTTGCGACAGCGCAACAATTATAAGTGCAGGCAAAATTGTAAGCTGTGAGAGCCTTGCAAATTTGCGGCTAAAGCGTAGTAAAACATACCGCGTAGTGTTTGCGCACGAAAATGAGGCGCAAATGTTTTTTAACACATGCAAAAGCGCAGTGCGTGAGGGCGAAAGGTGTGTTGCAGTTAACATAAACGGCAGTGCAGACGCACTTATAAAAGCGTTATCTTTGTACAGCGTAACCGATATTGACATACAGACGGGTACGCTTGAAGATTTGTTTTTGCAATTTTATACAAATAGCGAGGTGGCGAAAAGATGAGCACCGTACTTTTCAAGCGCAGTTTTAAAACAAGCGCAAGCCTTTTAGTAATTTTTATTGCAATTTTAACGCTGTATGCAAGCGTTATGATAACAATGTTTGACCCCGAGATGGGCGAGGGGCTTGAAATGATTATGCAGACAATGCCGGAGATTTTCGAGGCATTGAATATGACAGGCACAGGCGGCACTCTGGTGGAATTTTTATCGAACTATCTTTATTCTTTTTTATTCATTGTGTTTCCGCTTGTTTATATTGCAATTTTGTCAATAAACCTTGTGGCAAAATACACAGATACAGGCAGTATGGCGCAAATTCTTGCAATGCCTGTGTCGCGAGCAAAAGTTATAGTAACGCAAGCTTTTGCTTTAATTAGCGGTGTACTGTTAATAGTTTTGTATGTAACGTGTTTTTTGGCAGTTATGGCGCACATGACTTTTCCAAATGAGTTGGAAATCAGCAAATTTTTACTACTAAACATAGGGCTGTTTGGCATGTTGCTGTTTTTTGCAGGGCTTTGCTTTTGCGCTTCTTGTATTTTTGATGACACTAAAAACGCCGCAATTTTTGGCGCAGGACCGTGCGTTTTATTCGTATTAATAAACATGGCGGCAAACGCTGCCGACGATTTTAAATGGCTACATTTCTTAACTCCTATCTCGCTTTTTAATCAAGAGAATATCTTGTCGGGCAATGTTAGTGCGTATGTGGGCATAATTTCGCTATACTTGCTTGCAAGCGCTTTGTTTGTAACGGGTAGCATAATTTTTTGTAAACGCAACATACACATTTAGGTGCGCATATGGCTGATATTAGATTTTTAAAAGGTGTGGGTGAAAAACGCGCACAGCTTTTTGCAAAACTCGGTATTTACACTGTGGCTGATATTGTGGGCTATTATCCGCGTGACTACGTGGATTTTTCAAAACCTTACCCCATTGCGTTTGCGCCACAAGATGTTAAATGTGTTGTAAAAGCAAGTGTGGACGGCAAAAACAGTATCAGAGTTGCAGGCGGCAAGCAAATACATAAAGCTGTGTGCGGTGATGATACATCGGGTTTAATTGTTAGCTTTTTCAACAATCCGTATACCATACAAAAACTTGAAATAGATAAAGAATACTTTTTTTACGGCAAGTTAGGCACGGCACGTGGCACGCGTGAGATGATAAACCCCACCGTATTAAGTGCAGATGAAGTAAAAAAAACACCGCTTACCGCAATTTATCCACAAACAGAGGGCATAAACAGCGCGTATATCTCAAAGTGTTTGCGCAATTATTTTGAAAATGCGCCACAAATAGAGGAAACTTTGCCACAGTACATGCTTGACGAGTACAAACTTGTGAGCAAAGATGAGGCAGTGCGCGCAATACATTTTCCCAAAAGCATGGAGGATGTGGAGGCGGCACGGCGCAGGCTTATATATGAGGAGCTTTTAACGCTTCAACTCGGGCTTTTTTTACTGCGTAGCAGAGACAGTGCTTTAACGAGCGCGCCCATAAAAAACACCGATATATCTGCATTTATTAAGCAACTGCCGTTTACGCCCACACGTGCGCAAAAAAGAGCACTAGACGAGATTTTGCACGACATGAACAAAACCGCACCAATGAACAGGCTACTGCAAGGCGATGTAGGCAGTGGTAAGACACTTGTTGCGGCAGGTGCAATGTATGTGGCTTGCAAAAACGGCTACCAAAGCGTGCTTATGGCACCTACGGAAATTTTGGCGGCGCAACATGCGCAGTCTTTAAAAAAGCTGTTTGAGCCTCTTGGCATAGACATAATTTTGCTCACAGGCAGTGTAAAAGGCAAAAAGCGAAAAGAACTACTTGGAGAAATAGAGCAAGGCACCTCACAAATAATAGTGGGCACGCACGCTGTTATAGGCGATGAGGTGCATTTTAACAAATTGGGGCTTGCCATAACAGACGAGCAACACCGTTTTGGTGTACGGCAGCGCGCAAAGCTAACGGCAAAGGCAAAACACCCACACGTACTTGTAATGAGCGCAACACCAATACCGCGCACACTTGGGCTATTAATGTACGGAGACCTTGACATAAGCATTATAGACGAACTCCCACCGGGCAGAACGCCAATAAAAACATACGCTGTAACGGGAAAAAAGCGTGTTGACATGTATGGTTTTATAAAAGAACAGCTAAAAAGCGGTGCGCAAAGCTACATAATTTGCCCACTTATAGAAGAGGGCGCACAAGACATGCAAGCCGTTACAACTTACTATGAAGAAACGGCAAAACCACTGCTCTCCGGCTATAAAATAGGGCTAATGCACGGCAAATTAAAGCCCGTTGAAAAGTCTGCTGTTATGGAGGCGTTTGCTAATGGCGATATAGATGTACTTGTATCCACCACCGTAATTGAGGTTGGTGTAGACGTGCCAAACGCAAACATAATTGTTATAGAAAATGCAGAGAGGTATGGGCTATCTGCCTTGCACCAACTGCGCGGACGCGTGGGCAGGGGCAAGCGCGAATCTTACTGTGTGCTTGTGAGCGACCACAAGGCTGAGAGTGTGCGCGAGCGCCTAAGCTTTTTGTGCAAGACAAATGACGGCTTTGAAATAGCGAAATATGACCTTGAGACGAGAGGCCCGGGAGACTTTTTCGGCTCACGCCAGCATGGTTTGCCCACTTTGCGCATTGCAAGCCTTGCGCACGACAGCAAGGCATTGTACGCGGCACAAAAGCAAGCGCTGAAAATACACGAGTGCGACCCTACCCTTGACAGCGAGGAAAACAAAAACTTGCGCAAAAGCGTGCATGCACTATTTAAAGACGGGAATCTCAGTTAGGTGTAGTTATTTTTGTAGTGGAGTTTGCAAGGGAGGTTGCGCCCAAAAAAAACTTTGCAAAAGCTAGAGCAAAATTTTGCAAATTATAAAATGAAACAAAAAAACACAGGCAAAACTGTTTGTGTTAGCGAGTATTTTTTGAAATATTACAGAAATTCTGCCAAGGTTTTTGTAAAGGCACTTAGGGTAGCTCCAAGTGTAGAGCCTTGCAATTTATGGCGCAAACATTTAAAAATTATTTTTCATAATACTTTATATAATAAAAAAGCCTCGTAAAAACGTTTAATTATCGCATATTTTTAATTTTGAACACATAGTAATTACAAAAACAAAAAAAGTTAAAATTTTTTAATTTTTTTTAAAAAAGTATTGACTAATACTTTTGTTAGTGCTATAATAACATTACTGAATACGTTATGGGTGTTCAGTCCCCCGATAAGTGCAGTAGTCATTTATCGGCAGTAAAATTGCTTTTCCCTTAAATATAGATTATGTATGTGTGAACACAGAGCCCATAGGTTTCCTATGGGCTTTGTGTTGCGGTTTTTTAGCCGGCACTCATGTATAAACAGTAAAAAGGCAAGGTTTGCATCGGTTTTCATCGGCTTGGCTAACCGCACACAAATGGGTTATATTATTTTTATAAGTTATTTTATGGCGGTGCTACGCACATGCCAATTTATATTTGGCTGCGTATAATACAAATTATAAAACAGGTGGTTTATAAAATGGATAACAAAACAAAAAGATTAACAAAACAAAAAGAAGAGACAAAACTGGCAAAAACTATTAAAGACTTGTGTTACGAATTTGTAGGCGCATTTTTATTTGCCGTTGGCATTTATACGTTTGCACGTGCCGCACAGTATGCAACAAGTGGTGTTTCAGGTGTTGCACTTATAGTAAACCACGTTTTACCGGCAATTCCTGTTGGTACACTAACCTTTATTATTAACATACCAATAATACTTTTGTGCTACAAAATAGTTGGGCGCAAGTTTATGCTGCGCAGTTTACGCACAATGCTTATTGTTGTTTTTTTTACCGACGTTGTTGTGCCACTCATACCTGAATACACAGGTAACAAAATTTTAGCTTGTATTTTTGCTGGTGTTTTTGCAGGGCTTGGGCTTGCAACCGTTTATATGCGTGGCACCTCCACAGGTGGTACGGATTTTATTGTAATGTCAATAAAAAAACTGCACCCACACATGTCTATAGGGCAGCTTATTTTGCTTACAGACTGCATTGTAATACTGCTTGGCGGTGTGGTTTTTGGCAATATCGACGCAGTTTTGTACGGCATTATAACCTCTTTTGTATCTACCACAGTTATAGATAAAATGATTTTTGGCGCAGGTGGTGGCAAGCTTACTATTATAATAAGCAAAAAAGGCAAAGAAATTGCACAAAAAATTAACAGTGTTGCAGATAGAGGCGTAACACGCGTAAACGCTGTGGGTACTTATTCCGGCAGTGAAATGGACATGCTGTTTTGTGTTGCATCTAAGTCACAGGTTTTTAAAATACGCAACATTGCACATGAGATTGACGAAAATGCCTTTATTACAATAACAGAGGCAAGCGAAATTTTCGGCGAGGGCTTTACACCACACATTTAATAATAAAGGAAAGTGGCTAAACATAAAAAATTGATAATTTAACAAAAAAATGTAGGGGCAACTCCATGGAGCTGCCCCTACTGCTTTGTATCAGTTAATATTCAAATTTAACAAAACAAAACAGCGCACTACTTATTTTGCGAGCGCACAACAGAAGTAACACTTTTTATCTTATTAAGCTTACTTATAACCGTGTTTAAATGCTCTGTGCTGTTAATACCAATTGTAATTGTCATAAACGCGCGCCCACCCGATACTTGACGTGCCGACAATGAGTAGCAAGGTATTTTCATCTCCGCAATTAAAACAGCAACGTCTGCTGTAAGGCCGCTTCTGTCCATTGCTATTATCTCAAGTGTAGACTTAAAGCTGTCTTTTTCGCGCCTGTCTGCCCAAGTTGCTGACACCCACCTGCTTGCATCTTCGCCCTCAAGCCCTATTTTTACGTTAACGCAGTCTCTTTTGTGCACCGACACACCAAAACCACGCGTTACAAAACCAACAATTTCGTCACCCGGCAAGGGGCTGCAACACTTTGCAAATTTTACAAGGCAGTTGCCTATGCCCTCAACAATTACGCCGTCATTACCCTTAGTGCTTGGTGTGCGTATTGGCACTGTTGTTATTTGTGCCGGTGTTTGCTCCTTTTGCATACGCACGTATTCTTCTTTTATGCGCACCATTAGCCTTGACAGCTGTACGCCGCCGTAGCCCAGTGCTCCATACAGCTCCTCAGGTGTTTTAAAGCGCTGTTTTTTTGCCATATCTGTCATAAATTCGTTGTATTTATCATCGGGTATGTTTATAAAGTTACGGCGCATTTCCTTTTCAAGTGCGGCCTTGCCCTCTATTATATTCTCTTCTTTGCGCTCTTTTTTAAACCAACCTTTTATCTTGTTTTTTGCCTCGCTTGTAACAACTATGTTCAGCCAGTCTCTACTTGGGCCTTTGTCTTTGGGGCCTGTTACTACCTCTATAATTTCGCCTGTTATAATCTTGTGGTCAATTGGCACCATGCGGCTGTTTACCTTTGCGCCCACCATTCTGTTGCCCACGGCTGTGTGTATGCTGTACGCAAAATCTATTGCTGTTGCGCCCATTGGCAAGTTTATTACATCGCCCTTTGGGGTAAATGCAAACACTTGCTCGGGTAATAGCTCGCTCTTCATGTCGCGCATTAGCTCGCCCACGTCCTCGTTGTCGCGCTGTCTTTCAAGAAGGCGGCGCACCCACTCTATACGCTCGTCAAGGGTGTCTTTTGCCGTTAAATTAGCTTTGTATTTCCAGTGTGCCGCAACGCCGTACTCCGCCGTTTTATCCATCTCATAAGTGCGAATTTGCACCTCAAACGGCACACCCTCCTTGCCCATTACGGTGGTGTGCAAACTGCGGTACATGTTTTGTTTTGGTGTTGATATATAATCTTTAAATCTGCTTGGTATGGGGTGGAACATGTCGTGAATAAGCCCCAGCGCAGTGTAGCACTCGCTTAGTGTGTTTACTATAATTCTTACCGCATATACGTCGTAAATTTCTTCAAAAGTGCGGTCTTGCATGTACATTTTTCTGTATATGCCATAAACGCTCTTTACCCTGCTTTTTATGCTGCATTCTTTTATTTTAGCCTCTTTTATACGGCTTTCAATTTTGTCAACAACGTTTTCAATAAATTTGTTTTCATCGCCGTTTTTTGCAAGTTGCGCCGTTATTTCACTATAACCTACGGGGTCAAGGTAGCGCAAGCTTCTGTCTTCTAGCTCTTCTTTTACGTTGCTCATGCCAAGGCGGTGCGCAATTGGTGCGTAAACTTCCATGGTTTCCAGCGCTTTATCTCGCCTTTTCTGCTCGGGCCAGGCATCTCCCGTGCGCATGTTGTGCAACCTGTCGCACAATTTCACAAGCATTACGCGCACGTCTTTGCTCATTGCAAGTAGCATCTTGCGCAAGTTTTCGGCTTGGCGCTCCTCCACCGACGAAAATTTAATAAGCCCCAGTTTTGTTACACCGTCTACAAGTAGTGCAACGTCGCCGCCAAACTCAGTTTGTATTGTTTTGAGGGGTATTTCAGTATCCTCCACCACATCGTGCAAAATGGCGGCAATTACGGTGTCGTTATCCATGCCCAAATCAACAAGTATAGTTGCCACAGCAAGCGGGTGGCTAATATATGACTCGCCCGACAGCCGTGTTTGGTCGCCGTGCGCCTCTCTTGCAATATTATACGCTTTTTCAATCTTGGGCATATCGTATTTGCGCCCTGATTTTTTAAGCACATTTAAAAAATCTTGATACTCTTGCAGTTTCAATTTTCGTCCTACTTTCATGTTGATTTTTTGGAAAAACCGACAATTTGCGCGCACTTACGGTGCCTACATTATTGTTATAATGATTAGCAAGGTGGAAATATTATAACACACATAAAATGCGTGCCCTAAAAACTTGGATTTTAAATTTATTTAAAACCACACCTTGTATAATGTGCACTATTTTTACACTAGTTTTTGCATAATGGGGGCACTTGTAAGCTCTTGCTTTTGTGCATTAGGTAGTATTTTATATTCAGCCACACCTGCCGCGCTTACCTCGTGCGATATGAGCGCGAGCTCACAAAAAGCACTTAGCGCCACAAGTATTTTGCCTGTGCGCTGTGTTCCAAGCTTTTTAAACACGGGGCGCAAATCTGTACTTTTTACGCCTGCCTTAACAAGCCTGTAAGCGTCTGCGGCATCGCTTCGCTGTGGCAAAAGCTCTGCTTTTTGCGCACCTGTTAGCAGTGCGTCACAGCTAAGCGCCTCAAAAAGCTCTGCTTGATGTATAAATTCCTCACCCATATTACACGGGCGCATGTCTTTAATTTTTGCTGATACACTTGCACCGGTTTTGCCCTCGTATACAGACAAGCTCACGGCTACATCCACTGTATCACCCTTTGAATAACACAAACTCATTGGCCCTGTGCCAAAGATTACCGCAAAAATTACCGCATTGTTTTGGCGCAGTTTTAAGCGTGTGTGCTTGCCCTCGGACAGTGCGTAGATGTCCTCGATTACAGCATTTTCTATTAAAAACAGCGGAGAGGGGTTGCCGTGCCCATACGGCGCAAGAAGCTCTAAATCGTCTACAATTTCAGTTGATATTTCATCCAAAACCACAGGAGCATCAATTTTTAGCGGTTGCCTCTTTAACATGGGGTGTTGTGTTAGCGCCCACTCGTTTATTTTTTCTCGAAATAGAGCGATATTTTCTTTATCTATTGAGAGACCTGCCGCCAGCTCATGCCCACCGAAACGAAGCAGTAAATCTTCACAATGTGCAATTGCGTTGTAAAGCGAAAAACCGCCTATACTGCGCCCTGAGCCCTTGCCCTCGCCGTTTTTATCAAGCGAAATTATAATTGTGGGCTTGCCAAAACGCTCTGCCACGCGTGAGGCAACTATGCCTATAACACCTGCGTGAAAGTCCTCGTGTGCCACAACTATAACGCGCTGTCTCTCATAGTTTTGGTCTGCTGCAATAGTTTCAAACACACATTTTGCAATTTCTTGCTCGGCTTTTTGGCGCATTGCATTTTGCTGTTCAAGTTCTTGTGCACGCTCTGCCGCCTCTTGCTCGTCGTCACAAAGCAGTAGCTCCAGTGCTGAAACAGCACTGTCCATGCGCCCTGCCGCGTTAAGCCGTGGCGATATACCAAAAGCCACATTTTCCGCTGTCAGCGTTTTGCCCTCAAAACCACTGCTCTTTATAAGTGCGCGAAGCCCCGGCCTGTCTGTGTTATTAATAAGCTCAAGCCCTGCTTTAACTATATGCCTGTTTATGCCTTTTAAGTCCATAATATCGGCAATTGTGCCTATTGCCGCAAGGTCTGCGTAAAACGGCAACATCTCGGTTGCATCGCAGCACTCAAGCCCACAAATAAGCATGTACGCAACACCTGCGCCACACAAGGTTTTGCACGCACTTATGTCATCTTTTTGCTGTGGGTCAACAATTGCGGTGGCTTTTGGCAAGGTGTCAGGTGGCAAGTGATGGTCTGTAATTACAACATCTATGCCAAGCTCATTTGCCCTATCAACAGCATCGTTTGCGGAAATGCCCGTGTCTACCGTTACAATTAAATCTACTTTTTTTGAGTGCAAATCGTCAATTATATGAGGAAAAAGCCCATAGCCGTCGTCTTCTCTGCTTGGCAATTTGTAGTAAACGTCCGCTCCAATTGAATCAAGATATGTATAAATAAGTGCCGTTGCCGTAACGCCGTCCACGTCATAATCTCCGAAAACAACAATGCGCTGCCCATTATCGACAGCGTACAGTATTCTATCAACAGCATTTTGCATTCCGTGTATTGTCATTGGGTCGGGCATCTCAAATTCTTGCCCCATCATATCAACCACAGTGTCTTGCTGTGTTATATCACGTGCGCACATTACGTCGCACACAAGTTTTGACAAACCATATTTATTTTGTAACATACCGCTCTCTTGTTTTTGCGGTCTGTTTATTTGCCATGGGCGATAAAACATATATTATTTACCTTTCTTTGGGGTAATTTTGAAGCTGGGTGCGGCACGCATACAATGCGTGCCATACAAAGTATTTTAGATAAAAGTTTTAATGGTTAAAAATTAAAAAGGCTTAAATTTTTCTGCAATAAGCTGTGCAATATTTAGCCCGTCTGTTGCGGCGCTCATTATGCCACCTGCATAACCTGCACCCTCTCCGCATGGGTAAATTCCGCTGATGTCCTCGCTCTCACCCGTCTCTAGTCTTGCAAGCTTTATGGGCGAGGACGTTCTTGTTTCAACACCTGTCAAAATTGTGCTGTCGTTTGCAAAGCCTTTTATCTTTCTGTCAAAGGCAAGTAAACCTTGCCGTAAACAGCCGGTTAGCTCTTCGGGGAAAATTTGCGCAAAGTCACACGCCACTGTGCCCAGTGGATATGTTGGCTCTACGTCTTTTATTTTTAGCAGTTTTTCACCTTTAATAAAGGCGCTCGCATTTTGCGCCGGTGCTGTGTAATTGCTACCGCCAAGTAAATATGCTTTTTGCTCAAATTCTCTTTGAAAAGCCATTGCCTTGAAAGCGTTATTGTCAAAATCGTCTGCGTTAACACTCACGACAACGGCGGCATTGGCGTTTTTGCCACTTCTTGCGTGGTAGCTCATGCCGTTTGTAACTGTTTGCCCGTCTTCGCTTGCTGCCGCCACTACATTGCCGCCCGGGCACATGCAAAATGTGTAAACACACCTTTTGCCCACGTGTTGTGATAACTGATATTCCCCCACAGGCAGTGCCTTGTGCCCTGCTGCACCGTGGTAAAGCCCCTCGTCTATAAAGCTTTGCAAGTGCTCTGCCCTAAAGCCAACACTAAACGGTTTAACTTGTAAATTCATGCCGCTTTCATTAAGCATCTCAAATGTGTCTCGTGCAGAGTGCCCAATTGCAAGCACTAGCGTGTCGCACTCAAACTGCGCGTCTTGTGTTGAAACATGTGTTATTTTGCCGTTTTTTGTCGCAATATCGGTAATTTTGCTGTTAAAATAAATATCTGCGCCCAGGCTCTCAATCTCTTTGCGTATGCTTGTTATTACACCGCGCAAAACATCGGTGCCAATGTGCGGTTTTTGCATATAGGCAATTTCTTTAGGTGCTTTGTGCTGTATTAGTGTTTGCATAACAAAATTGCACAAAGGGGAATTTATACGTGTTGTTAGCTTGCCGTCTGAAAAAGTGCCTGCGCCACCCTCGCCAAACTGTATGTTTGAATTCTCGTTTAAAACACGTGTTTTGAGAAAGTTATCAATGTGAATTTCACGCTCTTGTATTTGTGCGCCACGCTCTAAGATAATTGGTTTATAACCTGCCCTTGCAAGTGCAAGTGCACAAAATATGCCCGCGGGGCCAAAACCGCAAATTATGGGCCTTTTACTTATAGGCTCTTTGCCAATTGGCATTACAAAGGGCTGTGTTCTAACAACGCGCACATTGTTTGCCGTGCGGTTAAATCGCTCTAAAAATCTTTCTTCTTTTAGAAAAATTGTCACGCTGTAAACAAGCACAACTGTTCTTTTGCGCGCATCTACGCTAACTTTACTTACATGTGCGCTGTCTATCAAACTTTTTGGCAAGTGCACAATTTTTAGTGCACGCGCTATTGCCTCTTCTTTTGGTGCTGCTAGTGGTAACCTTATTTGGCTAACTGTAATCATTCTGTCTCTACCTCAATTGTTTCATGAGCCTGTGTTGATTCTCCTACTGTTTTTATATCGCAAATAATTGTATAACTGCCTGTGGCAAAAACTGTATCTCCCGAAAGCACCCTTATTTGCACCGATAAATTTTGCTGTCCACTTGTTACGGCTAAATTTGTTGGCGAGAAATCCACAACGCCAACAACGCTTGTTTCAGTAAGCTCTTCAAGCTCCGTTGCATCGCCCACAAGTGTTACGTTATTTATCTGCGCTGTCGGGAAAGATACCTCTATATTCTCGGGCACATTAATTGCTTGCACTTCTGTTACGGTAAATTCTTGTGTTATAAAGTCTTGTGTGCCGTCAAAAGTTACCGTTACTTTTTGTAAATTATCAACATTTTTTATGTTTTCGGGTAGCACAATGTCAAGTGGAATTTCCTGCTGTGATAAGTCAAATTTCGACAAATCTATAACACCGGCACTAATGCTTTGCATTTCGTCCAGCTGTGTGGACGGGCCTGCAACACGTATTGTTTTGTTGCTTAAGGTTGCGCTTAGTACTGTGGGGTCAAAACCTGTTGGTACACCCGAAAATTCTACGGTAAGCGGTAATTCTTTTATTCTATAAATTGGCACGGTAACCTCAACTTGGTCAACGCTTGCCGTTATGCCCGTTTTATCAAGCACCGTTCCTGCCTCGTCTAAATATGAGAGCGATGCCGTTACAATTGCGCTTTCTTGCCTTTCTTCGTCAAGTGTAACGTTTGCAATTACGTTTGTTATTGGCGTTATAGTCTTTTCAGGCCCGTGTAAAGTAACTGTCTGCGGTGAAACGCTCGGCACGTCCATGTAATAGCCATCTGCTGTTTGCACGCCCATTACATTTACAGATATATTAAAGTCTCTTTGAATAAACTTGTCAAACGTAAGTTCAACATAACCTATGTCGTCCTCTACAATTTCAAAGTATTTTGTGCCTGCATTGCGCACAATTATGCGCAAGTTATACGTGCCTGCGCCGGATACCATTGTGTATTCAGGGTATACAAGTATGTCGCTCTCCGTCATGCCCGCAAGCACAGAGCCGTCGCCCTGCACTGTTACCTCTACTGTTCTGGTAGGTGTTTCAACAATGCTAAGCCCTTGGCTTGTGTATGCTGCTTCATTAAAAGAAAAATCTACCGGCACATGGAATGTTGTTGTACTGCCAGGCTCTATAACGGTTACAACCGTAAACCATATTAATACAGCAATTATTATTGATATAAGCGCTGTACCTTGCCTTGTTGCAAACCACTTTGTTGTGCCTTGCCCTTTTTTATTTGTTTTTTTCGTCTCCACGGTTTTTCCTCCAAAAGGCAAATTTGCCTTTGTTTTTGGTGTTATCTTGCGGCGGCACTAAGTCGCTTGTAAGCACGTCGTATAGTTTTTGCCGCTCAACGCGCCTTACAAGTACGCCGTTTTTTACTACAGAAATTATCCCGGTTTCCTCACTTACCACAACAATTACGGCATCGGAGTTTTCGCTCATGCCAAGTGCGGCGCGGTGACGTGTACCAAGGTCTTTGCCTATTTCATGGTTATTAGAAAGCGGTAAAAAACACCCTGCGGAACATACCGTTGCATTCCTTACAATAACTGCACCGTCGTGTAGCGGTGTGCCACTGTAGAAAATTGTCTCCAGCAGCTCCGCACTAACCGTAGATTCCACCATTGTGCCTGTTTTTATAATTTCATCAAGGTTAGTACTGCGCTCTATTACAAGCAGTGCACCTGTACTGCTTTTAGATAAATTTTCAGCCATGTCGCATATCTCAACAATAGCACTTTGCCATGCAGCGCGCATATCATCTGAAATAGTACTGCCGTGCCGCAATACCGCAACGCGTGAAAAGCCGTTGCGCCCCATTTGGTCAAGTGCGCGCCTAAGCTCCGGCTGAAAAACTATAACCATTGCTATAATTCCGTACAGCATAAAGCTATCTATTAAATAAAGTAAAGTGCGCATGTTTGCCAAAATTGCAACCCAGTAAATTATTGCCACAAGCAAAATGCCTTTTGCCATTTGCCATGTGTTTGTTTGGCGCACAAACATTATTATTTTATACACCAAAAATGCAACCACAAGTATATCTACCAAAACAAACGGCCCGCTTGATTGTAACATACTGCCTGCACTGTTTATCATATTTTGTATTGTTGCCAGCATTTTCTTTCCTCTTTCCCAAATGTATGGTTAAAAAGTGTTTATAATTTAACTTACACATTATTATAATACCATAAAATTGTGTATAAATAAAGAAAAATATGCAAGTTTACATGCCAAGTTTTTGAGCAATTTTTTGTAGCATGACTGTCACATGCTAAGTATTAAATACATATAATTATATAAATAACCCTCATATCCTGCATGGGTTATTTATAAATTATTTTATGGCGGTGCTACGCACATGCCAATTTATATTTTGCTACACAAAATATAAATAACCCGTATATCCTGCATGGGTTATTTATAATTTATTTTATGGCGGTGCTACGCACATGCCAATTTATATTTTGCT
>CAYJNL010000014.1:0-69920 GCA_964371675.1 uncultured Bacteroides sp. | reverse complement strand
ACTTTATTATATACTATTTATGATTTTAAGTAAAGCGTTTTTTTGTAATTTAATTTGAATATATCTTAACTTGCCTAAAACTCACATTTTACCTTCACATTCATGTATGTACATTCTTGTCATTTTTTCCTCGCCGTCTCCCTGCGCCATGCACAAAAATTCCCAGCCATATCTCTCATAAAATGTTGTGTGCTCAGTAACAAGATATAGCGTTTTTATGCCCATTTGCTTAAAATCTTCACACACAAAATTTAGCATCTCACCTGCAATGCCCTTTTTTCTGTGTTCCGTTTCTACAAAAACAGCGCAGATGTTAGGCGCTAGGTCTTTTCTGTCGTGAAAATCGTTCTCAATTACACCAAGCCCTGCAATTATTCTCTCGTTTTCCAAAACCACGTACCACTGCGGTACTGGTTTATTTTCTTGTATGCTTTCATTCATGCTGTCAGCATACGCTTTGCTCGGCACGCCCCATTTTGCATGAAACCAGTTTGCCGATTGCTCAATTAAATGCTTATTATCGCGTATTTTTGTTATTTGGAACTGTGCCATGTTCTTTTTTCTCCCTCGCGCTGCATCTTGCGCACTCTCACCTGTTTAAAACTCGCCAAAACCCTTAGTGCTCTCTTGTGCTCGCTTTGCGCTTTTTTGCTAATTTGAAAGGTGTACTATTTTGCACTCTTGAATAATACAAATTTTTCAAAATATCTCTCACCAAGTTCGTATAGTGCATTTCTTGAAAAATGTATCGTATCATCAAATTTTATGTGGTTTTTATCCACAACTTCTGCGTTTGAGGTCAGCTTCTCTGTTTGCACAAAATAGCCGTTAAACTCAGCTGTTATTTCGCGGTTTGCCTGTGTTATTTCATCTGCTTTGCCGCTTTGCTCTTTTATCCAGGCCTGAACAAAATCCCCTGTTATTATAGGGTATTCTCCTGCTATTTTCTGTGTAACATCGCTCAATAACTCTTTCATGTAAGCGTAATGTTGTGCTTTTGTCACATTGTAATTCACAGAGTTTTCGCCCTGATGCCACACAAAAGCTACAACTTTGTTTTCGCAGTTTAGCTCCATGGCTGTTTTTACCATGTCAAACATAGTTTGCGATAATTCTCCGCCCCTGTGCCATGTCTCCTTGTGGTTGCCCTCAGTAAAACCTGTGCCGCTGACAGCGCTTTCTATTATTAAAATTTGCCTGTCGCTTTTTAAATATCCGTTTTCAATGTACTCGTCTGCAAATTTTAGTGGGAATGCCCCTAGCACCACGTTGTTTTGTACTTTTTCGCAAGATGTGGAAATTGTAAAATTCCTGTTCATGCTCCACACATTTTCTTTTGGTATGTATGGGCACTCCACGTCGCCCACGCCACTGCCCTCGCAATTTGATTGCCCTGCCGCAATTATTATATCAAACTTTATATTTGTAAAATCTTTAAGCATTATGTTTACCTCTCTATAATTGCTTTTGTTTCAAAAACGCCCTAGATATGCTCTCACAAAAAACATTGACAAAACTCTTGTCTTAATGTAAATTTTTCCTCAAACTTTTGCAAAATCTCTATTTTGTTGCGCCTGCATTTCACTTTGTGCTCTCTTAGCATTAGAAAGCATCAATTTAATTCTGTTCTCTTGGTTTATCGCCGTTGCGCCGGGGTCGTAGTCTATTGCAACAATGTTTGCACTTGGGTTATTTTCTTTGATTTTGCGCATCATGCCCTTGCCCACAATGTGGTTTGGCAAACAGCCAAACGGCTGTGCACACACTATATTTTCAACTCCACTACTGATAAGCTCCAGCATTTCACCCGTTAAAAGCCAGCCTTCGCCCATTTTGTTGCCATAGCCAAGGTAGCTTTTAACTGCATGTTTTGTCTCTCCAAATTTTGCAGGCGCTCTGAAGTCAGAGTTATCTTTAACTGCCGCAATAAGGTCGTTTTGCCACCCTGTTAAGTATTTTATTATGTGCTTGCACGCAAAGCGCTTAACCTTGCCGCCGCCGTAAAGTTTTGGGTCTTCGTATCTGTTGTCAACTTTAAAAATTAAAAAGTCAAGCAAGCCCGGTACAACAACTTCCGCACCCTCTTTTTGCAAAAACTTTTCAAGGTCGTTGTTGCCAAGTGGGGAGTATTTTACGTAAATTTCGCCTACTACGCCTACTTTAACTTTTTCTTGCGTTTTATCAACAGGTATTTTTGCAAAATCTTTAACAATTAGCACCCAGTTGTTTTTCATGTGCTTATACTTAACGTTTTCTTTGTGCTTAAATTCCTCGTCAAGTTTTTGTGCCCACTCGTCAACAAGTGCGTCTGCACTGCCATTTTTTAGCTCATATGGGCGCACTTGGTTTGCTAAAAGCATCAGTAAATCGCCATATAATATGCTAAACAGCAGTTTTTTTACAAGCGGTAATGTGAGTTTAAACCCCGGGTTTTTCTCCATGCCCGACGCATTTAGCGACACCACAGGTATATTCTCAAACCCGTTGTTTTTCATGGCTTTTCTAAGCAGTGATATGTAATTGCTTGCCCTGCAACCGCCACCCGTTTGTGTTATCATAAGCCCTGTTTTGCTAAGGTCATACTCGCCGCTTTTTAGTGCATTTAATAGCTGTCCTATTACAAGCAGTGCCGGGTAGCACGTGTCGTTATGCACGTTTTTCAGCCCCTCGTTAACTATGTCTTTGCCTGTAGTTTCTAGCGGTAATACGTTGTATCCATGCTGTTTGAACGACGCTTTTAAAAGCTTAAAATGTGTTGGCAACATGTTTGGCGCAAGTAGTGTGTAGCCCTCTTCTTTCATCTCTTTTGTGAAAATGAGCCTACCTGTGTCATCATAAATTAATTTTGCCATGCTCTGTGCCCCTTTTATTTTTCTCTTCAAGCGCTGAAATTAAGCTTCTAACCCTAATTTTAATTGCCCCAAGGTTGTTTATCTCATCTATTTTTAGCTGTGTGTACATCTTGCCTTTTCTCTCTAAAATGGCGCGCACCTCGTCTGCGACAATGGAGTCAAGCCCACAGCCGAACGACACTATTTGTATTAGCTCCATATCGTCATTTCCAACCACATATTCCGCCGCTTTGTATAGCCTTGCGTGGTATGTCCACTGGTTTAGCACATCGCGCTTTTTCTCTTTGCCAAGGTGTGCTATGGCATCTTCTGTTACTATGCTAAGTTTTAAAGACGATATTAAGCTGTCAAGCCCGTGGTTAATCTCGGGGTCTATGTGATACGGCCTACCTGCGAGCACTGCAATTTTGCGCCCTTTTACGCGTGATTCATCAATTACGCGCATTGCTTCAATTTTCAGCTCGCTATTCCATTGCTCATATGCGTTAAAGGCTTTTTCCACTGCCTTTTTCATCTCTTTTTTGCCAATGTCAAAATCCTTGCCAAAATACTCCAGTGCTTTTTTCTCAAAGTCTTTTTTCCTGTGCAAGCCAAAATAACCGTTGTAGAACGTCACTTCTTTTAGCTTATCCATATTTGCAACTAAAAGCTCGGGGTAGTATGCCACAACGGGGCAGTTAAAGTGATTATCCGCACCGCCCTCTTTAAAATTGTACGGCATACATGGATAAAATATCTTGTCTACGCCTTTTTCAATTAAATTTAACACGTGCCCGTGCATTAATTTTGCGGGGTAGCATACTGTGTCCGACGGTATTGTGTCTTGCCCTAGCCTATAAATTTCTCGCGTTGATACGTCCGACGCAACTACCTCAAAGCCGAGTGTGGTGAAAAACGCGTGCCACAGCGGCAAGTTTTCGTACATATTCAGCCCAAGCGGTATGCCAATTTTACCGCGCTTGCCCTCAACACCTTGCAGTGCCTTTAACTTGTCTAGCTTAAAGCGGAACATGTTGTTGCTCTCACCGCTTTTTTTACCGCTTACCGGCCTCTCACACCTGTTGCCGGAGATAAATTTTCTGTCATTATCAAAGAAATTGACAGTTAAATTGCAGTTATTTGTGCACAGCCTACAATTTGTTGTTTTGCTTGTGTGTACAAACTCTTCAAGCTCCTCGGCTGTTTTTAGCTTAGACTTTTTAAGCCCGAGCTCCTTTGCGTAAAGTGCTGCGCCGTATGCACCCATAAGCCCCGAAACAGACGGCCTTGTTACATGCGCATCAATCTCTTTTTCAAAACTGCGCAAAACGGCATCGTTGTGGAAAGTTCCGCCTTGCACCACAATATTTTTGCCCAAATCTTCCACAGAGGCAACTCTTATAACTTTATAAAGCGTGTTTTTCACAACACTTAGCGAAAGCCCCGCGGAGATATCTCCCAGTGTAGCGCCCTCTTTTTGAGCCTGTTTAACGCTGGAGTTCATAAACACCGTACAGCGCGAGCCTAAATCGGCAGGGTGCTTTGCAAAAAGCCCCTCTTTTGCAAAATCCTCAATGCCCGTGCCCATTGATTTTGCAAATGTCTCAAGAAAAGAGCCACAGCCCGAGGAACATGCCTCGTTTAGCATGATGTGGTCAATTACACCATCGCGGATTTTAAAGCATTTTATGTCTTGACCGCCTACGTCAAGCACAAAATCTACGTCTTTGTTAAAGTGCTTTGCCGCTTTTAAGTGCGCCATTGTCTCAACAAGGCGCGTATCTGTGCAAAACGCGCTTTTTATAAGCTCCTCACCGTAACCCGTAACGGCACTGCCTGCAATTTTTATCTTGTCTGCGCAAAGTTTGTGTATGTGCAAAAGTTGCTTTTTAACTACATTAACAGGGTTGCCCTTGTTGCTGTTGTAATATGTATAAAGCAAGTTGCAATGCGCGTCTATTAGGCAAAGTTTTGTTGTGGTAGAGCCGCAGTCAATGCCAAGGTACGCCTTGCCACTGTAATGCTCAATGTCTGTTTTTTTAACGTCTGCCTTTGTGTGGCGCTTGCAAAACTCTTTGTACTGCGCCTTATTCTCAAATAGCGGCTCTAACCTTTTTGTTGTTACAACATCTTCTTTTGCACCCTCTAAAAGCTCTATAAGCTCTGTGTAATTGAAAGTTTTGTCGTAATCAACACTGCAAATTGCAGCGCCCATGCTTACTGCGTACAGCGCCCATTCAGGGAAAATTGCCTGCTCCTCGCTCAAATCAAGCGTTTTTGTAAACCTTTCGCGCAGTGCGCTGAAAAAGAAGAGCGGACCGCCCAAAAACAGCACTTTACCGTCAATTTTTCTACCCTGTGCAAGCCCTGTAATTGTTTGGTCAACAACAGCTTGGAAAATGCTTGCCGCAATGTCCTCTTTGCGCGCACCTTGGTTTAACAGCGGCTGTATGTCTGTTTTTGCAAAAACGCCACAGCGCGATGCAATTGTATAAATACACTGCTGTTTGTTTGCAAGCTCGTCAAGCTCGCCTGCCGTAACAGCTAAAAGCGTTGCCATTTGGTCAATAAACGCACCTGTGCCGCCTGCACAGCTGCCGTTCATGCGCTCCTCTACCCTGTTGTCACCATCAAAAAATAATATTTTTGCATCTTCACCGCCAAGCTCCACAACGGCGTTTACGTCGCTGTACATACTGCGCACTAGTTCCCCCGTTGCAAAAACCTCTTGCACAAAAGGTATTTTTGCGCTCTTTGATATGCCAAGCCCTGCCGAGCCCGATATTGCAAGCGTGAACGGCTCGTCTTTCAAAAATTCCTCTGCGCGCTGCATTAGCTCCAGCGTTTTTTCGCGCACTTTTGAAAGGTGCCTCTCATAGCACCTGTGCACAACATCTTCGCCCTTTATTATAACAAGTTTTGCAGTGGTTGAACCTATATCTATACCTACTTTGGTTTTGCTCATTAAATTCACTTAAGTTATACTCCTCTTATAAAACAATGCTTATCCAATATAATTTTAGCACAGTGACAGCATAAGTCAACAATTATGCAAAAAGTTAACACATTGCTAATATTTAAGAGTTTTTAATTATAGTTTTAGCAATGTTAGGTTAATTTCTAATTTTTACTTGTTAACGGTATTGTCCTGCTTTTTAGATGCAGCAATAGAAAAATTTTGCACAGTTTTACAGTGCCGCTTAAAAAATTATAGAGCCTTTAAAAATTACAGTTTAAAGTTCAAGTTTGTATACACTAAAATTTTGTCAAATTTGCTTTATTTTTCCAATTATTATTGTTCTAATTGCTATATTTTCTTTATTACATTGACGTGCTAATATGTATATTATATAATTTATTTTGGGAATAAATATTTTGTTATTATAGCTAAACCAATACAATACAAGCCTGTTTTATGACATTGAGGTGAACTTTCTATAGGCGCCAAAGCCACCCCTTTGCCATAAAGTTTATAGACATAAAAGCGCACAAATTGTGCATATAACAAGGCAGACGAAGGCACACTAGCGTTTGTTTATGAGGATAATGCAGTAGATGTGCAATTTATGTGCTTTTAGACGGGCTTAAATTCCTTTGGCTTGGCTAGAATAGTGTAATATTATCTAGCAATAAACAAAATATTAAGGGGCTGTAAAAATATGAGTAATTTTGGCGAAAACACAAATTTTAGTTTGGAAAAAATAATTGAAAAATACACGCAGGCATCGGTATACAGGCTAAATTTAATAATTGCGGCACTGCTTTTTATCACAATGCCTATTTTGTACTTTGCTCGGGGTTCTTCTGACATTGCACTTTCCATGCTAACGCTCGGCATTTTATGTTTTATAGTTATTTTGTGCTTTAAAAAGGCAATATCGCTTGATACAAGAGTAAATATATTAATTTTCTGTGAGATGTCCGCCCTTATAATTCCGGCACTTTTCGGCAGGGGCAGCTCTGACATATTTATAGCAATAGGCGCGGGGCTTTCGCTAACCAGCCTTTATTTCAACTACAAGGTAACACTTCTCAATGCTATTATTTCAAGTTTTGTTGCACTTGTTTTTTCAATTTTTAACAGTTACTTTATACCCGGTTACGAGCTTACAAGCCTTTTAATGGGCTTTATGTTTTTGCTTTTTATTTGTTTTATTATATCAATTTTTGTTAGAGTTGGCTCTGCAAGGATTGAGCACGCAAAGCACCAAAATGAGGAAACCGAAAAACTTTTAGCAGAACTTGAAGCGAAAATGGAAGAAATAGAATTTCAAGAGACAAAGCAAACCGAAATGGTGCGTGAGATAAAGAAAATTTCCGCAAACCTTGCCACATCGGCAGACAGTATGCTGTCAGTAGTGAACACACTGTCAAGCGGTAGCAACCAGCAAGCAATGGCTGTTGAAGAGATTGTGGCTACTGTGGGTGAAATTACAGTGGCAAGCCGTAAAAATGCGCATGATTCACAAAGCGCAAAAGATTTGACGGATTTATCAACAAATCAGCTTGACATAGGGCGCGCACAGATGAAACTTATGACAACCGCCATGGACGATATCTATGATACCTCAAACAAAATTAATGTAATAATACAATCAATTGAAAACATAGCATTTCAAACAAATATACTGGCACTTAACGCCGCCGTTGAGGCAGCAAGGGCAGGCAATGCCGGCAAAGGTTTTGCCGTTGTGGCAGATGAAGTGCGCAGCCTTGCCGGGCTAAGTGCACAAGCTGTAAGTAACACAGATGAAATGATAAAAAACACACTAGATGCAGTTAATAACGGCAAAAAAATTGCCAAAGACACGGCAGAGGCTCTTGAAAAAATTATTGAAAGTATAGAAAACATAGTGGTTATTGTTGATAAAATCAACAAGTCTTCAGACGAGCAAGCAAGCACAATTGACCAAGTGCAGCATGGTTTAAGCAATATTTCAAGCGTTATAACAAGTAACTCACAAACAGCTGTGGAAACCTCTAATTCTACAAAGCAAATACATAATCAAGTTAAAAAGCTGGAAAAACTTGTAGTAAAGGTTGATTAATTTTGCGCAGAACAAGCATCTTTTGAATACAATTATTTTTGTAAAAATAGGCAATTAAAAATGGGGCTGTCGCATAGCATTAACAAACTGTGAACAGCATATGCAAGTTGAATAAAAAAATCGGTGTGCTCATCATGTGACACACCGATTTTTTGTTAATTTTAGCTAAAAAAATAAAATAAACGCCTTAATATGACATCCCCATTTTTACTAACATTATTAATATTGTGTCCCATAGGCAAGCTTACATACTTGCCTTACTATTTTAGCACTGCGCCCTCGTTAGCACCGCTAACTACCTTTGCATACCTTGAAAGCCAGCCCGTAATTTTCTTATCAGGCGGTGCGCACACGCTTTTTGCGCGCTCTTGCAAGGTGCTATCGTCAACAAGCACATTAATCTTGCTGTCAGGTATGTTTATCTCAATTGTGTCGCCCTCTTGTATTAGTGCAATTGGCCCGCCTGCGGCTGCCTCCGGTGCTACGTGCCCTATTGAGGCACCTCTACTTGCACCCGAGAATCTGCCGTCTGTGATAAGTGCAACGCTCTTGTCAAGCCCCATGCCTGCAAGTGCGCTTGTTGGGTTTAGCATCTCTCTCATGCCGGGGCCGCCTTTTGGCCCTTCATACCTTATAACAACAACGTCGCCCTCTTTAATTTGCCCGTCGTAAATTGCTGAAATTGCTGTTTCTTCACAGTCAAACACTCGTGCAGGTCCGCTATGGCAAAGCATTTCTGCCGCTACGGCACTGCGCTTTACAACACAGCCAAGCGGTGCAATGTTGCCCCACATTATTGCAATACCGCCTGTTTCGCTGAACGGCTCATTAGTTGGGCGGATGCTATCTGCATCTAGATTTTTAACATTTTTAATATTCTCTCCAACAGTTTGACATGTAACTGTCTTGATATCCGTGTGCAATAGCCCACGCTGTGCGAGCTGTGCCATAACGGCTTGTACACCACCTGCGGCATCTAAATCTTCCATATACGTGCCGCCTGCCGGTGCAAGGTGGCAATAGTTTGGTGTTTTTGCGCTGATATCGTTAATTGTCTTTAGGTCAAGTGCAACGCCAGCCTCGTTTGCAATTGCAAGCAAATGTAGCACACTGTTAGTACTGCAACCAAGCGCCATGTCTGTTGACAGTGCATTCTCAAAGGCTTTTTGTGTTAGAATATCACGTGGACGAATGTTACCGTTTACAAGCTCCATAATTTTTGAGCCCGCTTTTTTTGCAAGCATAACGCGCCTTGCGTGTACTGCCGGTATTGTGCCGTTGCCCGGTAGTGCTATGCCCACTGCCTCACATAGGCAGTTCATGCTATTTGCTGTAAACATGCCGCTGCAACTACCGCAACCGGGGCATGTGTTTTGTGTGTAGTCCTCAAGTGTTTCCTCGTCAATCATCCCTGCCTTGTAGCTACCTACCGCCTCAAACATCTGCGATAAGCTAACCTTGCGCCCACCTTGTCTGCCCGACATCATGGGACCGCCACTCACAACAATTGACGGTATGTTTATGCGCGCCGCGCCCATTACCATGCCGGGCACAATTTTGTCACAGTTTGGCACAAGTACAAGCCCGTCAAGTGCGTGTGCCAACGCCATTGTCTCCACGCTGTCTGCAATTAGCTCTCGGCTTGGCAAAGAGTAGCGCATACCTGCGTGCCCCATTGCTATGCCGTCGCACACGCCTATTGCAGGCATTAAAATTGGGGTGCCGCCTGCCGCGTAAACACCTGCTTTTACCGCGTTTGAAATTTTATCTAAATGTGTATGTCCCGGCACAATTTCGCTATGTGCACTTATTACACCTATTAAAGGTTTGCTGAGTTCTTCATCTGTAAAGCCCATTGCGTAAAAAAGGCTTTTGTTTGGGGTGCGCTCCACACCACGCGTTACGTTGTCGCTGTTTCGCATTTGCATTTTTACGTTCTCCATTTCTTTGCTTTTAAAATTAATACTAATTTAGTATAACATATTAAAAACTTGCATTGCAATATGGATGTTAAATATTTGGTATAATTGCTACCACTCAAAATTTTCGAAGTGTATGATTATCAAACATATTGAACACTAACAATTGATAACGCCCACAATTTTCGAAGCCTATTGTATTATTACTCAATTTTTGGTATTATTAAATACAAACTTTAATTATATTGTGTGCCACTGTGTAAATATAACAAATCCACACACAATAATACGCATTTTATGCGTAATTTTTTATGCAAACTAATTTTTTGTGGCAGAACGGAGAAATATATGAATATACTTGTTGTTGGAACAGGGCGCGTAGGCATAAGGCTTATAAGTGCGCTTGAGCACTTGGGGCACGATGTATCGGTAGTGGAGGAGAGCACTGAATTGCTTAGCAATTTAAACACAATGAGTGTGCCTTTTCAGGGCACAGCCGTGAGGGGTGTGCCCATAGACACAGACGTTTTGCGTGCCGCCGGCATTGAGGCTTGCGACGCGGTTGCGGCTGTTACAAAAGACGACAACATAAACATAATGGTGGCACAAATGGCAAAGACGGTGTTTAGTGTAAATAACGTAATAGCGCGTGTTGCTGACCCTGATGCCAAAGAAGTGTACAGCGAGAGGTTCGGCTTACACGCTGTTTGCGGCACAAACTTGACAGCACAAGCGTTTGTAACAGGGCTTTTATATGACAGGGACGGCAGTGACGATGAAGATACACGCCTTTCAATAGGCTCGAGCACGGTAGAATTTACAATGATACCTATTTCAAAAAGCGATATTGGTAAAAAATTGTCGGAAATTGCGGTGACAACGTCTGAAAGGCAAGTTTTTGGTGTACAACGCGCAAGCGGAGTACTGGAGCTTGCAACAGCAACCTCAATTGTGCTACACTCAGGCGACAGCGTTGTTTTTGCACAAATTGTGGATTAAACAACATTAACTAATGGCTAAACTCTAAGTGCTAAGAGCTAACGACTAATATTAACTAAGAGCTAAGAGCTAACGACTAATATTAACTAAGAGCTAAGCACTAACGGCTAAAAGCTACTAACTAATAACTATAATAACAAATAGCTACTAGCTATCAGCTACTTGCTAACAGCCGATGTTATAATAAATTAATTATCACTTAACTTATAAAAACAAAACAGTGACATGGCTTGCCATGCACGGTCAACAATCAAATTGCGCTATTTCTAGCTTACGGCAAACCGCGACACTACAAATCACAACACAATATACCAGCATTACTGAAACATAACCAAACCACCACCTAAACCAAAATAAATTTTTACCATAAAAATTAAAAAAACCAAAACTAAAATATATTCAATCGGCTAACAACCACAACTTAGCTAACCATTGTGGAAGTTTTTTGCCAAGCTTTTTTTCAAAAAAGCGGAAAGCGGAAGGGGATTTATGGCGAAGAAACAGGGCAAGAGGACAGCCCCAAAACGCCCCGAACTAGGGGAAAACGTAGAGATAATAGACGCAGGCAGCGTAACAAAAACACGGATAACGCGCACACTGGAAACAAACTATATGCCATACGCAATGAGCGTAATAGTATCGCGCGCGCTACCGGAAATAGACGGCTTTAAACCGGCACACAGAAAAGTTTTATACACTATGTATAAAATGGGCTTATTAAAAGGCACGCGTACAAAATCTGCAAATATAGTGGGCAACACAATGCACCTTAACCCACATGGCGACCAAGCTATATACGACACAATGGTGCGCCTAGCACGTGGCAACGAAAGCCTGCTAGTACCATACGTGAGCGGTAAAGGCAACTTTGGTAAAAGTTATAGCAGAGACATGGCGTATGCCGCGTCACGTTACACAGAGGCAAAGCTTGAAGATATTTGTAACGAACTGTTTTGCGACATAGACAAAGACACCGTGGACTTCGTTGACAACTACGACGCAAGCACAACAGAACCAACACTTCTACCCGTGTTGTTCCCGTCAATTTTATCAAATAATACTCTCGGTATAGCCGTTGGCATGGCAAGCAGTATTTGCTCGTTCAACTTAGCGGAGCTTTGCAACACAACAGTTGCGCTTATTAAAAACAAAAACCACGACATACACTCAACCATGCCCGCACCTGATTTTGTTGGTGGCGGCTACATTATATACAACGAAAACGATATTAAAAACGTGTACGAAACAGGGCGTGGCAGTGTGCGAGTACGCGCAAAATACAGCTATGTGCGCGAGGCCAACATGCTGGAAATAACTCAAATACCGCAAACCACCACTATAGAAGCCATAATGGACAAAATAGCAGACCTTGTTAAAAACGGCAAAGTTAAAGAAGTTAGCGACATGCGCGACGAAACAGACCTCAACGGCTTAAAACTGACAATAGATTTAAAACGTGGACAAGACCCCGAAAAACTCATGCAGAAACTATTTAAATTTACACCGCTTGAAGACACTTTTTCGTGTAACTTTAACATTTTAGTTGGCGGCATGCCGCGCGTAATGGGTGTGCGCGAAATACTAACAGAATGGACGGCTTTTAGGATAGAATGCGTGCGCCGCCGCACTTATTATGAACTAACCGGCAAACAAAAACGCTTGCACTTGCTAAAAGGTCTTGCCGCAATACTACTTGACATTGACAAAGCCGTTAAAATTGTGCGCGAAACAGAGCAAGATGCAGAGGTTATACCAAACCTCATGATTGGTTTTGGTATTGATAAAATTCAAGCAGAATACGTAGCTGAAATTCGCTTGCGTCATTTAAACAGAGAGTATATTTTAAAGCGCACTAACGAGATTGAAGATTTGGAAGACCAAATTAAAAAACTACAAGAGATTTTGGACAGCCCAAGCAAAATTAACCGTATTATAATAGATGAGCTTAATAACATAGTTAAAAAATACGGTGAAGAGCGCAAGAGCGAGATAATTTATAACGATTTGTCAGAAGAATATGAGCCCGAAGTTGAGGCGATGGCTGATTACCCGGTTACTGTGTTTTACACACGTGAGGGGTATTTTAAGAAAATAACCCCACAAAGTTTGCGCATGTCCGGTGAGCAGAAGCTTAAAGAGGGCGATGAAGTTATACGTATAGTTGAAACAAAAAATGATGCACATTTATTGTTTTTCACAACTAAATGCCAAGTGTACAAGTGCCGAGTTGGAGATTTTGACGATGGCAAGGCGAGTGTTATGGGTGATTACGTGTGGGCAAGGCTTGGCATGGAAGAGGGCGAAACGCCTGTGTACATGGCGCTTACGGCTGATTTTAAAGGTAGCATGATGTTCTTGTTTGAAAATGGCAAGTGTGCAAAAGTTGCCATGGAAAGTTACATGACAAAGCAAAATCGTAAAAAGCTGTTAAATGCTTATAGCGATAAATCGCCTCTTTTTTGGGCGGAATATGTGCAAGAAGAACTTGATATTGCAATTGAAACAACAGCACAGCGCATGATAATAATTAACACAGCACAGATACCTGTTAAGACCACAAAGGCAACAGCAGGTGTTAATACTGTTACATTACGCAAAAATGTTGCGTTATCACGTGTTTTGCATTTGAGTGTCATGGAAATTGAGAACCCTCACAGGTATAGAGTGCGCACATTACCTGCGGTTGGCGCTATAATTAAAGACGAAGATTCCGTACAACAACTTGAATTTTAGCACTCACTTTAATGCTACATGCACAAGACAACCATGAATATTTATTTATAAATATTCATTAAAACAAATTATTTAAACAATTAAATATATAAAACTATAAAGCATGAAATTATCAACATATATCTGCATAACTTTATAAAAGTAAAAAAAATTAGAGCTATCCCAAAGCTTTGGGATAGCTCTATATTTTTACAACAGAAATTACGGTTTATGCTAAATCCTTTGTAACCTCTACTGCGCCAAAGTTGCGTATATCAAGTACGTAGCAAGCACCCTCGCCGAAAACGCTCTCCATTAGTGCATAGTATTCGTCCAATAGGCTTAGTGGCACAAAAGCCTGGATTGTGCCTGCAAAACCGCCGCCCTGCAAGCGCCAAGCGCCCTTGCCGTTTAGCACTTTTTGCGATAGTGCAAGCCCCACGCAAACGCCTTGCTCTTTGCTGTCTTTTATGCAATATGCGTTTTGGTTGTACTCGTATGAAGAGTGCCCGCCCTGTATTATGTGCACTAGAAAATCTTCAAACCTGTCCTCATTTATTGCGCTGTACAAGTCTTGTGCGCGCTGTGAATCCGCAAAAAAGTGCATTGCGCGCAGTACTGCTCTATCACCAAGCTTTTCGCGCACTGCCGCTACATTTTTGTACAGCTCTGCCTCGTCAAGCTCACGCAACACCTTTTTGCCAAAGAAAGCTGCAACAGCCTCCATCTCAAGCCTCACAGCCGCATACTCGTCTGTAAGCCCTGCGTGGCTGCCCTTTGTGTCTGTTATGCAAAGCGCAAATTCGTGCTTTGCAAGGTCAAGCTCTACTTTAGTTACTATGGGTTTGCTGTTGTCTTTAAAATCTATTGTAATTGCACCGCCAACACTGCTTGCAGTTTGGTCCATAAGCCCACTTGGTTTGCCAAAAAATACATTTTCCGCAAACTGGCTCATCTGTGCTACTTCAACCGCTGTGAACTTGAAATTATTGTACTCGCCGTTTAAAATAGCGCCAATAACCACCTCAAATGCCGCAGAGCTTGAAAGCCCCGAGCCACGCAAAACATCTGATGTTGTGTATGCGTCAAAACCGCCAACCTCTCCGCCACGGTTTTTAATGTCTGCACAAAGCCCTCTTATAAGTGCACCGCTGTGCCCGTGCTCTTTCTCGTTTGGCTCAAGGTCTTTTGTATCAATAACATCCATGCGGTCAAAACCTTTGCTCTTCACGCGGATAACGCCCTCGTCGTTTTTAGAAACTATCGCTATAACGTCAAGATTAACCGCAGCAGCCATAACCGTGCCGTTATTGTGGTCTGTGTGGTTACCGCCAATTTCTGTGCGCCCGGGTGCAGAGTAAATTACAATTTCCCTATCGGGAGAAAAAACTTTAACAAAGCTGTTAATTGTCTCTATGTAGCGTGCACGCTGTTTTTCTATAATTTGCGCACTTTTTCCGTATAATTTCGTAAAAGTGCCATCGTATTCGCCATTTTTAATGCTGTTTATAACCGAGTTAATATTTGACATATTGACGCTCCATTCTTGTGGTTTTCTTGTGTGCATATTAAAACACATCATTTATGTAATATTATAACAGATTTTGCGCCCCGAAACATAGACTTTTGTTGATTTTTTTGTTATAATGTATACAATAATACGAACACCCGAAGGGAATGCTGAAATTGAGTAGTGTACACAAGCAATCATTTAAACAAAACTACAAAGACAGTGCAGAGCTGTGCATATACAACTGTGGCTGGCAAAAGTGCGAAAAAAAGTACACATGGGGGCCAGGTGTAAGGGACCATTTTCTCTTGCACTTTATTGTTAAGGGCAAAGGCACTTACACCGTGAATGGTGAGGTGCACAGTTTAAGTGCCGGAGATTTATTTTTTGCAAAACCTAACGAGCTTATAACATACAGTGCACATGAAACCGAGCCGTGGGAGTATTACTGGGTGGGTTTTAACGGGCCATACGCAAACAAAATTACGTATAAACTGCCGTTTAAAAGCAGTACCCCAACGCATAAATGCAGTGATTTCAGCGCTATGGAAAAAGTTTTTTCACAGCTTTTCAACTCACGCGGGACAGAGCCTTACAGCGAAACTTTGATGGTGGGCCACCTTTACATATTAATTGCAGAGCTTATAAAAGAGGCACAACTTGCAGAGCCGCAAAAGGCAAGCACAAGCTCGCGCTATGTTAATAATGCAATAAAGTTTATACAGTTTAACTATTCAAGCGACATTGGCATTGACGATATTGCAAGCGCCGTTGGTGTTAGCCGCAGCCACCTTTACAGGGTTTTTATTAATAACATTGGCAAATCTCCTGTGGATTATTTAACGGGCTATCGCATTAACGAAGCATGTTTTTTGCTTAAAAACTCGCATTTGTCAATTGCAGAAATTGCTGTAAGTGTAGGGTTTTACGACCAGTTTTATTTTTCAAGAGTTTTCAAAAAAGCAAAGGGTATACCACCAAGCAAATATGTTGCAACGCAAGATAAAAGTGTGCACGTTACACAAACGGAGTAAGCGGCAAATGCGAGTTTATAGCTATATGCCAAGTTGCTGAAAAATGGTGTGATTTTGGCATGTTTAAGCAGTGCCATATGTAATTTTTTTGAGAAAGTAGTATAAAATGCCTTTAAGTAAAAATGAAATTATAAATGTAAAAATAACGGCGATATCGAGTGACGGCAACGGCATTGCACGCCACGAGGGTATGGCTGTTTTTGTGCCGTTTTCAGCAGTTGGCGATGAGCTGAGAGTTAAAATTGTAAAAGTTAATAAGTCGTACGTTTTTGCGATAATACAAGAAATTTTATTGCCATCGCAAGACAGGCAAGCCCCACAGTGCGCCATATACGGCAAATGTGGTGGGTGCTGTTTTGCACACATGAGCTACGAGGCGGAGTTGCGCGCAAAAAAAACTTTTGTTGAAGACGCTTTAAGGCGCATTGGTGGGCTGGATGTGCAAGTGCAAGATGTGGCCCCCTCTCAGAGTGCAGAGCGGTACAGAAACAAGGTGCAATTCCCCGTGTGCACAAGCGAGGGCAAAGTTAAAAGCGGCTTTTTCGCCAGCAGAAGCCACAGGGTTATTATATGCGATGACTGCATACTTCAACCAAAAATTCTTAACGATATAGCGAAAAGTTGCTGTGAATTTTTTGAGAGCAAAAACATAAACGTATACGATGAAGTAACTCAAAAAGGCACGGTGCGCCACATATACATGCGCCACAGCGTAAAGAGTGGTAAGGTTTTACTCTGCATAGTTGTTAACGGCAGGCGGTTACCTTTTGACAGCGATTTTTGCGCAGAAATGACAAGAAAGCACCCTGAGATTGAGAGCATTGTTATAAACAAAAACACGCAACTAACTAACGTAATACTGGGCAAACAGTGCAAGACACTTTACGGTAGCGGCACGCTAAAAGATGAGATGTGCGGTGTGCCCGTGGTGCTTGACCCCCTGTCTTTTTACCAAGTTAACACAAAAGGCGCAGAGCTTTTGTACAGCACTGCGGCAGACATGGCACAGCTAGAAAACAGCGATACACTGCTAGATTTATACTGCGGCACAGGCACAATAGGGCTTGCAATGGTAAAGAGAACGCCGTGCAAAAAGTTGGTGGGTGTGGAGATAGTGCCCGAGGCAGTGAAGAGCGCACAGGCAAATGCAGAGCAAATGGGCATAGAAAACGCAGTTTTTATATGCGCTGATGCAAAAATGGCTGTGCAAGAGTTAATGGCGCAAAAGCTGATGCCCGACATAGTAGTGCTAGACCCACCGCGCAAAGGTTGCGATGAGGCGGCATTAAACACGGTAGTTGATATGAAACCGAGAAAAATTGTGATGATAAGTTGCAATATATCCACAGCAGCAAGAGACGTTAAACATTTGTGTCAAAACGGCTATGAGGTGCAAGAAGTAAAACCTGTTGATTTGTTTGCAAGGACAAGGCATGTTGAGACGGTAATACTTTTATCCCACAAGCCATAGCAAAACTGCTAGGGCTCTATGTAATTAAAAAGTGCGCCTGTTTTAATTGTAACACGTAATTATTCCGGACCTTTCGCCTTGTACCATATAAAAGGTTGCGCATCTGTTGCAATTTTTTACTGATACAGCACTACCTACAAAAAAGAGGACACAACATGTTTGGTGTTTACATACACATACCATACTGCAAAAAAAAGTGCAATTATTGCGATTTTTACTCCCTTGGCAGCTCTGAACACGTGCCAGAGAATTATGTTAGTGCGATAATTCGCGATATTAATGCCGCACAAGGGTGCACACCACTGAGGCCGGACACTGTTTATTTCGGTGGTGGAACACCGTGCCTTTTGAGCCCTGAGCAAGTAAGGCTTATTTTAAGCGCGCTTTGCCCAAAGCCGAATGCAGAAATAACACTTGAGGCAAACCCGGGTATGGTCAGTGCAAAAAAGCTTGAGGGCTTTTTAAAGTCCGGCGTAAACAGGCTGTCAATAGGTGCGCAAACAGCAAGCGACGATAGCCTAAAAACACTTGGGAGGTGCCACACCTCACAGCAGACAAGGCAGGTTTTTGAGCTTGCAAAAAGTGTGGGGTTTACTAACATTTCAGGCGACATTATGCTAGCTTTGCCAAACTATACACTTGACGAGATGAAAAACACGATAGACATGCTGAAAAACGGTGGGTGCACACATATTAGCAGTTATATGCTTAAAATTGAAAAAGACACACCCTTTTACAAGAATGTGCCAAAAAATTTGCCTGATGATGACGAAAGTGCAGATTTTTACCTATCATGCGTTGAACAGCTTGAAAAATGCGGTTTTGAGCAGTACGAGATATCAAACTTTGCAAAAAAAGGATATGAGAGCCGCCACAATTTAATATATTGGACGTGTAAAGACTACATAGGTTTTGGCACAAGCGCACACAGCAGTATTGCGAAAAAGCGCTATTCAAACGCAGCCGACATAAAAACTTTTATTGAAAAAAGCACACCGCAAAATTTTGAGGGCAATGTAACTCACGAAGACTATATTATGCTCCGATTACGCCTTACTAGTGGGCTAAATTTGGCAAAATTAAAACGTGATATAAACATCGAATTTGGCAAGGAAAAAATAGCGTTTTTCGAAAAACTGCAAAGGGAAAACCTTGCAAGTTTTGACGGCAAAACGCTGAAACTTTTGCCAAAAGGCATGCTTGTGCAACAGAGCATTTTGTGCGAAATTTTGTAATATCAGCAAGCTCAGGCAGTGTCATGAAAATATACGCTAAACCCTTTATTTAATATTAAATGCTTTAATAAGCGTTTTACGCCCTGCAATAAGCAGTATTGCCCCAATGAAAAATAGCACTATTATCGACAAAATTCCATATGAACTGCGCCCCGTAGTAGTGCTTATAAAAGCGTAAATTGCAGGGCCCATAATTGTTGAAACCTTACCAAAAATATCAAAAACACCAAAGTACTCGTTTGAGTTTTCGGGTGGTATTATCTTGCCAAAGTACGAGCGCGACAGTGCTTGTATGCCACCTTGAACAGAGCCTACCATTATTGCAAGTATCCAAAAAATAACAAGTGCCCCACTGTTTGTTAAAAAGCCCTCTTCAATGCCAAAACCCATAATAAAACCAAGTATACATATTATAAAATAAATAAATACAGAGGCTATAAGCATAGTTAAACTGCCGAGTTTACCTGCTATTTTTCCAAACAAAATAGCACTTGGAAAAGCAACAATTTGTGTTACAAGCAGTGCTAAAATCATGCCTGTTGAGTCAAGCCCAAGCGAGGCTCCGTACGCAGACGACATTGAAATAACTGTGTGCACCCCGTCTATGTAAAAGAAATAAGCTAGCATAAAAATCACAAGCGCCTTGTTTGTAAACATGCGCTTAATGCTGTGCGAAAGGCTTTTAAAAGTGTTGCCTAAAAGGTTATTTTTAGGCATTTCACTGCCATATTTTTGCTCGCAATTCTCAAGTATAGGCAATGAAAAACACGCCCACCAAACAGCACATATAATAAACGACACTTTTACAGCCATAACACTGTCTACACCTATTGCAGGGCCAAACATTGTAAGCGCAATACATACCAAAAACGGTATTGTACTACCGCCAATATATCCAAGCCCATAGCCCCAGGCAGACACCCTGTCCATTCTTTCACGCGTTGTAACGTCTGTTAAAAAGCTGTCGTAAAAAACTACAGAACCATTAAAACCTACGGCGGATAAAACATACCCAACAAGCAAACCTTGCCAACTGTTAAATATTGCACATAGCGCGGTAGAAACAACGCCAAGCACAATAAATGCTGTAAGCAGCTTTTTTTTCATGCCCTTGTAGTCTCCCACAGTGCCGAGTATTGGCGACAAAACCGCCACGCACGCTGCCGCAATTGACGTGCCTATACCAAACCATGCGTCGCCGCCGTCGCCAACAACACCTGCAAAGTATATGGGGAATATTGCCGCCACCATTATTGTTGCATATGATGAACATGCCCAGTCGTATAAAATCCAGCTCTTTTCTGATTTGGTGAACTTTTTATCAGTATCCTCTTTTTTGCTCATATACTAGCCTCGTTTCCGCTGTTTTTTGTTTGTATAGTTAAACCGTTTTAAAATCCGCACAAGACGGCGTCAATAGAATTTTATCTATAAATGCGCGGCACTACATAGTACCATCGTGTTGCGGTTGACAAAAATGAAAATAATCAAATTTTAGTATCGGTATTGTGTAGATTTTTAATTAGTTTGACTATATATTTTCATTATACATTAAAACTGTGCATGTAACAATAAAAATTGCATTTTTTTATGTTAATGGTAGGATAATATAAACATAATGAGCATATGCAAAGCCAAACCTATTAAAATTATATTATGTGCATTTTTTATTACGGAGGTGTTGACAAACAAAGACTTTGCAAAAACTAGAGCAAAATTTTTGTCAGATTAAACAAAAAGCCGGGGCAATACTGTGTGTATTAATGAGCATTTTTGTGACATATGACGGAAATTTTAAAGGCGTTCTTTTGTGAAGGCGACTTTGTCAACACCTCCATTACGGGGGTCATTTTGCCAAATAACAAACAAACTCAAATGCAAGTGCGCAGTATTAATGGGTTAGAATACACGTTTCAGCGCAAAAAAATCAAAAATATTAATTTGCGCATAAAGGGCAACGGAGTAATTAGCGTGTCTGCGCCAATGCGTTGCAGTATAAAGGATGTTGAAAGCTTTATTGTGCAAAAACAAGACTGGATTGTAAAGTCTTGTGAAAAAGTGAAAGAGAGCTATGCGGCGCAAAATGCACCGTGTACTGTTACAAAACAAGAGGCACTTGCTATTTTTACACAAGTTAGCGACATGATTTTTCCGCTTTTCAGCAAAATTTTGGCAGGGCAAAAACCCGTGCTTAAAGTGCGAGACATGAAAACACGCTGGGGCGTTTGCAAAGTGCAATCTAAGGTTATAACACTTAACTTGCGCCTTGCAAACAAACCTAAAGAGGCTATTGAATACGTAGTTTTGCACGAATACACGCATTTTATTGTGCATGGGCACGGCAAAGATTTTTGGAATGCCCTCAGTATTTATATGCCCGATTACAAAGCGCGCCGTGCACTGTTAAAGGCGGATAAAAGTTAGTTTTATTGTGCAAAAGATTGCGTTTTTTGCACAAAAACACCTTAGGGCTCTGCCCCAAGACCCCGAATTTTTTTGTAAAAAATTTAGTAAAACTTTTACTATTCGTAATTATCACGAAACGCTATACTTTTTTGACACGCTGAGGGCGCCTCCCAAACAGGAGGCGCCCTACTTTTTTATATTTATTACACATAGAGATTATTTTTTAATCATCGTCATCGTCATGGTCATCATCATGGTCGTCGTGTGTTTCAATTAGCGTTCTCGTTGTGTGCTCGTGTAAAAATACATCTCTTTTTGTGCGCAAATCAAAACTGCCCTCACGCACATAATTTGCCGCCGCACGCTGTACTACCGCAGTGTTCATTTTTTCTTTCATTGAGCCTGTTATTAAAAACGCAATAATTATGCCAATTATAAGTGCACCTAAAAAATACATAAAATTGCCACCTTTCTTTTATACAAATAGTAATATGTATCAAAAACATACATAAAGTTAATAAATTGTGCTAATGCTTAAAAAGTAATTAGCCAAGTAAAAAAGACAATATGCCGTATGCAGGTATTGTTGCGGCTATTGTTATACCTATTCTATAAAGCCATAGCTTAGCATTGTCAATTGGCAGTTTGCCCGAAACGCGCCCTGTTTGCCCATTAATTACAAATTTATACAGCTCTCCGTTATATTTTGTATTAAGTATCCATACAGGTAAAAGCGCATAACGTATATCGTCACCGTGCATGTTTATGTTGGCATGGTCGTTTGTAAAGCTGGTATAGTTCACAATTGTGTCTTCAAAAGCATCTTTTAAGCTCTCTACCACGCGGTCGGTTACTCTTTGTGTGCTATCGTCTGTGCTCACGTCAAATTTGTCCGCAAAATAGCCTGCCATGTACATGGGGCTAAATTCTACCATCTCGCTATAATCGTACGGCTCTACTCCGTCCATATAGTGGTCTTCCATTTTAACGCTGGCATCAACCGGGATAGACTCAAACGCTAAACTGCCTGCACGTGTTACCTCATATGTCTCGGTTTTTTCGTATTCGTAGGTGCCGTCGCTCCATGATGTTACTTTTTTTCCATAATAAAGTGCATCGCCGTCGCCTTTGCAAGAGAAAAGCCAAAATGGCACATACATGCCTGTAATTTTGTTTAGCTTGTTGTTATCTTTAAACGCGCTTGGAATAAGCGGTTTGCCCTTGTAAAACTCTTTTAGCATTTCAATAGCTTTATTTTTGTCAATTTTAAACGGTATAACGTAATCAGGCGTAACCATGCCTGTTATGTTGTTTGTTAAAACTACGGGGTTGCCACAATACATGCACTCTGTGGCGGCTGTTACACCGTCCGATACGATTTCAGCACCGCAAGCCTTACAGCTAAAGCCTGCCTGCGCTCCCATAACCTCGTGCTCTTTCATTACGTTTTGTGTGCTCCAGTCAACTTTTGTGGTTGTGTTGCCTGCTGTTTCAGCATTTACGCCACCCGCTTGTGTGTTGTCAGGTGTGTTTTGCACGCTTGCCTGCTCTTTTTTCTCAAACAATTCTTTTGGGAATTCGCTGTCGCAGTAATCGCATTTTAAAATTTGTTTGCTTGCATTAAATTGCAATGCTCCGTTGCATTTTGGGCATTGATAGTTAAATAAATTATTGCTCATAAACAAAGTTCCTTTCCGTATTGGAGCTGCCCCAAAACAAAGGTTTTGCAAAACCTTAGCAAAATTTTGCCAACTTAAACAAAAAGCGCAAGAAACACTGTGTGTATTAATGAGCATTTTGTAACATATGGCAAAATTTTACCGCACTTTTTGTAAAGACGCCTTTGAGGATAACTCCGAATTATGTATGAATTACATTATACCACAAAAAAGCACACAAATTCAATAATTATTTATTGTAAGAATTGTTGAAAAAGCACAGTGAAAAGTGTATAATAAAAAAGATGACAATATCTAAAAAATTGAAGCACAAGGGGACAATTTTGAGAAATATAAAAGCGGAAGAAATAAGCCTTGCCATTGAAAAAATGTGCGCAGAAGCGAACAATAAATTACCATGTGACATTGAAAAAGCAATGCGTGCGGCAAAAGAGAACGAGACATTTGAGCTTGCACAGCACGCACTTGATGTGCTGTGTGAAAACATTAATGTAGCACAAAAAACAGGTTTGCCTGTGTGCCAAGACACGGGCATGGCTTGTGTTTATGTAAAAATAGGGCAAGATGTACACATAGAGGGCGATTTTGAGAGCGCCGTGAACGAGGGCATAAAAAACGGTTACACAAAGGGTTATTTGCGCAAAAGCATAGTTAGAGACCCACTTCGCAGAGTTAACACAAATGATAACACACCTGCCATAATAAATGTTAGCCTTGTACGGGGCGACAAAGTGGAAATAACACTAATGCCAAAAGGCTTTGGCAGTGAAAACATGAGCCAAATTGCCATGTTAAAACCCTCGCAAGGTGCAGAGGGTGTAAAAGATTTTGTAGTGGAAACCGTAAAAAAAGCCGGCGGCAACCCATGCCCTCCTATAGTTGTGGGTGTTGGCATAGGGGGCACTTTTGACAAGGTTGCCTCGCTGTCAAAAAAGGCATTACTGCGCCCAATTGATGAGCGAAACAGCGATGAATTTTACGCAAATATGGAGTGCGAGCTGCTGCAAAGAATTAACGAGCTTGGCATAGGGCCACAGGGGTTTGGCGGTAAAACCACTGCGCTCGGGGTTAATATTGAGGCTTTCCCAACGCACATAGCCGGCCTTCCTGTTGCTGTAAATATTAGTTGCCACGTAACGCGCAGGTTGCAAACAACTGTATTGTAATTGCGCTTTAGCCAAGCTTTGGTAATGTTAAACCAAAAACACAAAAGCGGAGGAATTAAAGCTAAATGAACAATAATATAAATACACCCGTAACACAAGAGGTGTGCAAAACGCTTAAAGCAGGTGATGTTGTAATGCTTTCGGGCACAATTTACACAGCAAGAGATGCTGCACACGCGCGCCTTTGTGACATGCTAAAAAAAGGCGAAGAGCTACCTATTGACCTTACAAAAACAGCTATTTATTACGCAGGCCCCACACCGGCGCGCCCGGGCGACGTTATAGGCAGTGTTGGCCCAACTACAAGCGGCAGGATGGATGCGTACACACCACAACTTATGGAACTTGGTTTGCGCTGTATAATAGGCAAAGGGCAACTTGGCAGTAAGGTTGTGGAGGCAATAAAAAAAACAGGTAGTGTGTACCTTGCGGCATACGGTGGTGCAGGTGCGCTTATTAGTGCATGTGTAAAAAGTGTTGAACTAATATGCTTTGAAGACCTTGGAAGCGAAGCAATACGAGAGCTAAAAGTGGAAAATTTGCCACTTGTTGTAGCTGTGGATTGCCACGGAAACGACATTTACAAAACAGGCCCCTCGCAGTATAAAATATCTTTAAAAAGCGGAGGGTAAAATGCAGACACTTTTTGAAAACGAGTACACAATGACAGACGACATAAAACTTATACTAATAAAAAACATTGTACAAAAGCGCCTTATGTGGGCGTGTGCACTACTGGTAATTGTAAGTGTGGGCATGGCAGTTTATGCGCTAATGCCACCATCAATTTTACCGCAAGCCGCTATATTTTTGGCATGTGCCGTGGTTTGTGCGTTTACTTTTGTGCGTGTGCCCAAAAAGAGCCTTGCGCTAAATAAAAATACAAGCACCGGCGCTATTAGTGCAGAGCCACAGGTAGTTAGCATAAAATTTGGCGCAAATATTTCATATTTTTGCGGTGGAATTAAAAAGGAGTATAAATACGAAGATATTCAAATAATTTACGATTTTGCGCAAATAATTGTTATGGCATATGGCAAAAACAAGTTTTTCACAGTAAAAAAAGACAGCTTTACAAAAGGTGATTATGGCACCTTTAAGGATTTTTTATCGCATCAGTGTGAAAACGCCGTTTACAAACAAACCGTGAGCTTTATTTTGCCTATTTCTAAATCAATTACAAAGGAGCAATTTGTGGGCAATGAATAACATAATAATAACGCTGTGTAAAGAGCAAGATATATTGCAATGCACACAACTTTTTGACGATGCAAGACAGTATTTTAAAGTTAACAACATTGACCAGTGGCAAGAAAACTGCAAATACCCAAACGAAGAAACGCTTAAAGCAGACATTGAAAGCCAGGCGCTTTTTATTGTGAGGCATATGCAATTAAACTACATAATAGCGTGTTTTATGACAAATGTTCAAAAAGATGAAACATATGAACCACCACTTATAACGGGTGCGTGGCGCACAAGTGGCACAAAATACGGCGTGCTACACAGGGTGGCTGTAAAAAGCAATTTCAAAGGCACAGGGCTAGGCGAGAAAATTGTGAATTTTGCCACCGAAAACGCACATGGTAGCGGTGCAAAATCAATAAGATGTGACACACATGCGGATAACAAAAGCATGCACAAAATGCTTATAAAAAACGGTTTTGTCGTGTGTGGCAACATGCTACTGCCAAGCGGTGCACCACGTGTTGCGTACGAGAAAATTTTATAAGACTAATAAAGAAGAAAGAGGAATGTAATCATGCCTGAAGCATATACGCACATAAGAATAGCGCGCGCTATTACAGTAGATTGCGGTATAAAACCGGAGCATCAAAACGCATACGAGATGGGTGCAAACGGGCCTGACCCCATTTATTGCGGAGGCATTTTCCCATATAAAAGCAAAATTAATATGCAAAAACTTGGTAGCAGAATGCACGCAGAAAAGTGCGGAATTTTTTTGTACGCACTTTTATATGCGGCAAAAACAGCGGTACAGCGCAGTTATGCTATGGGGTTTTTAACGCACTATGCCGCCGACAGCACCATGCACCCTTATGTTGCCGCCCAAATAACACAAGGTGGGCAATATATAAAACCGGGCGGGCACATGTATTGTGAATCTGCAATTGACAGCTACTATTACTTAAAAGACAAAGGTGATATTTGTGTGCCGCAGTGTGATACATCACCCGATTTAACTGCTAAAGAAGTAGCGGAAATATGTGTGCTTATGAAAAAGTGCATTAAGTTTGTATATAATGAAGATTTGAGCATGGCAGAGCTGTCTGATGCGTATCAAGCATTTAGGATTGGGCATGTTATAAATGTTTCGCGCTTCGGCTTTAAAAAGCTGTTTGCTCATGCCTTAGAGAACGGCATGAAAATTAAAGGTGAGCTTGTGGGGAGAATGTCTCCATGTAAACCGCCCAAAGAAGGCTTTATGAGCGAGTGGGTTAACCCACACACAGGCGAAAAAATGAGCGCAGGGCCAAACGCACTTTGTATGATAGCAGTTAACGATGGCAGTAAGTACATAAAAACCGCCTTTGATATGTGGCGCGGTGCACTAAGCCACCGCGAGGCAATGAGCATAATAGGAAACAAAACATATAGCACCGGATTGCCTTGCACAGATGAGAAAAAAAGCGAAGAACCGCAAGAATCGACAGTGCAAGAAGCCACACCGCAAGAAGCGACAGAACCACAAAGCCGGCCGCAAGAAGCGGTAGAGCAAAAAAACACACCGCAAGAAACGACAGAACCACAAAGCCGGCCGCAAGAAACGGTAGAGCAAGAGCCCACAGCAGCACAGTAATTTTAAACAAATAAATTTTTGTTATACCTTTTTTAAAGTAATTTGTATAACAACTTACAAAACTATAAACAACTATAAAAGTTGCAAAAAATGCAAATAACAGCGAAAGAGGTGTAATATGCAAACCATGTGGGGCAAACAGTGGGCACTCCTGATAAAAAAAGAAGAGGCATATGCAAAAGATAGACAAACAAAAAAGCAGACAAAGCTTGACGAATTTCTTGAGCAAAAAGTGCCTGAAAAACTACAATCCACACTGAACAAAGCGTTTGCAAAATCTTTTGAGGTTATATTTGACAAAGGCACACAGGTAATTGAAAAAAGTTATAACAAAAGCGAAACAGAGCTTAAATACAAGCTAAATGAGTACGCATTATCGTTAAAAAAAGACAAAAAACGCATGAGAGCGTTTGAAAAAGAGGCAAACGTGGCAGAGGCAAAAAACGTGCTTATCTCCGGTGTCAAAGGTGTAGGTCTGGGTTTTTTGGGCATAGGCTTGCCCGATATCCCCATATTTTTGGGTATGGTGCTTAAAGGTGTTTACGAAACTGCATTGCAATACGGCTTTAGCTACGAGACAGAAGAGGATAGATACTTTATTCTAAGTGTAATAAACGGTGCACTGTCTTATGGCGAGGAGTATTACAAAGCTAATGAGGCAATTGATGAGTTTATAAAAAACCCCGTACTACCGAGTGATTACAGCCGTGAAGCAAATGTAAACAAAGTGGCACAAACCTTAACAAACGAGCTACTCTGCATGAAATTTTTGCAAGGGTTGCCAATAGTAGGCATGGTTGGCGGCGTAGCAGACGCCGTATTTGTAAAACGTATAATCAGCTTTTCAAAACTGAAATATAAGCGCAGATTTTTACAAAACAAAATGTCAGATTGACATGCAGGTATTAACAGAGCTGCCTTTAGCATATATTGGAGCTGTAGCTCCGCATTAATTGACATTTTTTTGTTAAAAATATATAATATAAATGATAATATGTCGATTTTTCCTGTTTAATTTGAAAGGATTGATAATAATAAACAATAACGAAGATAAAGTTGTAGCACTTTTGATAGATGCTGAAAATGTGTCTCCTAAGTTCATTACAACTATTTTAGACGAGGTTAGCCTTTATGGCACACCTGCATATAAAAGAATTTACGGAGACTGGACCTCCTCCGAGATGAGCGCTTGGAAAAAAGTTCTCAATGAGCACAATATATCTCCCATGCAGCAATTTAGCTATACACAAGGTAAAAATGCCAGCGATAGCGCCATGATTATTGATGCAATGGATATTTTGTACGCAAAAAATGTTGACGGCTTTTGCCTTGTTAGCAGTGACAGCGACTTTACCCGCCTTGCCTCACGCCTGCGTGAGAGCCGCATGTTTGTAATTGGCATGGGAGAGAGCAAAACACCCGTTGCCTTTAAAAGCGCATGTGACTCTTTTAAATATCTTGATGTTATTCAGGGTATGAAAAATGAAAAATCGGGCAAAGTAAAAACTGTGCAGCAGCCACAGCGCAAGACAAAACAAAAGCCAAAAACTAAAAAATCAAATGCAAACTTGCAAGAAAGCGACAACGCAAAAGTGCAAGAAGAGCCTGAATTAAACATTATCTCAAGTGATGAAGATTTAATTATGGCATTTGTGCCGCTAAATGAAATTGTGGAAAAAATTAAAGAAATTATAGAGCATAAATCAAACGAAGACGGCTTTGTGCCACTATCTTTAGTGGGCGAAACATTAATAAGAATGACAGCCGATTTTGACTCTCGTAATTACGGCTTTAACAAGCTGCACAAATTAATAGACTACACAGGCGCATTTGAAACACAGTATGAAAGCACACCAAACGGGGGGCGCAACCTAGTGGTGCGCAATAAAAATCATGAATGAAAATAGCGGTAACACGCTAAAAAGCGATGTTGCAGAGCAGCTTTTTTTAAGCGGATACAACTGTAGCCAGTCTGTGCTGTGTGCCTTTGCAAAAGAAATTGGGCTAACACAAGAAACTGCCACAAAGCTTGCAAGCGGTTTTGGCGGCGGCATTGGTAGAATGCGCGAAGTTTGTGGTGCTGTTAGCGGCATGACAATGGTTTTAAGCATGCTCAAAGGCTACAGTGACCCTGCTGCAAACGAGAAAAAAACACAAACTTATGAGCTTATACAAAACGCGGCTAAGATGTTTGAAAAAGAGACAGGCAGTATAATTTGCCGTGAGCTATTAAATTTGCAAAAAGAGCAAGAAGAAAAAGAAACACCACAGGCAAGCGAGCGCACAAAGGAGTATTACAAATACAGGCCATGCGCCGGTTATTGCCGCCTCGCGGCGCAAATTACACAAAGTTTGCTGTAAGCACCACCACGCATAAAGAAAAAAATCGTCGACATTATCTAAAGGCACAAAAGGAGTTGTTAATTTTGGATTTAAGAAAGTATCGCTACACAGGCAAGAAAAAGCTAGACCTCTCAAAAGTTGCGACAGACAGCGACAAAAATAAGACGGACAAAGCAAAAATACTTGAACTGACACGCAAAAATCAAACTAAAATGAAAGAATTGCAACAAAAACTTTATGCAGACGGCAGAGAGGGTGTTATTTTTGTACTGCAAGCAATGGATGCCGCAGGCAAAGACGGCACAATAAGGCACGTTATGGGGCCACTAAACCCACAAGGTGTGGAGGTAACAAGCTTTAAACAACCCGGTGTGGACGAGCTTGCACACGACTATTTATGGCGCGCGCACTGTGCTGTACCAAGCAGAGGAAATATAGGCATCTTTAATAGGTCTTACTATGAAGATGTGCTTGTTGTGCGTGTGCACGACTTGCAAAACAGATACAAAATTGCCAAGAGATGCCTAGATGGCAGTAGAGACGAATTTTTTGAAAAAAGGTACAGGCAAATAAGAGATTTTGAAGAATATCTTTACGAAAACAGTTACAGGGTAGTTAAAATTTTCTTGCATTTATCTAAAAAAGAACAGAAAAAGCGCTTTCTTGAACGCATTGACGATGAGACAAAAAACTGGAAATTCTCATCAGCAGATTTAAAAGAGCGTGGTTTTTATGATAAGTACATGAGTGCGTATGAGCATGCTATAAATCATACAGCCTGCCCGCATTCGCCATGGTACGTATTGCCGGCAGACCAAAAGTGGTTTACACGGTACATTGTATCTGAAATTGTGGTTAAAACGCTAGAGCAGTGTGAGGCAAGTTACCCTGAGCTTGCAAGAGCCGAATTAGAGGCACTTGAGGGCTGTAAGGCAAGCTTGCTTGCAGAGGAAAATTAACACGTAACAAGCCATTTACAAAAACAGAAAGGCGGCTGTTAATGAATAGTATAACCGAAAATAAAAAGAACAAGGCAAGCTTTAGAGGCATAATAATTTTTCTGCTGTTGCTTATTTGGCTGGCAATTTCCACGGTAAATTTCATTAACAACGCCAATAATTATGAGCGTGAAAGTATTTTTGAAGCACTTGTTGCCGACACAGAAAACAATGCTCGGCTCACCGAAACTACAATTAATACATATGTACAAATGTTGCAGTCTTTAGCACACGGGCTTGTGTATGTTGAATTTGGTGGCGAATATGAATCAACGCTTGAAGACATGTTTCGCAGTTACTCGCTTTTTGATAATTTTACAAATATAGCAATAATAACAAGCCAAAATGCTTATTTCTATGATGGCGAACAATTCACAGTAAGAGATTATGAATTAACTCAAAAAATGCAAGATGGTGAAATTTACATAACAGATGTATATCAAAACAATAACGATGAAACCAATTCAATATCTGTTAATGTGCCTGTTTACGACAAAAACAATGAAATGTCGGCATATCTTTCAGGGGTAATATCTACAAGCAAAATGTCAGAAATTTTCAACAGTTACACCTCCCCTGTTAACGCATACTATTTTATAATAGACGAAAACGGCAACTACGTTGCAGATAATATCGCAGACGATGTGATGGATAGTAGCTCATCTTTTTTTACCGCCATGGATTCTTTTGAGTATAAGTCGGGTTATTCAACTGAAAATTTTGCAAGCGCCATTGAAAAAAGAGAAGAAGGGTTTATAGAATATTCGAGCAACGGGCAACCAAGAATTGCGTACTATGAACCTGTAAATATTAACAATTGGATAATTATTACAATGGTTCCCGAAGCTTTAGTTAAGCAAAATAGCAACCAGCATATTTCAAACGGAATATTGTTTATTCTAAGCACAATTTTTGCATTTATACTTTTAATTTACAGGATATCTTATGCACAGAAAAAAATAAGCGAGAATGCTTTGATATACGAAAAAAATATAAGCATGCTTTCTGAGCAGATAAACAAAGTTATTTTTGAGTGGGATTTTGAAAACGGCAAGCTCAAACTAATGGGAAATTACGAAAGCACGTTTAAATGTAAACTTGTAACAAGTAACTGGCCAAATGGTGCAATTGAAAAAGGCATGATACATAAAGAAGATAAAAAAGCACTTATTAAAGCAAGTCAGCAAATTGAAAACGGCGAAAACGTCTCGGAACTTGTGTTCAGAATTATGCTTGATGATAAAAATTACGTATGGTGCTCAATGGCGTGTATGCCAATTAAAGACGAGCAAACGCAAAAAATTGTAAAAGCAATAGGTCTTTTTGAGAATATTGACGCAAGTATGCGTTCATCGTTAGCGCTACGTGAAAAATCAGAGATAGATGCACTTGCCGGCATTTACAACAAGGGTACAACAGAGCAAAAGATAAAAGAAATAGTTGAAAATTCGCAAAGAACTACAAAAACGCACACACTTTTCATCATTGATATTGACAATTTTAAAAATATAAATGATAAGCTAGGGCACCAATTTGGCGACAAGGTTATTACTGAGCTTGCAAAAGAGCTTAAAAACATGTTTAGATCTTGTGACGTTGTTGGGCGCATTGGTGGCGATGAATTTTTTGCTTTTATGAAAGATATTTCAGACAAGCAAGACATAGTTAAAAAAGCCGAAAAAATTTGCAAGGCATTTACTAAAACATATGAAAAAGATGGCAAAAAAGATAGCATTTCGGCTAGTGTTGGTATAGCAATTTACCCAAAACACGGCAAAGATTTTGATGCTTTGTACAAAAATGCAGACGTTGCACTATATGAGACAAAAGTTAACGGTAAAAATGGCTACACAATTTATTCGGGGCAAAAAAATATAGATTACGTGTCAAACAGAACAGCTATTGAGAGCAATAGTGACGAAATACTGTAAAAAAGGAGAGCGCAGGCGTGTTAAAACTATTGACCGGAATTTCGGGCACAGGCAAAACGCACACTGTGCTCTCTTCAATTAAAAAGCTGGCACAAGAAAAAACAAACAGCATTTTTATTGTGCCGGAGCAATTTTCAGCAGGCGCCGAAACAATGGTGTACAATATGCTGAAAGACGAGCTTTCAGCGTACGTGAGCGTTAAAAGTTTTACGTCGCTTGCTGAGGATTTGCTCAAAATATATGGTGGTACAGCGCTAAAAACTATGACAGATGCAGGGCGTGTGGTAGCCGTGCGCAGGGCTGGCGAAAAACTTGAAACAGAGCTTGTAAACTATAAAAAGCACATAAAAAACACAAGTTTTTGCGCCATGTGTGCAGATGTTATAAAAGAGCTAAAAACAGCAGGCACAACGGCAAAGCACCTATTTGAAATAAGCAAAAACACGGGTGAAAGCGGTAAAAAACTGCTGGAACTCAGCCTTATTTGGCAGACATACGAGGCTATTATTAACGGCACCGCGCTTGACACAGCAGACAGAATTAACATAGCAACGCAAAAATTACAGCCCAATTTTTTGCAAGACAAACACATTTTTATAGATAATTTTGATGGCTTCACACCTGTGCAATACACCATGATTGAAAAGCTGATAACGGCAAAAGAGTGTACTGTAACACTTTGTTGCGACACGCAAAACGAAACACAGGGTGGTTTTGGAGTTTTTAGCCCTGTGCGCAGTACGGCAACAAGGCTTATTCGTCTTGCGCAAAAAAACGGTGTAGCGGTGCAAACACCAAAAAATCTAACTAAAAACCACCGGCATGACGGTTGTGAAACGCTAAAAGCAGTTAACGAGATTTTATGTACAAATTTTGACGAAGACAAATTTGCAGCGGACAGTGAGTATATAAAACTGATTGAAAACGAAAAAAACAGCGATGAAGCGCTTACTGTAACCTTGTGCACAGATGTTTATGAGCAGTGTAAATTTGTAGCGGCACAAATAATAAAGCTTGTAAAAAAAGGTGCATGTTACAATGATTTTGCTGTAATTTGCCGTGAGAGCGACAATTATTTGCAAGCTATTAATTACGAGTTCACACTGGCGGGCATACCGTATTTTACAGACGAGGTAAGCACGCTTGAATATTGTGCTCATACGTCTTTTTTGCGTGCGGCACTAGGGCTTGGCGCAAAGGGTATTAATAGCGAGGGTGTTCTGCGCCTAATTAAAACGGGGCTTTGCGGCTTTGATGTAAGCGACATTTCAGCGCTTGAAAACTACGTATACACGTGGGAAATTGATGCAAAAAGCTGGCAACAGCCCTTTGTCAACTCCCCCTCCGGCTTTGGCGAGCAAACAGAAATTGACAGCGAAGAAGATAAAATTTTAAAAGCGGCAGAGTCTTTGCGCAGTGAGGCAGTTCCCAAGATTGCAAGCTTTATACAAAAGGTTAAATACGCAAAAAGTGGCGATGAACAAGATTTAACACCAAAATACAGGTGCACGGCACAGCAAATATCGCGCGCGCTGTATGAGCTACTTATTGATTTTAACGGCGAAGAAAACACAATAAAAATGGCAAATGAGCTTGAAAAAACGCACTCTGTAGGTGCAAGAGACGAAATTTTACGCACATGGAACAGCGTGATGAGCCTACTCGACGAGATGAATGCACTGCTTGGAGATGACATAATTTCTCCCATGGATTATGACGAGCTATTTGGACTTTTGTTGCATAATTTTGATGTGGGGCACGTGCCGTTAACACAAGATATTGTAATTGTGACAACGGCTGATAGAATGAGGTTGCAAAACCCCCAATATTGCTTCGTGCTTGGTGTTAGTGAGGGCGAGTTCCCCAAAACACCGGGCTTTAGTGGGCTTCTCACGCATGAAGACAGAGATTTTCTTGTGCAAAATGGTATTGATATGCCGGGTAGTTTTGAAAAAAGAACGATGAATGAGCAAATGTTTTTTTACCGTGCTATGACTGCGCCATCTAAAGGCTTGTTTTTAAGCGCAATTAAAGAAGAAAATGGCGGCGGTGCACTGTCCTCACAGCTAGAGGCGATAGTTGCCTTTTTAAACCCTAACAGCTTAGACTTCACACTGGCAGAGCTTGCAAATACTTACAGTGGTGCACTTGATATTCTTGGCGCACAGTATAGGCAAGATACTGAAAAAACGGCAACTTTGATAAGCGCACTAAGCGGCAAAGCGCCTGCAATTAAAAGCTTGCAAGCCATGAAAAACGCCGCTGTAACATCACAATTCACAGCAACTGACCTTACGGCTATTGAAAAGACAGTAGGTAGTAACCTAACGCTGTCTCCAACAAGAATAGAGCAGTACCACAAATGTAAGTTTAGCTATTTTCTGCAATATGTGCTTAAAATCAGGCCACGGCGCAAGGCGGAGTTGTCACCGCTTGAGACGGGTAGCCTTGTGCATTTTTTAATGGAAAATGCACTGCGTATTTCGGGCGAAAATTTTACACTGTTAACAAGGCAAGAGCTTGAAGACATGGCAAGTTCACTGACAAATGAGTATGTAAAAAAGAACATGCCGCAAACTTCAAGCAGGTTTGAATATCTGATAAACAGATTAAAGGAAGGTGCGCTGAATTTGCTTGAGTTTTTGCAAAGAGAGCAGAGACAAAGCAGTTTTAAGCCCATTGCATTTGAGCAAGCAATAGGTGGCGCAGGTGCTGAGAGTTTGCAACCACTAAAACTGAAAACGCCTGACGGCAAGACAGTTAGCGTTGTAGGAAAAATTGACAGAGTGGACGTTATGCACAGAGACGGCACTGATTTTATACGCGTGGTAGACTATAAAACAGGCGATAAAGCGTTTAATCTTGATGAAGTTTACTGTGGTTTAAACGTGCAAATGCTGTTTTATCTTTTTATGATTTGCAAAAATAAATACAAACAATACGAAAACCCTGTTGCAAGCGGTGCGCTGTATGTGCAAGGAGACCCTGCGCTTAAAACGGTTGCACGCCCCGATGCAGACACTCCGCCAACTTATAAAGTAGACGGGCTTGTTTTAAACGATGAGGTTGTTTTGCGTGGCATGGACAAGGAATTTACGGGTTATTTTGTGCCCGTAACTTTTGGCAAAAACGGTGTTAGAGCAAGCAAAAAACTAGCCAGTTTAGAGGAACTCGGCAACATAGAAAAGCACATAGAAAGCACAGTTATTTTAATGGCAAAAGGCATTTATGAGGGCGAAATTGAGGCTGTTCCGCTATGTAGCAGCGCAAACAGGCCATGTGATTACTGTGATTACAAGACAGTTTGCCGCCACGAAGACGGCATAAACGAGAGGCAAATATTTGCACCGGACAATGCGTTTAAAGATAGCGTAAAAACGAAAGAATAAGGCGGTGATCCATTGGCAAGCGAGACAAAAAAAAGCGAAAAACCAACACGCAAATGGACGAGCGCCCAAAGCGATGCCATTTATGACGAGGGTGGAACACTTTTAATATCTGCGGCGGCAGGTAGCGGAAAAACGGCTGTGCTTGTTGAGCGAGCTGTCCACATGATGACGAGAGAGCAAACCAGGGTGCAAGCAGACAAGCTTTTGATAGTTACCTTCACACGTGCGGCGGCGCAAGAATTGAGGGGCAGAATAAACAGCCGTCTTGCAAAACAGGCTGTAAAAAAGCCGCAAAACATCAATTTAAAGCGTCAAAAAATGCTTTTGGGCAAGGCAAATATATGTACTATTGATGCCTTTTGTATGCAGCTTTTACAGCGATATTTTGAAAAACTTGGCCTACCTGCAAACTTTACGGTGGCAGATGAGGCAACAATTTTTGAGTTAAAAAATTCTGCACTTGGAAAAACGCTTGATGCAATGTATAAGAGGCAAGATTTCTGCAATTTTGCCTCAATGTACGGGCGTGCAAAAAACGACAGTACAGCCGCAAAAACTATTTTGGCGCTTTATGATTTTGCAAGGAGTACTGAAAACCCACACAAAACACTTGCTGAAATGTGCGCGGATTATGCACAAAACACGCGATTTAGCGACACAATATGGGGCAAAGAGCTGCTACAAAATGCACTTGTTGCCGCACAAAACGCGTTAAAATTAACACGCACCTCGCGCGACATTATTTTACAAGAGCAGGAACTATTAAACTACGATTTGGCACTTAGTGAAGATGAGTCTTTTTACACAAGGCTTTGCGAGCTTTTACAGCAAAGTAGGTGGGATGATGCGCAAAATTATACGGCGCAATTTTCGCACCCGGGCTTAAAGGCTGTGAAAAATTGCGATTCCACCAGTATGGAAACTATAAAATCTTTGCGTAATAACGCAAAAAAAATTACAGAAGAGCTAAAAAACAATATTTTTATTTGCACAGAAGCAGAGTTTGAAAGCGACAATAAATTTGCCTTGCCGTCAATTATTGCGCTTGTAGATGCTGTTAAAATGTTTGAAAATATTTTTTTTGAGCTAAAAATAGAGCAAAAAATGCTGGAGTATAGCGATTTTGAGCACCTCACAATCAAACTTTTATGTGATGAAAATGGCAATAAAACGGCTGTTGCAAAAATCATTAACGCATCAATAGACACAGTTATGGTGGACGAATACCAAGATACTAACGCTATACAGTCAAAAATTTACTCTTTGCTTGCGAATGATGACAAATCTAATTTGTTTTTTGTAGGCGATGTTAAGCAGAGTATTTATAGGTTTAGGCTTGCTAACCCCGAGATTTTTATTGATAAAAGAGAAAAATTCACAAGATATGATGCAGGAAAAGTGCACCCGTCAACAATAATTTTGGGGCATAATTTTAGAAGCGCAAAAAATGTTATTAACCAGATTAATGACGTATTTTCGTGTATTATGAGCAAAAAAACGGGTGATGTTGAATATAATGAGAGCGAGATGTTAAAGCCGGGCATCGACAGCGATTTTGACGGTGGTGCCTTGAGCATGAAGTTTGTGGACATTAGCAATAAAGAGGCGCAAAATACCGATGTTGGTGTTGTTGCGGCTACAATAAAGCACATGGTTAACACGGGCTATGAGGTGCGTGCAGAGGGTGGTGCAAAACGCCCTTGTAAGTATGATGATTTTTGCATACTACTGCGCACACGAGGCAAATTTGCACTTTATGAGGCGGAGCTTTCAAAGTTAAGTATACCAAGTTTTGCCGATACATCGGAAAGTTTTTTGACTTCAAGCGAGGTGTCAAGTGCGATAGCCCTACTGCGTGTAATTGACAACCCCGGCAGAGATATTGACATGGCGGCGACACTTTTGTCTGCACTTTTTAACTTTACACCCGATGACATTTTGAAAATACGCAGTGAGTACCCAAATGGTAGGCTTTACACATCGCTTTTGCACAGCAAGCAAGATTTTGCCGTGGATTTTTGCAATGAACTTGCATATTACCGAACCCTTGCGGCAACAAAGCCTGTAGATGAATTGCTAACACAAATTTTTGCGCGAACACATTATTTTTCTGCCGCCAGCGCAATGGAAAACGGGCTTGCAAGAAGAGAAAATTTGAGGCTTTTTACAAGCTTTATAAAAGGCAGTATGCAGAGTGGTTTAAGTGCTGTACTGCGCAGAATTGACAGCGCAATACAAAGCAACGCATCACATCTCGGCTCTGCTGCGCCATCTAAGGGCTCTGTGTCAATTATGACTATACATCGCTCAAAAGGGCTTGAATTTCCCGTTTGTATTCTCGCGGATGCCACACATGGGTTTAATACAAGAGAGCTATCAAACCCCATTTTATTCCACCCCAAAATGGGCATAGGTATGAAACTCCGCAATGAAAATGCAGGCGGCATATTCCAAAACGTGCAGTATGCAGCAATAACGTGTGCACAGCGCAGAGAGGCGTTAAGCGAGGAGATGAGAGTGCTATATGTTGCACTAACACGTGCAAAAGATAAGCTAATTGTCACACTGCCAATGAAAAACCCGGAGAAAGTGCTAACTAATTTGACAGTAAGTTTGCTGGGCGCCGGCAAGGCAGATGACTACTTATTGTCAAAACAGCAAAGCCTTGGCGCGTGGCTCAGCATTTTTGCACTGCTCCACCCAAATTGCGATAATTTGCGCAAGCTTACGGGTGGTGCAACATTGCCGTTAATCAGTGCAAACGGCACAGTTGAGGCTGATATTGTGCCGTCAAAAGTGCCTGAAATTTCAGAAAAAATTGTGCAATTTGAACATACAGCACAACCCGATTTACGACTGCTTGAAGATATGCTTACAACATTTGATGAGTTTGAGATGCGTGACAATACAAAATCTAAACTGCCAGTAAAGCTGAGCGTATCTGAAATTAGCCACGCACAGCGGCAAACAGTGCTTGCGCGGCCTGCTTTTATGTATAAAGAGGGGTTAACAGCGGCAGAGAGGGGCACGGCACAACATGAATTTTTGCAGTTTGCGGATTTTAAAAGAGCAAGCGAGGATCTTTCAGCTGAGATTGACCGCCTTGTAAAGCTTGATTATTTAAACGCAGACCTTGCAAAAAAACTGCCCCAAAACAGTATAAAAGCATTTTTAGGCAAAGAAGTTGCAAGCCGTATACAAAATGCAGACGAGGTAAAGCGAGAATATGATTTTATAACTACTGTACCTGCAAAGTTTGTTTATGATGATATATCAACAAAATATGAAGAAGAGCCTATTCAGGTGCAAGGTATAGCAGACGTTGTAATAATAAACAATGGCGGTGCTGAAATTATAGATTACAAAACTGATAGAAACAAGACAAATGATGAGTTTGTAAAAACATATTCTAAACAACTCGGGCTTTATAAGCTTGCAATTGAGAAGAAGTTAAATATTGAGGTAACTGCCTGCACAATATATTCTTTTGCTAATGAGCAAGAGATTAATGTGCCTATTTAATTTTTTTATATTTCAGTTCAGCATAACAAGTTGCTGTGACATAGTAGAGCAAAATTTATCCATTTGACTAATAAATGTAGGGGGCTCCTGTGTGAGCCCCCTACATTTTTTGCGTATTATGAAAATTATGTCACAGTGTTTTATTAAGTTAAAATTTTAAAATGAAAAAGTAATTAAACAGCGCCTAACTGTTTTAGAGCTGTATATATTTTTTGTATGGGGAACCCCATAACGTTATAGTAGCAGCCGTTAATGCTTTTTATAAATTTAGCTGCACCACTTTGGATGCCGTAGCCGCCGGCTTTGTCGTATGGGTCATCTGTATTTATATATATTTCAGCTTCGGTTTGTGTGATTTCAGCAAATTCAACTTTTGTTGTAACTGAAAAAAATTCTTCTGCTTCGCCATATTTAATGTATACACCTGTGTGGACTGCATGTGTTTTTCCGCTTAGTTCGGTAATCATTTCAAGTGCGTTTTCTCTTGTTTTAGGTTTGCCTAAAACTGCGCCTTTTAGCTCCACAACTGTGTCTGCACCTATTACTAGGTTTGTTTTTTCTGTTTGTGCAACGGCAAGGCATTTTGCTTTTGCTAGCATAATTGTTAGTTTTTCAGGTGTTTCTGCTGTAATTTTGCTCTCGTCTACGTCGCTTACTTTTACTATAAAGTCATCGCATATTAATTTTAAAAGCTCTTTGCGGCGTGGTGAGCCGGAGGCTAGTATGATTTTTTTCATTAAGTAAATCTTCACTTTCTGCTATAAGTTTTTTGTGGTGTGTATATTTTATCTTCCTGCTGTTTTTCTGTAAAACACAAGTGCTATGCCTATTGTTATAATTTGTGCAACTGTTATGCCCATGTTTATGCCGAATGTGAACGTTATTACTGACAAGTCAAGTGTGAATGGGTCGAACCCTATTTCGCTGTAATATGCAAGCCAGCTTAAAAATGGTATGCCACCTAAGAGTTGCGACAGCAAGTTGCCAATGACAATGCCTGCCAGTAAGTAAAATAAAAATAAAAACGTCTTATTCAATTTCATATAAACTCTCCTCTTCCGCTTTTTTGAAAAAAAAACCTCAAAAAACTTTCACAATGGTTAGCTTAGTTGTGGTTGTTAGCCTTTTGAATATTTTTCAGTTTCCTGTTGAACCCAGCCCTCCAGTGCCTCTTTCTGTGTTTGGTAGTTTTTCAACTTGCAAAAAGTTAGCGCGGCAAACAGGTGTTATGCAAAGTTGTGCAATGCGGTCGCTGTTATGTACCGTATATGGTGTTTTAGATAAATTTACAAGCCCTACGCATATTTCTCCCCTGTAATCAGAGTCTATAACCCCTACCCCGTTAGACAGCGTTATGCCGTGCTTAATGCCAAGCCCACTGCGCGCATAAACCATTGCCGCATAATCCGCACTTGGCAGTGCTATTGAAATACCTGTTGGTATTACCACGCACTCGCCCGGTAAAATTATTACGTCATCGTCAATAACTGCATGTAAATCTGCTGCTGCACTGCCGTTTGTTGCGTATTTTGGCAAAATTGCACCGTCTCTTGTTAGTTTTAAAAGTACATCAGTATTGTTTTTATCAGCCATTTAATTCTCCCCCTTTAGCCTGTAATTCAATTGTATAATTTAGATAGTGTTTGACAAGTTGCATGAGTAGAATTTAAGCTGTTTTTTGCTCTACGAAGAAAAAATAAAGCACTTTTTTGGGAATGTAAATTTTTATACCATCGTAGCGTGAAAAAATTGCTAAACTCAACCAGCTTAACATTTTTGCTGACACTATCCTATTTATTGTCATAATCTTTGTTTTTAAACATTAATAATTGCCCGTCAACTTTTACAACTATATATTTTTCGCTTTCAATATACTGTGTATAGCTCGATGTGTCACTTACTAAATATAGTGTATTATCGTCTATCATACCGCTTTGCAGCTCCGTTTTTGTGTTTTGCACAAAGTTTGCCCTGTTTTCGTTTTCAGCGCGTGCCTCAAAAGAGAGGTTAACTTTAATGTCGCGGTTTGCCTTTCCGCTCAGTACTGCAAGGTCAATTGCACCTGCATAAACTGCCAAATCTGTGTCAAGTGCCGCAATATAATCAAAATCTTGCACTGCTGTGTGCCAAAATTCATCAGTTAAAGCTGTGCTCATTGTATGCCCGTCGCCCGCGTAACCTTTACCGCTAAAATAGTTGTTTTTTACTGCAATAACAGGCGAAATATCATAAATATTTACTACTATAACACAAGAGAGCAAAATTATTGGCAAAAATTTTATTTTAGCAATTTTCACCCTAGACAGCGTAACAGCTACAATTAAATAAATTAAATAAAATAAAAGCCAACCAAACCTCCCACTTGCCCTAAAAACAGATGCAATCGCCTGAATTTGTGGCGATAATGGAACATTTATAAGCACAAGCCCACCAAATGCTATAAGATTGCTAAGCGCAAAAATTGTTAGCAAAACAGTTGTAACAATAATCCCAAAACTGCTTTTTATAAGTGTAAAAAACTCTTTGCGCACTGCTTTTACAATTAAAATAAACGGTATACATAAAACCAGCGCCACAATTACACCAAACCCGAGATAATTAAATGCCTCTTCTTGATACCCGACAAGTAGCGCCCGTGGGTTTGTAAAAACTGACCAATCACCGATATTTTTACTAACAGGATTAATGTAAGAGTTCAGATTTAGCGAATAAGTGCCATAGCCAATATCTCCTGCACTTCCTATGCTGTGGAATGCGCCTATCACCCAGCCCGTAAAAAGCGTTGCGCCAAGGCTAATAATTATAAACATACTTGCCTTTAGCGGTTGTTTCTTTGCAAAAGCCCACTCAAGGTAAAAAGCAAACGATATACCGAAGGTAAACGGCAAGAAATAAGGGTGAATTGTAATGGCGAGGACATTAATAATTATAAAAGGAACAGTACTTTTTAAAGTGTAATTTCCCTTGTTTTTAAAGTAATAATAAAGTGCAGCAATTATTAAAAAATGGCTTGTTAGCGCCGTATGCCTAAACGCACGCTCCATCATAACAGGCGAAAACGAAAACAGCAAAGCACCAACAGCACTGTAAATAAATGAATTTGCAAAAAACTGAATTAGAAGTGCGGAAAATCCACCCATGAGCATGTAACACAAACACACATATATTCCAAAATATTGAAAAGTCTCAGGCAAAACAGATGCAAAAAGCTTAAAAAATATTGCAAAAAGCGGCACAGAATCTGTGTAGGAAACACTGCTGCCATAGGGGTAAGCCATATTTTCACCAACACCAAGCGGAAATTGCCAGTCAGACTCGCTGAAAAGCAACCAACCTGCATAGTGCTGTGCAACGTCTTTTTCTATAAAACCGTTTATAAAAAAAGAATCGTTTGTAACATTAAGCGTGCTGAATGTGAACACAAAAAGAAATACACAAAGCCCAATAAAACAGCCTGTGGCAAACAATATTTTTTTGTTTTGTGTAAAATTTGTTGCCATGTGTTTCTCACTTTCAGGTATATTTAAGCCGTTTTAAAATTTGCACAAAACGGTGTTAATAAAAATTTGTTAATCAAAGCGCAGCGCCGCAAAATGCTATTACATTTTGCGAGACATAGGCTAAAAAAACTTAATTTAAGTAGTCAAATTTTATGGATTATAGAGTGGTTTAGAATATAATTAAATATATTTTTGAGCTAGCTCAAAAAACTCATCGTATGAATAAAGACTGTTTAATACGCTACACAGTGCTTTTTTTGACAATCGTGGCGGTAGGCCAAGTTTAGTTAAAAAAACTTGCCTTTTTTGTGCACTGTCAGCCGTACCTGAAAGCCCAAGCTCATACAAATCTGTATACGTTATTTCACGAGTAACTTTCTTTGTGTTTTTTTGTGTGCACACGTTTTTCAGCGCTGTTAAAATAAGCTCGTCTTCAATGCCTTCAACACCAAGCAAACCCTCTTTTGACGGTGTGTTTTTGCGCTGTTCTTTTCCCTTTTTTGCAGGAATATACGCGTGCTTTACCTCTAGCTTTTGTGCAATTTTTTGCACGTAATTGCGTATTTTAAAGCCTGCCCCATCGGAGTCTGTCAACACAATTATCCCTTGTTTTTCTCCCATTTTCAGTATGAGCTCTCTCGTTTCTTTCGAGGTGAAAATCGAAAATCCACTTGTCGGAATTATAAGTGCGTCAACTAGATTTGCAAGCTTAATTGCATCGTATTTGCCCTCTACAACAATAATCTCGTTTATGCGCAATTTATTCATTTTTTTGCACCTACTATCGAGATTTCACAAAGCGCCGTTTGCAATAGTACTTTTTTGTCTGTTGGTGTGCTCTTCAGTTTTTCGTCAAGCTCGCACAAGATAAGCAGTATGCTCTCAAGTTGTGTAATTGTGTAATTTTGCGCTGTTTCGCTTGATTTTTTCAGCCTGTAATCGCTTCCCTTATAGTCAAAATCTTTAAAAACCGCGCTGTAACCGCGCTTTGCCTTTGTGCCCAGTTTAACCCTGTACATATCAACAAAAGTGCCGCTTATTGCGCCCGTTATTTGTATTTCATCATTTTGCAAGTCAAACAATTCTTTTAGCTTGCCCATTGCGCTTGGCAAACGGCGCATGGTTAAGTAGCGCACCATGTCAAAAACATTTGTCTCAATATTTTTTGTGCACATCTTGTCAATTACTTCGCGCGTTATCTCTTTATATTGCGCTGTTGCAGCAAGTTTTGCCACCTCACTCTTTATTAGTGCATAGTCAAGTCCAAGGCGCTCCACTATAATTGATGCGCAAGACTGCGACATTTTCGCACCAAGTTTTTCGGCTTGCCCTATTGCAAAGCGCTGTGCGTCTTGTGGCGTGGGCTTTTTTAAGTGCGCCGCAACGCCTCTTTCTTGCACAGCATCTATTATCATCTTTGCTTTTTTTGTTGTCAATGCCTTGTCGTCTTTTATTATACAAGAAATTATAATAAAAGAATTTTCTACATCTTGTATGATTTCACAAAGCTCTTTTGCATCTTTATCCGTTACAGCTGTGAGCTCTAAATCTGTTATATTAACAATTCGCTTTGTGCCAAAAAACGAGATTACACCTGCCGCTGCAATAATTTCTTCCATGTTAATTTTAGGGCCCTGTATGTCTGTTATATCGGAGTCACAGGCAGACAGTAAGGCGCTAACAGTTTTTTTTGCGTAGCTGTTAAGCAGAAAGCGCTCTGTTGAAAAGTAGCAAAAAACATCGTGCTCCTGTGCTTTTTTTAGCGCTGTAACAAGCGCCGCCTCATGCGTAATCAATGCGTTTTGCACCCCATTTCCATGTGTCGTTTGTAAATGAAACAAAAAGTGTATTTATGTCGCTTTCAACAAAATTTGATTTGTTTTCGTAAGTGTTCACCCAGTCAGGAACGCTTTCAGGCAGCCATATTTCCTCGCATACAAGGTTTTGTACAGTGCCTGAGTTTGCAATAAAAATATCGCAAGCATTGTAAGGTGTCATATCAATATTGCCGTGTGCAACACCAATATTATGCGTACCAACGTTAATATTTGCGTAATTGCCGCTTACTTGGTGATTAACATTAATATACATATCGTTAAAAGTTCTAATAATTTTACTATTAGTAATATATTCAGCCGTTATAAATTCATCAACAGCAAGCGTATTTTCAATTTCCTCTTTGTCGTGTGTGCGCCTCAAATCAACAAACACGTCAACTTTTGTCCTGTTATACTGCTCCAGCACCTCTTTTACGTAGGTGATATTCGTACTGCGGCCGCTGAAAATAACAGCCGTTTCAAAATTGTTCATAACAACAATAGCGGTGTCTGCGGCAGAGCCAGCGCGCACAATGCGCACGGTGTCTCTGTCTGCAATATAGTAAAAAGCACCGCACATCAGTATAAAAACAGCACAAAAGGCAAAAATTTTGCGCGCTTTAAAGCCGCTTTTATACCCTATAACGCACAGAGCAACAGCGCTGAAAATGCAAATCATTGCAGGCAATCCCGTTATGTGAACAGTAGCGTATGGGAGGTTTGCAAATATTTCAGCCACCATAGTTAGCGCTCTTGCAAAAATTACTGCCATAAACCCGAAAAACATGCCAATTGGCTGCAAAAACGAGACGCATGAAAAAACTGCAAGCACAATACCGCAAACTGTAATATAAGGCACAATAGTTGCTGTTATTGCGTTAGCTACAACCCCAAAAAATGACACGCCCATGCCAAAACTAACTAGCACGGGCATTGTTGCAAGCATTGCGCACACAGGCACTGCAACGGAGTTTGACATAATTGTAACAAACGCGCCCGCCTTGTCCTCTTCGTGCATAAGGCGCTTTTTATGCAGTAATGTTGTGGCAACTAAAACTCCGAAAGTTGCCGAAAATGACAAGAGCGTGCTTAAATCCACACTTGCGTAGGGGTTTATCACGCATATAATTACAGCGGCAAGCCCAAGCGAGATAAAAACATCACCTTTACGGCATATTAGCTTTGCGCCGTAGAGTATGGCTACTATTATAATTGCGCGCGCCGACGATGCACTCAAACCTGTTATAAACGCAAAACAAAAAGATGCAAACACTGCCAAAACAGCGGCAATGCGGCTTTTTATAAAATAATTTGCAAGCGCAAAGCTAAGCAAGGCAATTATACCAAGGTGCATACCCGATACAACAAGTACATGTGATAGGCCTGCTTTTGTGTAGTTATCTCTTAATTCTTGCGGAATATCGTCTTTGTTACCAAGCGACATTGCAGCCACTACACCTGCATAATCATACGGTATAGCGCGCATTATGTTTTGAGACAGCACACTTTGTACATTATGTGCCTTATACCACAAAGCGTTTGTTTTGCCTAAAAGCTCAATGTGGCTAGTGTCTGTGATGTGCACAAAAATTTTGTCTGTGTAAGTGTACTGCTTTTCGTCATTTGTAATACTCTCGATTGTCCCGCTAAAAGCTATAACATCGCCTAGCTCAACGTTTGGCAGTATTATCTTTGCAGAAAAATTGCCCATACTCTCGCCGTTATTAAACAAAGCCTCGTCAACTCTTACTACTGCGTTTACTAATTCTATATTATACCCATCTGTAATTTCTGTAACAGTGCATGTAAAATTTGCTGTTTCACCGCTTAAATTTTCAATAGGTTTTACTACAAAATGTGAATAAAGCGAAAAAACACCAAATGCACAAAGGTAAGCCGAAACAACAATAATTACCACGCTTTTGTACTGTTTTAAGAATGCTACACATAAAATTAGCGACAACGCAAATAAAACGGCGATAATAATCAGGGTTTTCGTCCGGGTAAAAATTATCGCCGCTTGAAATAAAAAGTAGCAAAGACCAAATACAAAAGCAGGCCTTTTCATAGGCTATTTATCGGCAAAAAATAGTGGCAGTTTTTCAAGGTATAGAATATCTGTTCTGTCTGCCGCCTCGCCCTCTGCAAGTACAGCCGCTTTGCAAACAACAGTGCCCTTGCTCTTGCTAACAAGGTGCTCAAGCGCAAGCAAACTGCCGCCTGTGCTTATAACATCGTCCACTATTAGTATGCGCTTGCCGTCCATGTAATCAAGGTCAATTTTATCAATTACAAGTGTTTGCTTGCCCTGTGTTGTTATTGATTCGTCCTCTACAATAACGGGGTCTTGCATATAGCCTTTTACGCCTTTGCGCGCAGGTATATATTTTTTGCCGCTAATACGCGACATTTCATAGGCAAGAGGTATGCCTTTTGACTCTGCTGTTACAATAACGTCAAATTCGGGCACTTTTTCAAGCAAGGCTTTTGCACAAGCCTCTGTGAGTTCAACATCGCTAAACATTACAAATGCGGCAATGTAAAGCTCGTCGTTTATAGGGCAAATGGGCAGCTCGCGCACTATGCCTGCCACGTGCAGTGTGTATGATTTTTGCATGGTAATTCTCCTTTAGCTTTATGCTAATACTTTTTCACTATTAACTATTACTTATTACTTAAAATCTAGCCCGGAGGCCAAGAAAGCCTGCGTTTTGCAAGCACATGGTAATGCAAATGCCCAACGCTTTGTCCACCGTCAACCCCGCAGTTTGTAACAACTCTAAAGCCGTCTTCAAGGTTCATGTCTTTAGATATTTTTGCGATAACTTCAAAAATTTTACCTATTATAGCACTATTTTCACTTGTTATGTCTGCGGCACTCTTTATATGCTGTTTTGGAATTACAAGAAAATGCACGGGTGCTTTTGGGTCAATGTCGTGGAATGCAAGGACCTCGCCGTCCTCATAAATTTTGTTTGGGGCAATTTGCCCTGTTGCCATTTTGCAAAATAGGCAATCATCAATATTGTGCATTTAAATGCACCCCTTTCTCTATGTTATGAACAATTTTCTAAGCCTGTGCCATCTTCTCAACTATGCCCTCAACGGCAGACAGCGCCTCGTCAATTTTTGTTTTGTCTTTAATGCCTGCCATGGCAAACTCTTTTTTACCACCGCCGTTACCGCCGGCTATAACTGCAATTTCTTTAACAAGTTTTCCCGCTGTAACGTCTCTTTTTATAACATTGTCGCCACATGCAACGCATAGTGTAAACTTATCGCCGTCGCCACCAATAATGGCAATTACACCGTTTGGCGCTTTAGAGCGCGTTTTGTCACAAATAGAGCGCAGTGCCTCTGTGGGTGTGCCTGACAAGAATGCCGTAAATATTTTTATGCCGTCAACAGTTTTTGCGTTTTCAAAAACGCCCTTAACTTTTCCGTCTGCAATTTCTGCCTTTAACTCTGTAATTTCACGCTGTGCGTTGCGCAATTCCTCCGCTAGAGATGCGGCTTTTTGCGGTAGCTCGCCCAAGGTGGAAACTTTTAGAGCCCCTGCTGTTTTTGCCACTATATCGCTTTTTTCGCTTAGCAAATTCAAAACGCCATAGCCTGTGGTTGCCTCAATGCGCCTAATGCCCGCCGCAACGCTGGACTCTGATAAAATTTTGTAGCAACCTATGTTAGACGTATTTTCCACATGTGTGCCGCCGCAAAACTCAACAGACCAGCCACTTGCATCAACAACACGCACAACATCGCCGTATTTTTCGCCAAACAGTGCAAGTGCACCCATTTTCTTTGCCTCGTCTTGTGTTGTTTCTGTAACAGTTACAGGTAATGATTCAAAAATTTTCTCGTTAATTAAATTCTCAATTTTAACAAGCTCGTCTTGTGTAACTGCACTGAAATGAGTAAAGTCAAACCTCATGCGCTCGTCGTCCACATAAGAGCCTGCTTGGTGGATGTGCGTGCCCAGCACCTCGCGCAATGCCTGTTGTAAAAGGTGGGCGCTTGTGTGGTTGCGCATAATTGCCTTGCGCCTTGCCGCATCAACTGTTGCAGTAACTTCCTCGCCTGTGCGCAGTGTGCCGCTCTTTAGTGTGCATGTGTGCACAAAGTAGCCTTTTGGCGTTTTTTTGCACGATGTAACATTAAGTTTTGCGCCTGAAACGCTAACAATTTCACCTGTGTCCGCAACTTGTCCGCCGCTTTCTGCATAGAAAGGTGTTTGTTTTAGTATAAGCAATATGTTTTGTTTTTCTCCATCGTCTGTTGAAACTGCCGTAACAATCTCTTCGCCGTCAGAAATTGCCTCTACCACCGTAGTATTTTGCAATGTATCGTAGCCCACAAACTCTGCGCTCTCGCATTCAACATCTGCAAAAAGGTCTGCTGCCCAGCCCGAGATGTCTCTGCTTGCTCTGTCTTTTCTAGCGGCATCTTGCTGTTTTTTCAGCTCTTTTCTAAAGCCGTCCTCGTCAATTGCAACACCGTTTTCCTGTGCAATTTCCCTTGTCAAGTCGTGCGGGAAACCGAAGGTATCGTGCAGTTTAAACACATCTTCACCGCTTAAAACAGGTGTTTTATCGCCATTTTTATTGTCAATTGCAGTTTTTATAAAGTCGTTTAAAATGCCAAGCCCTTGGTCAATTGTTTTTGAAAAACGCTCTTCTTCGGCAAATATAACTTTTTTAATGTAGTCTGCGTTTTCTTTTAGCTCGGGGTACGCCTTGGCGTTTTCTTTTATAACAGTGTCGCACAAATCTTGCAAAAACGGTTTTTCAACGCCAAGCATACGGCCGTGGCGCGCCGCTCTACGCAGTAAACGGCGCAAAACGTAACCTCTGCCCTCGTTGCTTGGCAAAACGCCGTCGCTAACCATGAAAACAGTGGAGCGGATATGGTCAGTTATAACGCGAATTGAGATATCTGTATCTTCATCTGCTTTGTACTTCTTGCCCGTTATTTTCTCAACGTGCGCCATGATGTGGTGCACTGTGTCTACCTCAAACAAATTGCCAACACCCTGCATAACGCAAGCAAGGCGCTCAAGCCCCATGCCTGTGTCAATATTCGGGCGCTCTAAAAGCTCGTAATTGCCTGCGCCGTCAGAGTTATATTGTGTGAAAACAAGGTTCCAAACCTCCATAAATCTGTCGCAGTCACAGCCCACTTTGCAGTCGGGTTTGCCACAGCCGTGGTCCTCTCCCCTGTCAAAATAAATCTCGCTACACGGGCCGCAAGGGCCTGTACCGTGCTCCCAAAAATTGTCCTCTTTGCCAAAGCGCACCATGTTTTCGGGCGGCACTTTTTCCTGTGTCGTCCATATTTCATACGCCTCGTCGTCCTCTAAATAAACAGACACGTAAAGTCTATCTTTCGGTATTTCCAATACTTGTGTAAAAAATTCCCACGCCCAAGCTATGCTCTCTTTTTTAAAGTAGTTTTGAAAGCTAAAGTTGCCAAGCATCTCAAAATAAGTGCCGTGGCGCGCAGTTATACCAACACGCTCAATGTCCGGTGTGCGTATACATTTTTGGCACGTTGCAACGCGGTGGCAAGGTGGCTCTTCTTGCCCTAAAAACCACTTTTTCATAGGCGCCATGCCGCTGTTTATAAGTAGCAAGCTGTTGTCCCCGTTTGGCACTAGTGGGAAGCTGTCCAGCCTAAGGTGCTCTTTGCTCTCAAAAAAAGCTAGGTATTTTTCACGTAATTCGTTAAGTCCTGTCCACTGCATAATTGTCTCCGTTTCATGTACATTATATTTATATTTATAGAAAAAAATAAACCTCCGCCCCAGGAAAACAAGGGACGAAGGCTGAATTCTCCGCGGTACCACCCAAATTGTGCGCAAAACGCACCACTTTAGCTTGTGTTAACGCCACACTACGCCCGTAAATTTAAAACGGGGGCTCACGGGTGGCAAAATGGCGCATCACAATAAAAACGTCTCAGCCGTATATCCGCAAAAACACAGCGGATAACGCGTTTTCTCTCTGTAAAAGTAGTAAAGCCAATGGGCCCGTTCAATGCCTTTTTTCTGTTTATATTATTAATTATATATATTTACGTGAAGATGTCAATACAAAAAAATTAATATAGCGTACAATTGTTGAAATGATGTTAATTTTATAGTATAATGTATTAGTAAAAAATTAGAAAAGAGTTAAATTTTAATGAAACATAAATTTATACCGCTTTCCGTGCCTAATTTTAGCGGAAACGAAAAAGAATATACAAACGACGCCGTTGTTAGCGAGTGGGTTTCAACAGGTGGCAGTAAAGTGGTGGATTTTGAAAAATCCATTGCAAAATACACAAATATGCCCGACGCCGTTGCGTGCAATAGCGGAACCTCCGGTTTGCACCTTGCAATGCTTGTTAGCGGTGTAAATGCAGAGCATGAGGTGCTTGCACCTGCGCTTACATTTATAGCGGCAATTAACCCCATACGCTACGTGGGCGCACAGCCCGTGTTTATTGGCTGTGACGACACACTCTGCATGTGCCCAAAACTAACAAGGCAATTTTTAGAAGAAAATACGCAGATGGTTGGCGGCAACTGCATAAATAAAAAGACTAAAAAGCACATAAAGGCGTTAGAAGTAGTGCATGTATTTGGCAACATGGCAGACATGGAGCAGTTTTGCGATATAGCGGCGCAGTACAACCTTGTGCTTATAGAAGACGCCACCGAGGCGCTTGGAACGTACTACACAAGCGGAAAATTTAAGGGCAAAATGGCAGGCACAATGGGCGATATTGGCGTTTACAGCTTTAACGGCAACAAACTTATAACAACAGGCAGTGGCGGCATGGTTGTTACAAACCACGAAAACTGGGCAAAAAGGGCGCGCCACCTCTCCACACAAGCAAAGAGCGACGAGCTTTATTACCTACACGATGAGGTGGGCTATAATTACAGAATGACAAATTTGCAAGCGGCACTTGGCATTGCGCAAATGGAGAAAATAGAGAAATTTATAAAAAACAAAAACAAAAATTACGACTTTTACTTTGAAAAGCTAAACGGTAAAAACGGCTTTAAAATTTTGCCATTTAGGGAAGATATACGCAGTAACAAGTGGTTTTACAGCCTTTTTATAACAGATAATGCAAACACTGCAAGGGATGAGGTTATTAAAAAAACAGGCGAAAACGCAATACAAACGCGCCCTGTTTGGGGGCTTATTGAGGGCCAGGCAGACTACGGCAAAAATGAGACTTTCGGGCTTGAAAAAGCGCAAGATTTTGTAAAGCGCATAGTTAATATACCATGCTCTACAAATATTTCTCACAGTGAAATGCAGCGCGTTGTCAACGTTTTATTGTCGCTTTAAATAGCGGTAATGCTCAATTGTAAAAAGCCAAAAACGCACCAAAAAATAAGCTTGAAACGGAGATTTTTATGCGAATAGAAGACATAATAATTGAAGAAAGTGCAAGCGTTTTAAATGCAATGCAAATCCTTGACAAAACAGGGCTAACGGTGCTTTTTATAGCGCCCGAATTAAAACTTAAAGCCGTTATAACAGACGGCGACATCAGGCGCTACATATTAAAAAACGGAGACTTAAATGGCGCTGTAAAAAGCATGGCAAATTACAGCCCAAAAAGCTTTGCAGTAGAAAACCGCGGTGAGGCGAAAGATTTTGCACTAAACAACGCAATTTCCGCAGTGCCGCTTGTTGACAAGCAGGGCTTTATAACAGACGTTGTTTTTGCAAACAAGCTTGACATTGATGCAAAAGCGCAGGCAAAATTGCCCGTTGTTGTAATGGCAGGTGGGCTTGGCACGCGCCTATATCCATACACAAAAATACTGCCAAAACCGCTAATACCAATTGGAGAATTGCCCATTGTAGAGCACATAATGGGCAGGTTTTTAAACGTGGGCAGTGAAAAGTTTTTTATGGTGGTAAACTACAAAAAAAACATGATAAAAAGCTATTTTAACGACATAGAAAAGCCGTACTCAATTGAGTACATAGACGAGGACAAGCCACTTGGCACAGGTGGTGGGCTATCCTTATTAAAGGGCAAGTTAAACGAGACGTTTTTCCTAACAAACTGTGACATACTAATAGATGCCGATTTCGCAGACGTTTACAAGCACCACAAAGAAGAGGGCAATGTTATAACAATGATATGCGCCGTGAAAAACTTTACAATACCGTACGGCGTAATTGAGCTTGACGAGAGCGGCACAATAAGCAAAGTAAGCGAAAAACCGGAGATGAATTTCCTAACAAACACAGGTGTATACGTGGTAGAGCCGTGTGTTATCGATGAGCTAAAAGACGATACAGCGATAGGTTTCCCCGATATTATTGACAATTACAGAAAAAAAGGTATACGCGTGGGTGTTTACCCCGTGAGCGAGCACAACTGGATGGACATGGGGCAAGTTGAAGAGCTTGACAATATGCGCAGACGTCTTGAGGAAAAGAGCGGACAAATTTAGAATTATAAAAAAGAGGTGCGATTATGGCAGTATGTATTATAGCAGAGGCAGGCGTTAACCATAACGGAGACCTTGAAACGGCAAAAAAAATGGCACTTGCGGCAAAAGAGGCAGGCGCGGATATTGTAAAATATCAAACAGCAGTGCCGGAGCTTGTTGTAAGCAAGTTTGCGCAAAAAGCGGCATACCAAAAAGAGACAACAAATGAGGCGGAGAGCCAGCTTGAGATGGTGCGTAAAATCCACTTTGATTTTGAGTCTCACAAACAGTTGCAAGCGTATTGTAACAGCATTGGCATAGCTTATTTGTCCTCGCCATTTGACATGCAGAGCATAGATTTTCTTGCAACACTGAAGATGTCGGTGTGGAAAATACCCTCGGGCGAAATAACAAATTTGCCATACCTTGAAAAAATTGCGGCACAGAAAAAGCCCGTAATTCTCTCAACAGGCATGAGCACTTTGAGCGAGATTGAAGATGCCGTGCACGTACTTGAGAGCGGCGGCGCAACAGACATTACAATTTTGCACTGCAACACGGAGTACCCTACCCCGTATGAGGATGCAAACTTGCTTGCCATGCGAGATTTAGAGGAGTATTTCAGCTGCCCTGTTGGGTATTCAGACCATACGCCGGGCTTTGAGGCAGACATTGCCGCAGTTGCACTTGGCGCTGTAATTATAGAAAAGCACTTTACGCTTGATAAAAGTATGGAAGGCCCCGACCATAAAGCAAGCCTTGATGTAGCGGAGTTAACGCAGATGGTAAAAGCCGTGCGCAACACGGAAAAAGCACTTGGCGCTATGCGAAAACACGTTACAAAAAGCGAGGAGAAAAACAAGCCAATAGCGCGAAAAAGCATTGTAGCAAAGCGCGCTATTGAAAAAGGCGAGGTTTACAGCGAGGAAAATTTGACGGTAAAACGCCCTGGTAATGGCATTAGCCCCATGAAATGGTACCATGTTATGGGCAAAGAAGCACCGCGCAGTTTTGAAGAAGACGAGATGATTGAGCTCTAGATAGTGTTGCCACGGGTGTTCAGATGACTAATTCCACAAAAAAGGAGGTGTGAGCCATGCAAAAAAAGAGCATAGCAATTGTTACAAGCACACGTGCGGAGTACGGGCTTTTGCGCGGCGTTATAAAAGGCATGATGTGCCACAAAAATATTGAGACAAGGTTAATAGTTACAGGCACACACCTAGATGAGCGCTTTGGGCATACAATTGATGAAATAAAACGTGATGGCGTACAAATTTCAGCAGAAATACCAATTTTAAAATACGGCACAAGCACAAATTTTGACACTGTTATGACAATGGCGCACACCATAGAGCAGTTTGCAAATTATTTTAGCAAAAACAAGCCCGATGCAGTAATGGTTTTGGGCGATAGATACGAAATTTTGGCGGTGAGCCTTGCGGCGGCAGGGCTGCTTATACCCGTTATACACATAAGTGGCGGTGACGTAACGCACGGCGCGGCAGACGACTATTACAGGCACTGCATAACAAAAGCGGCACGGCTGCATTTCCCCTCTTGCGCAGAGTACGCAGGCAGGGTAATACGCCTTGGAGAGTGCCCAAAAAGCGTGCACAACGTGGGTGGGCTTGGCGATGAAAACATAAGAAAACTAAAGTTGATGGATAGACAAGAACTTAGCGAGAGCATTAAGTTTGACGTTAATAAGCAATATTTTCTTGTTACATACCACCCACAAACAGCAGGTGATATAAATAACCCCAGCGAAAAGTTCAAGACACTTTTAAGTGTGCTTGCAAAGTTTGACGTAGGGTGCATATTCACAAAGGCAAATGCAGACGCAGGCGGCGCGCAGATAAATGCGCTCATTGACAAGGCTTGTGAGCAAAACGGCAGCTACATTGCATTTGACAGCATGGGTGTTTTGCGCTATCTCTCTGCTATGAAATATTGCAGTGCCGTGGTGGGCAATTCGTCCTCGGGCGTGGTGGAAACCCCAACAATGGGTGTGCCGTGTGTAAACATTGGTAACAGGCAAAGTGGCAGAATTATTTGTAGCAACGTAATTTGCTGCAATGATGACGAGCACAGTATTGAGCATAGCATAAAAACAGCTCTTAGCAGTGATTTTAAAGCTAAAGCCGCCAAAACGGTAAGCCCGTATAATGGTGGGGACACAGCAGAAAAAATTGTTGATATAACATGTGATTTTTTAGAAAATTTTGATGAGCTAAGTGTTAAGGTTTTTTATGATGGATAAGAAACAAGCAATATATATTTGCGCCTATGCAAATAATGTGGATATTGTATGGCGGTGCTATACACAGACTACAACCTGAACGGAGAAAATATTAATGACAGACTTTTACAACGATTTTAAAAGCGTATTAACGCAACTTTATGATATGCAAGTTGACAATGTGCCACTTGTATTGCGCAGTGTGCTCGCGCAAGTTTTGCGCTTTGGCTTGCTCGCGCTCTGCATTGTTTCAGCAGTTTTGGCGGTGCAATTAATTATTAGCATTGTTGACAAAAACAGCAGGGGCAAGTATTTCAAAAACGCAATTTTCCTCGGTATTACAATGTTAATTACAGGTGGCGTGTCCATTTACGCGTTCGCACCTGTCAGCGCCGCACCAAGCGAAGCTGTTACAAGCAGTGCTTTTCAAGACGTGACTTATACACAGGAGAGTGCGCTTGAGCTAGGCGATGCAGAGGGCGAAACTCAAAGCAGTGCAGAGCCCATGAGTGCAGACATGAGTGCAGAGCCTACCACGCAAGACGGCGACGGCGAAAATGTTGACGAGGGGCTTGGTTTAGAGGACGAAGAAGAGAGCACAGCAGAAGAAAACTTTGTTATACTGTCACATTCTGAAATTTCAGAGGAGTACACACAGCAAGTAGTAACACTGCTTGAAAACACACAGTGCACAAGAACTTTTATGCGTGAAATACCAAAAGAAGAGGGGCAAAACTTACTTTTAAGGCTAGAAAACGGCGATAAATGGCAAATTAGGCTCACAACAACAAGCGCATATGCCTTTGTTGATGAACAGGTAGATTTTATTTATATAATAAACGATTACGAGCAGTTCCACAGTGAGCTTGCACAAATTTTACAGAACTAAATATAAAGGCGGTGCAAATATGCCCGAGATAAAAACAGAAAAAACACAAGTTAAAAGTGTACTCATAGTGGGGCTTGGCAGTATGGGCAAGCGCAGGGCAAGGCTTATTAACAGCATTGACAGCACTATAAAAATTTGCGGTGTAGACTTAACGCAGAGCAGGCGCGACGAGGCACAAAACCTTGGCATAACAGCGTTTGACAGCATTGAAAACGCTGTTAATGCGCAAAATTTCGACGCCGCTTTTGTGTGCACCGCGCCCATAACACACGCAAAGGTAATTGATGAATTGCTAGAGGCGAACTTGCATGTTTTCACGGAGCTAAACCTTGTTGCAACGGGCTATGAAGAGCTTACGGCAAAGGCACAGCAAAAAAACTTGCGCCTGTTTTTAAGCAACACCATGCTGTACAGAAAAGAGATTCAATATATAAAAAACCGTGCAAGTTCTTTTGATAAACCGCTAAATTACACATACCACATAGGGCAATACCTGCCAAACTGGCACCCGTGGGAAAGCTACAAAAATTTTTTTGTGGGCGACAAGAGAACTTCCGGTGTACGTGAAATTTTTGGCATTGATTTACCATGGCTTGTGGAAACTTTTGGTGAGGTTGTAAGCGTGAGCGCACACAGCGACAAGCTCTCGAGCCTTGAGATTGACTACGACGACACATATTACGTGACAATGCGCCATAAAAGTGGTGCAAAAGGCTTTTTGGCGGCAGACGTAGTGTGCCCAAAAGCTGTGCGCAAGTTTGAGCTTTTTGGCGAGGGCTTGCAAATTTCTTGGGGCGGCAACCCTGACACACTATTTGAGTATGACGTGAACAAAAAAGAAGATAAGCACGTTAACACGTATGTTTTTTATGAGCACGACAAAAAATACAGTGACAATATAGTTGAGAACGCATATGTTGACGAAATTATCAACTTTTTTGATTATTTAGAAAACGGCAAAACACCGTTGTGGTCTTTTGAAAAAGACAAAAAAGTTATAGACCTAATAGAAAAAATTGACGAAGAAGCGCAAAAAACAAAAGGATAGTGCAAAGGAGCTGTCGACAATGGGCGAGATTAACAGCGAAAAAAAACAACTAACAGTGCTGTTTACAGGGCTTGGCAGTATTGGCAAGCGCCACTTAATAAACCTGCACAGTGTAGCACAAAAACAGGGCATATTGCTTTGTGTACACGCACTGCGCCACACAAAAAACGGCGAAAAACCGCGCACTTTGCATGAGGACATAGCAAAACTTGTGCAAAAAGAGTACACGTTTGATGACATTGCAAATTTGCCCGTTTATGATGCAATTTACATTACAAACCCAACAAATTTGCACTTTGAAACCATGCAACTATTACAAAATAAAACAACTGCATGGTTTATAGAAAAGCCTATATTTGATGATACTGCGTGTAATTTGTCTGCTTGCATAAAGCCGACACAAAAGGCATACGTGGCGGCACCCATGCGCTTTTGCAAAACAATGCTGGAGCTAAAAAAAATATTGCCTCAGCTAAAAGTGTACAGTGCAAGGGTAATTTGCTCGTCTTACTTGCCGGATTGGCGCAAAGGTGTGGACTACCGCACCACGTACTCCGCACACAAAGATATGGGCGGCGGTGTTACAATAGATTTAATTCACGAGTGGGATTATTTGCATGATTTATTCGGTGCACCGCAAAGTTTGCATAATTTTAAGGGCACCTACAGCCACCTTGAAATTGACTCGGACGACTTATCAATTTACATTGCGCAGTACAAAAACATGCTATGCGAGGTGCACCTTGACTATTTCGGGCGCGAATACAGGCGCTCTATAGAGCTTTTTTGCAAAGATGGCACTGTTGTGGCAGATTTTGGCGCAGGCACACTCACGCTTGAAGACGGCACTGTGCAAAATTTTGCCGAGGACGTAAATGAGAGATATATTAGAGAGACACAGTACTTTATAAATTACGTGTTATCGCAAGAAAACGAGAGCATAAACACGCCTGAGCACGCAGTGCAGGTGCTTAAACTAACGCTTGGAGAACTATAATAAAGAGGCTTGAAAGGACTTAATAACATGAAAAAAGTGCTTATAACAATATGTGGGCGCGCAGGGAGCAAGGGCTTTAAAAACAAAAATTTGAAAATGTTTGACGGCTACCCGCTAAGCCATTACAGCCTTGCGGCGGCAAAAATTTTTATGGAGACACGCGACGACGTAAAGGCAGACATTTGCCTCAACACCGACAGCGATTTACTAGTGGAGGTAGTAAAACAATACTGCCCTGAAATAACAGTGTTAATGCGCCCCGAGGAGCTTTGCGGAGACGTTGTGCCAAAGATGCCCGTATACCAAAACAGCCTTGAACGTATGGAGAAAATCAACGATACAACGTATGATTATCTAATTGATCTAGACATAACAAGCCCACTGCGCAGAGATTACGACATAGGCGGTGCGCTTAATGCAAAAATGGCAAATAGTGCGCTTGACCTTATTTTTTCAGTAGCACCCAGCCGCCGCACACCATACATGAACATGGCAAAAATTGTGGACGGCGAGGCACAGCGCGTTATTGAGCACAGGTTTACGGCGCGCCAGCAAACACCCACAGTGTATGACATAAATGCGTCAATTTACGTGTTTGAGCGCAACTTTTTAGCCGAGAACGAGACTGGCTTTATATGGGACGGCAAGTGCGGCATTTACGAGATGATGGACACCGGCATTATTGATATAGACAGCGAAGAAGACTACTTGCTTATGGAGGCAATTGCAAAGCACCTCTATGAGACAAAACCCGAATTTGCAGCGGTGCAACAGAGAGCAGACACAAAATAAAGGCTTTGCAAAAACTAACGCAAAATTTTCGCCTATCATAATCGCAACACAAAGCACAGGCAATACTGTGTGTATTAACGAGAATTTTTGTGAAATATGACAGAAATTTTGCCTACGCTTTTGTGACGTCGACTTTTTAGGCAGCTCTAAAAGGAGCTATTTTGTAATTTTCCAACTTACACAAAACAATAAGAGCAACTCTATGTGGCCTCCAAAAACGCAGTTAATTACTGCGTTTTTGGGCACCTCTTAGGGTTGCTCCTTTATTTTTTATTCAAAATTACTCACAAACTCTTGAGCGGCTTAAAATATCAAAAAGTTCTTGGCTGGGCTTATACTCTTTAACTAGTGGCTCAAAAGTTTTGTCAAACTCTTCGGCTTGTTTTTCGTCAATTTCGTAAACACTGCTCTCTTTGTATATGAATCTCCCCTCTTTTATCGCACCTTTTTGCAATTCCTTTACAAGCATAGCTGCCCAGAAAATGCCGTCTGCCATGCTTATGCCATACTTTGAGCAATGCTTAAAGCCACTGCTTATGTAGTTTTCGGGGTTGCCGAGAATTACAATAGCATCATATCCCAAGGCGGTTGCCGCTTTGAAAGAGTGCTCTAAAATAAGTTTGCCGTACCCCTTGCGCTGAAAACTTGGCAAAACACTAAAAGGGCCAAATGTTAAAATTGTTTTTTCACTTTTATCCTCACATATTAGCACAGCTTTTGTATACATTATGTTTGCAATTATTTGCCCCTCATGCTCTATTACAAAACTTAATTCTTTTATAAAATCTGCGTGGCTACGCATTTTATTCACAAGATAATGCTCAAAGCAACCGGGTGTGTGCACATTCCAAAAAGCTTTTCTCGTTAGCTCTTCTACTTCTCTGTAATCTGTTACTTGCTCGTTTCTTATTGTCATTTATACTGTAGCCTCTTGTTTTTCTTTATTTTTCTGCTCTTCATTTTGTGATGTCTCTGCCGTTTTACCGCGTTTTTCTGCAAATTCCGTTATCGCTTTAATAAAGTTATCAGCTTTGTAGCTTGTTGCAAATATTATTACAGGTGTGTATAAAAATATGTATCTGCTCCTGTTTTCAAACAACATTAAGTACAAAAATAAGCCGCCTACCGCAAGTTTTGTTAAAAATGAGAACTCGTTTTTATCGCTGTACAAAAAGCTTACCGCACTTTGGAAACACACTATTAGCCACAGTGCCTGTAAAAACTGCGCCAGCACGTTTTGGAAAAAATAAGACTCATGATAAACGTAATTCTGCAAAAAACCACGCAGTGTGTCTGTGGGGTCTTGCGGTTCTGTGTAAAAAGCGCCCTCCATGCCGTATGCAAAAACGCCGTCTGTGCCTGTCCACAAAATTTTCTTGTAAAAATGCTCTGCCATGCCACTAAAGCCATAGCTTTGCACAAGGTCTGTTATGCGCTCCCACGCCATTTGCTCGTAGTTTTCGTCTGCTATGTTGTAGGCTGTCCACTCATAGTTGTCGCCACTCCATGTGCCGCTGTTGCGTGAGCGTATGCCGTGGTCAAGGTAATAAAGTAAACCGCGCGGTATTTCGTTTGGGTGCTCGTTTTGTATGCGCTCATTGGCGGGGTACATTATTATGCTTACAAGTATGTAACCCACAGCACAACCAATAATTAGCGCTATGGCGCTGTTTTTCTTTATATTACGTGTAAAGTTGAACATCTGCCTAAACTTTTTAGACACTAAAACAGCAATAACTGCTGCAATAAGCACAATTAACGCTGTGGGTTTTATGTAGTATGAAAACACAGCCGCAAGCCCCGACAGAGCAATAAACAGCTGTTTTTCGCGCACTTTATTGCTCTGCGCACCGCGCACAAGGCAGTATAGTATAAAAGACGGGAAGAAAATGCCCATTGTGTCTGTGTACGGTGTGGCAAGCCACGGGCTGAATGCTATTAGCGGTATGCTTATCAAAAGCGCCTTGTCTGCGGCAAAAAGCCCCCACACACGCTTTACTGCCAAGTACATAAACAGCAAACCACAATTTACAAATATCAAATTTAAAATTATAAGGCGCTTTAGCGGTGCAATAAAGGTTAGAAAATCAAGCGCTACCACCCACCCACGCATTATAATTGCAGGCAGCAAGTTATTTGGCAGTTTTGAATAATACAGCATGTCAGGAAAGCCGTCAATAGCACTGCGTACAACAATGTTTGCGTCCCAGCCGGGTGTCATGCTTGTTTTCCAAAACAAGTAAAACTGCGCAATAAAACAAAATACAACTAAACTGCCACGTATTACCGCGCCTTTTAGCCCTGTGAATTTTTTAAGTAAAAATAAAATGCCCGTGCCAATTAACACAAGAACAGCGGCTATTGCCAAAATTACAAATTGGTTTGGGCTGAACGTTTTAAGCCCCGAGTTAAGCCCAAAAAACATATACACAAAAAACAGCGCAAAAAGTGCACTGTAGGCTATATGTATTATGCTTTTAAATATGTTTTTGTCAAACAAGTTTTCAACCTCTTTCGGCGATTTTGCAGCCTTAAAATATACGTAAAAATTCAGGGAGGGCATGGTAACCCTCCCCTAAATATATATTTTAAGCTACGCTTAATTTCTGCCACGCCCTACAATACGCAGTAGATATAGGAAGATGTTAATAAAGTCAAGATAAAGTTGTAATGCGCCCATTATAGACATTTTCTTTGACATAGCAGGGTCGTTACCGTAAGCTGCATGAAACGCTTTTATTTTTTGCATATCGTAAGCTGTAAGCCCCATGAAAATTGCAATGCCAACAATGCACATTATTGTCTCAAGCCCCGATAAGTTTAGAAACATTGATAGTAACCAGAAAATAGCAAGCACAATAACACCACCAAACAAGATGGGGCCAAGGCGTGACAAATCACGCTTTGTAACGTAGCCATAAAGTGCCATAGCGCCAAAATAAAGCGCTGCCATGCCAAAAACTAAAATTAGTGTACCATAGTTATACATTATAAATATAGATGCAAACGTTATACCGTTTACAAAAGAGTAAATAAAGAAAATAGCATAAGACGTGCTAACACTTAGCTTTGTAATGCGTGAGCTTAACACAAAAACAAGCGCTACTTCAACAATTAGCAATATAAAAGGCACTGCAATGTTAGAATAAAGCACATAAATTAGCGATGTATTAGACACAGCAAATGCAGTTACAAATGTTAAAAGCAAGCCTAAAAACATGTATAAAAATGTTTTTGCTGTATACTGTGCAAGTGTTGGGGCGTTGCCCATGCCACCATACATATTATTGTTAAAATTGTTGTAACCACCGTTTTGCCCACCGTACATTTGGTTATTGTAACCGCCGTTGTTGCCGTTTGCATTATATTGGTAGTTATTGTTAGCGCCGTTTGCATCGTTATAATTATAATTATTGTTTTGGTTATAATTATCGTTATTATTATTGTTCAAAAAATCTCCATCCTTTTTTAAAATTTGCGTATTATTTTTTTATATACTACCCAAAACAAAAAAATTGCATATAACATTTTGTTGGCAGCTTTTGTTTAGATAGTTTCGACAATAGTGTTTAGGCTATCAATTTTTGCCATTTTTCTGCTCTTTTCAACTACTGTCGACACTATCTAATATATCACTATTTTCGCATAATATCAAGGTTTGTGTATTACTGTTGTAAAAAAATTTACATTTCAAATGTCATAGACATGCAAGTGGTAAAATGCTCCTCAGGGTTTAGTTTAATTTGTGGTTTTTTCTCCGCCCACACACCGCTTGCATCTTCGCTATCCGGCGCTGTGTGCCACGGCTCTATACAGAGAAATTTCATTGGCCCCGGTTTTGACCATAACACTACATATGGGTAGCCCTCAATATTAACGGTTATCTTCCTGCCCGTGCCTTTTTCCACAAGGCTTATTGTCTTGCTTGTAAGGTTTGTGAAAATTAAACAGCCATCATCAAAAGTTGATTCTGTCAGCGGCATTGAAGTAGCATTCTCAAAAAGTGTTTTTGGCTCTTTTGTCATGAGGCTTGTCTGTGCGTTTAGTCCGTATACGACCGGTGTTTGGGGAGAGTCAAATACAATTTCGTAGTCCTCTGTCTTGTGGTTTTCATCAAACGGGCAAGTAAAACCCGGGTGGTAACCTATACCAAACGGCATAACCTCGTCGCTGTCGTTCACAACTTCAAGCTTATGGTGCAGTGTTTTGCCCTCTAGCTCAAATTTACTTGTCAGCCCAAATGCGTATGGAAATTTTTCCATAGTCAGCACATTTGCCTCAAGAATCATCTCAAGCTGTGTGGCTGTTTTAGACTTTGACATGTGGTTTAAGTCTCTTGCAAAACCGTGCTGTGTGCCCTCGTACTCAACGCCGTCTTTTGTAAACTTGTCGTCCTTTAGCCTACCACAGTATGGGAACATTATCGGCGCATGTTTTGCCCAAACCTCGGGGTCTCCGTTCCACAAAATAGGTGCATTTGTGGGTTTATATGTAATCTCACACATCTGTGCACCCTCGTTTTTAACTGCCACGCGTAAAAATTCATTTTCTATTACGTTTTGTCTTGTATCTGTCATTATGTACACTCCTGCTTTTTAATTTTGTACTTATATTATTGTATGTTTTTTGCTGTTTTAATAACATCATTGCAAAAAAATATTTTTATTTTTTTGCGGCGTAATTGTCAAAAAAACAATAAAAAAGCATATTTTTTCATCTACATATTAAGTATATTACAAAATGCGCAAAAAGAAAAGACCTTTATATGAGTATCAAAATATTTTTTCCGGAATAACATATTAAAACTAGGCTTTAAGAAAGGGGAAAATATTTATGAGCAACTTTATAACGGGCGGAGCAGGCACACTTAAAGTGCAAGTTAGCACCGCCGAGACAGCGCTACCTGTACAAAACGCTAAAGTAAGCGTTTACACACAGGGCACGCAAAACATTATTTATGAATACTTTACAAACGAAAACGGCATTGTAGACGGCTTAACACTACTTTGCCCACCTAAATACTTATCATTAGACGAGGCAAACGGCACACAGCCTTACGGAACATACGATTTAAAAGTAGAGAGCGACGACTATGTAACAACAGTAATAAACGCAATGCAAATTTTTGACGGTGAGACGGCGCTCTCGCAAATTTACCTAACACCTAAAGTAGCAGACGAAAACACAGCTCTGCGCACTACGGCAAACAACACTTATGTTGTAAACACACCTGTGCACGCACTTTTAAACGGCACAGGCGGCAGTGCACCACCGCCAAGCGAGGCATGTAGCAGTGCACCGTTTGTGCTTACGGAGGTTATAATCCCCGACAAAATAACGGTGCATTTAGGTAGCCCGTCTTCCTCTGCACAAGATGTAACGGTGCCTTTTATAGATTACGTAAAAAACGTTGCCTCCAGCGAAATTTACCCAACGTGGCCGGAGCAATCTCTAAGGGCTAACATACATGCACAACTTGGTGTTGTACTTAACAGAATATACACCGAATGGTACAAAAGCAAGGGGTACAGTTTTCAAATTACAAACAGCACAAGTTATGACCAGTACTATGTTCATGGCAGGACAATTTTTGACAGCGTTAGCAAAATTTCAGACGAAATTTTCAACACATACATAAGAAAAACAGGCACTGTTAACCCATTTTACTCCGAGTATTGCGACGGTAAAACAGTTACATGCCCCGGCATGAAACAGTGGGGCACGGTAACGCTTGCAGAACAAGGGCAAGATGCGCTTGAAATACTAAAATTCTACTATGGCAACGATATTGAAATTGTGCGCACAAACAACATACAAAGTATACGTGACAGCTACCCGGGCACACCGCTTACAATTGGCAGTACCGGAACAGATGTTAAAATAATTCAACGCCAGCTTAATAGAATTGCAGAGGACTACCCGTCGTTTGGAACAATGAGCGTAGACGGTGTGTATGGTTCAGGCACAGCAGAGACGGTGCGCAAGTTTCAAGCACAGTTTAACTTAACGGCAGACGGCGTTGTGGGCAGAACAACTTGGTATAAAATAAGCTATATTTATGTGTCTGTTAAAGACCTTGCCGAGCTTACAAGCGAGGGCGAAAAGCCAACAGGAGACCCTGTGGACGGCGAATATCCGGGCTCTGCGCTAACAGTTGGCTCCTCGGGTAACAGCGTTAGCCAAATACAATTTTGGCTTGATGAAATTTCAGAATTTGTACAAAGCATACCGTCAATTACAGTAGACGGACAGTTTGGCAATGCCACAAAAGCCGCAGTTGAGGCTTTTCAAAGCTACGCAGGCTTAACGGTGGACGGTGTTGTGGGGCAATTGACGTGGGATGCAATTTATGACGAATACACGTCTATTGTGCTTGATGTAACGCCTGATATTACAAGCCCGGGGCAATTTCCCGGCACAAACTTATCAATAGGTAGCAGCGGCGATGACGTTAAGAGAATGCAATTTTTCTTGCGAATTGTTGCGCGAAACAACTCAAGTGTGCCCGATTTATCGGTAGACGGCATATTTGGCGTGGGCACTGCGGCAAGCGTTACGGCATTTCAGGGCTACTATGGGCTAAGTGCAGACGGAGTTGTTGGCAAACTAACCTGGAACAAGCTTTACGACATTTACACAGACATAATTAACGGCTTACTTGCGCCAAATGACAGGCCCGGAGTATACCCCGGCACAGCACTGCGTGTTGGTAGCGAAGGCATAAAAGTAAAAGAGATGCAGTACTATTTGTATTTATTAAGCGCTTATTATTTGCCACTACCCGTAATTGAGTACGACGGAATTTTTGGCACGGCAACAGAGCGCGCAGTTAAAATATGGCAAGAGCTAAACGGGCTGGTTATAGACGGCGTAGTAGGCCCTGCAACGTGGGACAGCATTTACGGGCAGTTCTCAAAACTAAGAACAATTGACGGCCCTGTAAGTGGCTTTAAGGTTTTTGCGTATCCCGGATATTTAATTCAGGAGGGCATGCAGGGAGAGCTGGTGGCATATGTGCAGTATGTACTTCAATACATTGGCGGTTTTTACGAGTATGTGCAGTCTGCGCAACTAACCGGCAGTTTTGATGAAGAGACAAAATTGAGCGTTGAAAGCTTCCAAAAAGAATTTGGGTTGCCCGTTACAGGCATTATAGACAACGACACGTGGGATGCCCTGTCTATAATTTACCTTGCGTGTACTTTTAGCGCAGAGAGCATAAATGCAGTGCCGGACGGCGAATATGCGGGGCAAGTGCTGGTGCTTGGCAGTACAGGTTTGCAGGTGTACAGGTTACAAACGTATATGGACAGTATTGCCACACAGTTTTGCCAGCCCGAGTTTGTAAGTGCTACAGGTATTTTTGACGAAACCACGCAAGCCGCTGTTATTAGTTTTCAGCAAAACTTTGGGCTAAGCGTAACGGGATTTGTTGATAAAACCACATGGGACACTATTTATTCATACTACACAGGAGTGCTTTAATATATTGTAAAAGCAGAGCACAGCACATGTACAATTCGCATGTCATAGATAGTAACTACCCACACATACGCACAGCTCCTTGTAAGTGGCTAAAAAGCATATACTAAAAAGCGCACCGTGGTGTATCAAAAGTTTTGCATAATGCAAGATAAAATACAAAAGAAATAAAATACGGTACAAAAACAGCACATGCAGAAATTGCATGTGCTGTGCTCGTTTTAATACTGTTTTGTTTAACATTTATAAATTTTTTTGGGTTTTATAACATCAGTAGTTACAACTGCTTTGCACGCGGCAAAACGAACACTATAATAAATTAAAAAGTAAAAAATTAACAATTTGTTCAATTAACAACTTGTATATTATCAAAAAAAATGCTAAAATTTATTAGATTAGGCAGAATAATTTTATTAGGTTGGTGTAAATATTGAATATTTTAGACGTGGCAATTGTTATTTTTATTTTACTGGAGCTATCAAATATTTTAATAATGTACTTTAAGCCCGAGTTCCAATATGGCAATAGTATGACATCATTTAAACAGTGGGCAGAGCTAAAAAGCAAAGACAGTACCCACTTTTTTGAAAAATATATGGTAAACTGGGTGGCAAACAGCAAAGCCGTTTTTGTTGCATTGCTACTTGTTATTTTAATTTTTGCAGACGACAGGGTAAAGCTTGTTTCCTGTATAATAATGATACCTACAATAGCACTTTACTATTTTAGCTTGCGCCCCCTTATAACAAAACTTGATGAAATGGGCGAAATTACGCCTAAGGGTTACTCAAAAACTTTAACTAAGATGATAACTTTTTTTATAGCTATGTTTTCTGTTGCTATAATTGTTTATTTGGTTTTTTAATTAGCTAAATTTACAACTTATTTCATGGCGTGGCATGCACATGCCAATTTATATTAGGAGCTGCCCCCAAAGGCACCTTCACAAAAAGCCACGGCAAAATTTCCGTCATATTTCACAAAAATACTCGTTAATACACACAGTATTGCCTGTGCTTTTGTTTCATCTGACAAAAATTTTGCTCTAGTTTTTGTAAAGTCTTTGTTTGTCAACAGCTCCATATTAGCAATGCCACACGCCATCTTGTGTATTGTTTAACTAAAATTGTAAATATATTTTGAAAATTATTGACACCTTTAATAATATTGGGTATAATAAGTATACAATAAATAGTGGTTTTAGTATACTAAACCCAAAGCAGGAAAGGTGATTTTGTGAAAAAAAGCAGTGCAACAATTCGCGCAGAGGAGCGCAATTATTTTCAAAATTCTGATTGGTTCTGCGAGTTTACATATAGCGCAGCAAAGGGTTTTGAAGTAGAAGAGGGCGTACACAGAAGAGACCCCAGTAGTGTAATAAACGTTGATGGCACTTATTATGTATATTATACAAAATCAGTAGGTGCACACGTTGGCTTCCACTCGGGAGATTTAGATGCAAAGGTTTTCCCGTGGGACCACTCCGAGATTTGGTATGCCACATCACCCGATGGCGAGGTGTGGACAGAGCAAGAAGTTTGCGTAACACGCGGCGAAAAAGGCAATTACGACGACAGAAGTGTGTTTACACCCGAGATACTTGCACATGAAAAAATGTACTATATAGTATACCAAACTGTACAGCACCCGTATGTAAACAGAAGTTTTGAAAACATAGCAATTGCAAAATCAAGCTCACCGACAGGTCCTTTTGAGAAGAGCGCAGAGCCTATTTTAAAACCAACAGGCAACGGTGTTTGGAAAGGCACAGATGATAACCGCTTTATGGTGGAGAAAAAAGGCGGCTTTGACAGCCACAAAGTGCACGACCCACTGCTTTTTGCATACAGAGGCAAGTTTTACCTTTATTATAAAGGCGAGCCAATGGGTGAGGAAATGTACATGGGTGGCAGGGAGACAAAATGGGGCGTTGCCATTGCAGACGATGTTATGGGACCATACACAAGAAGTGAGTACAACCCAATTACCAACAGTGGGCATGAGACGTGTTTGTGGAAACATAAAGACGGCATAGCGGCATTTTTGCGCACAGACGGCGTAGAGAAAAACACACTGCAATACGCAGAAGACGGCATTAACTTTGAGATAAAATCTGTTATAAAAGACGGCCCTGAAGCAAGCGGACCATATAGACCAGAGGGAATATACGAGACGGCAATAGACGGCTTAAAATGGGGGCTTTCACACGATGTAGAAAGCGAATGGGGCTTTATAATAAGGTTTGATATGAACACTGTACAGCGCGACAGATACAAAAACGGAACTATGTACGAATAATAATAAACTTATAAAATAAAAGGAGAGTAACAGCATGACTAACGAGAAATTTTTAATTAATGGCAAAATGTGTGACAGCGTTACAGGCGAGACAATTGACGTATTTAACCCATACAACAACGAACTAGTGGGCACAGTGCCAAAAGGCAACAAAGAGGATGCACAAATTATATTGCAAGCTGCTAAAGATGCACAAAAAGAGTGGGCAGCGCTAACAGCGCAAAAAAGAGCTCAATATGTTATTGAGCTTGCAGACATAATGGCAGAGAATAAAGAAGAGCTTGCAAACCTTTTGACACAAGAGCACGGCAAGCCAATTAACGAGGCACGTGGCGAAGTTGAAGGCTCAATAGGCTTTTTAAGATATGCAGCAGAATCTGCACGCAGAATTGAGGGCGAAGTTATAACAAGCGAGAATGAGAAAGAGCACGCATTTATTCAAAGAGTACCTTACGGCGTTGTTGTTGGTATTGTTGCGTGGAACTTCCCTCTTGCACTTGCCGCAAGAAAAATTGGTAACGCACTTGTTTGCGGTAACACAATGGTTGTTAAACCACCCTCTGAAACACCACTTACAGTTATGAGATACGGCAAACTTGTTGCAGAAAAAAGCAGCTTGCCAAAAGGCGTTTTAAACTTTATTACAGGCTCCGGCCGTGTTTGTGGCGACGCACTTGTGCGCAACGAGATTACACAGCTTGTAACACTAACAGGTAGCACAGGCGCAGGCATGGAAGTTTTCCGCGCTGCTGCTGACAACGTTATTGACGTACACCTAGAGCTTGGTGGCAAAGCACCTTACATTGTTATGGACGACGCTGACATCGACAAAGCTGCAAAGTGCGCATCTGTTGCACGTTTCTCAAACTGCGGACAAATTTGCACATGCAATGAGAGAATGTACATACACGAGAAAGTTTACGAGGAATTTAAAACAAAATTCCTCGCACACGCAAAACAGCAAGTAGCGGGCGACCCATTTGATGCAAAAACAACAATTGGCCCTAAAGTTTCTAAAGTTGAAGTGCAAAAACTTCACGAGATGAAAGCAAAATCAATAGAGCAAGGCGCAACAGTGGCACTTGACATGACACCTGACAAAATGCCAAGCGAAGAGGGCAACTGGTTCTTCCCAACAGTGCTTGAGGTTACAGACAACAAAAACATTTTAATGCAAGAAGAAATTTTTGGCCCTATGGTTGCCATGATGAAAGTATCATCGTTAGATGAGGCTATTGCTTGTGCTAACGATTGCGAGTTCGGGCTTTCCGCATACTTGTTCTCAGACAGCACAAAAAAAATAATGCAAGCTGTTAACGAGCTTGAATTTGGAGAGCTATATTGCAACCGTGAAAACGGCGAGCTAATTAACGGCTTCCACAACGGCTACAAAAA
>CAYJNL010000013.1:0-76492 GCA_964371675.1 uncultured Bacteroides sp. | reverse complement strand
CCGCTGACCCTCTGCTTGTAAGGCAGATGCTCTCCCAGCTGAGCTAAACTTCCACAACAATTGCGCAAGAACAATTCTACCACATACTAGGGTGAATGTCAAGTGTTTTTTTGCATTTTCTTAAAACATTTTTTAAAAAACTGTTTTTCTTCGCTATACAGCGCATTACAGCAATAAAAATACTTTAAATGCAGAAACCTTTTCATTCTTTCGCTTTCGTCACAAGTTGCTAAAAGCAACTAAAAGCGAGTGATAAAATTGCTGGAGCGGCTTACGAGGCTCGAACTCGCTACCTCAACCTTGGCAAGGTTGCGCTCTACCAGATGAGCTAAAGCCGCCTACAAGTGTAACTGATAATTATTAACTGCTACACAGCATAAAATGTATTATACACCATTTGACACTACATGTCAATGCTTTTATTTGCATTTTCTTTATTTTTTTTGCATTTATCACTTTTATATGTGTTTTTCTGCTCTTAGCTTTTAGCACCAAAGCCCTTTGCTCATTACGCCTCACACCTCTTGCCAAGCGCTTTTTAGTGCGTGCACCGCCTTTTGTATGTCGCCAAGTGTAAGCCCACCATAACCCAGCACCACTCCGTGCATAGCCTCTTTTTCACGCTTTTCATCATATTTATCATCATTATAATACATATACATGCAAGAAATTTTTACGCCACGGCTTTGTGCAGTGTTTAAAAGCTTTTTCTCGTAAACTGTCGCGCTTGTTGCGCCACAGCCTTGCAATTGCTTTGTTTGCAAAACTAGGTGTAGCCCTGTGTGCCTGCCTAAAATAACCGCATCTTCTCCAAAATTTTCGCACAGCGCCTCTACCAGTGCATCTCTGCGCTTTTTGTACTGCGTTTTAAGCCTTGCTAAGTGACGCGCAAAATAACCGCCCAGTATAAACTTTGCAAGCGTTTGCTGCTCAAACCTGCTTACTGTGCATGAATACATACCGAAAATTTCGTTGTATTTTTGCAATAGTTTCTCAGGTAGCACCATGTAAGCTATGCGAATTGCAGGTGCAATGCTCTTTGAAAAAGTGCTTATGTAAATAACTTTTCCGCCGTCGCTAAGCCCTTGTAGCGACGGTAGCGGCTTGCCGTCAAACCGAAATTCGCTGTTGTAATCATCCTCTATTATGTAGCGCTCTTTTTTTTGCGCTGCCCAGTTAAGCAGTGCCATTCTGCGCCATGTGGGCATTGTTACCCCCGTAGGAAACTGGTGGCTGGGCGTTATATACGCAAGCTTTGCACTGCTCTTTTGCAAAAAATCCGCGCTCATTCCGTATTCGTCTACAGGTGCGTTTATTACCGCTGTACCGCTGTTTTTTAGTATATCTGTAGCCCTGTAATAGCCCGGGTTTTCAACTGCAAATGTACTTTTTGCAAACATTTGTGCAAGCAAACCAAGCAGATACTCTATACCTGCGCCCACTATTATTTGGTGCGCGCCGCAATTTGTTGCCCTGTATTCACGCAAGTGGTTTGCAATTGCATGCCTCAGTTCAATGTCGCCCTGCCTGTGCCCGTGGTTTAAAATGTCACTACTCTCTGCAAAAACCTCTTTTTGCAACCCACACCACGTTTTAAACGGAAAAAGTGTGGTATCTATCCCCGCTGTGCCAAAGTTGTATTTAAAATCGTGTGTATTATCATGTGTTTTTTGGCTTTGCTCAATAACGTTTTCACTGTTTGTGCTTTTTTGTTTAGTAATCTCAGGCTTATCTAAGTGCTCAAAAAGGCAAGCCCTATACCCACTACGTGGTTTACTTGTAACGTACCCCTCTGCAACAAGCATTTGGTATGCTGTGTCCACTGTGTTTATACTCACGCTTAAATTTTGTGCAAGCCGCCTTTTGCTGGGCAGCTTTTCACCGTTTTTCAAAACACCTGTGCGTATTTCGTTTGCTATATGTGTGTAAAGTTGACGATACAAAGGCGTTTTTTTGTTAAAATTCAAAATCAAATTTTCCATTGTAAAACTGCTTTCTATTGTGTAATTTGCTCTGAGTTTTGCAATTGTAGCTAACTGCAAACAAATACTTTGCAGTTGCTTTTTGCAAAGGCACCTTTGTGCCACTTTTGAAACTGATACCATAAACTAATTGTAAATTGAGTGTTTAAATAGGCTCAATTTTGGTGTATGCTAATTATAAAGCACAACGTCGTATACGTCAATAAAAAAAATTTAACTTTTGTACAAAATTTATAGTGCTTTGCATAAATTAATACAAAGAGGGTTGGTTTTATGGTAAAAGAAAAAAGATTTAGCGTTAGAAATATAGCGATAATGGGGCTTTTAAGTGCCCTTGTATTTGTTTTTAGCTGGGTGCAAATACCACTGGGAGACGTGGCACGTATACACCTTGGCAACGTGTTTTGTGCACTTGGCGGGCTTTTGTTTGGGCCGCTTGCCGGTGGGCTTGCCGCAGGTTTTGGCAGTATGCTTTTTGACTTTACAAACCCTGCCTACATTGCAGAGAGCTGGATAACTTTTATAACCAAATTTTCTCTGGGCTTTGTAGCAGGTGCAATAGCACACTCCGGCAAGGGCATCTCACTGCCCAAAGACATATTTGCAGCAATAGCCGGCAGCTTAACATATGTATTGCTTTATCTCACAAAATCGTTTATAATGATGTATTATATAGAGGGGCAAGCATTAAGCGCCGTAAATGTTCAGCTTGTGACAAAAGGTGTTACAAGCGCAACTAATGCAGTTTTGGCTGTAATTTTCTCTGTGCTGTTGGCAGTTATGATAAGGCCCGGCCTTACAAAAGCCGGCATTATAAACAATGCTGTAAAAAACAAGAGTTAGCGGTTGAATTTAAGTTTGTGTGCCCCGTACAAAGCGTTTGCTTTGTACGGGGTTATTTAGTAATTAAAGTTAAAATTCACAAATTATTTTCGGCTATATTTGTGTTTAAATGCACCTGCGTTAATTGGGCTGTGCAAGTGCTCCAAGGTTTTTTCAAGTTTTTGTTTTGTTAAACACAATGATATCTCAAAACTAAATGTATGCCTTTTATGGCAAGCTACTATGTTTTATATACGTAATAAATTTCGAAAGGAAACTAAATAAATGGAACTAAATATCACGCAAATTATGGAAATTTTACCGCACCGCTACCCATTTTTACTTGTTGACAAAATAACAGAGCTCGCCCCCGGAGAAGTTGCAAAAGGTATTAAGGCAACAACTGCAAGTGAGTATTTTTACCAGGGGCATTTCCCTGATTATCCTGTTATGCCCGGCGTGCTAATAATTGAAGCGCTTGCACAAGTTGGGGCTGTTATAATGCTATCAATGGACGAGTTTAAAGGCAAAAAAGTGCTTTTCGGTGGCATAAAAAACGCACGCTTTAAACAGCAAGTTTTGCCCGGCGATGTGCTTGAGCTTGAGTGCGAAATTACAAAAAGGCGCGGCCCTGTGGGTTACGGCGCAGGCAAGGCAACTGTTAACGGCAAAATAGCGGCACAAGGCGAGCTTTCTTTCGTTATAATAGACTAGCTTTGTGCGCTCAGCTTTTACAGGCTCAGCTCAGCTAGCCAAGCCTACAAAAGATAAAAATGCAGTTTACAAGCGCTTTGTGCTACACGAGAAAAACAAAATGCTACTTTTTTGAATTTGGATTTTGCCGATGTACAGAGCAAAAACAGCTACTTTGCAAACACATTAAAACATCATTAACACTTACAATTAAATTTACATAATCTAGCCAATAATAGCCAACACCTTAAATAGCGTTAGGTCTTTTTTTGATGAGGCTACCCACCAAACAAATACTTTGCAAAAATTAGCGCAATTTTGCCTGTCATATCTACATATAAACTAGACATTACTGTATGCTATGGAGCGTTATTTTGATATATAACGCCATTTTGTCGACGCTTTTGCAAAAGCTTTAGTGGCATTTTCTTAATATTGCACTGCTGATAAGATGAACAGCAAACAGCATAAAAAACAAAAATAATAACACGTTATCACACACTAACGTGGGGAGAAGGAAAAAACACCATGAAAAAACTACTTGCCATACTTATGTGCATAGTGCTCACATTTTCGCTTACGGGCTGTGGGCTACTGCTTGAAACGCTTTACTACGTTGTAACCGACGAGGAATGGGACGAGGATTGGGACAGCGAGTACAGCGAAGAATACGGCGATGACACGCAAAATATTTATGAGTATGAAGCTGACGACACAGCCGACATTGCAAACTTAATTGACCACATACCAAACGAGGACACCGGCACAGACTGGGTTATTTACTGGTATTTATGCGGAAGTGACCTTGAGACGGACATCGGCAGTGCCACAGAGGACCTTTACGAGATGATGGAGGTAGATTTGCCCGAGGGTGTGCAAGTTGTAATTGAGGCGGCTGGCGCATACGAATGGCAAAACGATTTTATCAGCGACTACCACACAGAGCGCTACTTGTACGACAGCAACGGCTTACAGCTGATAGAGCAAAACGAGCTGACAAACATGGGCGAGGCATCTACATTTGCAAGTTTTCTTGAATTTTGTGAGACAAATTACCCGGGAGACCGCACAATGGTTAACATTTGGAACCACGGCGGCGGCAGTGTAGACGGTGCGGCTTTTGATGAAAATTTTGACTATGACTCGCTAACTTTAACGGAAATGGGCGAGGCTTTAAGCATGGTTTACGGCGACGACAACGAGTATTACCCAATTGACATAATGGGCTTTGACACTTGCCTTATGGCAACACTTTCAACGGCATATACGTTTAGCTCACATGCAAATTACCTTGTTGCATCGCAAGAATATGCGCCAAGTGTTGGCTGGAACTACGAGGGCATGTTAGATGCACTTGCACAAAACCCAACAATGAGCCCTGCAGAATTGTCTGTTGTAATATGCGACACATATGTTGAAGGCTGTGAATATTACGATTTAGCGGACGATATTACAATGTCTGTCACAGATTTGTCCCGCCTTTGGGAGGTTGTAGATGCCTTTGAAAATTACGGCATAAGCGCGCTTGACCATGCAATAAATGACCCATCTTTCTTCACACAGCTTGATAAAGTGGCGCACAACGTTGAAAATTACGGCGGCAACTCAAGAGAAATGGGCTACTCCAACATGGTGGACATGGGGCAACTTGTGCTAAATACAAGCGACTTGTTCCCAAATGAGGCAAGCGCCGTTGTAAGCGCAATTGATGATGCTGTTATTTATAAAATCGACAGTATTTACCGCCCCGACGGCATGGGTATATCTACATACTATCACTACGACGGCGACGTTGACAAATTTCTTGAATTTACAGACGTAAACCCTGTGTTATCTTTAAATTACCTATATTTATATGGGCTAACAGGTGAGGTAGACGCAGAGGGCCTTGCGTTTATGGAGGAGTACACAAGCTATACGCAAGAAACGCAAGAGCTACCTGAGCTTGAAACAATTGAAACGTATGCCGCACAGTGGGAGGATATGCCGCTGTACATTGACGAGGACGGCACAGCCATACTAGACCTTGGCCCAGAGGCATACGACGTACTCTCGACAATAGCGTTTGAGCTTTATTACTCGCCCGCAGACAATGACACGTTAATATCTCTTGGCAGTGACAATGACCTAATAGCAGACTGGGAAAACGGTATATTTATGGACAATTTCCGCGGTGTGTGGGGGCATTTAGACGGTGCAATTTGCTACATGGAGCTAATGCACGAGGGCGACGACTACAACGAATACACCGTGCCAGTACTCTTAAACGGAGAGGAATACAGCCTTGCAATTGTGTACGATTTTAACATTGAAGAGTACATTATAATGGGTGCAAGAAAGCCTATATCTGAAGAGGGCGCCGCTGACAGAAACCTTATAACACTGCAAGAGGGCGATGTTATACAAACTATACACTATGTTGGCGACTTAAATGATGACGAAGATTTCCGCGATGTTACAGTAGACACAATAACCGTAACACAAAACACCGCATTTACCGAAGAATGGTTGCCTGACGGGTTTTATTTCTTCATGTTCCGCATGGAGGACAGCCGCGGCAATATGATTTATTCAGACCTTGCGATGTTTGAATCTTTAGAGGGCGAGCTTTACGCTTACGAGTAGGGCTTATAATGTGGCTGTGGGTAAAACACCAAAGCACCATATTTATAATCGAATATTTAATGTAGCTGTGTTATTATATCTTAATTGGTTATACACATTATGCAATAAATATTATATTGTTAAAAAGAGGTACATAATGAAAAGGAAAATTGCAGTATTAACACTCGCAGTTATGCTATTTTGTGCATTTGCCGGCACGGTATTTGCCGCACTGCCACAAGGTGCGCAACCAATAACTATTTTAGGCGTAAAGCAGCTTTTGGCAACAGAGCAACTCTACCACGATGTAACATACGACACAAGCTCCAATGAGTGGGCAAGCTTTAGCTCATATTTAGGTAGACTGAAAGACAACCAAAAAATAATTTCTGTGTTTGGAATAAATGTTTACGATACTGCCGGCAACTTGCAGCCCGGCACAAATTATGCTGCTATTCCTCCCGATGATACACCATATATATTTTCAATTGCAAGCGCATTGCCTTCATACAACCCAATATCGGGTGACGATTACAATATATATATGTACGATGAAAAGCTTGATTATGGTGATGGCTCTCCACTTGGAGGATGGAGATATTTAAGCAATGACCCTCATGACGTAAAAACAAAATATGGCTTTGGCGTATATGCAGTTTTTCTTGATGCTGCACAACCTTTCGGTAAAGTTGAAGTGGAATATAATGCTACAAATAAGCCATCTAACCTTACGCTATACAATCGTTATAGCTACGGCCCAAACAACCAAGAGTATATTGATTTTGCAAACTATATACAGCAAAACAACATATATGGTACAATAGGCGAGGTTGTTCAGCTAAACGCATGGGATTCCACAAGTAAAATGTATGTAGAAAATAACAGCAATTTAGCAGCACATGGCATATCCGCACCTTACACCATACAAACACAAATGCTGGGCTTTACAGTGCTTTACATGCCGCAAGTAGGTGCACCAATACAGTTGCTTGGTGACGGCGCGGCAGTTACAACAAACGAGGGCTTTGGGTATTTTGCATTTATACCGCCCGCACTAAGTTTTGACAATACTCAAATTACACTTGCGCAAGGTGCAACTCACGGCATTACGGCTACAACAACACTTGCAATACAAACTTATCAAAAGGTTTGGGCAAGCTCTGACACTGCTGTTGCCACAGTAGATGCAAACGGCGTTGTTACAGCGGTTGGCACAGGCACAGCAACAATAACGTGCACTATAAGAGATTTATCGGCTGAGGCTACGGTTACGGTAACTGAGGCACCGACTCCAACTCCAACACCAACACCAACTCCTTTGCCCTCGGCGGCAATTTCACCTCAGACGGGTGTTTACAATTAAAACAAACTTTGGGCTGTTACCCGCTTTTAAGGCGATGTAACAGCCCAAATTATATTTTTAAATAATCTACATATTAATCACAAAATGGGTATACATACCACAACAAAATTTTTCTTGCTTTTGCACCATGCTTGTGCTATAATACATAGTAATAATAATACGACAAAGAAGTTGTACGAAGAGCGTTCCAATGTAGGGAATGTGTATTTGTGCGGCTTTTTTACGTTATATCATCACAGTTTTTTGGAGGAGAGCACATGCAAATGCAAAATCAAAAATTATACGATGAAATGTTTGAGCACGATGCCTGCGGTATAGGCGCAGTTGTGTCTATAGACGGCAAAAAAACTCACAAAATTGTTTCAGACGCACTGGAAATTGTTGAGAAATTACAGCACAGAGCCGGCAAAGACGCAAAGGGCGAGGTTGGCGATGGTGTTGGTATACTTGTGCAAATTTCGCACGGGTTTTTTAATAGCTTAAACACGAGTTTTAACATAGGTGCAGAGCGAGATTACGGCATAGGCATGTTTTTTTTGCCAACAGAAAAACTAAAGAGAACACAGACAAAAAAACTTTTTGAGCTCATAGCACAAAAAGCAGGCGTAGAGGTTTTAGGCTGGCGCAGTGTGCCCACAAACCCCGTGGTTTTGGGCAAAAAGGCAATAGACAAAATGCCATGTATTGAGCAGTGCTTTCTAAAACGCCCCGAAAGCACACCGCAAGGCATTGATTTTGACAGAAAACTTTACGTTATAAGGCGAGAATTTGAGCACAGCGCAAGCAACACTTACGTTGTTAGCCTTTCCTCGCGCACAATTGTGTACAAGGGCATGTTCCTTGTAAATCAGCTAAGAGAGTTTTACCTTGACTTGCAAGACAAAAACTATGTTAGCGCAATTGCCATGGTGCACTCGCGCTTTTCCACAAACACAAACCCAAGTTGGGAGCGCTCTCACCCCAACAGGATGATACTGCACAACGGCGAAATTAACACAATACGCGGCAACGCAGACAGAATGCACGCAAGAGAAGAGACAATGTACTCCGACGTTTTAGGCGAGGACATCAACAAAGTGCTACCCGTTATAAACGGCGAGGGTAGCGACTCTGCAATGCTTGATAACACGCTTGAATTTTTGTATATGAACGGTGTGGAACTGCCACTTGCCGTTATGATGACAATACCCGAGCCGTGGAAAAACGACAGATACATGGACAGAAACAAGAAAGATTTTTACCACTATTACGCAACAATGATGGAGCCGTGGGACGGCCCTGCCGCTATCTTGTTCAGCGACGGCGACATAATGGGCGCTGTGCTTGACAGAAACGGTCTTCGCCCGTCGCGCTACTACATAACAAGCGATAACACGCTTATTTTATCCTCCGAAGTTGGCGTTTTAGACGTTGATGCAAAGAAAATTATAAAAAAATCAAGGCTAGAGCCGGGCAAAATGCTACTTGTTGACACTGTTAACAAGAAAATTATTTCCGACGAGGAGTGCAAAAGCTACTACGCATGTAAAAAACCGTATGGCGAGTGGCTGGACAGAAACCTTGTTAATTTGAAAGACCTACAAATCCCAAATAAAAAAATAGAAATTTACTCTCAAAAAATGAGAGACAAAATGTACAAAGTTTTTGGCTACACGTACGAGGACGTAAAAAACAACATTTTGCCAATGGCGAAAAACGGTTTAGAGCCAACGTCTGCAATGGGTACAGATATACCGCTTGCTGTGCTTTCAGATAAACATCAGCCGCTTTTTAGGTACTTCAAACAGCTTTTTGCACAAGTTACAAACCCACCTATTGACTCCTTGCGTGAGGAAATTGTTACAGACACAACTGTATACATAGGCTCTGATGGCAACTTGCTTCAAGACTGCGCTGAAAACTGCACTGTTTTAGAGGTTAACAACCCCATTTTAACAGCTACCGACCTTGAAAAAATTAAGGCTATAAATAAAAACGGCTTTAAAGTTGCCACTGTTTCACTGCTTTATTACAAGAACACCTCGCTTGAAACAGCACTGGAGCAACTCTTTGTAAAGTGCGATAAAGCGTATAATAACGGCTCTAACATAATTATTTTGTCAGACAGAGGCGTGGACGAAAACCACGTTGCTATTCCGTCGCTACTTGCTGTTTCCGCCATGGAGCAGTACTTGATTAAAACAAAAAAACGCACCGCCGTTTCAATAGTGCTTGAGAGCGGAGAGCCACGTGATGTGCACCAATTTGCTACACTACTCGGCTATGGCGCAAGGGCAATACACCCATACCTTGCGCACGAGTGCATTGAGGAGCTAATCTCAAGGCATATTCTAGACAAAGATTTGTACACAGCCATTGCCGATTACAACCACGCTGTGCTGCACGGCATTGTAAAAGTTAGCGCTAAAATGGGTATTTCAGTTATACAAAGCTACCAGTCAGCGCAAATTTTTGAGGCTGTTGGCATTAACAAAAGCGTTGTTGACAAGTACTTTACAAACACAGTCAGCCGTGTTGAGGGCATTGGCCTTAGCGAAATTGCAGAGGGTGTTGAGTTTAGGCACTCAAAAGCATTTGACCCACTAGGGCTTGGCGTTGATTCTTCTCTTGACAGCATGGGCTACTCAAAACTTGCAAACGGCGAGGATAAAGAGGACCATTTGTACAACCCTCAAATTATAATTGCACTGCAACAGGCAACGCAAAACGGCGATTATGCGCGATTTAAAGAGTACACCGCAATGGTGGACGACGTTAATAAACCGCACACTTTGAGAGGGCTATTAGAGTTTAATTTCAAAAACGCCATATCTATTGATGAGGTAGAGCCTGCAAGCGAAATTGTAAAGCAGTTTAAAACCGGCGCTATGTCTTACGGTAGCATATCAAAAGAGGCGCACGAGTGCATGGCGCTTGCCATGAACAAGCTAGGTGCAAAATCTAACAGCGGCGAGGGCGGAGAAGAGCCCGACAGGCTTGGCACAGAGCGCAACAGCGCAATAAAACAAGTTGCCTCAGGGCGTTTTGGCGTTACAAGCGAGTACTTGCTAAGCGCAAAAGAGATACAAATTAAAATGGCGCAAGGTGCAAAACCAGGCGAGGGCGGACATTTACCGGGAGAAAAAGTTTACCCATGGATTGCAAAAACAAGGCACTCCACACCGGGTGTTACGCTAATTTCTCCACCGCCACACCACGATATTTACTCTATTGAAGACCTTGCACAGCTTATATATGACCTCAAAAATGCCAACAGAAAAGCACGTATCTCCGTAAAACTTGTGTCGGAGTCGGGCGTTGGCACAATTGCGGCAGGCGTTGCAAAAGCGGGTGCTGCTGTAATTCTTGTATCGGGTTATGACGGTGGCACAGGTGCCGCGCCCACAAGCAGTATACTGGACGCAGGTTTGCCGTGGGAGCTTGGGCTTGCAGAGGCACACCAAACACTTATACAAAACGATTTGCGCGAGAGCGTTATTTTAGAGACAGACGGCAAATTAATGAGCGGCAGAGACGTTGCCATAGCGGCAATTCTTGGCGCAGAGGAATTTGGCTTTGCAACAGCACCGCTTGTTACAATGGGCTGTATGATGATGCGCGTTTGCAACCTTGACACATGCCCAGTGGGCATTGCCACACAAAACGAGTGCTTGCGAAAGAGATTCCGCGGCAAACCCGAGTTTGTTATGAACTTTATGACATTTATTGCCGAAGAAGTGCGCGAAATTATGGCAAAACTTGGCGTTAAAACGCTAAAAGAGCTAACAGGCAGAACAGATTTAATAAAGGTTAAAGACAAAAAGGCAACAAAGCGCGCAGAGCTTGTAGACATGAGCAGAATTATTACAAGCGAGTACGCAAACTGCAACGAAAAAACCTTTAATGCTGATAAACTGTATGATTTTAAACTTAACGAGACACTTGACGAGACAGTGCTTTTGAATAAATTTGAGAGAGCAATTAACAGCGGCGCAAAGCACACAGAGAAAATTAAAGTGTGTAGCACAGACAGAACTCTAGGCACAATTTTGGGCTCGGAAATTAGCACAAAATACAAAAGTACACTTGACAGCGACACATATGTTGTGGAATGCACAGGTGGTGTTGGGCAATCTTTTGGCGCATTTATACCAAAAGGCTTAACGCTAAAACTTGAGGGCGATGCAAACGACTACCTTGGCAAGGGCTTGTCCGGTGGTAAAATTATTGTTACACCTCCAAAAGAGAGCACTTTTGCCGCAGAGGACAACATTATTATAGGCAACGTTGCGTTTTACGGCGCAACCTCGGGTGAGAGCTACATAAACGGCATTGCGGGCGAGCGCTTTATGGTGCGCAACTCCGGCGCAACAGCAGTTGCGGAGGGCTGTGGAGACCACGGGCTTGAGTACATGACAGGCGGTAAAGCTGTTATTTTAGGCAACACAGGTAAAAACTTTGCGGCAGGCATGAGTGGCGGCATAGCGTATGTGCTGGACACAAAACATGAGCTTTACTTAAAGCTTAACAAAGAGTTTGTTTCCATGGTGGAAATTAGTGATAAGCACGATGTATCGGAGCTAAAAGCATTGATAGAAAGCCATTTTGAGGCTACTGGCTCACATCGTGCAAAGCAAATTCTCGGCGATTTCGAGAGCTATTTGCCACACTTCAAGAAAATTGTACCAAACGATTATCAGAAAATGCTAAAGTCAATTTCAGAGTTTGAAGAAAAAGGCATGTCGCACGAAAACGCTGTTATGGAGGCTTTTACAGCCTCTGTAAAGAGCAAATAGGAGGCAAAAATGGGTAAAGCAACAGGATTTATGGAATTTGACAGAAAGGCAAACGGCAAAATTTCCGTCAAAGAGCGCATAAAGAATTTTAACGAATTTTATGATATAAACTGCGAAGAGGACAGACAAAAGCAAGCCGCAAGGTGCATGAATTGCGGCGTGCCTTTCTGTGGTAGTGCAATTGAGCTCAAAGGCATGGTAACGGGCTGCCCGCTGCACAACCTCATCCCCGAGTGGAACGACGAAATTTACAGCGGCAACTATGAGCACGGGCTTTCAAGGCTGTTAAAGACAAACTGCTTCCCCGAGTTTACGGGTAGAGTTTGCCCTGCGCTCTGTGAAAAAGCTTGCATAAACGGCATGGACGGCGAGGCAGTTACCGTGCACGACAACGAGCTTTTTCTTATAGAAAACGGCTTTGAAAAAGGCTACATGAAACCGAAGGCGCCAAGCGTTAGAAGCGACAAAAAAGTTGCAGTTATAGGCTCCGGCCCTGCAGGGCTTGCCGTGGCACAAATGCTAAACAAAAGAGGGCACAACGTAACAGTATTTGAGCGCGATGATAAATTCGGCGGTTTGTTAATGTACGGCATACCTAACATGAAACTTGATAAAAACGTGATACAGCGCAGAATTAACCTTATGGAGCAAGAGGGCGTTACATTTGAGGCAAACAAAGACCTTGGGCGCAATTTAAAAATGAAAGAGCTTGAAAAAGATTTTGATGCTGTTGTGCTATGTTGTGGCGCAAAAAAAGCACGCGATATAGCGCCAAAAGGCAGAGATGCAAGCGGCATTTACTTTGCTGTTGACTTTTTAAAGAGCACCACAAAAAGCCTTGTTGACAGCAATTTAAAAAGCGAGTATCTAAGCGCGAAAGGCAAAAACGTAATAGTGCTTGGCGGCGGAGACACAGGCAACGACTGCGTTGGCACAAGCGTGCGCCACGGAGCAAAGAGTGTAACACAAATTGAGATGATGCCAAAACCGCCAGAGACGCGCCAAGAAACAAACCCCTGGCCCGAGTGGCCAAAAGTGTGGGCAACTGATTACGGCCAGCAAGAGGCAATAGAGGTATTTGGCACTGACCCACGCGTTTACGAGACAACAATAAAAGAAATTTACGCAAAAGACGGCAAAATAACGGGTGTACTCACTGTTAAAGTGGCGTTTAAGGACGGCAAATTAACAGAGGTTAGCGGCACAGAGAAAAAGCTTGATGCCGATTTACTGTTAATTGCAGCAGGCTTTACGGGTTATGAAGACTACATTGTGCCCGAGCTGAAATTGCCACAAAAAGGCGATACACAGTACAAAACAAGCAAAGAAAATGTGTTTGCTTGCGGCGACATGAAGAGAGGCCAGTCTCTTGTAGTGTGGGCAATTGCAGACGGCATTAAGTGTGCAAAAGAGGTTGACAGCTTTCTTTTGGGGTATTAATGGCGCTGATGCATTTTACACAATTATTATAGCCCGAAAAATGAGGGACATGGCAAGCCATGTCCCTCATTCTGTCAGTAGACCCCTGTGCCCCAAAATTGCACAAGAGGTTAGTAGTAAAGAAACTTTTAATATTCATCATTATGACGAATGGTAAAAGTTTTACTAAATTTTTTGCAAAAAATTTCGGGGTCTTGGGGCAGCGCCCTAAGGTGTTTTCCGCAGAAAACGCAATCTTTTGCCTTAAAAGAGCTTTTTTGAAGGTGAATTTGCCAATTTATTGGCAAAGAGGAAACTTTTTGCGATAGAAAAAGTTTCTTTATTACTGCCCTTTTGTGCAATTTTATTTAGTACAGGACTTTTTTGACACGCTGACAGCCGTTATTTTTAACGGCTGTTTTTTATTTTTCACTCTCGTCTTGGCTAGTCTGTTGTGCATCAGCCTCTGCGATGCTCTCTTGAACTATCTCTCCCATCTGTGCTTGCACAGCAATGCTTGCGCTGTTTTGCGCCTCTGCATATGTGGTTTTTACCGCCCTTGCGCTCAGCATTGTTATGTAAAAAATTGCAAGTGCCTCGTACATGGCAAAGGCAAGCATTGCTATTTCCGACAATGTGTCGTTCATAACCTCAAACTTTATGCCGGCGTAATAAAGCGAATCAAACACAACGGCTGCTGAGAAGAACATGAAAGATGCAAATGTAATTGTATGTGACCTGCTTATTTTTTCTTTGTTTTTATGTTTTTTCACAATCCAAATTATTATTGAAACTGTGCAGTACATTATTGCCGCTCCGTTTGCAACATTTACCCACAAAATTAGCTGTGAGCTAACGTATGTCTCCATAAACAAAAATGCAGCGCAAAGTACACATAGCCCAAATACTGTAATGTAAAGTGCCGCTCTGCCGATACATTTTTTGAATTGTAGATAAAGTAAGCAAATTACAAGTGCACCTGCAAACCCAACCGACATATACTCTAGCCTAATTGCAACTTCCCATGGAATGTTTGGTATAATGTTGTACAGCACTTTTGTGCCAACAAGTGATACACGCAGTGCAAATGTGAGGCAAAGCAGTGCAAAAAAGAAATTAATTGACTTGTTTTTCAGCACTGCCGCAAACAGCATATGCACTACAAAAAGCCCAAAAAATATACCTACCATCAGCATTTCAATTGCCGTTTGCATGTTTAAAAATTTGGTTACATTTTCACTTGTACCTATTATTGTTTGCGTGTAGCTTGTGCCGCCCCTGTGCACAAAGTTTGCGCCGTTTACAACAAGCGTAAACATATTATTTTGTGCTTTTGCATCTGCACTTACCTCGCCAAAAGCAGGCTTAAAGGTTAGCTCGCTGTTTGTGGGCTCGCCTATACTGCCGCGTAATTCACCGTTTATATATACATTTCGTGCATAGTCGCCTGTGGTTAACAGCCTATAATAACCGCTGTCCGGCATCATAACAGTAAGCCTTGCCGTGCGTGATTCAAACACGTCAATTGGGTCTCCTATTTCAATCTCGTCTTTGTGCAATTCAAATTGCTGTGGGTTTAAAATAGCGTGCTCTATGTGCTCAACATTGCCGGTAAGGCGCACTACTGTGTTGTCAAAATCAATTTCACTTAAATCCCACACACCGTTTTCGGAGTGTACCTCTGTGTAGCCAAACATGCTAAAGCGTAGTTCTGTTTTTGCATACCACAAAAATAGACAAAAAATTAACACTCCAAGCAGAGACACCCACATTAAGTCTTTTTTACTTTTTGTTGCCATTTTGCGCTCCTTTTTTGTAAATAATTATGTACCAAACTGCCAGTGCAAGCACGCTTATGGCGCTTGCAATTATACCTAAACTTTTCATAGGCGTGCTGTACTTTATTACAATTTCATTTTGCCCTGCGCTTACAGGCACACCTAGCTGTGTGTTAAACACTTTTTCGCACTCTGCTCTCTTGCCGTTAACCTCTACTATTAAGTGCTCTGAATACGGCACACTGAAAAATAATAAACCATTATATTTTGCATTAATATTTGCCGTTATACTGCCGCGCATTAAATTTACCTCTGCACCGTCCTCGTGCATTTTGTCGCTAAGCGTTTGCAAACTGCCAAGGTCAACTATCCAGTCGCTGTTATACAGGCCTGTCCCAAATTCATCGTTTCGCAAAATGTTGTATACGTCGTTTTCAAAAGTCTCTGTAAGTGGTATTTTGCTGTCTTCTGCGCTAACGCCCTCGGGTAGCATATATGCAAGTGGGAATGCGTATTTATTCTCGTACACCGCAAAACCGTCTTTTTCAATCCCTGTGGGCTCATAGCCATACGGTATCTCGTAATCGGGGCTTGTCAGCAAATACTTTATGCCAACAACACTGTCGGAGTAAATATTAGTGCGCGTGCTGTCGTACACGCCCGAAACACTGTTTGTAAGCTCCATGCCGTGTATAAATGCAACGGCATTTGTTGTTTGCGTACTGCCAAAATGGCTTATTCCGTAATAATTTAGCAAAAAGCTGTCGTTTAAACTGCGCTTGTAGTTTTTCTCTACTCTGTAATCACTGCCATCTTCAATTTTTTCAATCTCGCTTAGCAAATACGCGTTTGTTGTAACAAAATTTTCAAAGCCACTGTTTGAGTATTTTTCAAACTCAAGATTTGTGTAGTATGTGTTGATTAAGAGCTCGCCTATTAAAACCGTCAGCAAAAAGTAAACGCTGAGCTGTTTTATAATTTGCTTTTTGCACATCACATAAACAAACAACCCTACAAGCGTAAAAATTGTTAAAAATAGCGTGAAAATAAACCTGTTTTGCGTGTATGCCGGCTCTTTGTATAAAAAGCGAATTAGCAATAAAACAGCCGCCATACCACCTGTTATAAAGAGCGTTTTGCGTGTAAAATTGCCCTTAACAACCGCAGTGGCGCCAAGGTAGCACACCCAAAAAACAAAAAGAAACGCGTGCCTGTGCGTAAACCAAACAGGCTGTGCAAAGCCGTGAAAAACAAGCATTAAGTCTGTGCTAAACATGCTAAAAAACAAAAACAACAGCACCGCACCCGAGGCAAGTTTTGCACGTAGTGCTATGTTTTTTGCACAAAAATACGCTATTAGCAAAATAATACTTATTATTCCGGCATAAACGTTTGGCAAGTCGTTTGCTAAGTTGCCGTGGTAAAAGCCAAACGGGAACAGCCGTGCAATAAAGCTTTGCACGCTAAATTCCGCAGTTAAAAACAGCTCCTTGCTAACACCTATCCCCTTGCTCTCTTGTATATCAAAAAGTGCCGGAAAGAGCAAAACACTGCTTAAAAGCCCGCCTATTAAAGATGCAACTGCAAAATTTGCACAGTTTTTAAAAAAGCTTTTTTTTGTTAAGCCCTGTGTTAATAAAATGTTATATAAAAAATACAAAACTGCAAAAATACACACCATGTACGCAATGTAAAAGTTTGCAAAAACAGCAATGCCAAGCGTAATACAGTAAAAAAACGGCTTTTTTGTTTTTAGTAAAATGTCAATGCCACAGCAAATTAGTGGCAGTAAAATTAATACGTCGTGCCACATAAAGTTTTGCATATAAACAAAAACATAACCTGCAAAGCCGTATGCAAGTGCCGGTATAATTATTTTGTCGCTGTTTGTCTCTAGCTTTGCCTTTAAAAAATATGCCATTGCTGTGCACATTAATACTACCTTTGCACAAACAACAAATGTTGTTAATACACCGTAATTTATTGGGTTTGTGAGTATATAAAACAACACAAACGGGCTTGAGGCATAGTATGCTATAATGCCAAGCATACTGCCGCCAAGCCCTTTGTAAAAGCTGTAATCCATGCCGTTTGCCTCTAGCACAGCATTCCTTGTTTGAGCAAAGTAGTTTATGTACTGCCCGTTTAAATCTCCTGTTAAAAAAGTGCCGTCGCCAAACGGCGCTACACTGAAAATAATGCAAATACACATCATCATAAGTGTGCTTATTACGGCTGTTTTAATAACTGCGCTGTTTAAAATTCGGTTATTTTTCATCGCTCACCTTATTCGAAAAATTTGCGTTACCACACTTTATAATTTTTAGGCTATATAAACAGTTTACAACATACATTATTACGCTGTATATTAGCACAGGCATTATTAAAAGGCATATTACCTGTGTGTTTGTAAGCTTAAAGTAGTTTAAAAACGGTATGCTCTCGTTTAATGTCAGTTGCTTAAATGTATAAACATCGCCTGCTATACTGCCAATATCGAGCCTTATTTTTGCAACACCGCTATGAGGGAAGGTGTAAAGAGCCGTTTTTGTCTGCCCAAATTCAGGTAAAAGGCGCTGCCTGTTTGAAAAGTCTTGCTCTACATTATATGTGTAATATGCACACGCTATGCCTTTCGCATTTGTCTCCAGTTCGTAATATACACTTCTTATATTACCATTTGTGTTATGTAAAATCATCTGTGGGTCGCTACCTGTTGCCGTTAGGGTGTTCTCGCCTGTTATCTCTAAATTGTACAGCTCAAAGTCTTGCAATGTTAGCTCCTGCGCGCTTGGCATTGTGATTTTATCGTATATAAAATTGCCAAAGCTCAGCAAAATATAAAGCAAAATTGTTACTGCGTACATTATTATAAGTGCGTGTTTTTTTATGGCAAGCTTTTTTATTATATTTTTCATCAGCCCACCTCGCTTATAAGATTAAATGCAAGGCTGTCGTTTGTTTTTACAACTTCGTAAACTACACTCTCGCCGTTTGCGCTAAGCTGTAAATTGTCGCTGAACAACGCACCGAAGTCATGCACAAATTCAGGGTTACTGCGCTCCACAAAAATGTATTCACAGCCGTTTTCGTCAATGTAATCTGTAAATTCTTGCAGAGACATAGCGTAATCGTAAGCGCCGCCTGTGCTGTTTTCGGGCGTTGTTAGTGTGCCGCCACCAAAGCTGTAATCAAGTTGCAGCGGCAATACCTCGCCCGAGTACTGAAACCACCTGTTGCCGTTATCGCCCTGGCTTACAAAGTAGATTTTGCCGTCTTCATCCTTGCCCAGTATCTCAACAAGGTTTTGCGCCGTGCTCACAATTTCTTTGCGCTCGTAGAGGTAGCCGTCGTGGTAATCTAAAAACGTCATGCCCTGTGGCACATACGCATTAAACCTGTTTGCAAAAATAAGCAATATAAAGAAAACCGTGCCCTGCGGTAAAAAGTAAAGCTTACCCTTTATGCTTGCCGCACTTACACAAAGCATGTACATAGCGGCGGCAAACCAGCCTATGTAATATGGGTAAATATAGCGCTCGTACCCTATTAGGTAAAGGCTTGTGTCGTCTTTAAATATAAAAACAAACGTAAAACCGATAAAAATATAGTACGCTATGAACCCTAAAAATGAAAATATACCAAAGCAAATGCAAGATAGCCTGTGCTCTTTTGAGCTTGCACAAAGTGCGGCAATAGCCACAATTATTAAAATAAACACTGTTATAAAAAGCCCTGTGCCAATCATAGACATATGCAGTGTGAAAAACGCACTGAACATTCTGCCCATAACGAGCGCAAAGTGCTCTGTAACATTAATGCCAAAAAGCTGTGTTATTCCCTGTACAAGCATGGCTGCCATGCTCATTTCCTCGCTACCGCCGATGTTACCAAGAGGGTCTGCCCCTGTTATGGACGATATGTACCATGCCCATACAAAAAAACATGCAAGCACAGTGCACAGCATTAAGAAAACGTGCAAAATTTTAGCCTTAATTTTTTCAAGTTTTAAAAATTTTACATCACTATTTATAAAAAGTATGTCGAAAGAAATTATTGCCCACGCTATTAGCGCAAAAGGCAGGGCGGTGTCTCTTGTAAGCATTAGCGCACTGCTTGCAATGTACACGGGCAAAAGCGTTGATTTTGCCTGTTTTGATATGTAGTAAACCGCAAGCACAGCGCAGAAAAGCCACGCCATGGGCACATCTGAAAGTGCGTTGATGTAAATGTAGAGCGGCTCTTGTGTTTCTCTGTAAACGGTAAATATGTATGGTGTGAAAAAAAGCACTAAAAACAGCGGTACCGCAAATATTTTTGCCTTTTCTTTAAACGGGGTAAGCAGCGCTGTAAATAGCGATATAGCAAGAATATTTACGCCGATAAATACTTTCCACTGCGCATAAGCACCAAAAAATTGAAAGAAGTAGCCAAGCACTATTAGCCCCGGTTTTTGCGAGGCAACCCAAACCCAGCCAATTTCTGCCGTTGTGTGTAGCTCGTTATTTAGCTTTGTCATTTTAACGGCAGTGCCCCAAAAACTGAATTCATCCCAAGAGGTTAATAATGGCTGACGTATGCCAAAAAACACAATTAGTGCCCCTGAAATTATAACAAAAGCGTAAAACCAGGGTGACAATTGCGGAAATTTTAATTTTTTTACTGCAAAAAGCACAATAATTGCAAATGTGCAAAGAAAATAAAGGTAGCCCCCAAGCAAAAGCAAGCCGAGCATACCGAAAACTGTGAGGTAAACCATTGTAAAACTTACGGCAACAAGTGGTGCCACAGAGGTTTGTATTTTTAAAATAGCTGCAAAAAATAGCGATAATACGCAAATTGCAAACAAGCTTATAAGGGTAAATATAATTTCCATTTACTTCTCGTTTCGCAAATAATATTATACAAAATTATAGCATAATTTCAAGGTTAAAGCAAGAAAATATCTGTTTTTTCAAGTAGCGCTATATAATGTAAGCGCAATTGCTTTTTTCTAATCTTGTTATGTTTCACAATCCTTTTATCTATGTGAAGGTTACTATATACGGTATTGTTATTTTTTTATAGTTTCAACTGCTTATTTGTTAAATCTTGCTCAAATAAAAATTTATTTTTCATAATATCAGCGTTTTTTTGCTTTACTTTTTAATAAAAGTTTTTACAAAAAATATAATACACAAAAAAATATAAAAACTCTTGACAAAAATTAATAGTTAGGTTAATATAGTTAGTATAAAGTAGTTAGTTTTAAATATCTAATTTAATTTTTGAAATAAGGAGCAAACAAAATGAGCGGAAAATTAACAAAAGCATTAAATAAAATAACACATGATACAGCGTTATATGAGCTAAAGCGTCTTTATTCTCACGATAAAAAGAGCGTTCTTTCATACCATGACACACTATACCTTAATATCATTGAGGCACATCCTAACGAGTATACTTCTTCACAAATTGCTGATTTGTTGAAAATTACACGTCCATCTGTGACGGAAAAAATCAATCAGTTATGTAAAAAAGGATATATTTTAAGGACACAAAGCGAAACTGACAAACGTGTATTTTATCTATCCATAAATCCGGACAGTCCTAAAGACTACGAAACCACGGCAAGTTATGAAGATGAAATGGAACGTGAAGTTTTAGCAAGGTTCGGAGAAGAAAAAGTAGATATATTCTGTGAAGTAATTGAATATTTGTCAGAACTTATGTTTGAAGATTTTAATGAGGAGAATGAAAATGAATAGCCCTCTCGCAAAAAACTTTAATATGAGAGAACTTTTAAAATACACATTACCGAGTATGCTTATGATGGTTTTTATGTCGACTTACTCGATTATAGATGGTGTTTTTGTCTCAACTTTTGTTGGAGAAAGCGCCTTAGCTGCAGTAAACTTAGTTATGCCACTACTAGGTATAGTTATGGCTGTCGGCCTTATGTTTGCAACAGGTGGTAATGCCGTAATTGCAAAACTTCTAGGGCAAGGAAAAACACGAGAAGCACAGGAATTTTTAACAGTAATCTATATAATCGGAGGAATACTAGGCCTAATTCTCACTGCAATTGTTTTAATTTTCCCTAATGAACTTCTTAATTTATTAAACGTGAGCGATAGTTTATATACTCTTACAAAAGATTATATGCTTAGTTTAGCGGGATTTTTAGCTCCTGTATTTTTTATGGTTTTTATTCAATCTTTTATGGTAACAGCTGGTCACCCAATGTTTGGACTGATACTTAGTCTTACAGGTGGTATTGTAAATATAGTTCTTGATTATATTTTCATTTCACCAGACTTATTAAATATGGGGATCGCTGGTGCAGGACTTGCGACCGGAATAGGAAATGCACTTCCCGGAGTAATTGGTTTTTTCTATTTTTTATTTAGCAGAAAGTGTATTCTTCATTTTGTAAAGCCAAAACTTAAAATGAAAACTCTTGCTCAAAGTATGTTCAATGGCTCGTCGGAACTTGTAGGCTCACTTGCTACATCAATTACAACATTAATGTTTAACTTTATCTTAATAAGTATGGTAGGCGATACAGGCGTTGCAGCAATTAGTGTAATTTTATATATACAAATGTTTCAAAACGCTATATATACAGGTTATACATTAGGCGTATCGCCGATAATTGCATTTAAGTATGGTGAACAAAATCATAGTGGCTTACATAAAGTTATAATGCAAAGTTTTAAGGTTATTTCAGTAGCTTCTGTGCTTGTGATTGCACTAACTCTTGCATTCTCTGATGAAGCAGTTGGTATTTTCATCTCAAGAGATAGTGCAACATTTGAAATGGCTAAAAACGGGCTTTTATTATTCTTACCTGCGTATTTGTTTATGGGCTTTAATATTTTCTTTTCGGCAATGTTTACATCACTATCAAACGGAAAAGTGTCAGCAATAATTTCGGTTTTAAGAAGTTTAGTATTTATTGTTATAGCACTCTTAATCCTGCCACAAATATTTGAGCTAAACGGAGTGTGGCTGGCTATTCCTGTTGCTGAGTTATTAGCAATAATTGTATCATGCTATTTCTACAAAAAGAATAAGTCACACTATCGGTATTAAAAAAAGGGGATTTTTATGAATTTAACAGAAAAAGATTTGTCAAGAAAACTCATTGACTATAAAGAAATTTGTGCGTTTATGCAAAGAGTTTTCCCTAAAGAAGAACTTATGCCGATGTGGCTTATAAGGCTACTCACATTAAAGAAAAATTACAACTTTAAAGTCTATTATGACAATGATTTATTTGTAGGAATTTTATTTACTATAGAGTCAGAGGATACTTTATTTGTGTTTTACATTGCAGTAAATGATAAAATTCACTCAAAAGGATATGGTTCAAAGTTGTTACAAGTATTATTTGATAAATTCCCTAACAAACCAATAACACTGTTTATTGAAACAATGGACGATAAAAGCGCCATAAATTATGAGCAAAGAGTTAAAAGACTTGCCTTTTACGAGAGAAATGGCTTTGTGCATACAGGAATAAAAGCAGGTTTTAAAACACCTTTTGTTGATATTTTATCAACTGATAGAGAGTATAATACTATAAAAGCTAAAAAACTTATGAAGTTTATGCCAATGAAAATATTTTGTGGAAATCAAAATAGAGAGTAGCGTGATCATATGTGCGATTTAACCATTAAAATTATACCAAGAGAAAAATGGGATATAGTTAAGGAATTATCGGTTTATAATGAACAAAGTCATTTTATAGAAACTTCCGAGCAATGTTTAAATGATGCAAAAAATGATGCATACAATATGAAGTGGAACTTTTATGGTATTTATGCAAACCATAAATTAATTGGGTTTGCCATGAATGGTGAAAATAGGATTTTATTTTATAAACAAGTGTGGCTTGATAGATTTATGATTGATAAAAAGCACCAGGGCAAAGGCTATGGCAAGAAATCTATAACACTAATTCTTGAAAAAATGCGCGAAGATTATAGATGCAAAAAAATATATCTATCTGTTCATGAAGATAATTACAATGCCATTAGGCTCTATGAAAAATTAGGCTTTAAGAAAACTTTATTTAAAGACCCAAAAGGCGAGAGAATTATGACATGGACAAATCAAGATAGCACATTGAGTGACAAAGAAAAGTAGCATTATCTATTATACTTGCATGTTCTGTTGCAATAATTATAACTATTATTCTACACATTGTATTATGGATATTGCTTATTTACTTGCTCGGTGATTTTTCCGAGTGGTTACTTATCAGAGCTGCCCCAAAATCGCCTTTACAAAAAGCGTCGGCAAAATTTTTGTCAGATGAACAAAAAACACAGGCAATTTTTGTGTGTATTAACGAATATTTTTGTGTGTCTAACCGCAAGCTATGTTGCAAAGGTAACTTTAAGGTATCTAAAAATAGAGGCTACTCTGTGTGTATGCCCGAAAACGCAGTAATTAACTGCAATCTCGGGCACTCACACAGAGTAGCCCCTACATTTTTTCGAAATTATGAATATTATTCTATTTCGTCAAATATTTATGCTAAATTATTATGCGTAAAATCGCATTATTTTTTTGCAACAGCGTCTTTAAGTGCTTTACCTGCTTTGAAAGCGGGTGCAATGCTTGCAGGAATTTGAATTTCTTCTTTTGTGCGTGGGTTGCGGCCAACACGTGCTTCACGTTTACGTGTCTCAAATGTGCCAAAGCCTACAAGTGTTACTTTGTCGCCTGCTTTAAGTGCGTTTGTTACGCCCTCAAGCATAGCGTTAACTGCCATCTCTGCCGATTTTTTGCTTAGGTCAGCATCTGCTGCTACTTTTGCGATTAATTCAACTTTTGTCATTTTAATTTACCTCCAAAATTTGTGTGGTTGTTTTTTTATGTTTATCAAAGCTTTAAAAGCCCTGTTAAAACCGCTATTTTGCCTGTTTTTATTAATATTTCAGCTGTGCTGTATTATTTTGCACCATGCAGTGGGCAAAATTATTCATCTGCCATTGACTTTGCTTTTTTGTACAGCTCGTCTAGCTTTTCGGGTGTGCATTTCGCCATGTCTATACCCTCTTGCCTTGCAAGCGTATCTGTTTGCTTAAAGCGCTTTGTAAATTTTTTCGTGCTATTTGTCAGCGCAAGCTCTGCGTCGCACTTTACAAAGCGCGATACATTAACACAAGAAAAAAGCACGTCTCCAAGCTCGTCTTGCATACTCTCGCTGTCGCCCTTATTTATGGCATCTTTTAGCTCTGCAATCTCGCTGTCTAAATCTTTTAGTGCGGCGTTTACATCTGCATAGCAAAAACCGTGGTTTGCCGCACGTTTTTGCACCTTGCGTGAGTGCATAAGTGCCGGCAAGGCGCCCGGTACACTGTCAATATCATCGCTTGGGGTGTTGCGCTGTTTTTCCTCGCGCTTTATCTCTTCCCAATTTTGCAAAACCTCTTTAGTTGTGTTTGCCAATACATTGCCAAATATGTGTGGGTGGCGCGATATCAGCTTTTGACATATTCCTGTTGTCACATCGTCAAAATTAAACTCGCCGGTCTCTTTTTCTATCTGCGTGTGCAAAGCTACTTGTAAAAGTACGTCGCCCAGTTCCTCGCAAAGCAGGTGTTTGTCATTAAGGTCAATTGCATCAACTACCTCATACGTCTCCTCAATAAAGTTTTGACGTATAGATTCATGCGTTTGCTCTTTATCCCATGGGCAACCATCTTGTGGGTGGCGCAAGCGCTCAACTATGTCAAGTAGGTCTTGCATTGAATATTTGTCTTTCATTTATATTCAAATTCCTTTCACACGGCACAGTTTTTCAGCCTTAACGTGTTATCGAGGTTTAGCACCTGTTAAAAAAGCCACGTGTTATATTCTACCCCATTATTTTGCATTTTGCAAGTGTTCATGCGGTTTTTTTTCAAATTAAAGTAAAAATTCTTTCAACATTGACGTATTTGGAATATATTTCCTGTCTATTTCGTTGCAAAGCGTAAAATTTTCACAAAGTTTTTTAAATACTTCATAGTGCGCAGAGCTCTCGCTAACGTGTGCTCGCATTGCATGAATGTACGGCGCAAGGCAGCAAATCTCGTATGAAAAGCTTGTATCAAGCAAAATATCAGCCTCTGTTTTAAACACTTTTATGTTTCTGTCCTCGCCCTTGCAAACCTCCGGCCACATCTCCATCGTTTTTTCTATTGTGTGCCCTCTTGTCTCAATATCACGCACCATTCTGCGTGCAAGCCGAATATCTCTTGTTGAGAGTATGCGCTGCCCCCCGTGAGAGTATTCCTCGCGCATACCTGCGTAAATTTTAAAAAGTGCACTGCGCGGCACTGCATGGGTTAAGCGTGGGTTAAGCGCATGTATACCCTCAACTATGAGCACACCGCCTTTTATGTCCACTAGCTGTGTTGTGCTTTTTCTGTGTTCTGTGCAAAAATCAAACTCAGGTATCACGGTTTTCCCCTGTGATGCAACCTCTAAAAGGCAATTATTTATAAGGTCAAGGTCAAGTGCGTCTACGCTCTCATAGTCCGGTGTGCCGTTTTGCAAACGCGGATATTCCTCAATGTTCTTAAAAAAATTATCAAGCGATATAACACCAATATTTATGCCCTGTGCTTTTATTTTTTGTGCTATTTTTTTTGCAGTTGTTGTTTTTCCCGAGGCAGACGGCCCTGTTAGCATTACAATTTTTGTGCCACCATCAATAATTTGCCGTGCGGCATTTGTTATGCGCTCGTCGTACAAACCCTCGCTGTAACGTATAAATTCGCGCGGTATTTGTGCCGACACATTTAAAAGCCCTATTTCAACAAGGCGCTTAGGTATCCAAATAAACGTGCTTGCCATAAAAATCTTCAACTCCTTTTTTGCGCTCGCACACAATATCAAAGCGTTCTATGTACTCTGTTGGGTATTTATGGTTGAATATACGTGTAATTTCGCCCGTATTGCTCACAAGTTTAGACACACCTCCGGCACCTGCTGACATTATAGTGTGCACCTCTTCCATAATAAATATGTTGTACAGCCCTGTGTAGCCGTTTTTTGCATAGCCCGTGTTTTCTAAATTGCCGGGTGTGCTTTTTTGCCTGTATAAATAGTACGGCATGTAATTTTCTGCGCTCTCACTTATAATTTTGTGCGCCGTACGCACCATTTTATTCACGTCGGCGCTGTCTTTTGCTGTGTTTTTTATTACAATATCGCTGGCACGCTTTAAAGTTAGAGTATGCACCGTTATATTTTCGGGTTTAAGTGCAAGCACGCCGTTTAAGGTGTTCTCAAAGCCTTTTTGTGTGTCTTTCGGCAAGCCTGCAATTATATCTGTATTGATATTTTCATGCCCCGCTCTTCGCGCATTTTCAAAGCAAGTTATAATATCTTGCGCTGTGTGCTGTCTGCCTATTGCCAGTAGCACCTCGTCGTTTAACGTCTGTGGGTTTATTGAAATACGCGTTGCACCGTATTCTTTTATAATTTTGAGCTTTTCAAGAGTAGTGCAATCGGGCCTACCTGCCTCTACGGTGTACTCTAAAATTTTGCTGATATCAAAATTTTCTCTCACGGCGCTCATGAGCATTAAAAGCTGCTGCTCGCTAACTGCCGTGGGCGTGCCACCACCTATGTATATAGTGACAAGTTCCATGTTATTTTGCTGTGCAATGCGGCTAATTAGGCGCAGTTCTTGCACAAGTTTTTGCATGTACGGCTCAATTAGCTTTTTTGTGTGCGCGGTTGGTTGTGACACAAAACTGCAATAACTGCAACGCGTGGGGCAAAACGGTATTGAGATGTAAAGGCTATACGGCCTTTTAAATTTGTTTGACATGCCAAACGGTGCACTTTGTGCATTTGCTATGTTAAGCGCCAGTGCGTACTTATCTTCGCTTACAAAAAATTGCGTGCAAAGCCTGTTTTTAATTTGCTGCTCTGTAAAATTTTTACGCCGCATATCGTGTATTAAGCGCACAGGGCGCACGCCTGTTAGCATACCCCATGGCGGCGTGGTTTTTGTAGTTTCGCACAGCAAAGTGTAAAGCATTTCACAAACGGTGTACTCCACACGCTTGCGTAAAAACTCGTCTTTTTCATACTGCGTGTTTTGCATTGTGCCGAATATGGGCAGTGCGTTTATGTCCTCAGTTTGCCCGCTATTTGTGTTTATATTTTGCTGTGCAAATTTTAGATTTTGTGTGCTACTGTTGTTTTGCAGTGCATTAAAGCTTAAAATATCGCTAATGTTTTTGCGCAACATGGTAACTTTTCCGCTGTTTCGCACGGCACACATAATTTTGTTTTTTGTAACATGCACCACTGCTGCATTTGCATTTTGCGCGCTGTTTGGGTATGTTTTTGCAAGAGACGATTCATGCAAAAACAAGCGCACCAGGTGCTCTGCCTCATAAGCAGAGTGCATACCTTTTATATATATCTGTGTCATATTTGTTTAAAATAGGGGTTGTGCAAAATTTCATCGTCAAGCGTTGAAAACTCACCGTGCCCCGGTAATACTTTTGGGTTTGTGTCGAAAATATTTTGCAGTTTTTTAAGGCTTTTTAGCATTACATCAAAGTTTCCGCTTGGCAAATCACAGCGCCCAATCTCGTGTTTAAAAACGGTGTCTCCTGTGAAAAGCACGTTTTCCTCTTTTAAATAAAGGCAAACACTGCCTGCGGAGTGCCCAGGAGTTTTTATGATTTTTAGCGTGAAATCGTCAATTTCTATAACTTCTTCATCTGCAAAGTCGTGGTCGCAATCTGCTTTTTTTACAGGAAAAAGTTGGTCTGCATCAAGTGGCGCATCACTGCAAGACATGTAAATTTTTGCGCCGTGCTCATTTTTCAACTCTGCTAGGCACACCGCATGGTCATAATGCCCGTGCGTGAGCAAAATATGTGTTAGTTTTGCGCCGTTTGCTTTTAAAACTTCAGCGTAAGCTTGCGGTGTGCAAGCAGGGTCAATAAGCGCTGTATTACCGTTTTCACCAATTAACAAAAATGAGTTTGTGCACAGCGGCATCATGCCCTCAATGTGTATGATTTTCATGTTTTTTGCTCCTTTACTGCTTTTTCCACTCGTCTGTGTCCATTATAATTGTAACGGGCCCGTCGTTCACAAGCTCTATTTTCATATCTGCTCCAAACTCGCCTGTCACTGTGTTCTTTATGTCGGAATTTCTCATGTTTTGTACAAAGCGCTCGTAAAGCTGTACAGATAGCGGTGGCTTTGCCGCCCCTGTAAAGCTTGGCCTGTTGCCTTTTTTTGTATCTGCACACAGCGTGAAATTCGACACCACCATTACCTCACCGTCTACATCTTTTGTGCATATGTTCATGTTGCCGTTCTCGTCCTCAAATATCCTTAAAACGGCGCATTTTTGTGCAAGCTTGTCACAATCTGCTGTGCTGTCCTGTATGCTAACACCCAGTAAAATTACAAGCCCTTTACCAATTTCGCGCTCTGTTTCACCGTTTATTGTTACTTTAGCGCTAAGCACACGCTGTATAACTGCTTTCAAATTTTCACCTGCTTTTTTTATTTTTTAAAACGCTGTTTATTGTGTGATGAGACTTTCTCATTTCAACTATTTTCAATATTATATATAATACGCAAGCTTTACCATGCCGTATTTTTTTCAAATTAAAGTAAATTAAAACAGTTGAGCATGCTCAAAAAAGCCATGTGTGCAGAATTTGCAATTTTGAACATGCTCTGTTTCTTAATGTGTGTACGTGTAGTTAATGCTGTTGCATTTCACCACAATTTTTTAGTATTTTGTTATATGTATATAACTTTGCTAAAGGATTTTAATTATGCTATCACGTGAAATTCGCTATAATTACAGCCCCATTTTGTCTAGCTGTTCTGCTGTTTTTTCTACAAGAACCACAATTTCTTTTGCACTTTTGCCAAAAACACTTCTTATTGAGAACAAGCCGTCTGTAAGTTCGTTAATTAACTCGTTTCTCATCATTGTGCCAACACCTGCTTGCTCTGCTTTCATTACGTTAAATGCGTTTGCCTCTTTTTTCATTGATGCGGGTAAAATTTGCACTTGATTGTGTGAGTCAAGCGCCGGGAATGCAATAATTGTTGCAAGCCCATGCTTTACAAGCTCCGGTTTGCCACACGCAAATTCCGTGTCTTTAATTGCCTCGTAAAGCGCCTCAATTGTGTAAGCTCCCTGTGTTTTTACCTTGATAATTTTAAACCCAAATGCCATAATAAATCACTGCCTTTCGTTATATTTAATATATTAAATTTTTTGCTTCTATTTTTAGGTTTTAAAAAAAGTTGCAAAAAGTTTAAACTTGCCTACCTTGATTTAGCCACTTGCCTTTTGTAAACACCGAGCAACCGCATTGTGTGGCAGCTCTCTTTTATTGCGCTTAAAAGCTCTTCGGTTGGTATGCCCACAAGCTCTGTGTAAAAATAGTATTCCCAATTTGCGTGCGGTATTGGCCTGCTTTTTATGCACTCCATGTTGTACCCAAAGCTTGCCACCGCTTGTATTATTTTAGATAAACTGCCCACCTCGTGCTTTGAAGTAAACAACAAACTAAACCTTTGTGAGCCATCTTTTTTAGCATGCTCGTTCTCCTCTTTGCTGTTTATTGCAATTTTTTTGCAATAATTTGCTGTGTTTTCGTTCTTTTCTATAACAATAAAACGCGTTGTGTTGTCTTTGCTCTCGTTCACGTTTTCCATAAGCATGCTCAATCCGTACAACTCTGCCGTTTTTGCACTTGCTATTGCGGCAAGGCTCTTGTCTGCCTGTTTTGCCACGTGCTCTGCTGCTATTGCCGTGTTGGGGCAGCTCTGTACCTCAACACCAAGGCTTTTTATCATCTTTGCGCTTTGTGAAAGCGCCTGTGGGTGAGAGATTATTTTCTTAATGTCTGCAAGTTTTGCACCTTTTACACAAAGCAAGTTTTGGCTTATGGGCAAGTCAATAACCTCGCTAACAACTATGTTTTGCGTTGCATAGCACAAATCAAGTACCTCGCTTACATCGCCGGCATGGCTGTTTTCAAACGGTAATACGCCACATTGCACTTCCCCGTTTGTAACAGCGTCAAAAACATCTGCCCACGTTGCGCATGGTGTAAGCGTGCCGTGTGGGTAAAGTGCTTGCGCTGCAATGTGTGTAAATGCGCCCTCGGCACCTTGGTACGCCACCATGTCTCTGCTCAAAATTTTCTTTTGCATTGCACGTGATACAGCCATTGTGTGCCTTATAAAATCTTCGTAATATTCGCGGTATTCCGCTACTTTTAGCCTTTCAGAGTTTTTTTGCACCACTAACTCTTCACGCTGAGCATCAAGCACTGCCATGCCGTTTGTTTTTTTGTATTCAACAACATTTTTAACGGCGTCCATTCTCTTGCAAAAAAGTTCTGCCATCAACTTGTCAATTTCATCAATTTCCACTCGTGCCGCTTGCAACATGTCCATTTTTCATGCTCCCTTTTTGTGTATAGCCATGCAACTTTAAAATTTATGCAATTGGGCTACTAAATTTCCGCTTAACTTCGCTTGTGTCTAACGGATTAAGAGGGTAGCCCTCTTACCGGCGCCTTATTAAACAAAATATTAACCATGACCGTTTTATGAGAATTTTAAAGTGCTTCAACTATTAAAACTTTTCTAATTATAACATATTTTAAAAAAATTAACAAAATAATTATTTAAAATTAGCTATATTTTTTTGTTAAATGTGGTAAAATAAGTGTAACAATTGAAGCCGAAGGGAGATTTACATTTGAAACTTACATTTTTTGGTGCGGCGCGTGAGGTTACCGGCTCCGGCACTTTGCTTGAGGTCTGCGGCAAAAACATACTAGTAGATTTTGGTATGGAGCAGGGCAGAGACATCTATGTTAACAAAGAAATGCACGTTAAACCATCAGATATTGACTGTGTTTTGCTTACACATGCACATACAGACCATGCCGGCATGTTGCCGTATCTGGTAAAAAACGGTTTTAAGGGTATAATATGGTGCACTGACCCCACGGCAGATTTGTGCGGAATTTTGCTTAGAGATTCTGCACACATACAGGAGTCTGAGGCGGAGTGGAAAAACAGAAAAGCAAAGCGCTCCGGCGAAAAAGAAGTACAGCCTGTATACGGCATGAAAGATGCAGAAAACACACTAAAACTAATAAAACATGCACCGTACGACGTGCAATTTGATGCACTTAGCGGCATAAAAGTGCGCTTTGTAGATGCGGGGCATTTGCTGGGCAGTGCCTCTATTGAGGTTTGGGCAACAGAGAGCGAGCAAACTAAAAAAATTGTGTTTTCAGGTGATATAGGCAATGCAAACAGGCCTATTTTGCGTGACCCACAGTACATTACACAGGCGGATTATGTGGTAATGGAGAGCACATACGGCAACAGAAGCCATGGCGAGCGCCCTGATTTTATTAAAGAGCTTACGGATATTTTAAAAACCACTTTTGACAGGGGCGGCACAGTTGTTATACCGGCATTTGCAGTTGGCAGAACACAAGAATTTCTTTATTTTCTGCGCATTATTTTAGAGAAAAAACTTGTAAAAGGGCATGAGAGCTTTCCTGTATACGTGGACAGTCCTCTTGCAAATGAGGCAACAGAGATTTTCAAAGAAAACGTTGCGGATATTTGCGACAGTGACACGCGCGAGATGCTAAAAAGAGGCATAAACCCACTGCGTTTTGAACAGCTGCACCGCAGTGTTACAACAGATGAATCAAAAGCGTTGAACCTCAACACAGAGCCAAAAGTTATAATTTCTTCGAGCGGCATGTGTGAGGCAGGGCGCATACGCCACCACCTAAAGCACAACTTGTGGCGAGAAGAATCGACAGTGCTATTTGTGGGGTATCAATCAAACGGTACGCTTGGGCGCAAAATACTTGACGGCGCAAAAAGCGTAAAACTTTTTGGCGAGACAATAGAAGTTAACGCAGAAATACGCAATTTTAACGGCGTGAGCGGACACGCAGACGACAAAGGCTTGTTAAAATGGGCGGCATCATTTGAGAAAAAGCCACAACATTTTTTTGTAAACCACGGAGACGACGATGCCGCAAGCATTATGTGCGAGCGCATACAAAAAGAACTTGGCTACACCACAACAGCGCCATATAGCGGTGATGCGTGGAATTTGCTTACAGGAGAGCAAGTGCAGCACGGAGACAGGCAGTTAATTGAGCGCAAAGAGTATGCACAAGGACAAAAACGTGATTACGGTAAAGAAAGCACAGTTTTTGCAAGGGTGAAAAAAGCGATGAGCATGCTCATGAGTGTTGTTGATAAGAGCAAAAACAGCAGTGATGAAAAACTGCAAAAACTTGAGAAGAAGATACTTGAGATTTGCGAAATGTTTAGGCAATAAGAAATATTACTTGCACAAACTCGCAATGTACCTTGTAGAATACAGCTTGCCACGTCCTCGGTTTTTTGGGTTTGAAAATTTGCATATACAAAAAGCATCTTGTCTCATCAACATGGCAAGCATTAAAAGGTTTACTAAATTTTTTCAAAAATTTCAGGTTCTTAGGTCAGAGCCGTAGCCAATCCGATGTAATCCGAACCCGTTTTATGACAAATAGGGAAAAGAAACTTTTTGCGATAGAAAAAGTTTCTTTGTTACTGCCCTTTTGTGCAACTTTTATTAGTTCTTATTTTTTTTAAGTCTGAAGGGGCGCCTCCACACGAGAGGTGCCCCTTCATTTTTGTACAAAAAGTTAGCTCTGTGCATACTTTGCGCACGACCGCAAAGCACCCCTAAGTTTTTTATGCACAATTTGTAATTTGTGCAATTAATCTCTAACTTAAAACCCTGACATCCACTGAATATTTGTACCATATCCGTACTGTGAGTGCTCAAGGTACGGCAAACTGTACGTATTCACGTCAATTTGTTCATCATCTTCCAAGAAATACTCATTTAACAGCAGTGCCGTCTGTGCTGAATCTGCAACTTGTACGCTATACTGCCCGTTGTAATAATTTGTGCTGTTGTACGTGGGCAAGCGGCACACCATTATATTTTCGCTTTCAATCTCCATGGCAAGCAAGGCGGCCTGTATGCCCTCTATTGTAGTAATATCAGTGTTTATGTATTTATTTATCAGTGGTGCAATGTCTATAATTTCCTCAAAAGTTGTGGTTTGTAGGCGCTTTAACAGTGCCGAATAAAAATATCGCTGTGTGTCCAGCCTGCCTATGTCTCCTGTTGCACCGCTTCTGTCTCGCAGGAAAAACTCCAGAGATGCGCCCGATAAATTGTGCAACCCAGCACTTAAATACGAGCCGTTAAAACTGTGTTCCTCTGCCACATACACCTCTATTCCACCCAAAATATCCACAAGCTCCGTTAAGGACTGCATGTCAAGCGCCACGTAGCAATCTATTGGTATTTTCAGCGTGTCACTAACTGCACCTGCAAGTGTGTTTATCTTGTTTTCGCCCTCAGACAACCTGTAAATTGCATTTACCTTGCCCGTGCCACCTGTTGCGTAGATGTCGCCCATAAATAAATCACGTGGTATCTGCATCATATTTATCGAATTATCGCTAAAATTAAGCTGTACATACATCAGCATGTCTGTCTGCCCGTTTTTATCGCGCTCTACAATGTGTGCGTCTGACTCTGTGTAGTCAATGCCGAGAACAAGTATATTTAACTCATCGCTTATAATGCCGCTGTTTGCGGAGTGCTCGGCAGATATTTTACCCATGTCTCCCGTGCTTAAAAAGCTGTTTATGAAAATGTAAATTGCAACGGCAAAACACGCTGTAAAAAGCAATAAAAATATTATAAACTTTGAAAAATTACTTTTTTTCTTGCGTTTATTCACTTGTTTTTCTATATTTATCACCACCTAAAATTTGCTTGAATAAAAAAAGGCAACACTTCTTAAAGCTGTGCTCGCAGTAGCCTATCAAAACAAGAATTACTTGTAAAGCTACTGCCAAGCCGGCTTTAAGGTATCGCCCTCACATAAAAATCCGCTTTGTTTTACTATAAATTATGCCTTGCTAAAGGCATCTTTGCCAACACCACATAGTGGGCAAACCCATGTATCGGGTAAATCATCAAAAGATGTGCCCGGTGCAATGCCGTTTGCCTCGTCGCCAATTGCCGGGTTGTACTCATACGCGCAAATACTGCATACATAACTTTCCATAATAAAACTCCGTTCCGCTAAATTATAGCTTTGTAATAATGGTGCATATTGCAACCAAAATTTTGATGTTTATCTCGTGTTTTAAAGCGATATATTTCACTTTAAACATATTATATCACATAACAGCGATAAATGTACGGAATTTTGACGAAAATTTTTAATTTATTAAAAAAACATTAAAAATTAAAAACAGCTAATTTTTTTAACTTTTTTGTTTAAAACCCTAAAAACTAAGCAACAATAGATATTATAAGCGTCAAATACGCTTTTACCTAAACAATTACTTAATAATAACAAAGCATTAAATTTGCGCTAACCCGCTTTTAAATATGCTTAGTTTTGGAGGTTAATTATGGACGATATAAAACGCGGTGAAGTTTTTTATGCAGATTTAAGCCCTGTGGTGGGCTCAGAACAAGGCGGCGTAAGGCCTGTACTTATCGTGCAAAACGATGTGGGTAACAGGCACAGCCCAACAGTTATTGCAGCTGCAATAACGTCTAAGCAAGACAAAACAGGTATGCCCACGCACATTGGTTTAAAGGCAGGCATAGCAGGCTTGCAAAAGGACAGTGTGGTGCTATTAGAGCAAATTCGCACGCTTGACAAAAACAGATTGCGTGAAAAGGCAGGGCAAATAACACCTGAACTTCAAAAGCAAGTAAATGAGGCACTAAACGTTAGTATGGGGCTGTCGTCTTTTTAAGATCTTTAAGCACCGAGTGTGTCAAAAAGCTATAGCGTTTTGTTATCATTACGAATATTAAAAGTTTTGCCAATTTTTTTAAAAGTTTTTCGGTTCTTGGGTTAAGCCCTAAGAAAAACGAAGTTTTCCTCAGAAAATGCAACTTTTTTTGCCTCACAGGAGCATTTTTGCAGGCAAATTGCCAATTTACCTGCAAAAGGGAAACTTTTTGAGATAAAAAAACTTTCTTATCGCTACCCGATTATGCAATTTTTATTAGTGCATCGGCTTGGCTAAGTTTGCACACTGTAAAAACAAAAACAGCTAACGGACTAAATCAGTCTGTTAGCTGTCTTACTATATAATGTAAAAACTGTGTAGGCAATTTGTGTTATTTTAATTTTAGCGCCTACACTCCACCACTATCCTCTTTCAACTGCTTTAAGTAAGTGTCTGCCGTAATTGCCTTGTTTGTAAAGCTGTTGTTTTTCCACCACGCCAGTGCCGCTGTTGCCATTGTAAAAAGTGTACTTATAATTTGTGTGATCTCTTCGCTTTCAAAAGGTAGTGGGCTTTTGCCAAATGCTGTTAGCGCTTGATTAACAAGTGCTAACAGCAATGTTAAGGTGCGCACTATTGTGCCTGTTGTAACTCCTGCACTAGTATTATTTTGTGTGTTCATATTTTTTCCTTTCTATGCTTTGCAGCAATTGCTTATATAATTTGTAGAGGACGGTTCCATATTGCCCTACAAATAGATGTGGTTAAAATCTGTGCAAACACGCGAGCGGATATGGACTCTGCCCCTGCCATTTGTATGGTGGATTTTGTTTTGTGCAAACTCTTTCGGGTGCCCACATAGCAAAACTGCCCCCAAAGTCGCCTTCACAAAAATCGTCGGCAAAGTCTTTATTTGTCAACACCTCCATAGCAGCACCCCTACATAGCACCGCCATAAAATAAATTATACAAATCAACAATCATAATGCACAAAATTGCCCTCATACGTATTATTTTTGCCCTTACCGGTTTTTGCAAAATCTTTGTTTGTCAAAACCTCAATTTTGTGCTCCAGTTTATAAACTCGGTCTATTAAATTATTGTGCTTGTCCATTTTCACCTCTAAATTTTTCAGCCGTACAGACGTTGCCCCGTAAAATGTGCCAAAACTTAAGGCATAAACAAGCATTTGTAGTAAAAATTGTGTGTCTATGTTCATAACAAAAGCTTCTCCTCTACGTCAATGTAGCTTGTGCCGTTTTGCTCCATGCAAGCCCATCCGCCGCTTGTTTCACTTGTTTTTAAGTATGCCCAGCCGTTTTTTGTCTGCAATAAATCAAAAGTTTGACCTTTTTCGAGTAGTGTTAACACTATTGTTGTGCTCTCTGTGTCAGGCAGGGTGCGCAGGCGCAAGCTGTCTATTTTAATTGTTGCGGTATAGCTTTTATCTGCATTGTCTGACACGCCACTCGTACTGCTTACAAGTGCTGTGCCGTACACGCCTTGTGCATTTTTTGTCATAGTATACGCTGTCGGGTTTACGCCTGCACTTGTTTTTGCCGCGCGCACCTCAAAATGAACATGTGGTATAGGTGGGCTTGCCTGTGCGGCATTGCCGGTGTTTCCCATTATGGCTATTGCATCGCCTGTTTTTACCGTTTGCCCCACTTTTACAAGGTTTTGCTTGTTGTGGCAAAAATATAAGTAATTTACTGTATCCGGCGTTTCGTTATAATTTAGCTGAACACATACGTAATTTCCCCACTCCCATGTTCTGTCGCCTGTGCTCTGTGGCACAAAACCACTTGTGCGCACAATGCCTGTTATACTTTTGCCCATGTAACTAGGCATTAAAATAGTGTCGTCGTCAACACCTACAATGTCTATGCCGCCGTGCCACACCGTGCCGTTACCTCTTGTGTATCCAAACTCGCTGTAACTGTACGGCACTTCGTTTCTCCCTTTAAATAGCATACTTTTTACCCTCCGTTTTAAGCTTTTTTCTCAAGTGCCTCAATGCGCGTTGTCAAAGCTTTAATTGCCGTGTCTTGCATTTGTAAAAGCTTTAATAAAGGCGCTATCATGCCACCGTAATTTATGCCACCTGCCTCGCCGTCGCTGTTATAGTAAATGGTGGTGGTGTCAATTTGTGCAACCTCTTCCGCAATAAAACCGTAGTGATATTCCGAAAGCCTTGTGTTCTCATTATTGTACTTATACTTTTTCGGTGCAAGTTGCAAAAACTTCTGTGCCTCTTGCTCTGTCATTTCAGACACTGTGTTTTTAGCCTCTGCTGTGGATAGCTGTACAAAAGCAGATGCCTGTATTGGCGCATAAGCTGACGTAGCACCGTTGTAAACAGTGGCACTGCCGCCACCGCAAAGCAGTGCAAGCCCGTGCCCGTTAATGTGTGCAATGCCAACACCACCTATACCTCCAACACTAACGGGCGATGTATTTTCATGTCCATCGCTTGCACTTATTGCCCCGTTAAATCCACCACCTGTTTTTGGCATTGCGGCACTTGCTATTGACTTTGCACTGTTTGCAGTTGAGTCTGCGCGAGATGCAATAGTGTAGTTTTGAGATATACCTTGTTGCAGCTCTGCCGCTTTTGCCGCCGTTGCAAAGTAACCTGTCTCTACTCTGCGCACTCGCTTATCTGCGTTGCTTGCCTGTGTTAAAAGGTAAGGCCATGCACCACTCTCATTCCAGTCAAATTCCATGTCGCTCCATTTTGTACTGTTACTTGCTTTTGTTGCACTTGCCGCACTGCTTACATTTAGCTGGTTTTCAACTTTGCCGCCCAGTTTTGCGCTGTTTGGCGCTGTGGCACTTGAGGCAAACTTTTCGGTTGTAACTGCGCCGTTTGCAATTTTTTCTGTTGTAAAAATATTGTCGGGCACACTGCCTGCAAGCGTGTCTGCAATACTGTCTTTCAGCTCTTGTATAAATTGCTCTGCCTGCGCATGAAATTGTGAGGTAGGCAAACCTGTAACTCCGTCACGCATGAGGCCACAAACACTCTCGTCTGTTCTTGTGTCTTGTATATCGCCGTTTGTAATAGCTACTGCACCTGCTTTTTGTAAGCAATAGGCAAGTATAATCTCGTCGTAAAACTCATCTCGCACAGGCTGCGGCTTTGTGTAGCCATACTCTCCGTACTTTACCAAAATGTGCGACTTGTTAGCCGTTTTGTCAAGTTGCAACACAACTGCGGCATAGCGCTGAAGCAAACCGCTACCCACCTCAATTTCAAGCACAGTAGGGGCTGTCTCTAATACTGCTACGCCCCAAAAATCCTCTTTTTTCAGCCATGCAAGCCCCGGCTGAACCCTCACCGAAAACTCGCCGTCGGCACTTACTCTAAAGCAATCATCGGAGCAAAAAACGCCTCTTGTTCTAGTTCCCGAAAATGCGCCTATTGCCTGTGCTGTGTATAGTGTATTATCTAATGGCCATGTTGTCATAAACTCACCTCTAAAGTTAATTCTATTTCTTTGCTCTCTTCGTAAATAATTTTTACTGACAAAACACGCGCACTAACGCATATTTTTTGCGGATAGTTAACCACAAGCGGCAATATATCGCCCACATCGTAGTCTTTGCCAAAGAGTATGCCCACTTGTTGCAAGCTTGCCTTTACGGTAAAAGTTTTTGTCTGGGAGTATAAAACCTCTAGCCCTCTCTCGTGCAAAAACGCATCAATTTGAGCATCTGTATACTCTCCTCGTGTTATTGTGCCGTCTGCGTTTTCAATGTTGTAGGCTCTCCTTATATCGCTTGCTTGCTCCAAAATTTCATATACATCGCCACCGGCAGATAGGTTTACGTGCACTGTTCTCATATCGTCTTTATCGCCGCTTTGCACTATGGCATAATTGTAAAAAATCTCGTTGCTCTGCGTTATTTCCAGTGCCTTTACGTTACCGGCAGACACGGCAAAATAGCCCTTGTAATCAGCTGTGTTTATGTTTGTTCTGTCAACTCCGCTGTAAACAGTAAACGTCTGTTGCAAATTAGCGCCTGCACTGTGGCAAAAACCCAGCCCGCTAGCCTGTGCAATGCTTTTCAGTGCACTGAGCACGCTGTCTTGTTTGTACACAATTTTTGCTGTGTTTGCAAAGCCTTTTGCGCTTGCCGTTTGGCAGTTTATGCCTCGTTTGCAGTTGTTAACAAGCGTTAGCATGGCAAGCTCCGCATTTGTTGTGGTGGGAAAATAACGCTCTGTCATCACTCTTTTTTCCCATACTGTGGCTGAAAACTTTGCTCTAATAGTTAGCTGTGTAGTGGTGCTGTCGCTGTAATCAACCGTGTCAATCACACACGTAATGTGCGTGCGCTCTGTGTTTAAAAGCCTTGCACCCACCTTTAAAATGTTGCGGTTTTCATCATTTGCCGCACACACAAGCTTTACGTCGCCAACGTCTGCGTACTCCTCAAGCCATTGCAAGCTTGAAATCCCCGTAACCTCGCCCAGCCATGTGGAGTTTTCATCGTAAACAAGCAGTTTAAATGCTATGGTACTCACCTCCTGCGGCGGCTACGGCACACTGCATATTTGTTTTATTGGTTTGTGCATCTGCCATAAAAATGTTTACACCGGGCACAATTTTCATGTCAAGGTCGCTGTCTGCACTTATGTATCTAAAGGCATTTTCACTGATGCCGTTTTCCTCTGTAAAAATAAGTGCAACTCCATTATTTTTATCAGTTTCATGGGTAGAAATTCTCATTCTATCGCCCTGTGTAAACGTTTTATTTATGCTAATTACACCGCCCGTTGTAACATTATAAATAGTAGGGTTTGTAAACTCTGCCGTGGCATAAATGTCAATTGCAAAAGTTTGCGGCACGTTACCGCTGTTAGTTACAGATATAAACGAGTCCTCCACAAAGCGCGAAATCCAAACCTCGCCCTGCATTGTAAAAGGCGTTTGCCAAAGTGGGTTTACACCTGCAAGCATGTAGTTAAAGCTTTGCGCAGAGCGAAAATAAGGATAAGGCGCAAAGAATTCAAACTGAAAAGTCTGCATAGCATTGCCAAATTCTATCTCGGGCGTCTTGGTTGGGTATCCATCAATTATGTAGGTTTTGCCATCGTCATAAAAAGATAGCTGCGCTAGCACACCCGGTACAACCGTAGCTAAAAGCTGTTTGCGTGCGCTTAAAATATCACCATGAATATCACCTGTAAACGTTATTTTTTTGCTTTGAACGCTCTGGCTGTTAACAGAGCACCCATACTGCCCCACACTTTGAGAAGTTGCCATTTCAACGTGGTTTTCAAGCCCTGTTATCTCGCTCAGCCAAAAGTCGCTCTCGGGTGAGAACAAGACAGTTCCGCCACTGCTTTTGTATGTCACTGTCATGTTGTTTGTCATGGCAGTTTCCTCCTTGCTCTTGTTAAAAAGTCCTGTGCCTGCCTTGTAAGTTCGCTCTCATTAAGGCTGTCATGCGTGTTTACCGTCATGTAAAGGTTTGTAGTGTTGCTGTTATTACCGGCACCACTCACAGGTAAGCCGTAAGCAAAAGCATGTGAATTTTTCATAAAATTAATTGCACTACTGTCCACACTGTGCTTCATAAGTGCCAATATGCTCTCTGCTTGTTTTTGAAGTGCAAGCGTGTTGATGCCACCAAAAGCGCTTGCCTTTAAGGCAGATTGCGTGCTGTAAGCTGTGTTTCCAAACAAAAAACCACTATTGTAATCTGTGCTTTTGGGCACAAAACTTAGCGCTGTATTGTTAATTTTTTGCATACTCTTCTTTACTGCATCGCTCACACCCACAGCGCCCGCATTAATGCCGTTTTCAAGGCCTTTCATCATCATTTGGCCTACTTGCAAATCAAAAATACGTGACGGAGAACGAATTTGCGCCGCACTTTTAGCGGCACTAATAGCAGAGTTCACAGCGCTAACCATTGCGCTGACAACCGCGCTTGCCCCACTTGAAACACCTGCGGCAATACCGCTTACCATCTGCGAGCCAACAGAGCTAAACCCTGCCGAACTAACACTGGAATTTGCCGTGTTCTTGGCACTTGAAATTGAGTTTTGCACAGCAGTTAAAAGCGAAAAGTTGCTGTTTACACCATTTGCAACAGTATTTACAATGTTTAAACCTGCTGTAAAAATCTGCTGTGACTTTGTGCCAACAAGCAAGAGATTAATAATTTTTGTAATGCAGTTTTGTACGGTATTTAGTAAAATATCGGCATTAAACGCGTTGTTAAACGCGGCACCTGCAAGAAAACTTTGGTTATAAAGCGCCGTTAAATCCCCCGATGCCCTTATAGATGCCGTGGACACAGAAAGAAGTTTAGAGCAAAAAACGTCGAGCCCGCCAAAACTGCTTGTTATTGTGCTAAGCTGTGCAAGCGAGGCATTAAACCCCTCTGTGTTAAGTGTTGTGTCGAAAACCAAACTCCCGTCATAAGCCATTTTATCACCTCTTTTTTGTTTTTCATTTGCGGTTATTGTAGGGGCGGATTCCATATCAGCATGCGCATTTGCACAAAACGAATTTTGCCCCTACACAAACAACCCCCATAAATTCCCCTATAAATAATTTATTCCTCACCGCGCTCCCACGGCATACCCACGGCATTTTTTGCATACTCAAACCTTTGTTTAACACGGTTTTTGTTCATCTTTGCAATCTCATCCAGCGTTTTTTTAACACCATTTTCACCTGCATTCTTTATGGCGTACATACGCTTTAATTTTTCATAATGCTCGCGCTCTGCCTTATCTTTTATCTCGCTTGTGTCAAGTGTTCTATACATAATTCGCTGTGCCATGGGCGTTTGTGACGGCAAATTTTCAAGCAGTGCACAAAACTTCCACCAGTGCAAAAAATCAGCTTGTGTAAGGTCAATATTATAAGCTTGCAAAAAAGAAGCATATATACAAAGGCAATCTGCTGTAAAATCATATGCACGGGCAGAACCCTGCGTATTTGCACTTATGTTTGAGCTTGCTTGCGATTTGTCAAAATTTCCGCTTTGCAAATCACTTCTACCCGTGCTGTTTTCTGTGTAATTTTTTTGCCTTAATGTATCATTTTGCACAAAATTTATATAGTTACCGTCCTCACATTGCCATGTAGAAGGCTCCACTCTCTCAAAATTTTTGCCACTTATAGCGCCCATGCTGTAAAACCACATCAAAATATTTGTCCTGTGCGTTATCTCCTCTTCGCTTTTTGGCACACTATCAAAAAGCTGTGTCAGCCCTATGTATACCTTTTGCTCATTAGTTAGATTTTCGTCGTGCAATGCCGTCTCAAAGCGTATCATATTTCTAAAATCTCCATATAGCGTCAGCCCATCACAAACAAGCGGCAAGCCTGCATCAAGCAATATGTTTTCTGCCATTTAAAAATCTCCTTGTCGCATCACGCTAACTGTTATCGGGCTGCACGCTCTGCGTTTTCCTGTTTGGCTCGTATTTTGCAAGCTTTTTCTGCACACTCTGTGTCTGCCCTTTAATCGCAAGCGAAATCTCGTTGCACACATCCATAAGCTGCGACAAGCTTACTTTTTCACACAGCAGTTCATTGCACGTGCCATCGCCAAAAACCTCATCTATAAAATCTGTTACAACTTTGCACTGCACTTTTAAAAACTCGGCATACTTTAGCACATCACTCTCGCCTTGCGCAGTGTCAAAAGTAGTTTGTTTTGCATTTTGCATTTTTACTAGCGCACTGTTGTAACGCAGTAAATCCTCGGGTGCTGTAATGTCAAAATTAAGCAAAACATTGTTTACTGTTAGCATTTTTTCACCGCCTGTCGCTATTCTTCGCCATATGTGTAAACACTTGGTGTGCCGCGCGCTGTTAACACTGCACTAATTCCGGCATTTTCGCCTGCGGCACCGCTCGGGTCGCTCTCCACCGCAATAGACACAGTGCCCTTTTCCCCAATACCCGTTAAAATATTAAAGTAGATGTATGGCTTTATAACGCTTTGCCCCGTGCCGTATTTCATACTGTGTGCCATTAGAGCATCTTGAAACTCGTCACCAATATAGCGCTCGCCGGTTAGAGTAAATGTGCGCTGTGTGCCTGTTTTTACAGTCTGTTTTCCGCCCCTTAAGTACTGGCTTTCTTGTGTTAACGTCTCAAGCTCTCCCGATAGCTCTGTCATCCCCTCTTGTGCCACAACGTAGTCTGCTGTGCTGGTAGCTGTCTCGCTAAAATCAATTGCAAGCACAAAATCGTCCGCTGTTGTTACGCCCTCAAAAGATACACTCGGTGTTGCATCTGCCATTAATTCCGATATTTTCATACTGTTCTCCGTTCCGCAGGCTTATTTACAACAAGCACCGCTTTATTATTTTATTAACTTGTGCAAAATATATTGAAAACGCGTTAATTTATCGCACGCTTTTTTTAAGGTACACCACCCTGCACTGTATTGCATAAACACGAGTATCGTTTTTAACCGCATCAAAGTATCCGCTGGACATAGCCTCTATTTTGTGCACTGTACAGCCATTTGGCAGTAGCGGAAAGTTTTTTGCCTTTGATTGTTCATACATCCAGTTTGAAAAAGCCTCAAAAAAAGCGGCATTTTGTGTGTTTTGCTCTTGTGTATCTGCCTGTGGGTAGCTAGCTGTCAGCTCAAAAACGTATTGGCGCAAACTGCTTTTATCAATATAATTTTTAAGCACCTCGTCAATCGGCATTGTGCCTATTGAGTAAGCATTTTGCTTTTGTGGCAAGCCGTCTACACCCACAATTTTTTCATCAAACAACTCACACTCGTTAAAGTAGTCACGAAGTGCGCCTATTATGCTGTTGCCGTTTGTATTGCTCATCTTATCACCGCCCTTGCACCTGCGGCGCTTGCCGCATTTTGTAAAATTACATGTTTGTGGTTAATTTTCATGCGCTCAAACCAACGCGAGCCACGGTTTGCATCGTATGTTCTATGCGGCTGTGTGCCATAGTACTGGTATCCTGCATAGTTTGAGGTATACACAATTTTTCCACTGCCAATTTGTGTGCCACTAAAGCTGGAGGCAATCATAGCGCCTGTTTTTCGCGGTGCGTAAATTGCGCAGTAAGACAGCACGCTTGAGTCAACAACAGCCTGTGCTGTTTTAAGCAAGGCCGCTTTATTTTGCATTAGATTTGGTGATAAATTAAAGCTAACGCTAGCTATGCCATTGCTAAATAGCACTGTATTTTGTGCTGTTGTAGCGCTGTTTTTTCTTTGCAACGTCATTTTTTATCACACTCCCTCAATGCAGTAGTGCTGCACATAAGGTGTACCTGTTCTATTGTCTGCAACACTGCTAACGTTAAAAATTTCATAGCTTGGCACATTTTCACGCGCTATAGACGGTAGTGTGTATGTTACAATATTTTTTACAATTACGTCGCCTTCGCGCACATCAAGCCTACCGTTTTCGTCAAAAAGGTAAAAGCCGTTACTGTCAAGCATGCTGTCGTTTCTTTCAAATGTGTTGTCGTTTGGGTATAGTGGGTCGTGACAAAATGAAAACTGATTTTCTAAATTCTGTACAAAAACGCGTACTGTAAACCTGTTATATTTACTGCTTGACAGCGCACCATGTTTGCCTGAAAACCAGTTTACGTTTTTTAAAATAATGCGTGACCACACATAATCTTTGGTATTGTGGTCGTATTTTTTACGGTATATCGTAATATCTGCGTTTTCTCTCATTGCTCTTGTATCCTTCCTCTATACCGCAGCGGGTGGGTAATTGGCAGGTACATATCTGCGGCGGTATATATTTTTGATGAGAGCATATTAAATGTTGCGTTTGGGTCTGCGTAGTCTACACGGTATCCGTCATTTGTTTCGCTTGTTATGTTTGCTGTGTTGCTTTCGTAGCTTTGCGTGCCGTCCCATATATAAAGGACATCGGCGCACGCACATACTGCCATTTTCACACATTCGGTTACGTCAGTTTCACTTTTTATTCTCCCAAACACAAGGCTATCTATGTATGCACCGGCTCTTCTTGCAAAGTGTACCCAGTTTTTTTCAGGCACAGTACTGCCGCCATAAGCCTCCTTGTAATAAATAAAGTCCGCATATAACAAAAAAACTCCTCCTTCCCGCTTTTTTGAAAAAAAGCTTGGCAAAAAACTTTAACATTGCTGGGGTTTGTATGGTGGGTGCTTTGGCTTTTTTCAAAAGCCTTGCAAATGGTTTTGCCTTGCCGAGAGGTTAGCATATACGCTAACCTCTCGAGTACTTATTTATTTTATTATAGAAATCTAACTTTTTGTCGCCGCAACCGCTATATCTACATCGGCACTTGCAACAGTTGCATAATTGTTAATTGTTTTATAGCCGGCTTTTTTAACTGTATATGGGTAACTTCCGGCAGTCAGTGTAAATGTCGCAACACCGGTACTGTCTGTTTTCTTTCGTGCACCGTTAACATTTACAATCGCGTCTGCCACTAGTGTAGAGCCATCTTTAACCGTAAAAGTTACATCTTGTGTACTAATTGATGACGACGGTTCCAAATAAGCAAACGGCACAAAAGTTCTGTCTTGATTTAGGCGTGTTGCAGGGTTTGGCAAAGCCCAGCCCATGCGGAAAACAACACGTATTGCAATCATGTCTTGCTGTGCAAGAGCATATACAATTTCTTTTGTAGATGGGTCAACTATTGTGGCTTGGTCAAGTATTTTAACCGTCACATCTTGGCGAATTGCATACACAGCTTGTGAAAAATCGCCTGCAATCATCTGCGCAATGCTTGTGTCAAAACTGCCGTTTTGCGGGAAGTACATTGGTGCACCACCCAGTGAATACGGCGTTTCGCCCTGCATACCTGTCATAAAAATAGGTGCAGAGGCAGTGTCTTTTATGCTGCGCAATTTAGCACGTGTATTCATTGCGGCAAGCACACCCGTTACGGGGTAACCACCCTCTTCAACTTTTGCAAGTAGTCCGTCTTCAGCCATAAGCTTGTCATAAGTAATAGTGCCTCCTGTGCATGCAACGTTGTTACCGGCTTGCCTTGCAAGCGTCACAATGTCACTTTGCCACTCGGCAGGCCTGTTAACACCAAAAATTGCCGCACTATCTACACGTTGCCCAATCGCTTCTGTAACTCTCGGTGTAACTTCCCCAACTATGTCAAACGAAGCATCGTCTAAAACAGCCTCAGGCAACGGCACTATTACGGCAAGCTCCGCCGCTGTTAAATACACATTTTCCCATTCTTGACGGCTTGTCTGCTTAATGCCGTTGTCTCCGTTTACCCAGTATGCCATGGGCAATAAATCAAGCACCGGTAGCCTTGTTTGCTTGCTTGTCATGTTCGGCAATCTGCGTGCCATTCGTAAAAACGCACTTTCTTTCGGCACATCTTGGAAAACTGTGTTCTGTACCTGTTCTTGTATAAGCGCTTCTGCGGCGTCTCTTGAAATAATGTTACTCATATTATCCTCATTCTGCCGTTGTTTTTATTGTTTTAAAAAGGGCTTGCTCAACGGCAAGCAAAGCTTTTGTAATAATTAAAAATGTTTACAGTAAAAAAATACATGTTAGCCAAACTCTTGCAAGGCTATAACCTTTAGCACTAAGCCTTTAATTAAAAGCTTAGCAAAAATTAATCTCTGCCAAATAGTGCACGAATTGCCGTGTTTGCCTGCTCGTTTACGTGTGGGCGCGTTATTGTAACACCCTTTGTGTCGGCACAAAATATGGGTGGCGCAGTGTAGTCATCAAACAAAAACGAGTGTGTCTCTCTCATCTGTGTAAGCTGCTCACTAAGCCCCGTCAGTGTGCCTGTATTTTCGTCATACGCAACGGTCTGCATGTCAATATGCGCTTTAACGGCAAGCGTATCACGCACACCACAGGCGGCAAGCTCCTTTGCAAGGGCATTGTCGCGGTTAATTGTAAGTATAGTATCATCAGCATGTTTTTTTGCATCTTCCACAATGTCGCGCCAATTTGGCTCGTAGCCGCTTAGCTTCTCGCTTGCCTCATTTAGCTGCACTTGCAGTGTTTCAATTTTTTGTGTGCTGTCTTTTACCGCCACTTTGTGCTTTTCAATATCCTTACCGTGGAGTTGCATAATCTTGTCAATATGCTCTTCGGATATGCTCAAATTAATAAGCTCTTCGCGTTTCATAAAAACAAATCTCCCATCTGCCGCAAGCTGTTTTTTAAACCTCACCCTGCGGCAGAGTGCAGATTTTTTAGTCGGCCGACTTTTTTAACATCAAAAACCTTTTGCTTTCAGGCGTATGCTTTTTACGGGGTAGCCTCCCGTCCGCCTGTTTAAATTGCGTGTTAAAGTAGTACGCAGTGTAGCTATTGCCACCTACAAAAGTGCCGTGCAAGTTAAACACAAGCAAAAATATAGTTCCACCATTTTATAATTTTCACAAGACGGTATTAAAAAAATTTGTTTTTCAATGCCGAAATAAGCAGCACTGCTGCATTACGGTTGACGAAGACAAAGCTAAACAAAATATTAGCAACCGAGTTGTATAAATTTTAGAGTGGTTTTACTACATGTTTTTATAGTGCTGTTTTTGTGCTTGAGCATATAGTAACTCAATGTAGGGTGCTGTTACTTACGTATTTTTACAAAAACCAAAAAAATGCGCAAAAAAAGGCTTAAAACAAGTAAATTCTTGTTTTAAGCCTTTTTAAAGTGCTATTTAATTTTTGTGGCTATTATAGGTATTGACTGCTGAAAAGCTTTCCTTCAAGCAAAGACTTCGCAAAACTAGCGCAAAATTCATCCAAACCATGAACACCACATCATGTGCATACCCTATATAAAGCAGCTAACACAACCCGTACAAGCAATAAAATTTTCATACTAAACAATGTAGAGGCACCTCCAAGCGAAGGTGCCCCTACATTGTTTTCTTTAAAGTAATAAACTTTACTAAATTTTCTCACAGCCCAGTGCACCCATAAATCTATCAAACGCACTAAGCCCCTCTTGTGTTTGCTTGAACACACCTGCGTGTTCAAGGCAAATTTCAAACTTTGCTCCTATCTCTTCTCTCACGCATTTTTGTGCACTCTGTGCACTAATATTTGTGCCGTACTTTTCACACAAATAGTCAAGCCACTCTGCGTGCTCAGGGCTGTTTTGCTTTGCCGCGTTTATGTCCAGCGCACCGCAAAGTACCTTGCATATTTCCGCGCTCTGCTTTTCAAGCCTTGCCGGTAAAATGGCAAGCCCCATTACCTCAATAAGCCCTATATTTTCTTTTTTTATGTGGTGGATTTCCTTGTGTGGGTGGAAAATACCGTCGGGGTGCTCGTCTGTTGTGCGGTTGTTTCTTGGCACAAGGTCAAACACATACTCGCCTTGCTCCTCGTCACGATGTAAAATTGGAGTTATTGTGTTGTGTGGCACTTTTTCGCCGTCTTTTTCACTGTATGCAAGTATGTCGGCTGTTTTGTCTTCGTAATTTCGCCATGTAGCAAGCACTTTTTCGCTAAATTTTAAAATCTGCGCTTTGTCTTTGCCCTTAATGCGCACACTGCTAATTGGCCATTTTATGTTTTCTATTGTCAAGTCCTTGTACTGCGCGTTTTTGTATGTGCTTATAGTCTGTGCAAGCTGCATAGGGAACTTATAGTTGCCACCTTGAAAATGTGTATGGCTCAAAATACTACCGCCCACAATAGGCAAATCTGCATTACTTCCACATGTATAGTGTGGGAAAATGTCCACAAAATCAAAAATTTGCTCAAAAGCCTTTGGCGATATACTCATGGGCTCGTGCTTGTGGCTAAACACAATGCAGTGCTCGTTGTAGTACACGTATGGGCTGTATTGCAAGTACCACTTTTCGCCGCAGATGTCAAACGGCACCACCCTATGTGTTTGGCGCGCAGGGAAGTTAATGCGCCCTGCATAGCCTATGTTCTCAATGCAAAGCATACATTTTGGGTAGCTTGCGCTTGGTTGTAGGCGCTCTAGGGCAATTGTTTTGGGGTCTTTTTCCGGTTTTGTTAAGTTTATTGTAATTTCAAGGTTGCCGTATTTACACGCGTAGTCCCATTTTATGTTTTTGTCAATTTGCGCTGTTCGTATATAGTTTGATTTTATGCAAAGGTCATAAAACCAAAGTGTTGCAGCCTTTGCACCGTCTTGCTCTAAAAGCTGTGTAAATTTATGTGCTACCTCACTCTCGCGTGGCATTAGTGCGCCCATCATGCGCGCCTCAAAGTTTACGCGCAGTGCCGCTGATTCTGCGTCATAAAGCTCACACACTGCCGCCTCGTCCAATAATACTTCTAAAATTTCTGTCGGTGTATCAGGTGCTTTTTCTTTTGCTATGTCTGCAATTTCACTGTCTGTGCAGGGCTCTTGCAAATTAAAAATGTCTATAAGTGTGTTGCGTGCAACATACGCATCAAGCATTTCAATTAACTTGTGTTGCACACCAAATTGAACTAGTTTTTCAATGTATTTAAGCGTTTTTTGTTTGTTGAACATAAACTTCTCCGTTCTTTTGTGTTATGTTTTTACTCTCATAATACTATTATAGGCAGAAACGCCGCCCCTTGCAATATAATTATGTTGCGCATAGTGGTTAAAATGTGACAGCTTTTCAATCGCCTACCTGTTATTTCTTGACTTTGCGCAATAATATACTATAATTAAAGTACAAAGAATACGCCTTTTAAAAGGAGCAAAATAGATGAAACATTGTGAAATAAAAGAATTGTTCAAAAATGTGCCGCAGGACGGCGAAAAAGTTACCGTTTGTGGCTGGGCAAAAACAATAAGAGACTCTAAGAATATAGGGTTTATATCACTTTCTGACGGCACAGATTTTAAGCCTGTGCAAATTGTATTTGAGAGCGCAAAACTTGCAAATTATAAAGACATAGCAAAGTGTGGTGCCGGCACAAGTTTTGCCGTAACGGGCACAGCCGTGTTAACGCCACAGGCAAAACAGCCTTTTGAAATTAACGCAGACGAGATAACCGTTATAGGTGATTGCCCTGCGGATTACCCACTGCAAAAAAAGCGACACACACTTGAATTTTTACGCACAATGACACACCTGCGCCCACGCACAAACACGCTTGGCGCGGCATTTAAGGTGCGCAGTGTTGCGGCGTTTGCCATACACAAATTTTTTAACGAAAACAACTTTGTTTACTGCCACTCGCCCATAATTACAGGTAGCGACTGCGAGGGTGCCGGTGAGATGTTCCGTGTTAGCACAATGAACCCTGTAAACATTGAAAAAACACCTGATGGCAAGGTGAATTATGAAAACGACTTTTTTAAGCGCGAGACTAATTTGACAGTATCGGGCCAGTTAGAGGCAGAGGCAATGGCGCTTGCTTTTAGCAAAGTGTACACGTTCGGGCCCACTTTCCGTGCAGAAAACTCCAACACACCGCGCCATGCTGCCGAGTTTTGGATGATAGAGCCCGAGATAGCCTTTGCCGATTTAAACGACGACATGGACCTTGCAGAGAGCATGGTAAAGAGCGTTGTTGCGTATACTTTAGAGAATTGCAAAGACGAAATAGAGTTTTTCAACCAGTTTATAGACAAAACTTTACTTGAGCGCTTAACGGCACTTGTAAACAGCGATTTTGAGCGCGTGACATACACAAAAGCAGTTGAAATTTTGAGCGAGCACAACGATAAATTTGAGTACAAAGTACAGTGGGGCAGTGACTTACAAACAGAGCACGAGAGGTTTTTAACAGAGCAAGTGTACAAAAAACCCGTATTTGTAACGGACTATCCAAAGGAGATAAAATCTTTTTACATGCGCCTAAACAGCGATAACAAGACGGTTGCGGCAGTAGATATGCTTGTGCCTGGCGTTGGGGAGCTTATAGGCGGCAGCCAGCGCGAGGAGCGCCTGGAAATGCTTGAAAAACGCATAGAAGAGCTGGGCTTGCACAGAGAAGATTACGAGTGGTACCTTGATTTGCGCAAATTTGGCACAGCGCCACACGCAGGCTTTGGGCTTGGCTTTGAGCGCCTTGTTATGTACATGACGGGCATATCAAATATACGCGACGTGTTGCCGTTCCCACGCACAGCAGGTGGTTTTTAGGCTATAATTAATTTTGCGCATAAAAAGCCATGCAATTCGAACCCGCCTCAAAACGTCTGATTTGCCCATATAGCGGTGTTATGCACAACATTATGTGGCAGGGGTAGGGCAAAATTTATATTTTGTGTAGCAAAATATAAATTGGCATGTGCATAGCACCGCCATGAAATAAGTTATAAATAACCCATGCAGGATATGAGGGTTATTTATATTATGTGAGGTACGAACATAATATAAATTGGCATGTGCGTAGCACCGCCATGAAATAATTTATAAATAATCCGTACAGGATATACGGGTTATTTATATTATGTGAGGTACGAACATAATATAAATTGGCATGTGCGTAGCATCGCCATAAAATAAATTATAAATAACCCATGCAGGATATATTGGTTATTTATATAATGAGTAGTAACGAAGATCCAAGTTTAATGAGCAAGGCTAAAAACTAAAACAATACAATTTTCAGAACGGGAGCATTTTAATGGAAAAAAAGTATAAACGTCTTGTGTCCAATACGGTTTTGTTTGCCATAAGCCAGTTTTCCTCTCGGCTTTTATTTTTTGTCATGGCACCGCTGTTTAGTTACTGGTTCGACACACAAGAAATGAACGGTATACGTGACCTTTTAAACCAATTTGCAAATGTTGCCATACCAATTGTAAGCCTTGGCATTTCAAATGCTGTTGTGCGCTTTGGTCTCGAAAAAAATGTTAATAAAACGTATGTTTATACAAATGGTATAATTAGTGTGCTAATGGGCTTTGGCGTACTTGTAGTGCTCTCGCCAATACTGGCACAAATTAGCTGGTATACAGATTACATAGTTTTGCTGTGCATTTACGTGCTTGTAAGCTGTTTGCGCACCTTAAATTGCCAGTTTGTACGTGCCAAACAATATGTGCGGCTCTACGCAGTAGACGGCATTGCAACAACTATTGTAACTTGCGTATTTTACTTTATTTTCCTAAGAAACCTCAACATGGGGCCAACAGGCTACCTTATTGCTGTAATTTTTGCCGACGGTTTTTCAGTTTTATTTTTATTTATCACGGCACAGCTGTGGAAATACATTAATTTTAGCATAAATAAAGTTATGCTGAAAAGCATGTTAAAATACTCTTTGCCACTTGTACCGGCAAGCATTTTTTGGTGGATAACAAGCGGTAGCAGCCAAATGTTCATAGCTGCCATGCTTGAAAACGGCGAGGCACAAACGGCAATTTATGCAAATAGCCTGCGCCTACCTACTATTTTGACAATCGTATCAACAGTTTTTACAGAAGCTTGGCAAATTAGCGCCTTTACAGACGGTGTAAAGAAGAAAAACGAGGAGTTTTTTACAAAGGTTTTTTCCACATATCAAGGTGCAATGTTTTTGTGTGGCTCAGGCATTATTTTAATGGCACAACCGTTCATGATGCTTTACAGAGATGACTATTTTGGTGCATGGCAGTATATTCCGTTCCTAGCAATTGCAACTGTTTTCTCGTCGTTAAGTAACTTTTTAAACAGTATTTATATGGTTAAAAAGCGCAGTGGCACGTCACTTTCAACAATGGCAGTAGGTGCGGTTATAAACTTTGCACTTAATTTTGTGCTCATACCCACTTATGGGTTAAGTGGTGCTGTAATATCTACATTTGTTAGCTACCTTGCAGTGTTTTTATTGCGTGCAATTACAACACGCAAACTAATCCGCGTAAACATGAACCCATTGAAACTGCTTGTCAACTGCACAACATTAACACTAGAGGCTGTTTTAATGCTTGCAAATGTACCGCTCTGGCCACTGTGGTGCACACTGCTTTGTGTACTTGTGCTTATGCTAAACTTGCGTGAGATTTTAATGACCGTTGTAAAATTGCTTAACAAAAAGAAAAAGGCATAGTTATTTATTAATTATTAAATATAGAGTAATTATATAGTTGAAATACTACAAAAACCGCTTAAAGGCATGTAACTTGCCTTTAAGCGGTTTTGTATTTATTTGGTAAGCAGTGTTTTTAAATTAACAAAAGCAAAGATAAACAAAAATTTCAATAACTGAATTTTGCAAATTTTTGTCTGTTTGGTTACAAATTAGCTGCGCCCACTATGCCTGCGTTATTGCCAAGTGTTGCCGTTTTAACTTCCGGTATGCTAAGCTTATTGCCTGCATATGTGTTAGCTTTAACATAAGCGTTAAGCTTATCTGTCAAATATTCTTTTTCGTTAGATATACCACCCGAGATTAACACAACTTGTGGGCGAATTATATTAACAAGGTTTACAATACCTATTCCAAGATACTCAATATAATTGTTCACAACTTTTAAACCGGCTTCATCATTTGCGCGTGCCGCTTTAAACGGAATTATGCCGTTCATCTTGTTGCCGTTTTCTCTGTAAAGCTGTGCCATCATAGAGTCTTTGCTATTTTCTATTTCTTTTAGTGCATCACGCACAAGCGCCGTTGCACTTGCGTATGACTCAAAACAGCCCTTGCGCCCACATGTACAGCTCTCTCCGTTTGCAACTATAACGGTGTGTCCACCCTCTGCACCGCCTGGGCCGCCGCCCTCAAAAATTTTGTGGTCAAGCACAAAACCTGTGCCCACACCTGTGCCTAGCGTTACAAGTACCACACTTTCATACTCTTTTGCGGCGCCTGCGGCAAACTCTCCAAGTGCCGCACAGTTGGCATCGTTGCTCATTTTAACAGGCTTATTCAGCGCTGTCTCAAGCTCATTTTGCATAGGTATATTTTCAAAATCGCAAAAATTGTTAGAATAAACTATTGTACCCTTAGCCACATCAACTGTGCCCGGTGTGCCCATGCCCACGCTCACGCAATCGCTTACTTTAATACCTGCTTTTTGCGCTGCAATTTCAATTGTCTTAACAATGTCCGCTGCAATTAACTTCCACGTGCGCTGTGCCATTGTTGGCATACTGTGTGATGCAATTATCTCATTGTCCTCATTTACAATGCCAACTTTTATGTTAGTACCGCCAAGGTCAATGCCAATTCTGTATGTGGGTTTTTCTATATACGTCACTATAATGTCACCTGTGCCTTTTATATTTACAAGCCCTGTTGAGGCATCAATAAACACGCTTTGCCCTTTTTGTGCAACAATGCTCTGCTCTTTTGTATAAACCTCTACCTCGCCATCAACAACAAGCAAGTGCTTAAAGCTGTTCTCGTCTGCAAAAAGTGTGTCCTCGCTGTGCTCTTTGTCTAAATTTATAAGGTCTACCGTAAAATATTCGCACTTTGCAATGTGTTTGCCTGTGCAATTCTTGTTTTCTACCGTTTTTAGGTTTGTAACCTCACACGCTTTTTCCACGTGCAACTCGCGCTCATTGCCGTTTGCGTCTGTGCGCTTATAGTCATATACCCTGTACGTAACGTTGCTGTTTTGCTGTACCTCTGCAATAACACAACCTGCGCCAATTGCATGTATTGTGCCTGCCTCTATAAAAAACACATCACCTTTTTTCACCGAAACTCTGTTTAGGTGCTCGCAAAGCGTGCCGTCTTCAATTGCTTTTTTAAACTCCTGTGGTGTTGTGTCTTTCTTAAATCCATAGTACAAAAAGGCTGACGGCGTGCCGTCTACTACATACCACATCTCTGTTTTGCCTGCTTGCCCCTCATTTTTTTGTGCATACTCGTCGTTTGGGTGCACCTGTATGGACAAATCATTGGCAGCATCGATAAATTTTATTAAAACAGGGAAGTCACTCTCGCTATCACAAAGCTTGCCCTTTGCGCCGGGGTTTTCATTCAAATATTGTGTTAGCGTTGTGCCAAGGTCTTGCATTATGCTCTCGCCATCTTTGTGGCAAGAAAGCTCCCACGTCTCGGCTATTGTATCGTGCTCGCTCTGCTTTGCAAACTCTTGTTTTAGTGTTGTTCCACCCCAGATGTAATTTTTAATTGCAGGTTTTATTCTGTGTATCATAGTATTCCCCCGTTGTAATTCATATATTATTTTTAAGCTGTAAAAACCATTGTTATGAAATTATTTATTTGCAAAATTTGCGCGTTTTTCATTTTGCCGCTGCCGCCATGCACCTAATAATTACATTGTCATTTTCAGCTATAGCTTGCTGAAATGTGCCTTTATCGCCATTTATAAATAACTCCACAGGCTCTTTAACTTTATCAAAATCAATGTCTGTGTGCTCCAGTAAATCCATCAAATAATATGGTTGACCACTGCTTTTTTTCTCTAAACTTAGCGGTTTTCCGTTTAAAATTAAACCTATTTCATTTGATGGCGCACTTTGAGGTTTGCTTTTTTCAACCTCACTTACAAGGGGTTCTTGCAAGGTTTTCTCGCTGTTTTTTTCTAAAGTTTCCGTGCTGTTTTTTTCTTGTTGTGGTTTTTCGCTTTTCAAGGTGTTTATTGCTTTTTCTCTTTTGCTTTCGCTTTGTTTATCCTCTTGCGGTGCACTGTCTGTTTTTAGTTTTTTTTGCGCTACACCGTGTTTTTCGCTGTGTTTTGGCGCTTTTGCAATAATTGCAATTACATCGCCTGTGTTAATTTGCGCACTTGGCTGCATATGTATGCTGTTTACGGTAACTGCCGCCGCACCAACTTTTTCCAGCAATTCTTGCACGGTTAGGCATGCATCTACGCCTGCCTTTGCCGCTGTAAATTCAATTTTATCGCCTGCATTTATTATGTGCGAGGGCTGTGCAGTCTCGCCATTTACTTTCAATACAGCAGGCACAGCTGTTTGCCCTGCAAAAACTCTGCGCATACCGTCAACTTCTACAACAAGGTTTTTGCCGTTTTTGCCAAGCAAGTCTTGGTATGTGTAGCCGTTCATCATCAGTATTTCAAGCACTGTGAGGCTACCACTGCGAAAAAGCTTTGCCGCCTCCCCATTTAGCGACACTCTGTAACTGTCGCTTATAAGCCCAAGCGCCGCCGAAACAGCTATGCCTAGCGGTGTTGTATACTCAGGGGTGTTTATGTCAATTTCATTTGAAAAAGCGCTCTTTTTAAAGTGGCCGCCCGCAATGGCAACGCGTGTTTCGTCCATTTCAAGCGCCCTTGCCACTTTTGCGCATATGCCTGCAAGCTTACTTCCGCCGCCTGCCAAAAACACTGCGGAGGGTGCGCCGTCGTTTATTTGTAAAATTCTCTCTGCTATTTCGTTTACAAGCGCATCGCTTGCCGGTTTTATGTGTTCTTCTATCTCTTTTGGCGTAATGCGCTGTTCTATGCCCATTATGTCAACGTAGCTTACGCTTGAACCGTCAGACAGTGCCGCTTTCATGCGCTCTGCCGTATTGTAGTCTATAAGGCATTTTTTCATCAATGTCTCTGTGAGCTCATCGCCTGCAATTGTTGCCATTGTGTAACCTATAACACTGCCATCACGGCAAATTGCTATGTCAGACGTGCCTGCGCCAATGTCTACAAGTGCAAGGTTTAACAGCCTTAACTCTGCCGGTATTGCGGCATTTAGTGCGGCAATAGGCTCTAGTGTAAGGCTTGCAATTTCAACACCTGCCATGTTCATAACGGCATAAAGGCTCTCTATAACCTCGCTTGGCAAAAATGTTGCAACAATGTTTGTCTCAATTGTTTTGCCCACGTGGTTTAAAATACTGCGCATTGGGTAGTTGTCCACAAGCGTTTGCGTGTTTGTGTAACCCACAAGGTACATGCGCTGTTCTTTATCTGCATTTAATGATTTTTCAGCGTCACTGACAGCTTGTGCCTCTAGCCTGCTTATGCTCTCTGCTGTAATTGTCTGTGGTGTGTCAAACACTATACTGCTTATACCTTGCTCTGTTCTTAAAGCGCGCCCTGCCGCCGCAACGCTTGCACTTGTGAGCTTAACGCCAAGTTTTTCCTCCAGCTTATCTGTAACTGTGCGCACAACATTTGCAACCATTGCTATGTCTTCAATTTGCCCGTCCATCATGGTGCGCTTTGTATGTGGCTGTGTTTCAACTGCAATTACTTGCACCTTTTCGTCAATTTCTTCTACAACCATGCCAATAACACTGCGTGTGCCTATATCTAGGGCATACGTTAAACCATTTTGTTTTAAACTACTCTCTGTGCTCATATTTCCACACCTTTTTACGTTTTAAAAAATACATTACTATACCAATATGGGGAGGTATTAGTTTGCACTAAATAACCTCCCTATATTAGACAGTGTGGCCACGAGTGTTCAGCTGGCCGATTTTGTCGATTTTTCCGCTCTACGGCGTCATCAAAATTCACATTCCATTAAGGAGTGTTTCATTTTTCTTCCTTGTAGAGCAAAAAAATCGCTCAAAATCTGCACAGTTCAACTCATGTCCACACTATCTAGGATATACACTTATATAATTTTACTTTTAATATTAACTGCTAGATAGCTTATACACCACCTAAAGCTCTTTTATTAATATTTGTCGTCCATATCATCTTGCAAGTCTACAACATGCGAGGTATTTTCATAAGACGGTGCATAGTCGTTTGCAGAGTAACTGCCGCCAAAGCTTGCGCCTTGTGCAATGCCTTTAGATGAACCGGGTAGTTTAAAGCGGTCAATAGTACTCATCATGCCGTTTGCCTGTGTTGAAAGCTCACCGCTTGCAGCCGCAGACTCTTCGCTAGTAGCAGAGTTGCTTTGAACAACTGCAGAAATTTGGTCCATACCCATTGTAAGCTGTGCAATTGCCTCTGCCTCTTCTGTTGCGGAAGTGTGCAACATTTGTATTGCAACAGTTGCCTCACCTGCATATTTAGCGGTGTTTTGCATGCACTCTTCTGCGCTCTCGGTAAGTGCGCTGCCTTTTGCAACGTACTGCATAAGCTCTTCGCTAAGCTGCTTTGTTTGTTTTGCCGCTTGGTCTGACTTAGATGCAAGGTTGCGAACTTCGTCTGCAACAACTGCAAAGCCTTTACCTGCAGAACCTGCGCGTGCTGCCTCAACTGCGGCGTTAAGCGCCAATATGTTTGTTTGGAACGCAATGTTCTCAATTGTGCCCAAAATGCTTGTGATGTTGCTTTGACCCTCTGAAATATCAGACATAGCTTTTTTCATCTCGTGCATTTTTGAACTGCTCTCCATAACGTAAGAGCCTGCTGTTTCAGCTTTGCTGTTAGCATCGTTTGCTGTTTGCAAGTTTTGCTGTGCGCCTTGGTTAAGTTTTGTAATTGTTGCGCTTAACTCTTCAACAGCCGCAGCTTGCTCTGTTGTGCCTTGTGCCAAAACTCTTGCACCGTTTGCCACTTGCTCTGCACTTGAAGACACCTGATCGCTCATTTGTTTAATGCCCGACATTGTGCCGCCAAGGTGTCTAATTAGGTTTTCAAGGTTATCTTTAATAGGTGCAAAATCTCCGGGATATTCTTTTTCAATTTTGCATGTAAGGTCTCCATTAACAATTTGGCTTGTTATAGATGTTAAATCTGCTATAATCTCGCCCAAAATTGTTTGAGACACTTTAACCGATTCTGCCATTTGGCCTAGCTCGTTTACCGATGTGTAGTCAATACCATATTTTAAATCGCCTTTTGTAAACGCTACAATAGCAGCCTTTATTTTGTCAATTGGCTTAATTGTTGCCGCAAGAATGTCAATTGTTAAGAATAAAGCTATAAGCACAGCCACACCTGCAATAATTAACAATATAATTAAGTTTACCTGTGTGTCTTTTTCAGCATCAATTTCGCTTGCGTGTAGGTGGTCTTCAAACTCTTTTTCAAAGGCATCACCTGCTGCAAGTACAGCAATTAGCTGTGGAGTATCTTGCTCAATAATTATCTCGCTTGCAAGCTCAATGTCGTTTGATATGAGTGCTGCATAAGTTAATTGAAAAACATCAAACCATGCAAAAACTTCTTTTTGAAACTCTTTTGCCTTAGCGCTGTCAGGGTAGCGCTCTGTAAAAGACATAACAGCCTCAGTTAAAGCATTAGCCTCAATTTCTACATTGTTCATTGTCTCTTCTTTATAACCGCCAATAGCTTGATTTCTCATATAATTTGATATTAAGTTAACGCTATCAATTGCATTTTCAATCTCAAGCACCATTGCAACATCTTCATCAAGCATACTTTTATACCTGTTTTCTACGCTGTCAACGCGTGTAACAGATAAAACAACAAGCCCTATGATAATTACAATTAAGCTTACAAAAGAACCTATTAAGCGTGTTCTGATCGACAGTTTATTAAACCCAAAAATCATTTTAATTGCCTCCAAACTTTCCAAACGTTTTACTTATTTATTAATTATATTATAAAACTGCAAAGGTTACAATATTAAAACAGCATTTTTTGTAGTTATTTGCAATTTTTCTTCAAAAATTAGCTTATAAAAGCTCTTTGCTTTGTCAATACTTTTACAAACATAGGTTTTTGCAAAAATATTGCGTCACAAAGCTATTTAATGTAGCCGTATTTTCCCTTGTTAACATCAGATACTATCTGCCCGTTTACAAGTGTTAAAACGCGTTTTCTGTAAATATCAACAAGTTTTTTTGCATGTGTTGCCATTACTATAGTTATGCCATACATGTTTAGCTCCATAAGTAAATGAAACAAATCCCACGCTGTGTCATGGTCAAGGTTTGCCGTTATTTCATCTAAAACTAAAATGGACGGGTTAGCAAGCAACGCACGTGCCAGCTCAACTCGTCTGCTTTCTCCAAGGCTTAGCTCCGCAGGGTATCTGTCTTTAACGCCTTTTAAGTCAACTAAATCAAGTGCCTTGTCCATACGCTGTGCATTGGAGTATTGCTTACTGCGTGTCATTTGTGCAAACGGCTGTAAATTTTGCTCAATAGTGTTTCTTCTTGTTAGGTGTGACATTTGCGGAACAAAACCTATTTTTATGTTTTTCTTTTCTTTTGTGCGCGCACTCATAAATTTTGCATTTGACCCTGCTAAATACACACCGCCTTTTGACGGGCGCGTAGCACCTGCTATAACATGAAGTAACGTGCTTTTGCCTGCACCACTACTACCTGTTACAAATATAAATTCTCCTCTGTTGACCACAAGGTTAATATCGCTTATGGCAACAAACGGCTTTTTCTCTTTTGTGTAGGTAACACTTACGTTGTCAAGCCTTATCTGCGGTGTTATTAATATGGAAACATCACTTCTTTCTATGTGCACTTTTAGCTGTTTGCAAACACAGACTTTTTGCCGCCAACACGTTTATTTAAAGCTTTGTCAGCCTCTTGCAATTTTAAAAGCAAAGTCTTGTTTTTTTGCGCTTGCACAAACAAATCTTTTGCAATTGATATTCTGCAATTAACACCGTTAACAACATCCATAAAGTCCCTGCTATCAACTTTATCAAATGTTTCACACTGCTTTTTTAAAATTTTCTCATATTCATTAATTGTGTTTATCTGCTCTTGACGCATACTAAGCATTATACGCATGGTTACATCGTCATTTGTTTTAACAGCGCCATCAAGCTCCGCTGTTAGCTCTTTTGCCTCAAGCATTGCTATGTTAATTTTTTTAAGCACATTCAAGGCTTTCGACACGTCGTTTTCTGTTATCATACGTTGTCACCGCCCTGAACCGTAGGTTTTACACCTTGCGCACCATCCATTATAACATTTTTTTCCGCTTGTTTAAAGGAGTCTCTAAGCTCTGTTACATTTTTTTTCACACGCGCAAGCTCTACAGTGTTGTGCCCTATTTTAACACGCATCAATTCATAACAAAAATACTCGTATAGTCGCCTTAAATCTCTGCTAATAGGTATGCTTTTGTCAAGCGTGTCCTCTAGGTAATGTATAATTGCCACGCATTTATCTATTACCATTTCGCTCTCTTTAAATTGCTTTTGTTGCATTAAAAGCTCTGCCTGTACAAGTTTCTTTACAAGCCCGTCGTAAAGCATAAGCAGAAGTTCACCGCTTGTCATTGTGTCAAGCGATGACTCCTGATAATGTTTATAACCGCGAACATCCATGTTTTAATTTATCCTTCCGCGTTTAAATTAGCCGCCCATCATGCCCGAGAAAGCCGAACTTTGTGAGTTCATCTCGTTAATAAGCACTTCAAGCCTTGTGAACTGTGCTGTGTAGTAGTCAACTTTATCAAACATTTTATCTTGCCATGTCTCAATCTCTTCTTCAATCTCGCTTATTTCTTTAAGCATTAAGTTGTTAATTGCTGTTGTAGGAGAGTGTATAGAACCCGCCCTTGATACTAATATACCTTTTGGCTCACCCGAGGTTTTTGCAAATCTCTCAAGTACAGGGTCAAGGTTAGCCATTAGGCCGTTGTAAGTTGAGCCGTAATCTGTGTTGTTTGTAAAAACTTCCTCAACTTTGCTTGGGTCCTCTTCTAGAGCCTCGCGCAGTTTTTCCTCGTTAACATTCATTGTTGTAAGGCCGTCAAGGTATGTTGTTGTAATGCCAATTTCAGCAAGGTCGCCCGTAGATGTACCCACGCTCTCCATAGCGTTACGCATCTCTGTATATAGCTGTGACAAGTCAGAGTCCATAAACAGTATGCCCGTCTTTGCCTTTTCCTCGTATGCGGCAATTTCGCTCTCTGTCATGTCTTCTTTATCTGCTGCTGTTAGCGGCTGGTACTCACTGCCCGAAGATTGCTCCAGCGGCGCATCTGCGTATGCTGATTTAACAGCCTCCATAATCTCGTTGTAGTCTGTTGCCATTTTAACAATAGTCTCTACAATTTTGTCGCTGTCGGGGTTTACATTAAAACTTACAGCCTCGCCCACGCCAAACATTTCTTCTGCCGTTAGCGCTGTGCCGTCCTCTTTCATGCCGTTTACAATAGTGCCCTCATATGTACCTTTGTTAAATGTACCTTTTAGAGAAACCTTCATGCCGTCTATATCAAAAGAGTTGCTGCTGCGGTTTAGCACAACATTTTCACCGTTTATAGTTGCGCTTACAACTGCATCAACACCCTCTGTGTAAATGCCTGCGCTTGGGTCAGAGGTATCGCCAAACAGCGATGTGCCAACAGTGCCACCAAAGCTTATTTCTCTGCCTGCACCGGTTTCCTCTGTTGTAAATACAAACTGGTTTGTTGTTGTAGAGTAACTTGCTTTAACACCAATTTCATCGTTGCCGTTAATTTTGCTAAGCACGTCGCTTAGTGTAGAATTCTCTGTAATTCCCTCAACTAAAACGCCGTTTACTTCAATTGATACGTCCTCGCCTGTGTAGCCCAAATCTTTTAGCTTCATCTCGAGGTCAACATAGCTCATCATAGCGCCGTCTTCGCCAAAGCCCAGTGCAGAGCCTGCATCTGACTCAATTTTAAACGAAGAGCCACCTTGTACATCAAACTCAAGCGCACCGCCGTTTAAATTAACGTCCACTTTACCATTGCCAAAAGCTTTTGCAATGCCGTCTTCAAGTTTTTGTGCAAAGTTGTCTGCCGTCCACGTCTCGTCTATTGTTAATGTAGTTTTTTCGCCGTTAAAAGTAATATCAAATGTCTCGCCTTGCAGATATTTCATTGTGCTAACTTCGCTTGTGTGTGTGCCTGTTGCAAAGCTAAAGCTGTCTTGGTCATCTGCAACGCTCTCAAGCCCAAGCGTTGTTTCAAGCTTGCCTGTTGCTTCAGAAATAGAAACGCCGTTACCTGCGCCGCCTTTTTCAACAAACTTAATGCCGTCAGCAGTAACTTCAACGCCTATTCTCTCACTTGCATCAACAGATGTGCCGTCATCAAAATAAATTTTCTCTTCGCTCAATTTATCTTCAATAGCTGTTTTAAGTTGCTCCGACGAAACAGTACCCGAGCCTGTGCCGCTCTCGTCTAAAAACTCAAGCTCATCAAACTCAATTTTAATTGATTTATTGCCGTATTTTACAGTTAAGCTACCCTCAAGGTTGCTTACTGTTGTTGTGCCACCTAGGTCATCCGGTATAACCTCGCCCTTAATGTTTGTGCCGGAAGATGAGGCTGTTGTACCACCTGCCGAAAGCAAATCAGACGCACTTGTTTTATACGTTGTTGATGTGGCAAGCTGTGCAACGCTGTTTATCAAAATATCGCTATTAGAATCTCCCGTTGCAGAAATTTTGTCTGCAAACTCTCCCAAAGCCTCTGTTAAAGACGCATTGGAAAAAAAGCTTGGAGATGAAAGGTTTGTAGATGAAGTGTATGAGTTGTATGTGTTATTAAACTCTATGAGCATATTCGAAATTTTTTGAATTTGCTCTTGTTGCCACTGCACCATTGTCTTATCTTGTTCAAGGCCTGAAATTTTTGTCTCATAGCTCTCAACAAGCCCCTCAATCATGCCCTCAGTGTCAAGCCCGCTGGCAAGACCCGAGAGAATATTAACATTTCTTGAACCATAAATAGAAGAACCACTTGTTGCCGATGAAACTGCTGACGACATATATAACGCTCCTTAACTGCCTTATTACAAATTATCACACTATTACATAATAATTTATTTGACAATGTTTATTTTTTTAGTTAAAATATACTTTATACACAAAGCTTTTTAAGCTCTTAATTATTATATCGTCCTCATTGCAAGAAAAATAAGTGCCGAAATTGTGAATTTTATTTAAAAAGCAAAATTTTTGTTAACTTTCGCACAAAAAGTTATGATAGCCTTGTTTCTATACATTAACTTTATATAAAACAGTAACGAAGGGAAAATAATATGGCTACAACCGTTATAACAGTTACAAACCAAAAGGGTGGCGTTGGCAAAACAACAACAGCGGCGGCGCTGCTTACTTGCCTTGGCAACAGGGGCGCAAAAGTGCTTGGCATTGACCTTGACCCACAGGGCAGCCTAGGTTTCAGCCTAGGGCTTGACATTGAGCATTGCACAACAATTTACGACGTTTTTCGCGCCAGTGTTGACGTAAACGACGCAATTTATGAGGCTGGCGCATGTGATTTGTTGCCCTCTAATATACTACTCTCTGCGGCAGAGCAAGAATTTACAAAACCGGGGCGCGAATTTTTGCTAAAAACTGCTATTGCACGCATAAAAAAAGAGTATGATTACATAATTATAGACACACCGCCGGCATTAAATATATTAACTGTTAACGCATACGTTGCAACAGACAGTATACTTATACCCATGGCGCCTGAAATATTAAGTTTACTGGGTGTGTCGCAAATTAAAGATACAATTGAGAGCGTGCGCAGCTATTATAATTCTGATTTAAAAATACTTGGCATACTGCTTAACAGATACGACAACCGCCTAAATTTAAACAGAGAGGTAAACGAGCTTGTAGAGCAAATAAGTGCACAACTTGAAACAACTGTATTCCCAATAAAAATAAGGAGTAGTGTTGCCGTTGCAGAGTCTCCGGCGCACGGCTCCAGCATAGTGGACTACGCGCCTTTCTCAAACCCCGCGCTTGACTTTGAAAAGCTTTGTGATTTTATTGCAGGCGACAAGTTTCCATATGTGCACCCAAAGAAAAAGTAACATTTTTTTAAATTTAGCATAAACTAAGTTTGCGCCGACTTCGAGGCGGAGAGGAGAAAACAATGGCAACGAGACGTTCGTCTAAATCAAGCAAGACAGAGCATGTGCTTAATTTGCTTTCGGGCACACCGCAAAATGAAAGTGCACCGCAAGAGCAAGCAGATGAGCAAGACTTGGTAAAAAAAGAGAGCCCCGAGAGCACACCACAAAAAAAGGTAACTGTCCCCGTGCTTGAGGTTGCGCGCGCAAACCATGAAAAAACAGCAAATACCATAACAAACGCACTTGACGATGCGCTAAAAAAAGAGCTCGAAGACCAAAACAACAGCGAAACATTGCAAGATACCACTGAAATCACCGAAAGCGAAATCAGCGAAACAGAAGGCAGCGAAACCGAAAGCTCAAAAGAAGTCGCAAGCGAAAGCGCGGAGCAAGAAATACTGCAAGCAACGCAGCCTGAAATCTCACCCCAAAAAGACAGCACAGTAAATGACAGTGAGGCAGAAAACGCACAAGGCACTGCAAACACTGAAAGTGACACACCACAGGAAAACAGTGAAAAAAAACAGCAAAACGCACAGAGCGCGGCTGTCGATGATAAAAAAGGCCAAGACCTTGAAAGCGCTGAATTTATAAATGTTATGGAAGAGCTTGTTGATGATATGATTGGCAAGTATATAAGCATGTTTGGCGTTTGTGAGTGTCACCGTTGCCATGCCGACATAAAAGCTTGCGCACTTTCGCGCTTGCCGTCAAAGTACGTGGTTTTAACAAAAAGCACACGTATGCCCATGATGAATTTTTATGGCGCACAATATAACACAATTGTTAAAAACCAAATAATTTTTGCATGCGATTTGGTTAAAAGGCTACCGCGCCACACAGGGGATTTTAGGAAAGATTATTAAGTAGATTAAAACGGGTGATGTTACATATCGGAGCTACCACAAATAAAGACTTTGCAAAAACCGGAGCAAAATTTTCACCTAATATAAAATGATACAAAAAGCCCTAATTTTATGACGAATTGCATAAAATTAGGGCTTAAAATTTTATGTATTAAATTGTCAGAAATTTTAAAAACATTTAAAAAAACGCGACTATCATGCCTCGAAAAGCAGACTATTTTTCAATAAAACTGCCCGAAAGCGGTTTATAATTTTGTACTTCCATAAAAAAGCACATCGCGAAAGGTGCAACCCCGGAAAAACCTTGTAGCGAGGTTAGTGAAGAGTGACAGTGAAGAAGTAATAAGTAAAAAACCTTGCAGCTTGCGCTACAAGGTTTTTTGGCTTGCTTATACAAAATGCATACCCACAAGCATAATTAAAATTGTTTGTTTTTCTTTGCTGTATTAATAGACGAGATTAGTATTTTTTTAACCTCTATACATTTATCTAAAATATTTGCATCATTATAATATCCGCTCTCGATTAAAAGTTCAAGCCAATATTCACTTTCCGAACATTCTTTTAAGGCAATTTGCAATTTACTGATAAAATCTGCTTTGCTGTGTGCATAAAAGGCTTCTCTAATATTAGCACCAACACTTGTGCCCGAGCGTATTAATTGGTTTGTCAAAACATTTTCTTTTTTGCTTTGCTTTATAATATTACAAACTTTTATTATTTCTAAGGCAAATTCTTTCGATTTTATTATTAAAAGGCTGTCTTTCATAATTGCACCTCAATGCTGAAAAATAACACTTATTCACTATTAACTATTACTTATTACTTTCCAAAAAACCTTGTAGCGAGGTTAGTGAATAGTGAAGAAGTAATAAGTAAAAAACCTTGCAGCTTACGCTACAAGGTTTTTTGGCTTGCCTATACAAAATGCATACCCATGAAAATTAACCTAAATTTCAGTTTTTCATAGACGAATTTATTTTTTTCTAAAACGCCTAAACCCATCTACATTTCTTTCAAACACATTATTGATATCCATAATATAAACTTCCTGCTCTGCATCGTACTCACCTTTAAGCCCATAAAATTTATTTTCATCATAGTTATCTAACAAAGAAATAATTGTAGCAAGCAAAACTTTAACCGAGGTGTATCTTGTTTTACTACCATTGGTGTTTGCATTAGCAAATTTAAAAGCATTTTTATCCGTTGCATTGCACTTTTGTAAAACCAAAATTTTAGTTTTAGGGTTAATCAAAAAGCGTATATAAGCAGGTGCACCCATTTCTTCAACAAGACCATTTGAAAATGTGATATAGCTTTTATTTATGTACATAATTGCCTCGCCACGGTTTGTTAGTTCGATAGTTTCAAAATCGTTAAAATTAATTTGCATTTTCTTGTCCTCTTTCTTTTTTAATTTCATCAATAAATTTTTCTGCTCTTTTATATTTTGCGCTCATTGGTATAATATAAAAATCTGCAAAGTTGCCTGTTTTAATAGGCCTGAATATAAATTTTTTGTCACGCTTTAGCTTGTTTGTTTTCTCATTAAGCCTTGCTTTTAACTGCCGCTGTGTTTCGTCCCATGCGCTGCGCTCAATAATATTTACATGGTGGTTTTTCTTGTAGTATTGCGGCAATTCGCCTTTGTTTGTCTTGGCTTTATGGTCAAGACAATTTGGCGTGAATGTTTTTTGCATAAGGGCATCGCCAACATATTTTTCGTTAGATAATATGCTGTGAATTGCAGTGGTGCTCCACACGGCATTTCCCTTAACGGTTGGGATTTTCGCAAGTGTCAGCGCTTTTGCAATCTCGCCTTTTGTGTAGCCGTGCAAATAGTTGTTGTAAATATAGCGCACAATTTTCGCCTCTTTTGCAACAATTACAATATTGCCGTTTTTGTCTTTGTCAAAGCCGAGAATGCTGTGAGTTGGCACAAGCGCAAGCCCTTTACTAAAGCGTATTTGCCACGCCCACTTAATTGTTTTGCTTTTCTTGACACTCTCATTTTGTGCAACATAGCTACTCATAAATAAGTCGGTTTCAAAGCGGTCACGCTTAGAGTTTATGCCGTCCACCTCAAAATCCACCTCAACGGGAGGTTTTAAACTTAAAAGCTCGTCCAATATCAAAAAGCAGTCTATGACATTTCGAGAAAATCTTGCCACGCTTTTTGTAATGATGTGGTCTATTTTGCCTTGTCTGCAATCCTCGAGCATTAGCAAAAGCTGTGTGCGGTTTTTCATCGCCGTGCCGCTAAGCCCTCTGTCAGCATAAATGCCGGCAAGTTCCCAATCGGGGGTTCGCTCAATGTATTCTTTGTAGTAATTAATCTGCAATTCATAACTGGAGGTTTGGTTTTCATCATCTGTTGAAACACGGCAATATGCCGCAACACGCCTTTTATGCTTTTTGTTTTCAGCGGTATCTTCACACAGTTTTGGCTGAATAACAAGCACTGAATTTTCAGCACTAAATGCGCTTGCTATTTTTTCGTCTTTGCTGTGGTTTTTGCGCTTAGACGGCTTTTCCCACGCAGTAAAATCTCCCATACCTTGAGGTTTTTTCATAATAATCACCTCTATTCCGGCTTTGGATTTTTGCTGTGCAAAGCCTAAGCATGTATATTATGCCTAGTGAAAATTATAGCATTTTTGGCTTGAAATGTGACTTAATAAGTTGTTGAAAATTAAGCGGTTATACTATTAAAACACAAAAAACGCCTTGCATTCACAAGACGTTTTTGCATATTTAAAACAAGTTGATGGCAATTATAACAAAGCACTTTTCCATATACTTAGCTTTTCCTCATAATGCATACGTGCATTTGCAGGGCTAGTAGATGGTAGCGAAAAAATCGGCACATGAATATCTTTGCAGTGCTTTCTAAACAAAGAATTTGCCTTGCCGCCATTTAAAATAATTTTATTAATTTTGGGGTGTTTACTTAAAAATGCATTGAAATCATTGACAGTAACATTTTTAATATTGCTGTCGAGAGAGCCCTCACATTCAGCAGAGTAGACAACATCCCACAAAGCTATATTATTTTTTAATAAAATATCACAGCGAGTTTTATAATCTTCTGTAAACTCCTCAGCTAAGCACGCACAAATAATTTTCCAAAATGCATTGCGAGGGTAAGCATAATATTGCTGTTTATGTAAAGATAACTCACCCGGTAATGAGCCCAAAATCAATATAGTACACTCACTGTGCGAAAGTGGTGGAAAACTATTTTTCATTTTGCATACTCCCTACAATTAACCTATAACCTAAATCTTTTAAACGCTACTGTTAAAGTTTCTATACTAATCATGTAATAAATTTTAACACAAGATAGCACATATAACAAATTTTCAATGGCTGTCATAATAAATCAAGGCGTTAAAAGCGAAACAGCCGCCTTGCTCTCACAAGGCGACTATGTGCATTTTCTTTCGACATCACTGCCTACTCCGGCTTGAGGTTTCACTGCACAACCCCTCCCGAAAACTCTATGCAACAAGGCTTACCGGTACCCTCTTGCATTTCATCGCTTAAACAGACACACCTGTTGCCTGTCATTACTTTTACTATACGCTTAAATTGAAAATATGTCAATATTGGATTTCTTGTGTACTATATGATAGTTTCGCATGCGTCTTAGATTAGTGCACAATGGAAAGAGGTTTGATTGTTACGAAAAAAGCACAGATTGAACGCTTGTGATTCAGATTTATACTTCTATTTAATAATATTATTCCTTTTCTGCAAAAAGAACTTTTTGTATGTATTCTAATTCCTCATCTAAAATCATATATATTTCAAGTTGCTCTTTGCTTAACTTGGTAAGTTGTGTTTTCAGCTGTGCTTTTTTATCTATTATTTGCATGCATTTCCATATTTCTTTCATTGGTCGTTGATGAAACTTAAATACATTTTCGCAAATATAAACACCCAATGGCGTTAATCCATCAATATTCCCGTCGCTATTTCTATGAACATGGACATCGAATTCAGAAGCTGCCGGATCAATAATTCCTATTTCACCATCATGCATCTTATCTTTATCTTTTGTGGGCCATTTCCCAGATTTTTTTCTATTACAAGTAAAACAAGAATAAACTAAATTTGTATAATCAGTTTTCCTTTCAGGAGCGATATTATTTGGTACTAGGTGATCAATCTCAAACCCTTTGGTTGTTAATTTTTCCGGTTTTCCACAATAGCCACAAATATAATGAAAATCATTTCTTAGATTTTCATTATATTTTTTATAGTCCGTTTGAAGTGGTAAATTAGGACTTCTTGTGATTTTAACATCTCCGTGAATTCTCATTTATACACCTCTACTTCGTTTGATCTATTAATTTGTCTAAAGCATCAATTATAGTGTCCATTTTGGTTGACATTTGAGTAGATAGCAATTCAGACGGCAAATCATCAATTTCCTCATATGCTTTCAATAATTTGTATAGAGTTAAAAAGCGCTCTTCCTCAGAAACAGATATATCATGTTTATCCTTTTTTTGCTTTAATGTTTCAAACTCTACTAAATGGCTTTTTAATCTGTTTTGGAAAACTTCTGATGATTGTAACAGTAAAGAAACTAATTCTTTATAATTTGGAGATTCTCTATCTTCATCAAAATAGCTACGAGGAATAAATACGTTTTTACTAACTAAGTTCTCAGCAATACCTTCATCACAATAATTAGTTATTATAATACACGGCATATCTGGAAGTTCACTGTTAATATAGGCAACTAAATTTGTGCCATCAAAATCATATAACTTATTTAACTTATAATCTACAAGCACACATTCAATCTTGTTATCTACTATCCAATTAATAATATCTTGTTTGGTAGAACAGTTTTCAACAAGCGATAATGAGATTCCATCTCGTTTAAGCATTGCATTATAGTCATCACAGTATTCTTTTTCATCATCTATAAAACCAATTCTTTTCATACCAAGTTTACACCTACCTTTTATCAGTTAAAAAAATTTTAATATAAAACCCTTGCTGTTCATCAGTGTTTTCTGACAAATCTATAAATCCATTATAATCTGTTACAATTCTGTTAATAATCCACATCCCCATTCCGGTTCCTATAGTTTCGCCACTTTCAGATAATCGGTCACTTTCAAATGGGTTTAATATTTTTCTCGGATTAGTTTTGTATATCTGTGATAAGCCACCAGCATTATCATTATATTTTATTAGTATCCCTTTCTCTACTCGGTCTATGCTAATATTAATGTACTTTTCTTGTAATCGAACATTATCAAAAGCTGCGGCACTATTTGCAATAAGATTGTTCAAAACGCTTTCTATTTCATAAGTAAAACATGTGAAATCTATATCTTCAGTTGTATTATGAATTTTGATGTCTTTGGGCGAAAGCGCTTCTTGCCAATCTTTTAATATAGAAGTGGTAATATCACCGATATTAACTTTTCTTAGTGTTCTCTTATCTCTACGTACAGCTTCCACTGTAACTTTAAACCATGATGTAAAGAATTTTTTAAGTTCACTAGCTTGTGTAACATACTTTAAACCGGCAACAATATCACTGTCTATTTCTAATGCTTCTTTAGCTAGTTTGATTTTTGAACTAAGTCTATGAGTTATTCCTTTAATTTCATGAATATAAGTGTTAGTAATTATTCCAGTGGTCGCTAAAACTCGCAACATTTGCAATTCGGTTTCTAGTTGTTTTATTTCGTCATCTTTTTTGGAAACAAGTTTTTGCACCTTTTCAACATCCATTTGACGCGAAGGGATAGCTTCATTACTAACTTGTGATTTTGCTTTATTCTTATATTCTTCCCTTAATTTTTGCTCTAATTCATCCTGAATAGGTTTCACAGGATTGACTTTATCGTAGTATGTGCTTAATTTTCGTGATACATACTGTCTATCCTGTTCAAATAGTGATATAACATTTTTTATAAACTCCTGCAATAAAGCAAACTCTTTTGTTTCAACAATGCCTTGCCGATTGGCTTGGTCCGGAAGGGTCATGTTAGTGCGGGAAATATATACACTACCATGTATTTGGTCAGAATTTACTCTCCAAGATCCTGTGGTATGCGATACAGCTGCCGGTGATTTATTTTTCCTTAAAGACAACTGCAACCAATCCGAAGCTGAAGATGAGCGTTCACCATAAGGCCTAACCCTAAATCCGTCTCTATAAATTCTTATGCCACCAAAAGAATCTCTTATGTCGGGTCTGCCTGTTATATCTTTATAATAATATTTTTCTTTATCTGCCTTTGTGTTAGATAATTTTGCAAAATAAAGAACCCCCCTAAAGTTTCCAATTGTATTTAAAATTGGCGTTTTACTTTTTAATACATCTGTGAATGTTGAGGAGATTACAATCGGTGCACTTTTAAAGTATTCTTTATCTTCGGGTGAGAATTCGGCCTCTGTCATTATCTTAAAGAATTGATCTTTAAAATCAAATTCATCTCTATTTATAGTTACCTTGACTTCTCCATTTTCGGTTGCTTCAAAAACTATTTTATAATCATGTTGAAAACTATCATCTTCTGTTAAAATTGCTGCCTTTTTTAAATCTGTTGTATTATCAAACATAAATATATTAAACAGCTCTCTAAAATCAGGAGGTATTAATGTTTTTAAGTTTGTTTTAATACTATTAAGTGTCTGAACATTCCAATCATCTCTCAAATTTGTAAGTTTAAAGATTGAACCCGATGAAATAAAATGCTTTTTAACGAAATCAACTACATAATTATTATTTGCTTGTGTTAAAAAATCCACAAAAGAAATAGTAACTGTTTCTAAATCAGCAGTAATATCTGTAATTCGGTTTCCGAATTCAAACTCTGACCAATCAACGCGCCAGTTTAAATGTTCGTGTTTAGATATAGTTAATAACGAACAATTATCAGCAATTCTATCCAGTGCAAATCTTCCGATTCCTTTTGCTCCTGTTTGCACTCGGCCTTTGTCTGTTGTATATTTAATTTTCTTTGACGAGCTACCAATAGTCATCCAATGCTTTGTGATAATATCAGATGTCATACCTGTACCATTATCTCCGATATATAGCACTTTATTAATATCATCATAATATAGCAGACAAACTGATGCATCTGCGTCGTATGTGTTTTTAACTAACTCTAAAATTGCACCATCAAGGTTGGCGACATTTTCTCGACCTATTAATTTTGCAGTGTAGGCATCAACATTAAATGATATCTTTGACATTTTTATTCCTCCTGCAATAATTTTAGCGAAAATTTAAAATTGTTCACATCCTTGGGTGAAATTCTGTATGAATTTCCATTGGAAATAACACCAATTCTTTTTACATGCTTTGTAAATTCTTGGCTTTGCAATATTCTCCTAGCGGTATCAAGTGAATAATCACTTTTAGAAACGATAAATATGCCAGATGTAGGAATAGTTGCATCATCTAATTCATAAACTTTTGTTCCATGAGTCATTAATGTAGATATAAGTAATTTCTTCTGATTTAAGTGTGCTAATGCTTGAGAACGACCAAATTCGAACCACTTAGCATTTTTGTCACTATTTCTGTTATTAAGTTTCTCTTTGTGACTCAATAGATACATATAGCCATTCGGGTATATTCTCTTTAACTCATCTATAGAGTATCGTTCTATTCCGGCATCACAATAGCTATATGGAAAAACTAAATATTCTGGTAAATTATAATTCAAAGAACGAGGACTTACTGCTTTTTTTAACAAGTTTTTTTCTATTTTATGTTCTTTGGTATAAACATAATTATCATCCTCTTGAAATCCATTTAGTATAAACACTTTATTTAGCAATGTCGCAACGGATGTTGCGGCATGATATATATCTCCAAATCTTATAAAATCACAATCGCTTGCAATTTCATCCTCAAATATCCATTTTGGTTGTAGTAGTGTTTTCTTTATGTTAATTGTGCTATTCTCGGTTATGTTATTGTAACTTAAAACTTTTGTGTTTTTGCCATTGGTGCATACAATTATTGATGACGAGGTTAGTTTACCACTAAATATTTTCTGATTTGTATAATCATATATATGAGTTAGGTGCGGTAAAATAAATTTTCTTAGTTCTGACCCAAATACATTTTTAAACACGTTCCCGGGAATTAGATAGACTAACTTTCCGTTTTTTTTAAGAACTTTAATACTTGCTTCAACAAATGCATAGCAATAATCAAATTTACCTTTACTACATGTTGTATACTTTTCCCTTACGAATTTCCTGTTTTCTACGGATAAATCTCTGTAGGTAATATATGGTGGATTTCCTATAACATAATCATAAGTTTCTATGAGCTTTTCTTTCAAAAAATCTTTTTCAATTATATTCCATTTTATGTTGTATAGTTTATATTTGCTCGCTAATTCGTTTAGTCTAATTTCACAATTTTTTATGTGCGTAGGATCGATCTCATAAGCAGTGATATCTAATTTAATAGCTTTTTTTATAGACTCATGTGTCATTTTTTTTCTAAAACACTCTTTAAGATATCTTTCGACTATTTTTAATAAAATATTTCCATCGCCACAAGAATTTTCTAACACTTTTTTTCCGACAATATCTTTTTTGTATCCAACTATATCTAACATCTTTTCAGCATATTCCGTAGGAGTAAATACTTGGCATTTTTTATTTATTGACATAATATACTCCTTTTTATAATTTTAATAAATAGTTTATACTGGCAATTGACGAGTGTTAAATTTTTTTATTTATTTACATTATGCAATTGATAACCATATTAACATAGATTGTATTAAAATTTATTATACTATATATTTAAATTCCATTCAAGCAATTAGGTTATGGACAGCATTTGTTGTAGAAAACTCTTTGTCCATATCCTGCCTCCAATAAAAAAACCCCGGGCCCGTAGGACACCGGAGTATGATCACTATATAGTATGCCTAAGCACATATATATTATACTTTAGAAATACAAAAAAGTCAATACAAAAAAACAAGTTCAGAATAGCTGTAGCAACAAACTGATTATACTACATTATTGTATACTTGCCCTAAACTCAAAATTCACCCCGTCCAAAAATTCCACCCTAAGCCCACCATCAGCCAGCACATCAATCTGCCGTATAACTCTCGCACTAAGCACATCAGAGTAAACATTATCCGCAACCTCACTTTGCCTTATTTCATCAAGCAATATTTGCCCAAGTTCACCCCTGCATTTTTCTTTGCTCTCATTTTCAAGCAAAGCGGTAATTTCCGTTTGCCTATATCGCAAATCGTTAAGTTCATTGCTTGTTTACAGTATGCGCAAATCTAAAAATGCAGTGTCGTCATCTTGTTGCGATATAAGCTCAATTAACCTATCAAGGTCAACGTTCTTTCTGTCAATCTCTTTTTGCACAAATTTTAGATTTTCGGTCAGCTCTGCTTTTTTGCTGTTCACATCAACAGCACTTATAATTTCCTCATCCAAACATGTGTTTTGTTGTGCTGTATGTTGCATGTATTGCTTGCAAGCGCTCATAATGCACTCATGCAGAAAAGCCTCTTTAATTGTTGGGCTGTCGGGGCAGAGCCTGCGCCCAAATTCTAAGCGGCTGATGCACCGCCACACAACCTCTTTTCTGCCGTGTACGCTCCACGCAAAGCGGCGGTATCTTGTGCCGCAATTGCCGCAAAAAACCTTGCCTGTAAGCGCATACTTGCCGGAGTGCTTGCCACGCTTTGTTATGGTTTCTTTTTGCGTTGCAGGCGTTTTACTGCTCCTGCGTGTCATCTCGTCTTGTGCTTTCAAAAACACTTCTTCAGACACTATTCCCACGTGATTATGTTTAACTAAATATTTCGTCATCTCGCCGTTATTTGCACGCCGTGTGCCTTTTAAAAAGTCTACCGTGAACGACTTTTGCAGTAAAACGTCACCCATGTATTTTTCATTTATCAAAATACTTTTTATAGTTGCCGTCGTCCATGTTTCTTTGCCACCGGGCGAGAGCATTTTCTTTTCTTCGAGTTTTGCTTTAATAGCAATTAAACTTGCGCCGTCAATAAAACTTGTGTAGATTAAGCGTATAGTTTCAGCATCTTTTTCCACAATGCAAGGTCTGCCGTCTTCGCCCTTTATGTAACCTAAAAAGTTGTGGTATTGAAATTGGAATTTGCCCAAACTAAAATTGTGCTGTATGCCCACGGCGACGTTTCGGCTTATGCTCTCGCTTTCCGCTTGTGCAAATGCACTTAACATTGAGAATAACAGCTCCGTGTGCATGGCGTCTGTGTCTATGCTTTCTTTCTCAAAAATCACTTTGACATCAAGTGATTTAAGCTCTCGCACAAACTCTATACACTCTAAAGTGTTTCTCGCAAAACGTGATATTGATTTCGTCAAAATAATGTCTATTTTACCACTGCGGCAAAGCCCAATCATCTTTTTAAACTCAGGGCGCTTGTTGGCAAGCCTGCCCGAAATACCCTCGTCTGCGAATATGCCTGCAAACACCCATTCACGCTTGTTTTTTATAACTTCTGTGTAGTTTTTTACCTGTGTTTCAAAGCTATTTAACTGCTCTGTATCGTCGGTTGAAACCCTACAATAGGCGCAAACTCTGGGCTTTCTTTTGCGTTTGCCAAGCTTTGTCAAATTAGGGTTTGCGTCTATTACAATAATCTCACGTTGTTGCATTTTCTCACTTCCTTGCGTATTTAAATTTGTATTTTGCCTAAATTATTTGATTGTTTATTAATTTAAGTGCAATACTGTTGCAGGATTTGATAATATGTTAAGTATCTATCATGAAGGAGTACAAATTG
>CAYJNL010000012.1:0-79801 GCA_964371675.1 uncultured Bacteroides sp. | reverse complement strand
GAAAGTGAATTTGCCAATTTATTGGCAAAGAGGAAACTTTTTGAGATAAAAAAAGCTTCCTTACTACTGCCCTTTTGCGCAATTTTATTTGGTGCAGACGGTTTATTGACAGTATGACCACTCTAAGCACATGCCTTGCACCTAGAGTGGTTTTTTACATATTATTAATACAAAACTCAACTCAATAATCACACTTAATCAAAATATTTTCTCACGGAGTAAAGTGCAAGTATGTTTTCAACAGGCACATCGCCCTCAAAGTCTTGGCTTGGGGCTAAAATGTAGCCGGAATCCTTGTAAAGTGCGTCTACTATGCGTTTTGTTTCTTCTAAAACCTCTTCTTTTGTGCCAAGCGGTAGTACAAATTGTGTGTCTACGCCACCTTGAAAGCAAAGCTTATCGCCAAAATCTGCCTTTAAGCCGTCAACTTCCATGCCGGTTACCTTTTGTATAGGCTCAAGGGCGTCAACTCCGCACTCAATTAAATTTGGTATAATACCGCGCACCGCACCGCAAGAATGTTGCATGTAAAACGCATTATATTTATGCGCAAGTTCCACGTAACGTTTCGTGTTTTTGGCAAAAAAGTCGTTCCACATGGGTATGCTGAACAGCAAGCTCAACTGTGTTCCGTAATCATCACAGCATTTTAAAAGGTCAATTCTGCCCTCTGACGCCTCGAACATTCTCTTGTATATTTCTAGGGTACTGTCGCAGTGCCTGTCTAAAATGGCTTGCAAAACCTCGGGCTCTTCCACCATCATAATATAAAATTTTTCTGCATTCATTAGGTGTGTTATGTTTTGGTAAGGTCCCGGCCAGCCTATTCTTATTGCCTTGTCAGGGTGCTTGTCGCAAAATTCTTTAACTGCATTGTAGTCAAAATGGTCGGGATTCAGCCATTTGTCATACGCCTCATAGTCCTCCATTGTCTCAATAACGTCCATGGGGTATTCAACTACATGCCAGTTATACTCAACACCATTCCACTTATTTACATACCTAAAACCCATTGGGTGGTAGTAAACTGTCTCACCGTGCTCGTTTAAATATTCGTCGGGCATTGGCCCAATATATGGTGGTAAATCCATGATTCTTGTGTCAATATCTAGTTTTTCTTGCACATCATCAATATTATGTACACCAAATTGCTCCATAAGTTTTTCCCAAGTTGTCTCAACACACTGCATTGTAGTGGGCAGTTTATCAACGGGTTTTCTTTGAAGAGCAGCTCTTATACGCTCTTTTGAAGTCATGCTAAAACACCTCCTGTTAAGTTACTTTTGTAGCTGCGGTGAAAAGTGCTTCAATATTTTGTGGCGGGATATCAGGTAAAATTGCCTCATGTGATGGAGATATTATAAGCCCCGATGGGAAAAGCTCACGTAATTCTTCAACTTTTTGTGCCACTTGCTCTTTTGTGCCGTTTACAAGCAAATCTTGCGTGTCTACACCACCACAAAAGCGTGCTCTGTCACCGAAACGTTTCTTTAATGTAGGTGCGTCCATGTCGGTTGCAAGCGCTTGTATGGGGTGCACTACATCTACACCAACACCATAAAGGTCATCTATAACATCGGCAATGCAGCCGCAAGAATGGTAAATTACCTTTAGCCCGTATTTGTGCGCTTGCTCAACAAGTTTTTTTGCGCCCGGCATAACAAATTTGCGCACAAGCTCCGGAGATAGCATTAATGAGCGCTGTGAGCCCATGTCGTTACCTATTAAAACGGCGTGTAATTTGCCTTTTGTTGCCTCATAAAAAATTTCGTTTGCCTTTAAGTAAAAATCAACAATTTTGTCGTTGATATACTCGTAAAGTTCGGGTGCAGTTACCATGTTTACAAGTGCTTGCTCCATGCCAAAAGCCGCGCATGTGTCTTGAAAGTGCGAAGACCACAAAATACCAAGGCAAACTTTGTCCTCAGGGCACTGTGAAACAACCTCTAGGCACTCTTTAGGGTCAATGTATTTTACAGGGTCGGGCCAATCAAAGCCTTCTAAATCGCTTATTTCTTCGGCGTCTTCAAAGCAGCCGGCATCTGTTAGTGTCCTCTCGTGGGCATCAACTTCGCTGTCTCCATACCAGTTAAAAGCCGCATAAATAGCATCGGAATACGGTGAGTGGTAAGGCAATTCCACGCTGTAAAAGTCATCTCCGACAGCAAGCTTTAGCTCGTGCAAATTTTTAACGTTGTAATGCGCAAAAAGCGCGGGCAATGAGTGTATATCAGGTACACCCAGCCATGCTGCGGGCCTGTCTACTTCTTCGTTATTTATAGTTTTGTAAAAGCGTTCAATACTGTTCAAAATAATTTCTCCTTTGTAAAAACATATATTACAGTGTAAAACTGTTTAAATTGCTCAATATGTAAAAATTAAAGTAACTTGTTTTCATATTTAAAATAGGCAGTTTGTAAATAATCCTGAAATTAACATCGGGAAATTACAAACTGCCTTTTGTCTATTGCGTACAAAATTACTGCTTTTTAAAGATTAGTTAGATTTTCTTCTCCTGAAGCAGTCAATGCCAACAGCTACGATGATGATAGAACCTATAACAATTTGTTGATAATACGCTGAAAGTCCAATCATGTTCATGCCGTTTCTAATAACCTGAACCATTAATACACCAATTAGTGTGCCCCAGATAGAGCCAACACCGCCGCTCATAGACGCACCGCCGATAGCAACACCTGCGATAGCCTCAAGCTCATAGCCTTGACCAACAGTTGGAGTAGAGCCGTCCATACGCCCTGCAGCAACAATAGCAGCAAGTGCACAAGCAAGGCCGCTAACCGTGTAAATGATTATACGCATTTTGTCAACTTTAATGCCGGATAGTTTAGCTGCTTTTGCATTGTCGCCAATTGCGTAAACGTGTGTGCCGAATTTTGTTTTTCTTAAAATAAACCATGCTACAAAGAAAAGCACAACAAGCATAGCATTTGCGTAAGGAATTACGCCGTTTTCTCCGCCTATGTAAGCACTTCCAAGCCAGCCAATAGAGTCCGGTACACCGTAAATACCAACACCGTCTACCCACTCAAGTGCAACACCACGCCATAGCATCATGCCGCCCATTGTTACAATAAAAGGTGGCATTTTAATTTTTGTAATAAGCAAACCGTGTGATAAACCACAAAATGCGCCAACGCCAAAAGTTAGTAGCACGCTAAGTACAACGTTTACACCCCTGTTAACAACAAGGTCGCCGCAAATTGTACAGCAAAGTGCCATAACTGAACCAACAGAAAGGTCGATACCGTCTGAAAAAATTACAAATGACATGCCAACTGCCAAAACGGCAATTGTTGAGCATTGTAAAACAACATTTATAAGGTTGCTGGGGGTTAAAAAGTTTTCGTTAAGTAAGCTAACAAGAAGCGAAAGCAAAATAAGAACACCAACTGTAACTAGTTGTGTCATATTATTTCTGGCAAATTTGTAAACGGGGCTAATCTTCTCTGTTGAACCTACTGTGTTTTTTTGTAAAGTAGTCGCCATTATAATGTACCTCCTGAGGCTAAAGTTAGTATTTTTTCTTGTGTTGCCTCTTCTTGCGCAAGCTCGCCAGTAATTTTATGCTCGTGCATAACAATTATTCTGTCGCTTATTGCAAGAAGCTCCGGTAATTCGGAAGAAATCATCAATATTGCGTAACCTTGCTGTACAAGCCCGCTCATAAGTTGGTAAACCTCAACTTTTGCACCAACGTCTATACCGCGTGTGGGCTCGTCCAAAATAATTACCTTACTGTCTGCGGCAATCCATTTTGCCAAAACAACTTTTTGCTGGTTACCACCGGATAAGAAGCAAACTTTTTGTTCAATTGAAGGTGTTCTTACTTTTAAATCGGAAACCATTTTAGAAACAAGTTTTTTTGATTTTTTCTCGCTTTTTACAAAGAAATTAGAAATTTTTTCGTAGCAAGTTGTAATAATATTATCTTCTATTGATAAACCTTGCATTAATCCTTCAACTTTTCTGTCTTCAGGTGCAAGAGAAATACCCAAACGTATTGCATCGAGTGGAGAGTGAATTTTAACCTTTTCTCCCTCAATATAAATGTCGCCCTTAGCATCGTTATCAGCACCGAAAATAATTTTTGCCGTTTCGGTTCTGCCTGCGCCTACAAGGCCTGCAAGCCCCAAAATTTCTCCGGAACGTATAGAAAACGAAACGTTATCAACTTTTTTAGGGCTACGCAAGTTCTCAACCCTTAACATTTCTTTTCCAAGCGTTACCTTAGCTTTTGGGAATTGGTTTGTTATGTCTCTACCAACCATTAATTTAATTAACACATCTTTGTCAAAATTCTCTCTGTCAACATCAAGAGTTTCAACGTATGTGCCGTCACGTAAAATAGTAATTCTGTCGCCAATTTGGCGTATTTCTTCAAGCCTGTGAGAAATGTAAACAACAGCAACGTTTTGTTTTTTAAGGTTTTCGATAACCTCAAAAAGCTTGTCAATCTCTTTGTTTGTCAAAACCGCGCTAGGCTCATCAAGAATAAGTATTCTGGCGTTTGAAGAAAGAGCCTTAGCAATTTCAACAAGTTGTTGTACTGCAACGCCACATGCAGAGATTTTAAGCTCAGGGTCAATTTCCGAACCAACCATAGCAAGGTATTTCTTGCTCTCTTCAATCATGTATTTGCGGTCAAGTAAGCGCGCGGCTTTTAAATGCTCTTTGCCCATGAAAATATTCTCGTATACAGTTAAGTTAGGCATGAGGTTAAACTCTTGGTAAACTGCACCAATACCGTGTTTTTGTGAATCGAGCGGCCCTTTAATATCAACTTTTTGACCATCTACTAAAATTTCGCCCTCTTCAGGAATGTAAGCCCCTGTCATAACTTTAATTAAAGTAGATTTACCTGCCCCGTTTTCACCTAAAAGTACATGAACTTCACCTGATTTAAGTTGCAATTGAACATTATCAAGTGCCAAAACGCCGGGGAAACGTTTTGTTATGTTTTTAAGCTCAAATACGTATCCGTTATTCGACATAAGACCTCCTGTAAAAATTTGAATGAACTTGTCGCTTTATTAAATAAATAAAAGTGCTCTGTATCTGTTATAAATTTACAATATCTGCGCGGTTGTTTGATTCAAAACAAGTAATATAAATGAAGAATACTGTATGTGTTTTAATTTCATATGGCTCAGTTTTGGACAAAAAACAATCAGATATCTAAATTTTTGCTTATACAGAACAGTAGGAACGCTCCACGTGCTACCCGAAAAATAGCGATACTGCATAATTCTCGAGGTTCACATGGTAGCGCCCCCACAATACTCTGTTTTGCTTATACAAGCACTTAACTTCACATTAAAACTCTGCTAAGGCTCATTCAATTAAACTTATAATTATTCTAAAACAACACCCATGCTGTCTGCATAATCTACAACGTTTTCAGCTGTAACAAGTGTTGCGCCTGTGTCAATGTAGCTCTCTACGCTCTCGCCCATTATAGCATTGTAAGCTGTTTCAACTGCAAGGTAACCCATGTTTGCAGGGTTTTGTGCAATGTCACCTTTGAACATTGGGTCGCCGCTGTTCATTAGGTTAAGTGCTGTGTCGTAGCAGTCAAATCCGCAAAGAACAACGTCATCTCTGCCTGCTTCTTCCAAAGCTTTGTGCATAACTAGTGTTGCGCCGTCCCATGCTGCATAGCCTGCAACCATGTCTGTGTTAGCTGCGTATAGTGCCTCAAAACCTGAAAGTGCTTTTTGGTCATCCCAGTCGCCTGTAACTTCCAAAACTTCAACTGCTTCGCCGTATGTTTCTGTCATGTAGTCTACAAAACCGTCACGACGGCCTGCGCCACCTGCTTGTGAAAGCATACCGTTGATGATGATAACTTTACCCTCACCGCCGATTTCTTCACCGATGAATTCAGCTGCTGTCCAGCCTGCGTTGTAGTTATCTGTTGTAACTGTTGATGTAACAGGTGCGCCCTCGATAAGGTCGCCAACTGCGATAACCGGAAGACCTGCGTCTAAAGCTTTGTTAACTACGTCAACAACGCCAACTGAGTCACAAGGAGCAACAGCAATGCCGTCGGCGCCTTTTGTAATTAAGTCTTCTAGAACTGCTATTTGACCAACAACGTCGTTTTCAACAGGAGGGCCAACTATTTCAATTTGAATGCCAAGGTCAGCTGCTGCTTGCTCAGCACCTTTTATATTCTCAACCCAGAAAGGTGAAGATGATGATTTTGTTGCGTAACCGATAAGTATTTCAGAAGGATCTACTGCGCCTTCTTCTGCTGCTTCCTCTGTTGCTGCCGGTGTTTCTTCTGCCGGTGCTTCTTCAGCTACTGGCTCTGCAGGTGTTGTGCAAGCTGCTAAAGAAAATGCCATTACTAGTGCAAGAATTAGTGCTAAAATGTTTCTTTTTTTCATGTGTTTTTCTCCTCAAAATATAAAATTATTTTTGAAGACGGTTTAATAACGGTTTTTGCATTTAATTAATTAAAAAACAAAACGTTTCGTTTTTTGCCACGTCTTCTGCTGCAATTATTATATCAAGCCCCAAAATATTAATCAATATGTAAAGCAAACAAACAAACTGGTTATTTTTTGTCATATTGCCACAAAATAGTTACAAAAGTATTAAAATTTATATTTTTTTTGTATTTAAAAGACTATAAAAAACTATATTTATGGCAATTTATCGCATTATTTTTAAGTTTAGCAAAAAACTGTATAAATTGTAATAATTAGTAATAAAATAATAGTTTTGTATATTGTTATAAAAAACTTTGTAATAATATATCACTTTATACAAATTTATCAAAAACAATTGACATAGAAAATAGTGTATGATAGACTCTAATTACGAAACGTTTCGTCAACAGAAACGTTAATTATACTTATATTATAATACTATAGAAAGGCAGGTGTTAATTCATGGATTTTTCGCTGCAAAAAACGTTTGGCGAGAGTAAATAAAATTCATGATATAATATGGCTTATATAACAACAAAAGAAATGCTGCAAAAAGCACAAAACGGCAATTACGCGGTTGGCGCTTTTAACGTTGAAAACATGGAGATGGCACAGGCCGCAATTAGCGCGGCGGAGGAGCTTAACGCGCCAATAATATTACAGACAACTTCGTCTACATTAAAATATGCAACACCGGAAACATTTGTGGGTATTGTGCGCGCACTGGCAGACAAAGCAAAAGTACCTGTTGCACTGCATTTAGACCACGGCGACAGCTTTGAGCGCTCTGAGGCTTGCTTAAACGCAGGATATACAAGCATTATGATTGACGGCTCACACGGTACTTTTGAGGAAAATATTGATGTTTCTGCAAAAGTTGTAGCTATTGCAAAAGAAAAAAATGTGCCTGTTGAGGCAGAGCTTGGCAAAGTGGGTGGCAAAGAGGACGATTTAGATGGAGGCAGCGGAAATTACACAGACCCACAGCAAGCACTGGAATTTGTGCAAAAAACAGGCATAGACAGCCTTGCAATAGCAATTGGCACGGCACACGGCATTTATGCACAAACGCCTGTGCTTGACAAAAATAGGCTTAAAGAAATACGTGCACTTGTAGACATTCCTTTAGTTTTACACGGTGCTTCGGGGCTTGCTAACCAAGATATGATTGATTGCGTAAAACTTGGCATTTGCAAAATTAACTTTGCAACAGAGCTAAGAATTGCATATTCAGACGGAGTTAAAGAGTGCATGAAAGAAGACCCGAAAGTGTTTGACCCGAAAAAATATGGCGCAAAAGGAAGAGAGTTTGTTAAAAAACTTGTAATGGACAAAATGCTTGTCTGCGGATGTGACGGCAAAGCGTAACAAGCTACTTTGTTTAAGTTACCCACAAAGTAGTCTTTACAAAAAGCATCGGCAAAATTTTTGTTATATTTCACAAAATGCTCGTTAATACACACAGTATTGTCTTCGCTTTTTGTTTCATCTGGCAAAAGTTTTGCTTTAGTTTTTACAAAGTCTTTGTTTGGGGTAGTTTTGTATTGAAAGGATGTTATATATAGCTACTATTAAAGACATTGCGAAAGAGACAGGGCTTGCCTTGTCTACTATTTCAAAATACTTAAATGGTGGAAGTGTGCGCCCTAACAACAGAATTTTACTTGACAATGCAGTGAAAAAACTGGATTTTCAAGTTAATGAGATGGCGCGTGGGCTTAGGACAAACAAATCTAAAATGATAGGCATTGTTATACCGAAGCTGTCAAACCTTTTTACCACCACTATTATTGAAGAGATAGAGAACATTTTAAGGCAACACGGCTATGGCACTATGATTATGAACTACAACTCTGATGACAGTATAGAGAACGATATAACAAGCTTTTTGCTTGCCAGAAAAGTTGACGGAATTGTTTATATGCCAATTAGCAAAAAAACGGCAAACCTTGAAAAAATTGTTAACCAAGGTATACCGGTGGTGCTTATTGACAGGCGCCTTACAGATTTTGTTACAGATTTTGTAGGTGTTGACAATGTCTCGGCCGGCGAAAAAGCCGCAGAGCACCTGATTAAATATAACCATAAAAAAATTGGTGTAATTGCAGGGCCATACAGCTTGAAAACAACAAGAGACCGTCTTTTTGGTTTTAGTAAAGCACTTGAAAAAAATAGCATTAAGTTGCACGAAGAGCAAATTATAAAAGCGGATTTTAATATAGAAGACGGCTATAAAGCTATGAGTGAGCTTTTGCGAAAATGTAAAGATATAACAGCAGTTTTTGCCACAAATTACGAGATGACTATAGGTGCTATTATGTCTATAAACGAGAAAAATATGAGCATACCAAATGACATTTCGCTTGTTGGTTTTGACAATATTGAACTTGCTGCGGTTTTATCCCCACAAATTACAATAGTGTGCCAGCCTGTAAAAGAGCTTGCACGTCAAACTGCAAATGTATTGCTTGACAGAATTGCAGGCAAAGGCATAACCTCACAAGTAATTCTTGATTGTTACATAGAACATGGAAAGTCTGTGAAAAAGCTGAAAGCTTAACAGAGCCTTTATACTCGGCTTAAAGTAGGCAGTGTCTATATTAATGTAGGCGCTGCCTACATAAAAGTAGATAAATTAAACAACTGTAAGGAATGGTTTAATGGAAAATTTATTGCTCGGTATTGACGTTGGCACGTCATCTTGCAAAGTGGCTGTCTTTTGTGAAGACGGCAAAGTTGCCATGCAAACAAACGCTGCATATGATGTTTTTTACCCCAAAAGCGGATATGCAGAGCAAAACCCACATGACTGGTGGAACGCTATTACAACTTGCATAAAGCAAATTACGGCAAAAGTTGATGCAAAAAACATAAAAGCAATAGGCATTGATGGACAGAGCTGGTCTGCTATTTGCATTGACAAACAGCAAAATGTACTGTGCAATACGCCAATTTGGTTTGACACAAGGGCGGCAAGCATATGTGATGATGTTAAAAAAGCATATGGTGAGAACGCGTTTTTTAACGTTTCAGGCAACCCTTTTCAGCCGTCTTACACTTTGCCAAAAATAATGTGGTACAAGCAAAATATGCCCGAAGTTTACAACAATACATATAAGGTTTTGCAATCTAATGCGTATATTGCAATGAAATTGACAGGCAATTTGTCTAACGACTACTCACAGGGCTATGGCTTGCAATGTTACGACATTAAAAACCGTATGTGGGATACAGATATATTAAAAGAGCTCGGACTTCGCACAGATATTTTACCCGAGCTTTGTGAGTGCCATGACATTGTGGGCACAGTTACAAACAGTGTGGCACAGCTTACGGGCTTGCAAGAGGGTACACCTGTTGTTGCAGGTGGTCTTGACGCGGCTTGCGGCACACTTGGTGCAGGTGTTATTGCAAACGGGCAAACACAAGAGCAAGGCGGCCAAGCAGGCGGCATGAGCATTTGCACAGACGAGTGCATCTCACACGAGGCGCTTATTTTATCTAACCACGTTGTAAGCGGAAAATACTTACTACAAGGTGGCACAACAGGCGGCGGCGGCGTAGTAAACTGGTTTGAAAAGCAGTTTTGTGAATACGAGAGAAGCATAAAAGACAGCGTTGGTAAATCTTCTTTCAGACAAATGGATGAGGGTGCTGAAAAAATTGCCCCCGGCAGTGACGGTGTAATTTTCTTACCATACATGGCAGGGGAGCGCTCCCCAATTTGGAACCCTAATGCAAAGGGTATGTATTTTGGGCTTGATTTCTCTAAGACGAAAGCGCACTTTGCAAGAAGCTCTATGGAGGGTGTTGCGTATTCGCTAAATCACAACTTAGAGGTAGCAAAAGAGGCGGGTGCACCTGTTGACATGCTTTATGCCGTGGGTGGAGCAGCTAACAGCAATTTATGGACACAAATGAAGTCAGACATAACGGGTAAAGAGATAAGGGTGCCGTACTCTGATGCCGCAACAACACTTGGCGCGGTAATTTTGGCAGGTGTTGGTGCAAAGGTTTACAGCAGTTTTGAAGACGCAGTTGCAAAAACTGTTAAAATAACAAAAACTTTTACACCAAATGCAGAAAACCACGAAAAATACAAGCCGTATTACGAAAAGTATTTGGAGCTTTACGAGAGCACAAAGCACTTAATGAAATAATGTAAATTTTTAGTTGGTTAGCTAAAAAAACAGCACAGGACTACCGTGCAAAATTTTGTGTATCAGGGTTGAGTGTTTAGTAATGCTTTGTGTATTGAGCTTGGACGGCAACGCAAGTAGACAAAATTTATATGGCGAGAAGTGTTTGGCATTGAGCTAGTCAACTATGTAATGAAAGGAAATGAATGTATGAAAGCAGGAGTAGTATTTGCTAACGAGGACATACGATACACAGATTTTGAAGAGCCGAGCGTTAGCGCAAAAACCGTAAAAATAAGGGTTAAAGCAACAGGTATTTGCGGCAGTGACGTGCCTAGAGTTTTGCATAATGGCGCACACTTTTACCCCGTAGTTTTAGGGCATGAGTTTGCGGGCGACGTTGCGGAAATTGGCAGTGACGTTACAAGCGTTAAAGTGGGAGACACTGTTACAGCTGCACCGCTTGTACCTTGCATGTCTTGTGCAGAGTGCCTAACAGGAGACTATGCACTTTGCAAAAAATACAGCTTTATAGGCTCGCGTGAGCAAGGCAGTTTTGCAGACTACGTTGTAGTACCCGAGCAAAATGTTGTGAAGTACGACAAATCAATCCCCTATGAGCAGGCGGCAATGTTTGAGCCGTCAACAGTGGCATTGCACGGAATTTATTGCAACGACTACAAAGGTGGCGAGGATGTTGCAATTATAGGTTGCGGTACAATAGGCATTTTTGTACTGCAATGGGCAAAAATTCTTGGTGCAAAGCGTATTGTGGCATTTGATACACAAGATGAGCGTTTAGAGCTTGCTAAAGAAATGGGCGCAACACATGTTATAAACTCCTCAAAACCTGATTATATGGACGAGGTTAACGAGCTTACAAACGGCAAAGGCTTTAAATATGTTTTTGAGATGGTAGGGCACCCTGTAACTATACTTATGTCGTTTGTTTTGGCAAGTGCAAAGGCAAACATTTGCCTTGTTGGCACACCACACATAGACGTTAAGTTTACACCAAAAGAGTGGGAGCTTATGAACAGAAAAGAGTTTAAACTCACAGGTAGTTGGATGAGCTATTCAGCGCCGTTCCCAGGCAAAGAATGGGACATGACAGCGCACTATTTTAAAACAGGTGAGCTTAAATTCCACCCCGATTTCATCTACAAAAAAATGCCTATGTCTGATATAGACAAAGCGTTTGAACTCTACAAAAACCCTAAAGATGTTAAGGGTAAAATTATGCTTATAAATGAATAAAAATAAAATAATAAAATCTTGGAGGAAAAATTTATGTCAGTAAACCCAGACTCAGTACCACAGAGAATACTTAGAAACGGCGACAAAATGCCTGTTATAGGCATGGGCACTTTCGGCTCAGACCGTTTCACATCAGAGCAAATTTCAGGCGCGGTATACGGCGCAATTAAAGCAGGTTACAGAATGTTCGACGGCGCGTCTGTTTATGGCAACGAAGTTGAAATTGGTGCTGTTTACAAAAAAGCAATGGACGAGGGCATTGTGACAAGAGATGAGCTTTTTATCACATCAAAAGTATGGAACGATAAACACGACGACGTTAAAGTTGAGTGCTTTAAAACTTTAAGAGACCTAAACCTTGAGTATCTTGACGCATATTTTATGCACTGGCCTTTCCCAAACTACCATGCACCCGGATGTGACGGCGATGCAAGAAACCCTGATTCTGTGCCTTTCACAGTTGAAAAATTTATTAAAACATGGCGCCAAATGGAAGAGCTTTACAAGTTAGGCGTTGTAAAACATCTTGGCATGTCTAGCATGACAATACCTAAACTAGAGGCTGTATTAAAACATTGTCACGTTATGCCGTCTGTTATTGAGATGGAGCTACACCCATCTTTCCAACAACAAGAGCTATACGACTACTGCATTAACCACGGTATTGAAGTTATTGGTTTTTGCCCAATTGGCAGCCCAACAAGGCCTGACAGAGACAAAACAGAAAATGACATTGTTGACATTGAGATGCCTGCAGTTGTTGCAGCAGCTAAAGCCCACAACGTGCACCCTGCGGTTATCTGCGTTAAATGGGCTGTGCAAAGAGGGCACACACCAATCCCATTCTCTGTGCATGAGAATGAGTACACCTCTAACTTGCAAAATGCAATTTCAGACCCGCTTTCAGATGATGAAATGGCTGCTATTGCAAAAGCAGACAAAAACTGCCGCCTAATTAAAGGGCAGGTTTTCCTATGGGAAGGCGCAAAAGGTTGGGAAGACCTTTGGGATTTAGACGGAACAATTACAAAATAATTTTTAAATATAAAGTTTTAACGGCTTACACAAATGTTGCGTTTCAGTCGTTAAAACATTGATTTATAGTTATTTTCCGCTAAACAAAAGAAAGGGATACTAAACATGCTAAAGAACATACCCGACAACATATCGGGCGACATGATAAAAGTTTTAATGGATATGGGTCATGGCGACGAAATTGTTATTGCCGACGCTAATTTTCCGAAATTTGCACACCCTGAAATTGTTATTAATGCAATTGGGCATAACATACCTGAGTTACTTGACAGCATTTTGTCATTAATTCCGCTTGACCCATACGTTGAAAACCCCACTGTTTACATGGAGGTTTTGCCGGACGACCCATTTGTGCCAACTATTTGGGAAAAATATGAGGAAGTCGGCAAAAAACACGAAGACAAGGGAATGAGAGCTGTAAAAATTAACAAGTTTGATTTTTACGACCGCAGTAAAAAAGCATACGCCGTTATTACAACTTCTGAAAAAGAGCTTTATGCAAACGTAATTTTGAAAAAAGGCGTATTATAGCAAAAAACTGTGCTAAAAGCGCAGTAATTGTGTCGCGCTTAAAATATTGAGCGCGACATTTGTATATAGGTGTTAATTAAAAATTTAACAAAGTGAATGGAGAGAAATATGAACGTATTAAAGAAATTAACAGACAAAACAGCAAATTTTAAAGTACCTTCGTACTGCACCGCTAACGAAATTGTAATTAAAATACTACTGCAAAACGCTAAAGAGAAAAACCTACCCGTACTTATTGAAGCCACTGCTAACCAAGTTAACCAATTTGGCGGCTACACAGGCATGAAACCACAAGATTTTTGCAACTTTATCTACGACATTGCAAAAAAAGTTGATTGCCCAAAAGAGTTAATTATTTTAGGCGGAGACCATTTAGGCCCGCTAACTTTTGCAAAAGAAAACGAAGAAGAGGCTATGAAAAAATCTATAGAGCTTGTGCGCCAATACGTGCTGGCTGGGTTTACGAAAATACATCTTGACACGAGTATGCGTGTGGGAGATGATGACGTGAGTGTGCCTCTATCTACAGAGGTTATTGCAAAAAGAGGCGCTATATTGTACGATGTTTGTATAAAAGCATTTGAAGAGATTAAGGATGCCGGCAAAGTGCGCCCTGTGTTTGTAATTGGCAGTGAGGTGCCTATCCCAGGTGGTGCTACTGAATTTGAGGACAGCATAAGTGTGACAAGTGTTGCTGATTTTGAAGACACCATTGAAACATATAAAAAAGTATTTTCAGAATATGGCTACGACAATGCGTTTGAAGACATTGTTGGTGTAGTTGTACAGCCCGGTGTGGAGTTTTCCGACAGCCAAGTCTTTGGATATGACTCATTTGCAGCAAAAGAGCTTTGCACAGCACTACAAAAACACAGTGGTGTTGTTTTTGAGGGGCACTCAACAGACTATCAAACTAAAGAGCAGCTCAAAGAAATGACAGACGATGGCATTGCTATTTTAAAAGTAGGCCCTGCATTGACATATCGCTTGCGCGAGGCTTTGTTTATGCTCTCTTTAATGGAAAAAGACCTTGTGCCTGAGGGAAATCGTGCAAACTTTATTGAAACACTTGAAGAGGTAATGCTTGAAAACCCCGGAAACTGGAACAGGCACTACCACGGCGACGAAGATGCACTGAAACTTGCAAGAAAGTACAGCTACTCTGACAGGTGCAGGTACTACCTTGGAGAAGAAAAAGTTACAAATGCTATTGAAAAGCTATTTAATAACTTTAAAGATGTTGCTATACCAATGAATGTGCTCCACCAATTTATGCCGGCATCTTATGAGAAAATTATTAGGGGTAAAATGGAAAACAGCACATATGAGCTTGTAAAAGATGCTGTTTTGGAGATTATTGAAGATTACGAGTATGCTTGTAATTAATTTTTGTGAATTAAAAGCACAAGCATAAAAAATAAACCCTTATTATGTTAGTTTTGCGGTCTAGCATAATGAGGGTTATCTAGATTAGCACAGTATAATATAACGAAAGTACAATACCTTTTGCGAAGTTTATCTTTAAATTTTGCGAAAAGGTATTGACAAATAAACCTTAATGTTATACAATATGAAAAACAAAATATTAAACCGTTGAAAAAGAGTAAGTAATTGCATTTGTAATCTTAAAGAGAGCTGTCGGTGGTGTGAGTACAGTAGAGGGCTTTGCAATGAATGGGCTTTTGAGGGGAAGACGAACGGCGATAAGCTAAGTAATCGACACGGGGACTTGACCCGTTATCAGGCAAGTATATGCTGGTTGGCATATAAAACGAGAGGATATTAAGCTACTTAATATCAACCCGGGTGGTACCGCAGAGATTTGTATTTACAAAGCCTTTGTCCCAGGAAATTTTCCTGAGACAAAGGCTTTTTTGTTTTTGTTTTTTAAAAAGCCAAAGCTTGGGGATAACACACTGCTGTTTTAAAAACAGCGGTAATTAGATAATAATTTTTAATTTTGAGAGGAGAACCAACAATGGAAAACACAAAAAAAGTACCAAACAGGCTATATTTAACACAAGAAGAGATGCCAAAACAATGGCTTAACTTAAACGCTGTTATGAAAGATAAGGCAGACCCAATGCTGCACCCCGGTACACTAGAGCCGCTAAAAGCTGAAGATTTATCGGCAATTTTCTGCAAAGAGTTAGCAGAGCAAGAGGTTAACACAACAGACGTTTACATTGACATCCCAGAAGAGATAAGGGAAGTTTACAACATTTACCGTCCATCGCCACTTTGTAGGGCGTACAGCCTTGAAAAAGCGCTTGGTACACCTGCTAAAATTTACTACAAGTTTGAGGGCAACAACACCTCAGGTAGCCATAAGCTAAACAGCGCCATAGCACAGGCTTATTACGCTAAAAAAGAGGGGCTTGCCGGCGTTACAACAGAGACAGGTGCAGGGCAATGGGGTACAGCGCTTTCAGAGGCTTGCAGCTATTTTGGGCTAACATGTGACGTTTACATGGTTAAATGCAGCTATGAGCAAAAGCCTTTCAGAAAAGCTGTTATGAATGTTTTTGATGCAAGCATCACACCGTCTCCGAGCACAACAACAGATTCAGGGCGCAAAATATTAGAGGAAAACCCAAACACAACAGGTAGCCTTGGCTGTGCTATTTCAGAGGCTGTTGAGGCGGCGCAAAAAAGTGGTGGCACAAAGCGCTATGTGCTTGGCAGTGTGTTAAATCAAGTGCTACTTCATCAATCTGTAATAGGCGTTGAAAGCAAAATTGCCATGGAAAAACTTGGCGAGTACCCTGATGTTATTGTGGGCTGTGCAGGTGGCGGAAGTAACCTTGGCGGGCTTATAGCACCTTTTATTCAAGACAAAATTGCAGGCACAAAAAATCCTGAAATTTACGCAGTTGAGCCATCTTCTTGCCCATCACTTTCACGCGGTAAATATGCGTATGATTTTTGTGACACAGGCAAAGTTACACCACTTGCACGCATGTATACACTGGGCAGTGGTTTTATCCCAAGCGCTAACCATGCAGGTGGCCTGCGTTACCACGGCATGAGTCCAATTTTGTCAAAATTGTACCATGACGGCTACATGAAAGCTATATCTTACGAGCAAACAGCTGTGTTTGAGGCTGCTGTTATGTTTGCAAAAACAGAGACAATTTTGCCTGCACCGGAGAGCGCACACGCAATTAAGGGCGCTATTGACGAAGCGCTAAAGTGCAAAGAGACAGGCGAGAGCAAAACAATACTGTTTGGTCTTACAGGCACAGGCTACTTTGACATGGTAGCATATGAGAGATTCCTTGCAGGCGACATGAACGATGCCGTTCCAACAGATGCAGACCTTCAAAAAGGCTTTGACAGCTTGCCTGACATTCCACAAAATAAATAAGCGTGCACGAATTTTAACAGTTTAACGGATTTTACTATTAAATGTAAATGACAACTAGGCTGTGGCGAAATAAAACAAGATTCTGTATTTTGAAAAAATAAAAGGGCGACTCTATGTGGAGCTGCCCCCAAACAAAGACTTTGCAAAAACTAGAGCAAAATTTTCGCTATGAGTCAAAATGCTTGTTAATAAACACAGTTTGCATAGGTTTTTTATTTAAAATATGATGGGTAAAATTTGCTTTGATTTTTGTAGAGTATTTATTAAGAGACAACACTATAGTAGGGCAGCCACATTTGGCTGCCCTACATTTTTTATTTGTAGAATCTACATTAGTTTTTGTTTTTTAAAACAAGGCTAAAGGCACTAATTAAAATTGCACCAACCGCATTGCCAAGCGTTACCACAAGCAGGTTTATAACAGCGCTAATGCTCCACATTTCTGCAACACTAAAGTAAAACATGTTTGCAATGCTGTGCTCAAAGCCAAGATATAAAAATGTGGGCACACACAAAAACATTGATATATAGCCACCCACGGCATTATTTGTGTTATAAGTAAGCTTGTATGATTTAGCAACAATGTACATTATCATACCACAAAAGCACGCTAAAATAAACATGCTTAAAAGGCTGTCATTTAGCTTTGTGCCAACTTTTGCCGTTGCTTTTTCTATTAACTGTGTGGTGCTTGCAAGCCTTGTGTTTAACATACAGAGTGTGGTTGCCAGTACACCTGCTAGGTTGCCAAACCAAATTATTACGAGTTGTAGCGGATTTTTGTCTTGTAGCAAAAACCCAATTTTGCCCGTGAATAAATTAAAATTTAGCGTGTATATTACAAAAAGCCCTAATGTAAAAAGTATAGTGCCCACAATCTCGTCTTTAATTACAAGATATGACGATGCCGATATTGCAACTATAATTCCTGCGGAAATCGCTTTAATAAAATCGTTTAAAAAATCATTTTTTGTCTTTGTTTTCAATTCGTCGTTGCCTTATTCCTTTTAATATAGTTTTTCTTGCACTTAGTGCTAGTTCTTTTGTTGCCTCGGGTACGTTTTTAAGTGGGGGTTCCATGCCCAATTGTGTATATTTCACCGTGCCCATTGTGTGGTACGGCAGTATGTCAAGTGCTTTTACGTTTTTTAAATCTGCAATAAACTCGCCTAGTTTTAGCAGATATTTCTCATCTGTTGTTATGCCGGGCACTAAAACGTGCCTTATCCAAACAGGCTTATTTATGCTATCGAGATACTTTGCAAATTCCAGTATATTTGTGTTGAAGGCACCCGTCAACTTTTTATGCTCCTCGCTGTCTATGTGCTTTATGTCAAGCAAAACAAGGTCTACATACTGCATAAGGTTCTCAAAAGCTACTTTGCTCTCACGTGTAAAAGTTATGCCAGAGGTATCAACACACGTGTGAATGTCCCGCACTTTACACTCTTTGAAAAGTTGTGTTAAAAAGTCTATTTGCAAAAGTGGCTCTCCACCTGTTACCGTTATACCGCCGTTTTTTAAAAAAGCGGCACAGCTGTCGTACTTGTCAAGAATTTCTTGTACAGACATTTTACCGCCTATATTAACTGCCCAAGTGTCGGGGTTGTGGCAGTATTTACAGCGAAGCGGACAGCCCTGAAAAAACACTACAAGCCGTATACCGGGGCCATCTACCGTGCCAAAACTCTCTATTGAGTGGACATATCCCTGCATACTGCACACCTCCTTACCTATTATCATAGGACTAATGGTGAAAGGCTAAGGGTTAAAGGTATTGTCTTTGGTGATGTTCTAAAACTAACTTAAATGCTGATAAAACGCTTGGTTTATAACGCATAAATTAGCTGTTACAATTAATTTACACAGCAGATACCAAAAAAACCGTAGCCCGTAGTTATTAGTTTTTGGGCTAAAGGCTGTTAGCCTTTAGCCCAAAAGTGTATTAGAAAGTTAAGGCTTTAGCCAATCTTCCTTATTAGAACTAAATGTTCTCGTGGAAAGTACGTGATATTACGTCTTCTTGTTGCTCTTTTGTAAGCTTGTTAAAGTTAACAGCATAACCCGAAATCCTAATAGTAAGCTGTGGGTATTTTTCGGGGTGTTTTTGCGCATCTAAAAGTGTCTCTCGTGAAAAAACGTTAACATTTAAGTGGTGTCCGCCTTTTTCAACGTATCCGTCAAGCAATGCCACTAAATTATCAACTTGTTGGTTTTTTTCCATAATATATATAATCCTTTCGCTATTTTGCTTTATTCTTCGCAAGTTTCTGTTGGCTGACAACAAGCGCTTTTCGTATTGCAACTAGCAATTGTGCTGTTAACAATAGCACTTTCAGTGCCGCCGAAATGTTCTACATTAACATGCCCTGTGCCTTTTTGCGTAGCCAAGCCGATGTAAGCCGAACCCGCCTCAAAACGCCTGATTTGCACACATAGCGGTGTTATCCTCCTAGACAAACGCTAGTTTGCCGTCGTCGTCTGCCGTGCTCTATGCACAAATCAGACGCTTTGAGGTCTACGATTTTATGGCAAATGGGCGAGGTTTATTGCAAGGAAAAGCCTTGTAGTAATGCTGACGCCTTACAAAAGGCTTTGACGATGATAGAAGCCTTGCCCATTTGCCATAAAACGGGTTCCGATTACATCGGATTGGCTAAGTCTGTCAATAGTGTTTACAAGCTCGCTTACTTTTGAATTGTCAATATCTGTCATAAAGCTTGCCTACTCTTCTTCAATTTCGCCAAAAAGGTCAAGGTCAACATCAAGGTCTCCCATGAAGATGTCGTCGTCCTTGCCAAGTGCATTTGGTATAATTGAAAATGTGTTTGAAATGCCGTCTTGTGCATGCTTAAACGGCAGTTTTGACACAGACGACAGTGCTGCAACAGCGCCCTCTTTGTCTCTGCCGTGCATTGGGTTTGCGCCCGGTGCAAGTGGCACACCTTTTTTTCTGCCGTCCGGAGTGCTACCTGTTTTTTTACCGTAAACAACGTTGCTTGTTATTGTTAGAATTGACATTGTGGGTACGCTGTGCCTATATGTGTGGTGCTTTTTAATCTTGTCCATAAATGCGCGCACAAGGTGGTTTGCAATGTCGTCAACTCTGTCGTCGTTATTGCCAAATTGTGGGAAGTCGCCCTCAACTTCGTATTCTGTAACAATGCCGCTTTCGTCTCTTATAGCGCGAACTTTTGCATATTTTATTGCACTTAAAGAGTCTGCAACAACTGATAGCCCTGCAATGCCGGTTGCAAAGTAGCGCTTAACTTCTCTGTCGTGCAGCGCCATTTGAAGTTTTTCATAGCAATATTTGTCGTGCATGTAGTGAATTACGTTTAGTGTATTTACATACAGTTTTGCAAGCCACTCCATCATGTCATCAAATTTTGCCATAACATCGTCATAGTCAAGGTAATCTCCCTCAACAGGGCGATATTTTGGCGCAACTTGTATTTTCAAAATTTCGTCTACGCCGCCGTTTATTGCGTAAAGCAAGCACTTTGCAAGGTTTGCCCTAGCGCCAAAAAACTGCATCTCTTTGCCAATTTTCATGGACGATACACAGCATGCAATTGCATAGTCATCGCCGTGGTATTCACGCATTAAGTCGTCGTTTTCGTACTGGATTGACGAGGTTTTAATGCTCATTTTAGCGCAGTACTCTTTAAATTTTTGCGGTAGATTTACGCTCCAAAGCACTGTTAAGTTAGGCTCTGGCGCAGGGCCTAGGTTGTCTAAAGTGTGCAAATATCTGTAACTTGTTTTAGTTACCATGTGGTTACCGTTAACGCACATACCTGCTATGCTCTCTGTAACCCAAGTTGGGTCTCCTGAGAAAAGCGTGTTATAATCGGGCGTTCTGGCAAACTTAACAAGGCGTAACTTCATAATAAAATGGTCGATGTACTCTTGCGCCTCTTCTTCTGTTATAATGCCGTTTTGCAAGTCGCGCTCAATATAAATATCAAGGAATGTAGAAGTTCTGCCAAGGCTCATTGCGGCGCCGTTTTGCTCTTTTATAGCTGCAAGATAACCAAAGTACAGCCACTGAATTGCCTCTTTTGCATTTGCGGCAGGTCTTGAAATGTCGTAGCCGTAAATTTCACCAAGTACTTTTAGCTCCTCAAGTGCACGTATTTGCTCTGAAAGCTCTTCCCTAAGCTGTATGTTCTCCGAAGTCATTCGCACTAAAGAGGTCTCTCTCTGGTGCTTTTTGTCATCTATAAGCCTGTCAATGCCGTATAGCGCAACACGCCTGTAGTCGCCAATAATTCTGCCCCTACCGTAAGCGTCGGGTAAGCCTGTTATTATTGCAGACTTTCTTGCAAGGCGCATCTCCTCTGTGTAGGCATCAAAAACACCGCTGTTATGTGTTTTGCGATATTTTGTGAAAATTTCTTTAATTTCTTCGTCTAGTTTATAGCCATTTTTTTCACAAGATAGCTCCGCTACCCTTATGCCGCCAAACGGTTGCAATCCCCTTTTAAAGGGCTTATCTGTTTGAAAGCCAACAATTTTTTCAATGTCTTTGTCAAGGTAGCCCGCTTTGTGTGATGTTATTGTAGACACAACTTTTGTGTCCATGTCAAGCACGCCACCTGCTTGCGCCTCTTTTTGTGTTAAATCCATTACCTGTGCCCACAATTTATCTGTGTCACTTGTGGATTTTTTTAGAAAAGACTCATCGCCGTCATACGGTTTGTAGTTTTTTACTATAAAGTCACGCACATTTATTGATGTGTTAGACCAACGCCCGAGGTTAAACCCGTCCCATTCTTTTTGTTTAATTTCCAAATTAACAGCCTGCCTTTCTTTTATGTGGATAACTTTTGCTAAAAGTTATAAGGTTAGTATAAAAAAGCAATCGCTCTTTTATACATTTTAACATAAAAAAGTTGTGCGAGTCAACGAAAAACAAAAGTTGGTTAAAAGGCACTAACTCTGCTTAACAAGGTCAATTACTTTTGGTTTTTTCGTCAAACAGCGTTATGTTTTTTGAGTGAAAATTGAATTTTATAAAGCACAACACTTGCCAATACCACTTAATTTGCCTTACAAAGTTTCTGCTCCAAGCTCTGCCTTAATTTCATCAATAAACTTCTGCGAGCGCTCCAGTCTCTCATTTAACAATTCAATTGAGGCTTTGTCGCCGTCTTTGCCTAAAATTTCAAACCCTTCATTTACAAGCACTATGCTTTTTTCATACAGCTCAAGAGCTTTTTTGTATTCTTTCTTTTTCCTGTAAACCCATGCTTTTTCAGCCGAAATTTGCGCCTCGTTATATTTGCATGTAATTTCTGAAACAAAATGCACATCATACGGCAAGTATTCCTCGCACTCGCTGTATGTTTCCAGCGCTTTGTCAAAGTCTTTCTTATCTGAGTCAACCGTGTACAAATAACTGCACGCCAAAAGCAAGTTGAAAATGCCAAACTTAATATAGCTGTCCGCCTCTATCTCGTATGATTTTTTGTAAAATTCTATGCCGCTTTCGCTGTACTCTATCGCTACTATTGTGTCGTAGTCATCATGCAGTAGTACAAGGGTGTTTAGTATAGTATTGTAATTATTCCCAATTACATTATATAAGTAGCGCAGGTTTTCTTGTGTTTCGTAATTCTGTGTTTCTTCCAGTGTTTGCTTTTGATAGCCAATGTCTTTAAGTAACAAGTCTATAAGCTTTTTGCGCGTTTCATCAGCAGATTTTATGTTTTCATCGCCACCTATTGCCTCGTAAGTATCAACAAGCTGTGTGTAATTTTCAAGTAACCAATCTATGTAAATGCAATTTCTGTCGTTATATTCCACGAGATAATCGTTTAGGCTTGCACAGCTTTCCAAAACATTTGCTTTAACTTTAAGTTCGTTTAACTTACTGCCAAAAGATTTTATTAGTTTGTAGCTGAAAAACTCTGCCACAAGCTTTACATGGTTTAAAACAAAACTGCCACGAGTAAAGCTCTCTGCAAAAGATTTTAAAAACTCACCGCCGTCTTGCATAGAGTACTCTACAAGGTCTTTAGCAAGATAATTTACCGCTACATCGTTATAAGTTGCGTCATCATAAACCTCGGCTATGTACTCTACAAGAAAGTACTGCTCGTTTGCCATTATGCTGTGATATGTTAGCTCCTCCATGGCAATTGCGTCAACGGGGTTGTCAAGCGTTACGCGCGTGTTGTTTTTGTACAGGTTTTTAAACAGTATAAAAAGTGCGCTATGCGGCTCTTTTGCATTGCGAGAAAACGCGTAGGGGCTTTTGTATTTGTCGTTCACCTCACACATGCGCTCAACAATTTTAACGTTAGCGGCTACTTGGTCTTCAGCAGTCATTGTATCAGCATTTTCTTTGCGGTCCTTTAGCATTTTGTCAAGCACTTCGTCGCCATAGTCAAATGCACTGCGGTTGTACTCTTTTATTAAGTTTTGCGCACCCTGTCGCAAAGATTTGTGCAAAAAGTCCCAGCGCCCGTCGTCACGTAGCATGAACAGCTCGCTAATATAATGTGTGTATTGCGCAAACATAAGGCGGCTGAAATCACGCACAAAAACCTCTAAATGGCGCTCTGTCAGCCCGTGGCGTGAGGCGCCAATTAGGCTTGTTATCTCTGTTGCGTTGTAGGGCTCTGTTTTCTCTGCTATTTTTTGCAACAGCATTGCTGCAAGGTCGTCAAGGGTGTTTGGCAAGCTGTTTACAATTTGTAAGTAGTGAGTAGTAAAAGACTCCATGTCTTCATTAATAGAAACGTCGATATTTTGTTTTTTCTTTTCCACCACACGCTGTGCTGTTTTTTCTGCTATTGCTTTAAAATCCTCTTTATCCATTAGCGTTAAAATTTTTAGCGTATAGTATATGTAAAGCGGGTTTTTTGCACTTTCTTTTTTTACAATTGCTTCTTTAACAGCTTTTGGTATGCGTTTGCCTATAAATGCAAGGTTTGATTCTAAAATACCACTGAGCTCCTCTTGTTTTAGCGTGGGCATTTGCAAAACTGTAAGGTCTTCGGGTGTTTTGTAATCCTCAAGGCACGAGACAAGTATTTTTGTGTATGGTGCGGTGGCTATGGGTAAAAACTCCAGTGTATCGCGCAATTTATTTGCTGCAAGTTGGTCTAGTGCATCAACTGCTATAAGCAATTTTTTGCGGTTTGTTATTTCGTTACACGCTTGCACTATGCTCTGCATTGCCTTGTCTGTACTGTCCTCGGGTTTTGTATCTCTCTCGCTGTATGCAAGGTTTTTTACTGTGTAATTTATGGCGTTTAATATATCGTAAGCATTTGTAGACATTGAGGTTATTCCGCTGAAAAACGGCAAAATTATGTAGCCGTCGTCTTCCATATCTTTGCAAATTTTGCTTATTAGCGTGCTTTTGCCTGCGCCTGAGGCACCTTTTATAACTATTGTCTTATTATTGACATTATCAAAGCTTTGTACAACATTTTGTGCAAAATCTTTATAGCCGAAAAAGTTTTTTGCTTTTTCCTCCATATAATCGCGTTGCAATTTCATTTCTTTTTCAAAGCTGTTCATTTTTGCAATTTCTTTCCACTGTGGCTTGAAAAGGTTTTCAAAATCTTCAATAAGCTGTGTCTCAAACTCATTTGAAATTACAACTTCGTCGTTTTCATAGCTTGCTTTGTAAAAATTAACTTTGTCACCTGCTAGTTTTATTATGCGCTGTTTCAGCTTATTTAGTTTTTCTTTACATTCGTCGTCCTCGTTTTTGTATTCAGAGGGGAGGATGCCCTGCATTTCTCTAAAGTAGAAAAATGTGTTTTGCAAAACGCTTTTGTCGCTAAGTGCGCCGTACTCTATTTCAAGTGCCGTTATGCTAATGTCTATATTTTCAATATCAAGCATCTTGTTCTTGCGGTTTAATTCTTTTTCTATAATGTCTTTACCAGGCGCAAAACCGTAGCGCTCGCCAAGAAAAATTAGCATGTATGGGTGGCTTCTGTCTATTTCTTCAAGGCACACGTCAAGCACCTTGCTAGATATCTCGCTTTCGCTTGTTGCCTCGCTTGTGTCTACACCCCAGCGCAAATCGCAAAAACTCACAACATCACCATACAAGTTAGCCACACTGTTTAGCTTTGGCAATACTTTTCGGTGTAGAATGTCACGCTCAAACTGGAAGTCTCTGAAAGTGCTTGATACAAAGATATTTTTCATGGTGTTCTCCAATCTAATATTAGTATAATGGGGTGTGGGCAGTGCCTGTTTTTTTGTAAGTTCAAGTTTATTATACCACTGTATTGCACTAATTATCAACATATTAATTCTTGTATACGTAAGGGCTAGCTTTTAGTAGCAAGCAAGCTTTAAATTGTTGTAATTAAAAGGTAATTAACTCAAAACAACTATTGAGTACAAATTTATTGTTGACTATTGTCAAAAAATGTTGTATACTTAATAAGTATGGTGTTTTGCTTTATGTGGTTGCGGAGCTTTTGTTAATAAAACCATAGAGTGGCACATATAAATAAAATATGGCATATTTGCCATTAAAATTGTTATAAATAATCTATACTGGGTATTTGGGTTGTTTATATAAATATTTTTTGAGGAGATTTTATCATGAGCTTTTTTGAACCATATGTAGCAATGTGGAAAAACTACGTTAACTTTTCATGTCGTACAACAAGACGCGGTTACTGGATGGCTGTACTTGGTAATGTAATTGTAGGTATTGTACTTAGCATACTTGTTGGTATTGCAGGCGATGCTTTGGCTTTCTTGCCTGGCTTATACTCACTTGCAGCATTTTTGCCCGGTCTTGGCATTTTTATCCGCCGTTTGCAAGATGCAGGCAAACCATGGTACTTCATGTTTGCTAGCTTAATCCCCATTGCAGGTCCTATCTGGGTACTAATTGTTTTGTGCCAAGATTCGGTTGCACCGGACGGACGCCCTGTTGTTTAATTTTAAATATTAAATTACATAAAAAAAGCGGCAGATTTTATATCTGTCGCTTTTTTGTGCATTTTATTAATATTTATTACAGATAAATATTAACGCTCATGTACGTAACATTTGCCAAATAAAAATATATTGCCGCAGGTGATACTTTTAATTATTAGCTCTTTACATGAAACTATAAGCCAAAAAGCTGTATGTTAACTAAAATTTTTATGCCTTATAACATACGCCTTTATGTTATTTGTCCACTCAATTTCCTTGCATACAACCTCGCTGTTTTCGTAAAAACCACCGTTTTGTATTGCTTTGTAAAGTGGGCAATCGTTATTTTTGCCGTCTTCTCTTGTCTTTGTAACACACTCAACATTGTGCAATTTTATGTCTGCGCTTTGCGCCGCTTCGTTTATAAATAGTGGCTTTTTGCAATCAGGGCTTGCAACATAAACAGGGTCATCTATGCCGTTTAGTATTGATGTAAAGTTGTTTTTTTCATTTAGTGCGTTCTCAATCAAAAATTGGTTTACCACAACAGACGACAGTTGCTGGCAAACGTCTACAAAATCGTTTAACAGGCGTGGGTGCAAGTCCGGCTTATCGGGTGCTTTTGCAAAGGTTATGCAGCCCAGCAGTGCTTTTTTGTTTTTTAGAGCAAACCTGTATAAATCATTATTATATTTACGCACGTCGTGTAGTGTCTTTTCATTATGCCTAATTATGGCAATATTTGTTTTGTCAAATTTATCGTATATATCAAGAACTTCTTTAAATGTAATATCATGCACCACAGGTGGTACATCTTTTTCAGAGCTTATCCAGTCTGCAATGCACTTTACACCAACTTCTTCATAGTCAAATTTTGTTATGGACGCACCGTCAAAATTAAACTGCTCCATAACCATGTGCATTATTGATTGTATTGTATATTCAGCTACTTTTGTGCCCTCAACAAGATTAAAAACGTACTCTTTTAAGCTGTCTTTAAACTCTTTAATATTCTCGCTGGCATCATTGTGCACTTTTTTGTCATTGTCAATATCTGTGCGCGAGCTCTTGTAAACAACTTGCTCCTCCTCGCCTGTGTAGAAAGTATAGCCGTTTTTGCCTTTTGCCTTTGTCATGTAAAGTGCACTGTCTGCAAATTTGTAAATGTCCTCAAAATCAAAAGAGTTCTCGGTAGTTGCTATGCCCACACTTGCAGAAATGTCCACAATCTCGCCGTTTTGCTCAAAAGACTTTCTAAATTCACTGCAAACTTCTTTTGCTTTTTCCTCTAAAATACAGTGCTCGTTGTAGTTGCGCAAAAATACAAAAAATTCATCTCCGCCAACTCTGCCAAGAATATCGCTCTTTTGGAATATACTGCGCAGCCCACTGCCAAGCTGAGTTAAAACGGCATCTCCGTAAAGGTGGCCGAACGTGTCGTTTATGCTCTTAAAATTGTCTACGTCAATTATCATCAGTGCGCCGCTCTTTAGAGACGGGCGTGATGAAAGCTGCCTTTTTATCTGCTTTTCTGTCATTTTTTTGTTGTAGAGCCCTGTTAAGCCGTCATATTGGCCCATTTGCTCTGCTTGCCTTATAAAATCGTATAACTGCACATAAGAATGCACGCGTGCACGTACAATTTTTTCATTAAACGGCTTTGTTATATAGTCAATAGCACCAAGGCTGAAACCTTTTTCTTCACTAGAGGTATCGTGCAAGCCTGTTATAAAAATTACAGGTATTTTGCTGTATTGCTCACTTGCCTTTAGCTTTTCAATTACTTGAAAACCATCAAGATCAGGCATAATAATGTCAAGCAAAATAAGTTTAGACTCGAATTTTTCAAGCATGTCAAACAGCTCTATACCACTTGAGGCACAAAGCACTTCATAATCACTGCTCAAAATATTTTTTAATGCTATTTGATTTACCTTGCTATCGTCAACAACTATAATTTGATCCATATAGGTAATCTCCTAAAATTATTTTACTTTATATGTATATATATATACATATTATACATTATATTTTTATAATTGTCACCACTAATATGATAATTATTACTAAAAATATTAAAAAATTGCAACTATTTATTATATTACCACGATATAGCGTAATTTGTTTTAAAAAATAGTGCATACTAATAAGTAATAAGTTAAAGAGTGAAAATTAGGTGAATAAAAGCGATAATTAATTGACAAATATACTTAAAACGTATATTATTGAAAATGAGTTATTACACATGTTATGGCTTTTTATCGCTAAAATACACAACATATACACATATATTTGCAAAATGATTGGAGTGCGCAAATGGAAATTTTAAAAATAAGCAATGTATCAAAGACGATTAAGAAAAAAACTATTGTTGACAACGTTAGCCTAACTGTTAACAGTGGCGAAATTGTGGGATTTTTAGGCCCAAACGGCGCAGGTAAAACCACCACAATAAAAATGATAATGGGGCTTTTTTCAATAACAAGCGGCAACATAAGTGTTTGCGGGCACGATGTTGTTACAGACTTTGAAAACGCAATGCGAAACGTGGGCAGTATTGTTGAAAACCCCGATTTGTACAAAAATTTAACAGGTAGACAAAACCTAAAGTACCTATCGGGCTTTTATGGTAAAGACGCAGTTAAAAATATTGACAGCGTTATAGAGCTTGTTAAAATGAAAGACAGAATTGACAGCAAAATTAAAACATACTCGCTTGGAATGCGCCAAAGGGTGGGGCTTGCACAGGCGCTTTTACACATGCCACCGCTACTTGTGCTTGACGAGCCAACAAACGGGCTTGACCCAATTGGCATAAAAGAACTGCGCGATTTGCTGAAAAATCTAGCACAAAACGCAGGCACGGGCGTGTTTATATCAAGCCATCTTTTGAGCGAAATGGAGCTAATGTGCGACAGAATATATATAATTGACAACGGTGCAATTATTGGCGCAAAACAAATGAACGAAGAAGACACCACAGAGGTTTACCAGTACACATTTGTTACAGACAACAACAAACAAGTGCACGAGAAGTTTAAAGCACTTGGTGCAAACTGCGACATGTTGCCCGACGGTGTTAATATAGTAATGAAAAACGATGAAATACCAAACATTATTGCACAGCTTGTGGCTGACGGAATTAATATTTACGCAGTTAACAGAGAGCAGCGCTCGCTGGAGCAAGATTTTATTTCGATAACAACAGGCTCAAAAACACAAATTTCTTAATGAGAGGTGATACTTAAATGAACTTTTTTAAACAAATTGCAGTAGAGATGAAAAAGATGCTGAGTGCAAAATTTATACTCATATTCGGCGCACTTATCTTCTTGTTTTATACGGTGGCGTTACCTATTTTAAGTTACTTTTTCGAGAACAGAGAGTATGATAATTACTATTACGGCTATTCCGAAAACATTGTAATAGGCGGCACAGAGTACGAGAGCAACAACCAAATGGTTTGGGAGCTTCAATATCTGGTGGACAACCAAAGCTATTTTGACCAGAATTTGTCGGGCACAGCGCTGACATATGCACTTGACGTTAGCGACGAGCTAATAGCTTTTTATGAAAAATATATACCGTATGTAGTGGATGATATGGACTATCGCCTGCGCCTTTCTTACGATATGGCGGCAAATGTTGCCACACTTGCGGTGCTTAATGTAAGTGATTTAGACATAGATGCAATGCAGATGGCAATACAAAACGGGCTTTACGTTAATGTAAATATGGAAGAAATTAATGCCATGACAGAAGAGGAAAAAGCACTTGAGGCAACGCGTTTAGAAGGTATGATTGAAGATTTTGACGCGCTTATGGTAAACGCAGATTTTTCTAAATTTGTTGACATAACAAGGGCGCAATATGAGGAGCAAATTGCCGAAAACGAGGCACGTATAGAGCAACTTGAGCAAGATATAATAGAAGACCCGTCACAAGAAGAGAATATTTCAAGCGAGATTAACAGCCTCTTGTCATCAAACGAGGCAATTATTGACACATATATACCGGAGCTTGACTACCGTCTGGAGCACAACATTATTTACGATGATGGCAGCTGGCAAGATGAGGCGCTTAAAAGCAGGAGCGACAATGAGCGCAGAATAGCCGACGCAGATAGATATAAAGAGACTGAAGAGTCTTTTTATGCAAACCCGTGGATGATGGAGCAATACGGCACGTATGCCGCGTACCTTGATAGCATAGAAAAAGACAAACAAACAGCACAGGCAAACTTGCTTGTGGCGCAAAACAGCCTTGACAGCGGCGAGCCCGACATGCGCTTTGTGGAAGACGGCGCAAGAACAGCACTGTTTTCAACCTTTGGCATGAATATGATAATAATGATGTTTGGCGTACTAATAGGTGGCTGGGTAATAGCAAGCGAGTTCCAAAGCGGAACGGTGCGCCTGCTAATGATAAGACCACGAACAAGGCTGAAAGTATTGTTCTCTAAATTCTTTGCAGGTATGCTGTTACTCTGTATTTTGTATGCTGCAATTTTATTTGTAGTTGGCATAACACAAGGCTTTATGAAAGGCTTTGGAGACTATTTCTACCCGAACTACACGGCAAGCGGAGATGTTAATTTCTTTGTTATGCTGTTTGGCAGTTTCCTAGGTGTATTAACAAGTGTTTTGTTTGTTTACACATTTAGCTTTGCAACGTCTGTTGTTATTAGAAACATAGCTGTTGCAATAATTTTGCCAACACTAATGGTGGTTGGCTCGTCAATATTAATGCTTTATTTAACCTCACGCGCACCTATTAATATACTTGCATTCACACCTATTCCGTACCTTTCTATACAAGATTATTTTGTAACAGATGATAGCTACTCATATGTAAGTGCGCTATTAAATAAGGGTATGGATGTTAGCGTGGAGCTAGGTATTGCAATGCTAATTGTATACACCGTAATATTTGCGGCAATTTGTGCAGTTGTGTTTAAAAAGCGCGATATTACAAATTAAATTATAGTAAATTAATATTTACAAAATGTAGGGGCGCCCGTGGGGTTTGCGTAAACTAATTTTTTACGCAAACTGTCGCCCCAAAACAAAACCCTGTTAAACGAAAGGCTATTTTAACAATGAGCAACGATTTTTTAAATAACTATAAGAAAAAAAGCGAGGAGCAATTAGCACAGCACGGCGAGAGTGCGTCACAAGGCAGTGCGAGCCCTCAAAACAATACAAATGCCAATGCCAATAATAATACACAGGGGCAAACATCACAGCAACAAACCAATGTGCAAGGCACTGCACCCTATACACAGCGACCATTATCTGCGTCACAGGTACAACCTGCAAATAGTGGCACTGTGCAACAAAACAGTGTGCAAAACACTGCGCCACAGGAGCAAAATGCACAGCAAAGCACAGCTAAAAGCAATGCGCAAAAAAGCCAAATTGCAAACAACATAAATGCGGCGGTTAATGGCACGCAAAACAGTGTACAGGCTGGTGTGAAAAATGCACCGCAAACAAACAACCAAAGCAGTGCGCAAAACAGCACACAACCAAATGTGCAAAGCACGCGCAGTGCACTGCAAGAGAGTGGTCAAAACAGTGCACAACCTAATATGCAAAATAAACCACAAGAAAGCTCTCCAAACAATGCTTTTCTCAACACAATATCGCAAACAAGTATGAGTTTTGAGCAAAAAAGCGGTTTTGCACCGGTAGCAAACACAATGCAAAACACAAACACCTCAAACGCGTCAAACAGCACCACACGGCGCAGGCAAAACAAGCTGCCTCTTCCTTATATAATAGTAGGCGCAATTGTGCTTGTGTTAATAGTAGTGCTTATTATATTTTTAACAAGGGGCACAGCACTGCCTGCAATGGAGGGTTGGAGCCAGAGCGACGTAAACCTTTGGGCAAACGAAAACGAAGTGCTTATTCAAACAGAGGAAGTATACAGTGACGAAATACCTGCGGGGCAGATAATATCTCAGAGCCCGGCAGAGGGCGAGACACTGGAAAACGGCGAGTTTGTGAAAATTGTTGTATCTTTGGGGCCCGACTTAACAGTAACAGTGCCCGTGCCGGATATTATGAACATGACAATGAACGAAGTTGAAACATGGGCAGAGGAAAACCACATGAAAACGGTGCGCATAACAACGGAGGCAAGCGAGACAATACCGTCGGGGCAAGCCATACGCTTTTACGTTAACGACAACACCGTGCTTAGCGATGAAATACGCAGAGACACGCCATTTTACGTAGTTTTCTCAAAAGGCGCAGGCGAGGGTGAAGATGTTAAAGTGCCTAATTTCTTGACAATGAGTTTGCAAGAGGTTAATAATTTTGGCGCAGAGAATAAAATTACAATTGAGCTTATAGAAGAATTTAGCGACACTGTTGTAAAGGGCAGTATTATACGTCAGAGCATAAAAGCAGACGAAATTGTGCATTCGGGCGACACTATTAAGATATATGTGTCTAAAGGTAAGGACATTATAGTGCCTAACTTTGCGCAGTACGACAAAGATGAGGCAACAATAAAGGCAACACAAATTGGTGTAACAGTTTACATTACAGAAAAATATGTTATGGGCTATGAAGAGGGTATGCTTGTATCGCAATCAATAGCGGCAGGCTCACACTATGATGACGAGCAAGTTATTGAGCTTGTGTACTCACTTGGAGACAAGGTTGTAGTGCAGTCTTTCGTAGGCAAAACAGAGGTGGACGTGCGTAACTGGGTTACACCGCTAAATGAACAAGGTGCATCTATAAAGGTTAGCACCACATATACCTCGTCTGACAAAGTGGCAGGCACAGTTCTCTCACAAGACAAAATAGACTACACCATAGCTGTTACAGATACAATAAATCTTGTTGTGTCAAACGGTGGCATTGTTTATATGCCAAATTTTGTGTCTCCACAAGGTACAGCAGATATTGATGTTATAACGCGAGAAAAAGCAATTGACATGTGTGCGCAATTACAACTGGTGCCAATATTTGTAGAGGCAAGTGGCGAGGGTAGAGTTGTTGGCGAAATAGCCGCACAAAATATAGCGCAAGGTACAGAGCTGGAGCAAGGTAGCAACATAACGTTAACTTACTACACAAAAGCAAAATCTACCTTTACAGTGCCGAATTTTGTTGACAAGACAAAGGCGGAAATTGTTGGCAGTATATATGAGACACAGTTTACAATTTTGTATGATGACCCTAACAATGTGGGCAGTGCAGGCGTAATTACAGCGCAATCTGTTGCAGTGAACACTACCGCACCGCAAGGCACTGTTATAACGCTGACAATAGGTAGCAGTGCATCTGCACCATCATCGAGTTCATCAGTAGCACCGCCATCGTCAAGCTCATCGTCGGTAGCGCCAACACCGTAATAAATTTAATAAGTTTAAAAGAGTATTGTGACAAAATTAATGCAATAATACACAAAAATAGTAGGGACGCCCTCTGTGTGGTAGCCCGAAATCAATGGTAAATCCAAGGTTTCGGGCGCTAACACAGGGGCGCCCCTTTTTTATGTGGTAAAATTAGTTTTACAAAAACCCTTTTGGACGACCGCTCATCACCCCTACATTTTTTTGTAAAAATTAATTTTACGCAATTTTAATAATATAGCATAACCCACCACATTACTGAGCTGTGTCTTCTTGCTCTGTGCTGCTTGAATCTGCACTGTCACTGTTTTGTGTGCTTTCTGCTTCGCTTTCAGACGTTGGAGTAGACTCACTGTTTTGTGTGCTTTCTGCTGCCACGCTTGCTGTATCTGCATTTTGTGCTGCACTTTCAGCCTGTGTCATAGCTCCGTCACCTACGTTTTCAAGCAGTTCTTCGTTGTTTTCAGGTAAAGTTTGAGCATCTGCCATAGAGTCTGCCTCTGCCTCAGCTTGCACATCTTCTTGTGCTTGTGCTCTTAGTGCGCTTGTAACTATTGCGGTTAAATAGTAATTTCCGTCGTCGTGGCGCTCAAAAATAAAATCAAGATACTTAACGGGCTCAATAACAGAGTCATACGGGGAGTCGTACCCAACTGTGAGGCGCCTGCCGCTACCCTCACGCACAATAGCCTCCGCAACAGGTGCATAATCTGTAGGTGGGCTTGTAAGTGGCATTAAATACGCCTCTTTTTCAGGCACGTATTCAAATTCCCACTGCCCGCTTGTAAACGTTATATAGTTGAATTTTTCATCAGGACCATAAAGGTCTTCAACAGCGGCACTAATATCAGCAACAGGCAAGTACATTTGCCCGTTTGCATCTGTCTCATAATTATCTGTTTCATTTGTGTCAATTGCTTGAATCATTGCGGCGTACAAAAGCGTGTCTGTAGGGGCATCAAGTAAGCTGTCAAACGGCAAGGTGTCAAGCGCAACAAGGTACTTAATGCGCTCTTCAAACATCGGTATTTCGTCTGAAATATCAAAAGCATTGCGCACAACAGAAACACCACCCGAAACTACAGTAAAAATACCGGTAAGCGTTAAAATACACACAATAGCGCCTATTATTTGCCGTGCGCGGCGTTGAACTCTCAATTTAGCGGCAATTTCCGCAGTATCTATAAAAACTTTTTGTTTGTCAGCCATTTATTAAAATCTCCCTTGGGTTAAAATTAAAATGTTGCAATTTGCATTATATTAAGTATATAATAAATATGCAAATATATTTTATTTTAACATATTAATAAGAAAATTGCAAAAAATATTTGATGTTTCATGTCAGATATTAAATAGAGATATCACCATGGCACAAGGAGAAAAATATGAGTGAGAAGAAAAATGCACTTTACTTTGATAAGGTGACAGAGATAAATGACGAAAACGGAGAAAAATACAGCTTTAGCAGCGACACCACAAACGTTGCACTTTTTGCGGCAGACTGCAAAAAACACGATATTGACAAGAGCCTTGAGGAGCTGACAGCTCTTGCGGATGCCTGCGGCATGAGCGTTGTAGTGCAAATTGTGCAGAGTAAAACAAGCCCCGATACAGCAACGTATTTGGGCGAGGGCAAACTGCAAGAGGGGCGCCTTTTGTGCAGTAATTTGGGCGCACAACTTGCAATTTTTGACGATGAACTCTCGGGCACACAAATACGCAACCTTGAGGAGATACTGGAAATACCTGTAATAGACAGGACAATGCTTATACTGGAGATATTTGCGCGCCGTGCAATAACGGGAGAGGGCAAACTGCAAACAGAGCTTGCAACATTGCAATATCGTTTACCACGCCTGTCAGGGCTGGGCGATAGTTTGTCTCGCCAAGGCGGCGGCGGTGGCGGTGGCGGTGGTGCGCGCCGTGGTGCCGGTGAGAGCAAGCTTGAGTACGACAGGAGGCACATTCGTAGAAGAATTGACGCTTTGAAAAGAAAGCTTAAAGAGATGGAGCACCGCCGAGAGCAGACACGGAGGGCACGAAAGAAAAACGGTGTGCCGGTTATAGCGGTGGTGGGCTACACAAACGTTGGCAAAAGCAGTTTGCTAAACAAAATTTGTGATGCAAGCGTATTACAAGCAGATATGCTCTTTGCAACGCTTGATGCCACAGCAAGAAGTATGCGCCTACCAAGTGGGCTTGACGTTATTGCCATTGACACGGTAGGGTTTGTTAGTAGGCTACCTCACAGCCTTGTAAATGCGTTTAAGAGCACGCTTGAAGAATCTGCATATGCAGATGTTATCTTAAAAGTGTGCGATGCCTCTGACAGCGAGAGTGACACACAGCTTAGCATAACAAGCCGAGTGCTTGAGGAGCTGAAATGCGATGCAATACCATACATTACAGTATATAACAAAATAGACAAAGCGCAGGGTGTAATGTTGTTTGACACCTCTGCGGTAGCAATAAGTGCCAAAACAGGTGAGGGCATTGAAAAACTGCTTTTAAAAATTGACGACATTTTAAGCGCAAGGCTGCGCAGTGTGCATGCACTTTTACCATATGACAAACTGTCGCTTGCAAATGTAATGCGCGAGCATGGCAGTGTGCAAGAAGAAAAATATGAGGAAAACGGTGTGCTAATAACAGGCACGGTGCGCATACAAGATTTGCATATGTTCGAGCCTTTTCTTGTATAGATTAAGTGGTTATTTAAGGTAAAAGGTTACGTTTTCTGCGGAAAACGCCTTAGCCAAGCCGATGCAATCTGAAATTTTTTAATAAAAATTAGCAAAACTTTTGATTGCCGGTTATAATGACGAAACACTATTCTTTTTTAAAACTGTGACGTAAAAGCTAAAAGCTATTAGTTAATACTTTATGGCACTTATTAACAGATTTGAAAAGTTAGTAGTAAAGCCATTAAAATTCTTATAAATATAATTGTGTATTGTGAAATTTTTGGGCAATAATAAAATTAAACAAAATATATTTAATTTATAGGAGTGCTTAAAATGGACGATAAAACAGTCAATTTGTTAAATGAAATATCAAAAAATGCAGAGATGGGCAAAAACACCACAAGGCAACTTATGGAGATAACAAAAGATATAACAATGCTGCACCATTTGCAAAAGCAGATGTTCACGTATGATGATTTGTCGCGTAGAGCGCACGCAATGCTTGCCGTTGAGGGTAAACATGCAAAAGAGCAAAACCCCATGGCTAAAATGGGTGCACAAATGAGCATCCGAATGAAGACAATGGGCGATGCTACACCGCAAAATATGGCAAAAATGCTTATAGAGGGCAGTGAAATGGGCATAAAAGACATGCGCGGAGCACTGGCACAGGTGGACAGAAACAGCGCGAATGTAGGTGCAATTGCGCTTGCGCAAAGGCTGGAAGATGCAGAGACAGCGTATAAACAGGAACTTTCAAGTTTTTTGTAAAATTTAATATGAACATGAAATAATTAAAAATTGGCAAAATAAAAAAGTTATAGTTGTTCGTTATTATTACGAAGGTTAAAAGTTTTGCTGAAAATTTTTGAAAATTCAGGTACGTATTGCATCGGCTTGGCTAATGTGTTTTCAAAAAAACGCAACATTTTGTCTTAAAAAGCTTTTCGATTCGCTGCTTTGTTTGACTTATACTTCAGACATTAAACAAAAGGCCCCTGCACAACATTTTTGTTGTGCAGGGGCGTTTTTATTAAACTAATAATAATTGTAAATTTATGGGGTGCACCTAATGGAACTGCCCCAAAAGTCTCCTTCGCAAAGAGCGTCGGCAAAATTTCCGTCATATGTCACAAAAATGCTCATTAATACAAACAGTAGTGCTTGCGCTTTTTGTTTAAGCTGACAAAATTTTGCTCTAGTTTTTGCAAAGTATTTGTAAAGGCGGTTTTGTTAACAGTGCCTAAAACTTTAACCTAAAGAAATTGTCGGTGTAGCGCCATCTTCGCCCATGGTTATGTCAAGTGTTGTAGATACCGAGAAGTTTGCTCCCATAAAGTCTACAGCTGTTCCTTCACCGTCTACCGCTCTTATGTCCCATGTTGCATCGGCTGTGCCAACTGCATCTGTTGTAAACTCAAGTGCAGTGCCTGTCGGGAAAGTGCTCTCACCTAAAAGGTCCTCGCCAAATTCCTCTTGTGTGGACGGTGTAATATAGAGCTCAAAAATCTCAAACCCTGTGCTGTTAGTGATGGTTACATCTTGGCTGTAATACTCCTCATCGTTTGTAACGTGTGCCTCTTCGGGCAACTCTGCCACAGGTTGGTTGCCATCGGGGCCCATTTCTGTTGTATTTGGTGCTTCGTTTGCGGGCTCGGGCTCTCCACTGCCACATGCCACAAGCGTTAACATCATTATTAATGCTAACATTAATGTCAATAACTTTTTCATATTAATTTGCCTCCTTTAAAGCAATTTTTATACAAATATTCAAAATGAATAGCCTGCATAAAATAAGAAAATTTATAACAAAATTTTTGTGCTATCATTAATATTATCTGCGTAATATTGGTAGTTATTACATATTTTTCATTAATTGATACAAAAATCTGTGTTCGCTATTATACAATGTATATATATAATAGTCAACGGTTTTAGGTGCAAATTAATTGTTTTGTAATAAATGAATAAACTTAGTCAAATTTGTATGCAAATATTTTTGTAATTAATAATTGTATTTGCACACTAAAATTAACCGCTAATCTATACTAAATTAAACAAACCCAAACTGCGTGTTTGGAAAATAATGTTGCAAAATTTGCTCGTGCGTGTTGCCTGTAAGTGCCATGCAGTTTGCGCCAAATTGGCTCATACCAACGCCGTGCCCATAACCTTGTGTTGTAATTTCAAACACAAAACTGTCTGTGTATGCAATATTAAAAGCAGGGCTTCTAAGGGCTAGCGCATCACGTATTTGTGTGCCTGTGTACTGCACGCCGTTTACACTTATGCTCTGCACATAGCCTGCCTCATCTGTAACAACTGCACCAAACCACTCGCTTGGTTCGCCCTCTGCCGTTATAGCTTGCGCAGCCAGTGCGTCTTGCATGTCAGACACAGAAAAACGTATGCTGGCATTATAATCAGGGCTTGTTATGTCAAATGGAGAGTCTACGCTTATTAGGTAGGGCAATTCTTCGCCCCAAACATTGGCGCTTGCCTGCGTTTTGCCGGCACTTATAGCGTGGTAACACGCGTGAATAGGTGCGCTTTCGTACGTAATAATCTTGTTGTCAAGGCTGTCTACAAGTGCCTCAATGCGCTGTTTGTTTGCCGTGTACGCCTCGCCCCAAAAGCTCTGCATTGCCTCGTCGTTCATATAGCCAACCCTCTGTGACGGGTTAGCCGCAAAATGTGCTCCACCTATGCTTGCGTCTCCCTCCGGCAAGCTTTGTTTTAGCGCCACTGCATATGTAAGCGATGCCACCGCCTGTGCCTTTAGTGCTTCATCGGGGTAGCTCATGGGCATTTCTGCGGCAACTGCGCCTATTGTATAGTCGCGTGCGCTTACGCTGTCCACTTGTCCTGTGCTTTCGTTGTATATTTTAAACACTGTGGGTGTGTTTTCAATTATTTGTTGTGGCTGTGGCAACTCATTTATGCTCTGCTGTGTTTCACCGCCCTGTGTTTGTGTTTGTGTTTGTGTGTTGTTTTGGCTGCTTGAATTTGTGGAAAATGGTGCAACTTGCGCTGTTTGCATAAAGCCGGAAAACAGCAATCCCGAAAATGGTAGCAAAAAAATTAAAGTGGCAAACATTAGTAGAATAGCTATAGATTTTTTCATTTTTATCCCGTCCTTGTTTTTTTTTCTTTTATATTGTAAAATAGAACTTAAGTAAGAGGAAAGTAGAACGATGAACAGCGCAAAAATTGGGGGGTAATTATATTATGAATAGCAGAAACGATGTTTGGGATAAGACAGGCTCTATCGCAAGTTTATGCGAGGAGTATTTAAAAAATAACCATATAGACACAAGAACTTGTGAAAAACTTGGTGTAAAAAGGGGCCTTCGCAACCCAGACGGCACAGGTGTGCTTGCAGGGCTAACAAACGTGTGTGACGTGGTAGGTTACGAAATGGTAGACGGTGCGCGCACACCAACAGACGGTAAACTTATTTATAGGGGAATTGACGTTGCCGACATAGTTGAGGCGGCGTATAAGGAAGATAGGTTTGTGTTTGAAGAAGTAATATGGCTACTACTTTTTGGAGATTTGCCAACTAAAGAGCAGATGATAAACTTTAAGGAAATACTTGATGAAAGGCGCGAATTGCCGCTGAATTTTGCTGAAGACATGATAATGAAAGCGCCGTCGCCAAACATAATGAATAAGCTTGCGCGCAGTGTGCTTGCACTTTATTCATACGATGACAAAGCAGACGAGCAAACGCTTGAAAATATATTGCGCCAAAGCATAAACCTAATTGCAGGTTTGCCCAGCATTATGGTAAGTGCATACCAAGTTAAAAAGCGCGTATATGACAGGCGCAGTATGTACCTGCATTTGCCTCAACAAGGGCAAAGCACGGCAGAGCACATTTTGAGCACATATAGGCAAGACCAGCAGTTTACAAAAGAAGAGGCAAAACTGCTTGACTTGTGCCTTGTTCTCCACGCAGACCATGGCGGCGGCAACAACTCCACATTTACATGTAGGGTGCTGTCGTCCTCGGGTACTGATACATACAGCACAATAAGTGCGGCAATAGGTAGTTTGAAAGGGCCAAAGCACGGCGGAGCAAACCACAAGGTTATGCAGATGTTAAACGACATGGATGCGACAATAAAAGATGAGAACGATGACAACGAAATACTTGATTACTTAACAAGAACACTGCAAAAACAAACAGGCGACAAGAGCGGCCTAATTTACGGCATGGGGCATGCAGTTTACACAAAGAGCGACCCACGTGCAACAATATTGCGTAAACATGCACAGCCACTTGCAGTACAAAAGGGATTTGAAAGACAATTTAACTTACTGCGCGGTGTAGAGCGCATGGGGCCTGTTGCAGTGAGTGGTGCAAAGAATGGCAAGAGTGTTTGCGCAAATGTAGACTTATACAGTGGGCTAATTTACAAAATGCTTGGGCTTAACGAGGAGTTGCACACACCGCTTTTTGCTGTTAGCAGAATACCCGGTTGGTGTGCACACAGAATGGAAGAGGTAATGTTCTCAAACAGGATAATTCGCCCTGCTTACAAATATATGGGTGGCAGTGCGCAGTATATCTCGCCGGAGGAGCGTGTATGAGACACAAACTTTGTGTTGTAAGTATTATTGCATGTGCTGTTTTGGGGCTACTTCGCGCGCTTGACCTTGTTTTTCTTAGTGAGAGTGGTACAAATTTTGTAACTGTTTCAAGCGTGTGGTTGCGTTATGCTGTTTTAGCTGTTGCTATTGTTGCTTTTTACGTAATATTTCAAAAAATTGCTAAGAGTAAAAAAGATTTACAAGCACTTAATTTAAACAGCATAATAATGTGTGCACTTGGTAGTTTTGCCGTTGCAACAAGTATTTTTGCTATGCTTTACGCTGTAAATGAGCTGAATTTTCCCACAACAAACTTTGGGCATTTTCAAAGCAGTGCATTTATGTTGCTGTTTGCGTTTGGAGTAAGGAGCGTGTTTGCCGTAAGCCTTTTCCTGTTTGGCGTTTTTTGCAGTACAGTGGGTGTAAAAAACAAAAAGCTTGAGTTTAAAAAAAGCACTTTGCGCGTTATAGGGTTTCTCGGTGCTGTGTCGTTTTGCTTTTTGTGCACACTTCGCTACGCAGAAAGCCCTGCAAGCGTGCATAGAATAACAAATATTTTAAGCGTGTGCAGTGCGCTTAGTGCGCTTGTGTTTTACACAAAATTAATTGGTGTTATGTATAAAAAACCAAGTGCGAAAGTTAGCAACGACCTTGTGTGCAGTGGGCTAACAGCATTTTTGCTGTGCACTTGTATAGAGCTGCCCCAAACACTGTTTTTAATGGGTGGTGCGTTTAATCTATACACACTTTTAATGTCGGTAACAACTGCATTGCTAGGTGTTTTGGGCGCACATACGGCACTAAAAGTTTGTGCTGACAGTAACACAGCTTAATTACTGCCTGTTTGTGCAATTTTTATAAGTACATGTTTTTTTCGACAGTCTGATTTACAAAATTGTGCTGTTTTTTGCGGCAAGCCATGTGTCTTCTAAAGTATTAATGCAATATAGTTTTATTGTTATAACCCCATTAAAAGCAAGTCCTACACTACATTTTTAGTATATTTGTACTAATTTGTGTAAAAAATTTATTTAAAATGTTTGTAAAATTTAACATTTAATATTGTACTAAGTTAATTTTTTTGTTATACTTAATTAAAGTATTATTAATATATTAAGAGGGTGCCATAAAATAAGTGCGTTTTGCAAACAGGTTTTATTGTGCAAAGTGCGTATATTTGCGTTTTAACGCACTTTTTACGTAATTTACGCGCTTTTTTGCAACATAAAATTATTTTATTTTAAGACATGCCAAAATATACAAAACGAGGGCACTTTTATGAAAAATAAAGACCTAATGGGTGCAATGAAAGGGCTTACATATTTAACACAGGTAGGCATAAGCATTGCAACACCTATGGTTTTAATGCTATTGCTTGCAAATTACCTTGTTACTAATGGCTTTTTAGGCATGTGGGCATATGCACTTTTTATAATTTTGGGGCTTGGTGGCGGCATAATGTCGTTTTACTCTTTCACAAAATACGTTATGAGCAAAAACGCTAAAAAGAGCAAAACGTCACAGGAGCGCACAGTGCCCGATGAACTAAGAGGTAAACTTGAATGAAAATACAAAAGGCTATTTTGCTTGAAACACTGCGTATTGCGCTTGGCACAATTGTACTTGGCGCTTTAATGAACGTTGTGTTTCTTGTTATAAATATGTGGGACACAAGCGTGCTTTACGGCACACTACTTGGGTGCTTTATAGCAATACTCAACTTTTTTTTACTCGGCATTACGGTGCAAATGATTGCGAACGATGCAAGCAACGAAAAACGCGGCAAGATGAAATTGCAGTTTAGTTACAGCCTTAGAATGTTTGCCATAATAGTTATTTTGGCAATAGGTGTTGCCTCGGGTTACTTTATGTGGGCAAGCCTAATTTTACCTGTGTTTTTCCCACGCATTACAATTGCACTTATGCAGGCTTTCGGGGTGTATAAGCCCGAAAAACCGCAAGATACAAAACAAGAAAATAATGTACAGGAGGGTGATTAAAACTAATGAATGTAAACATTACCGGAGCAGAGATTTATTATACAATTCCGGTGCTTGGCGGCATACCTATTACCGAGACTATGGTAAACAGCACGCTTGTAATGGTTTTAATTTTAGCGCTATGCTATTGGCTAACGCGCAATTTGCAAGTTAAACCCACTACAAAACGCCAGGTGGTAGCAGAGTTTCTTGTGGAAACGGCAAAGAACTTTGTGCACGGCAACATGGGCGATAAATTTGCGCACTACACACCGTTTGTGGCGGCTTTGTTCAGTGCCTCGCTCATATCAAGCCTATTGAGCCTTGTTACGCTTTACCCACCAACAAGCGACTTAACTACTACCTTAACATGGGCTATTCTTGTGTTTGTGCTAATTACTTACACAAAATTGCGCACAAGCGGTATTGGCGGCTACATGCTGGGCTTTACAAAACCAATTGCCGTTTTAACCCCATTTAATATCTTGTCAGAGCTGTCAACGCCTGTTTCTATGGGCTTTCGTCACTTTGGTAATATAGTATCGGGTAGCGTTATTACAGCGCTTGTATACGCGGCACTTGCCACGCTGTCTGCACTTTTGCTAGGTTGGATACCCGGCGCTGTGGGTGAGGTTTTGGGCAGTATACCTGTTTTCCAAATTGGTATACCGGCTGTGCTTAGCCTTTATTTTGACCTTTTCTCAAGTTTTATGCAGGCGTTTATTTTCTGTATGCTTACAACGCTGTATATTGCAAATGCCGCAGAGGAATAGTATTTAATTCTCGGCAGAAAAAAAGTTCGTTTATTGCACGCAAGTTTAATGCGGTTTTTTAAAACCACGCAAAAGCGTGTAAAATATAATAATTTAATTAATAATTTTTGGGAGGATTATTTTATGGAAAACGCAATAGTTTTAGCAGGTTGCGCAGTTGGCGCAGGTTTAGCACTTATGGCAGGTATCGGCCCCGGTATCGGTGAAGGTTACGCAGTTGGTAAAGCTTGTGAGGCTATCGGCCGCCAACCAGAGGCAAAAGGCGACGTTACATCAACAATGCTACTAGGTTGTGCTATCGCAGAAACAACAGGTATTTATGGCTTTGTTACGGGCTTACTTTTATTATTCGTAGCACCGGGCATGTTCACAGGTATGCTAGGATAATACATAAATAAAATTACTAAATTACAGCCCAAACAAGGGGGATTAAAATGGATAACAACGTCCAATCACTGGTTACCTTTATGCCATGGACTGCTTTGTTTACACTTGTTAACTTGTTAATACTTACACTTGGCTTGAAAAAGTTTCTTTTCAAACCCGTGCAAGAAGTGCTTGAAAAAAGGCGCAAACAAATTGACGACGAGTACGCAAATGCAAAAAATATGGCCCAAGAGGCAAACTCAATGAAAATTGAGTATTCAGAGCGCCTTGAAAACGCAAAAGAAGAGGCGGCAGAAATTGTAAAAACAGCCACTGCAAGGGCTAATGCTCGCAGTGAGGAATTGCTACAAACAACTCGAGGTGAGGCGGCGGCACTAAAAGCCAAAGCACAAGAAGAAATTGAGAGCGAAAAACGCAAAGCAGCAGCAGAGCTCAAAGGCGACATTGCTGTTATTGCGCTTGACATTGCTCAAAAAGTAGTTGAAAAAGAAATTGATGCAGACACTCACAAGAAAATGATTGACGATTTTATCGGCAATGTTGGTGACGCATCATGATGTCCATAGGTGCGAGCGAATACGGCGGCGCACTTTACGCACTTGCAAAAGACGAGAGTTTGCAAGATAAAATTTTTGAAGATTTAAAGCTAATCTGCGCACTTTTTGAAGAGAATAAAGAGTATATGCGTTTACTTCAAAACCCCTCGCTAGAAAAGCAAGAGCGCCTTAGCCTTATAGACAAGGCGTTTAAAGAGAGCGTGCAGGCGCACACTTTGAATTTTTGCAAAATTTTGTGTGAAAAATCGGCGCTGAACATTTTGCCCGATTGTAAAAAGGTTTACACATCATTGCTTTATGATGACAAAGGCATAATGCCCGTTACGGCAATAAGTGCTGTTGCGCTTACAAAAGAGCAGCAAAAAGCACTTAGCGAAAAGCTAAAAACAATTACGGGCAAAACACCCGAGCTTACTTTGCAAACGGACGAAACGCTCATAGGTGGCATTAAACTAATTTATGCAGACAAAGAAATTGACGGCTCTGCAATTAAGCGCTTAGAGCAAGTGGGCACGTTAATTTCAAGCTAATTTTGGCATTTTAATCAATTGTTTTTAAGGCAAGGTTGCCATAAAAGTAAATATACAAATTGTGCCAAAACACCCAATAATACACATTTAAAGAGTAAATTTTATGTTGTGACATGTAGTGAAAAGCTCTAAAATATTGAGTGACACAGCAAAAACAACTCACAGAAAGTTGGTGAGACGATGCAGTTAAAACCCGAAGATATAAGCAAAATTATTAAATCTCAAATTAAAAATTACGAGACACAAATAGAAACAGCAGAGACAGGCACCGTCATTATGGTAGGTGACGGTATTGCACGCGCATACGGTCTTGATAAGTGCATGTCCAACGAGCTTGTTGAATTTGAAAACGGCGAGTACGGCATGGCGCTTAACCTAGAGGAAAACAGCGTGGCAATAGTTATTCTCGGTAGTGACTCCGGCCTAAAAGAGGGCGACACGGTAAAACGTACAGGTAAAGTTGTTAGTGTGCCCGTGGGCGACGAGATGGTAGGGCGCGTTGTTAATGCACTTGGCCAGCCTATTGACGGCAAGGCAGAGATTGACAAAACACAAATGCGCCCAATTGAGACAACTGCCGCAGGCATTATAGAGCGCAAAAGCGTTAGCGTACCGCTACAAACAGGTATTAAAGCTATTGACAGCATGATACCTATTGGTAGGGGTCAACGTGAGCTTATTATAGGCGACAGACAAACAGGTAAAACTGTTGTTGCAACAGACACTATAATTAACCAAAAAGGCAAAGATGTTATTTGTATTTACGTTGCAATCGGGCAAAAGCAATCAACAGTTGCACAACTTGTTGAAATGTTAACAGTCAACGGCGCAATGGACTACACTATTGTTGTAAGTGCCTCGGCATCAGAGCTTGCACCAATGCAGTACATAGCACCGTACTCGGGCTGTGCAATGGGCGAGTATTTTATGGACAAGGGCAAAGACGTTTTAATTATTTATGACGATTTGTCAAAACACGCCGTTGCATACCGTGCACTTTCACTTCTAATTCGCCGCCCACCGGGACGTGAGGCGTACCCCGGTGACGTTTTCTACTTGCACAGCCGCTTACTTGAGCGTGCGGCACGTCTTGCACCTGAATACGGTGGCGGTAGCCTTACAGCACTACCTATTATTGAGACACAAGCAGGTGACGTTTCAGCGTATATCCCAACAAACGTTATCTCTATTACAGACGGGCAAATTTTCCTTGAGACAGAGCTTTTCTACTCGGGTATTCGCCCTGCGGTTAACCCCGGTATTTCTGTTTCTCGTGTTGGCGGTAACGCGCAAATTAAAGCTATGAAAAAGGTTGCGGGCTCGCTAAAGCTTATTTACTCTCAATACAGAGAACTTCAAAGCTTTGCACAGTTTGGCTCTGACCTTGACGCAGATACAAAACGCAGGCTTGCACAGGGCGAGCGCGTGGTGGAAATTTTGAAACAAGACCGCAACGCACCCGTGCCCGTGGAAAAACAAGTTTGCATACTATACGCAGTTGTTAACGACTACCTTGCAACAGTGCCCGTAGAGCAAATTAGAGAATTTGAGGCAGAACTGTACGAGGAACTTGACAACTTGCACAGCGAAACAATTCTTAACCCAATTAAAACAACGGGCGATTTGTCAAACGAAACGACAGAGGCTCTTAAAAAGGTGCTAAGCGATTTTACGGCACACTTTTTGCAATCTCACTAATGAAAGGGGTAGCAAAACATGGCCGCATCATCCATGAAGGATATTAAAATACGCATAAAAAGCGTAGAGAGCACAATGCAAATTACAAAAGCTATGGAGCTTGTTGCCTCTTCAAAGCTTAGAAGAGCAAAAGAAAAGGCAGAAAACGCACGCCCTTATTTTACAGAATTGCACGAAACCTTGAGCAATATTGCGTACAGCAACACTGATTTTTCGTCGCCGTATGTTACAAAGCGCGAGATTAAAAAAACTTGCTACATTATGATAGCAGGCGACAGAGGGCTTGCCGGCGGTTATAACTCTAACATTTTCAAAACGGTTGCGGCGCACAGCGAAAACAAAAACATTTGTATTTTACCTATTGGTAAAAGAGCTGTTGAGTACTGCAAACGCAGAGATTATGAGCTTGTTACCGAAGAATTTGCAATTGCACAAGATGTTAGCCTTGGCGATTGTTTTACAATTGGCAAGATGCTTTGCAAAATGTATATAAAAGGTGAGATAGACGATATATTTATCGGCTACACAAATTTTGTTTCAATATTAACGCAAGAGCCGGCGGTACTAAAAGTTTTGCCAATTAATTTTATGCGTGAGAGCGCAAAAAACAAGGCAGAGGCACTAATAATGTACGAGCCAAGCTGTGAGAGCGTTTACAATGCAATTGTGCCGCAATATGTGGGTGGGCTGTTATACGGCGCACTTGCAGAGAGTAGCGCAAGTGAGTTTGGCGCACGTAGAACAGCTATGGATGCCGCAAGCAACAACGCAAAAGAGATGATAGATAAATTGTCACTGCAATACAACAGGGCAAGACAAAGCAGTATAACCCAAGAAATTACGGAAATCGTGGCGGGCGCAGAGGCATAAAAGCCATAGCGCCAAACAAGATTAGAATGGAGAATGTAAAGCTATGATTCAGCAAAATACAGGCGTAGTAACACAAATTATAGGTCCTGTTCTGGACGTGCAGTTCACAAACGGCGAATTGCCACAGCTTTTAAATGCGCTAACCGTTAAAAACGGCGACAGCACAATTACACTTGAAGTGGCACAGCACATAGGCGATAACGTTGTGCGCTGCATTGCCATGAGTGGCACAGACGGGCTTGTACGTGGCGCTACTGCAACAGATACAGGCGCACCTATTTCGGTGCCGGTTGGCGAGACATGCCTTGGGCGCATATTCAACTTACTGGGAGACCCCGTAGACAACCAAGACCCACCAAAGGCAGAAGAGCGCTGGCCAATACACAGAACACCACCTACATACGACGAGCAAAGCAGCACAACAGAGATACTTGAGACGGGTATTAAAGTTGTTGACCTTATAGCACCTTATGCTAAGGGCGGTAAAATTGGTTTGTTTGGCGGTGCAGGTGTTGGCAAAACAGTTCTTATTCAAGAGCTAATTAACAACGTTGCAAAACAGCACGGCGGCCTTTCCGTTTTCACAGGTGTTGGAGAGCGCACACGTGAGGGCAACGACCTTTATAACGAGATGAAAGAAAGCGGTGTTATTGACAAAACAGCACTTGTTTTCGGACAAATGAACGAGCCACCGGGAGCACGTATGCGCGTTGCATTATCGGGGCTTACAATGGCGGAGTACTTCCGCGACAGAGAAAACCAAGACGTGCTTTTGTTTATTGATAACATCTTCCGCTTTACACAAGCAGGCTCAGAGGTTAGTGCGCTACTTGGGCGTATGCCTTCAGCCGTTGGTTATCAGCCCACACTTGCAACAGAGATGGGCGCATTGCAAGAGCGTATTACATCAACTAAAAACGGTTCAATAACATCGGTTCAAGCAGTTTATGTGCCTGCCGATGACCTTACTGACCCTGCACCGGCAACAACATTTGCTCACCTTGATGCAAAAACTGTTTTGTCGCGTGAGATTTCCTCGCTTGGTATTTACCCGGCTGTTGACCCGCTTGACTCAACTTCGCGCATACTTGCACCGGACATTGTTGGACAGGAGCACTACGAGGTTGCAAGAAACGTACAGCAAGTTTTGCAAAGACATAAAGAATTGCAAGACATAATTGCAATTATGGGTATGGACGAGCTTAGCGAAGAAGACAAGCTAACAGTTGCAAGAGCGCGTAAAATTCAGCGTTTTTTGTCACAACCGTTCAGCGTTGCGGAGCAATTTACAGGAATGGAAGGCAAATATGTGCCTGTTAAAGAGACAATCCGTGGCTTTAAAGAAATTTTAGAGGGCAAACACGACGAGCTGCCCGAATCAGCATTTTTATATGCAGGCACAATAGAAGACGTTATTGAAAAAGCTAAAAACACATAAGGGCGGTGAGCAATATTAATACATTTAATTTACGTATTGCAACGCCCGACGGCGAGTTTTTTAACGGCGACGCCGAGCGTGTTATAGCAAGAGCAATTGACGGTGATGTGTGCATTATGGCTAATCACTCCAAGTATTTTACTGCACTTTCCACAGGTATTGTACGTGTTACGGCAGACGGAAAAGTGCGCAGAGCCGCTTGCAGTGGCGGAATGCTAAGCATAATGGACAATGTAACGCGCCTTGTTGCCACCACTTTTGAGTGGGAGGAAGACATTGACAACGAGCGCGCATTAGAAGCGCAAGTAGCAGCACAAAAAGCACTTGACGCGGCACGCGATTCAAAAGAGATAGAGCGCGCCAAAGCAAGGCTAAGCAGAGCACTTGTACGTGTTTACCTCAGCAGTGGCAAAAAATAGGAAAATTAAATTAAAAAAACAAGAAAACCAAGTGGCGAGCTTTGCTTGCCACTTGGTTTTTTGTCTTTACTCAATTATGGTGCTCTGTGTAGTTATTTAGGTAAGCTAAAGCTCTACAATAAGTGCATGTTAGGTTTATTTATATTAGTGTTAGCTAATATAAATTGGCATGTGCGTAGCACCGCCATAAAATAAATTATAAATAATCCGTACAGGATTTAAGGATTATTTATATTAGCGTTAGCTAATATAAATTGGCATATGCGTAGCATCGCCATAAAATAAATTATAAATAATCCGTACATGATATAAAGGGTTATTTATAATATAAGTGAGCTTAAAAGCTGCTCAAACCTTACACCGTGCTTTACTTCACCGTTTTGCTCTAGTGTAATTTTTGCGGCATTTGAAATAAAATTTGCAGCAAGCTTAATACTGCTTTCAATATTGCCTGTTTTCAGCATAGAGCCTGTAACAATTGATGCAAATAAATCTCCTGTGCCGGGGTAGCTTTGTGTGATTGCATCGTATAGTAAAAATTGCAGAGTCAAACTATTTTCTTTTTTTGATATAACAGCATTGCAAGAATTGCCGTTTTTTAATTTAGTACCAGTTATGATTATATGCTTTGCACTTTTAAACTTTTGTGCAAGCAAATTTAAGCGTACCTCAAGCTCTTTTTCGCTAAAGGGATCATCGCTTGGGGTAAGGCCCAGTAAAACTGCACTTTCTGTTACATTTGGGGTAATAATATCTGCGTAGTTACACAAATTAATTATTGAATTGCACAAATTTTTCGTGCTGCGTTTGTATAGTTTGCCGTGGTCAGCCATAACGGGGTCAACTACAATAAGTGCGTTTTCGTTTTGCTTTATTGCGGTTTCTGCCATTTGTGCTTGGTTTGGTGCACCAAAGTAACCTGTTAGCACAGCGTCAAATTTAATATTTTGGGTACTAAAAGAGTTAAGCACATCACTGCAAAAAGCAGTTTTTTGGCGGTGTACCACGTTTGTGAACCCAAGAGGGTGGCTTGATAGCAACGCAGTAGGTAGCGGACATGCTTGCAAGCCCATTGCACTAAGTGATGGTAATATTACAGTTAAACTACATCTGCCTATGCAAGACAAATCTTGTATGCAGAGCACACGTTTTTGAGACATTTAAAAATCATATCCTTTTAGATGTATATTTTTGTTAAAATAGAGAATTATATTTATTATAACATGAAAACACAGTTAAATTTATAAAGTTAGGTGTGTTTTAATAAAAAATTACGGAGGATTAAAATGAGATACAAGAGTCAATCAAGTAGTGTAATACCTGCGGCAATGGGTATAGTTTTAGGTGCGGCAGCAGGTGCTGTTGGTAGTTACATGGTACAGCAAAACCCAAAGCAAGTTAAAAAAGCTGTGAAAAAAGTAAGCAAAACAGCAGGCCGTGCCGTTGACACCATAGATTACATGCTAAATGGCAAATAATTTAATTACTTTACCCGCTTTAAAAAAAGCGGGTAAAACTTTATATGTGTACGGTTAAGTTTGTTTTAATTAAAACATTTTGCTTTTTAATTAAACAAAGCCATTACTCGCCTTAAAATCAATACTTACAAGCGTGCCCTCGTTTTCCTTTGACTTATATATAATATGTGTGCCGTGGCTTTGTGCTATTTGATAGCACAGTGGAACACCAAGCCCGGCACCGCCTTGAGTTCTGCTTCGTGCCTTGTCAGGGCGATAAAAATACTCTCCCACACGTGCAATTACTTCCTCGCTCATACCACAGCCTGTGTCTTTCACAGATAAACACACCTTGTCACCGTGACCTACTGCTGAAACATATGTTTTATCACCATTTTTACAAGCATTTATGGCATTAGTTACAAGGTTTAAAACAAGGCTTTCAATAAGCACTTTCTCGCCTTGTAGCACGCAGTTTCCCTCACAGTAAAATTTTAGCTCTACTTTGTTTAAAAGTGCTTTTGGGCGCATTGTTTTTTGTGTTGCTTTGAACACCTCACGCATGTTAACATCTTCAATGCGAGCCTTTTCACCACGCAGTGCCGCCATTTGTAAAATACGTGAGCACATCGCACTAAGCCTGTTTGATTCATCTATTATGTATTGTAAGCTCTCATACTCGTCTTCCTTGCTCACGTTTGCATGTTGTAAATATTGCGCGTAGCCCGCAACAGCTGTAAGAGGTGTGCGTATCTCGTGGGCTAGTGTGTCAAAAAGCACTTGCTTTTCTTTTGCCGTAACCTCAAGGTTTTGTATGTTTTCATGCACACTTTTTGCCATTTGGTTAAATGCTGCCGCAAGTTGCCCTACCTCGTCTTTGCTCTTTATGTCACTCACTGTGTCATAGTTTCCGCTTTCTATTTCCTTTGCAGCAATTGCCAATTTTTCAATTGGGCGCGAGATTTGGCGCAATATAAAATATAGCACAATGGCAAGTAATATAACTGCTATTATGCCAATTATTATACTTATTCTCACAAGTGTAGCGCCGTTTGTGTAAAAATCTGACATATCAAACGCGCACGTTATTACTATTGTATCGGGGCTGGGCAAGCGCGCCGTTACAACAAGGTAGTTTATGCTGTTTTCCGCTACTATTGTGTGCAAACGCTCGCCTACTTCGGGGGCGCTTGGCACACTGTACTCTTTCATTGGCAATGAGCTTGCTATCACATCATCGCCGTTTTTTATGCTTATCAATATGCCTTCGCGCATATAATTTACAATGTAGCTTTCCGCAAGAGTTTGCAATGCCGACGGTTTTCTTGCAACAACGTTTGCGGCATCTGTTGAAAAGGCTTGCGCTATTGTGTGTTGCTGTGTCAGGCGCTTTTCTGTCTCAGAGCGATATGTGCTACTCTCGCTTATCTCTATCATAAGCACAAAGCTTGACACAATACAAAAAATAAACAGCGATAGCGTTAAAAGATACGTTTTTAAACGCAGTTTCATTTTAAAAAATTACTCCCTCTATTGCCACAAAAAATCTAAAATTCCACCCATCTGTCGGCTGTTTTGTTATAAAATACGTTGTCGTAAATCGCAATACATATAGTATTACTTAGTCCTCCGCCTTGTTTTGAACAAAAACATCTCGATAGCTATTGTAAATTTTTAGCTTTCATAAGGCACTACCATATTGCTTTGCACAAGCCTATACCCCATTTTAAAAACTGTTTGTATGCAGTCTTCAAGCCCTAGTTTCTTGCGCAGTTTTTGTATGTGCACGTCTACTGTGCGCGTGTCGCCCTCATAGTCGTATCCCCACGCAAGTTCCAGCAATTTTTCACGTGATAACGCAAGGTTTCTGTTGCGAATAAGCACACAAAGCAAGTTGAACTCCTGTGGAGTAAGCAACACTTCCTCGCCTTTAACATAAACCCTGTATGTTTGAATATCCACTGTGCAGTCGTTGATTTTAAAAATTTCTTCACTCTTATGTGTTCGCCTTAAAACGGCTTGTATTCTGGCAATAAGCTCAAGTATCTCAAACGGTTTTTCTATATAATCGTCTGCACCGAGGCCAAGCCCTGTCAAACGGCTTGGCAAGCCCACTTTTGCAGTTACAAAAATTACAGGCATGTCTTGTGGTAACAGCTTTTTTATCTCAAAGCCGTTCATCTCAGGTAGCATTACATCAAGCAAGATTAAGTCTATATTATGCTTTTCAATACAGCTGAGCACCTCGCTTGCTGTGTACGTTTGGTGTGTGCTATACCCAACAAGGTTTAAGTTGCGCTTTATAAGCTCGCTAATAGGTTTTTCGTCTTCTGCAATTAAAATAGTTGCCATATTGTGCCACCTTTTGTGTTGCCCTACGAATTATTAATAAAAATAGGTATAAGTGTAACTGCGCTCCACGCTATTTGGTACATTAGAATTACAGACAGCCCCAATGAGCTTACAACGCCGAACACGCTTAAAAGCAGTAGCATTACAACAGTTACAAGCACAGCCGCAATTTGCACAGCATTTGCAGATTTTTCTCTATGTGCCGTGTCTGCCGCCGCTTTTATGCCACTGACAAAAGAGTTGCAATCTCCCGTGTGTGACATATACCCCTCACTTTCCGGCATAAACTCTGTTTGGCTAGACAACATGTCTTGCTCTGATTGTGAAAGCACTTTTACACTGTTTGTGGGGAGCCTGTAAAGAGTTGAAACTTTTTGCGAGGTTATGTTAAAGTCATCTGACTGAATAACAATGCTAAAACCGGCATGAATAAGGCTGTCGAGTGATTTTTTTGTTTTTAAATCGCCTTTATATCCCAATATATAAATACTGTATGGGCGGTGGTTAAGTGCCATATAAACCACACTGTTTTTGCCACCGTTTGTAAATTTGTTCTCGTATTCAAGTGATGGTATCTCTATGTTATGCCTGCGCATCATTGCACGGTTGCCAAATACAACGTGCTGCCCGTCCACTGTTGCAGTAAAGCCAAAACCTGCAACAACTTCACTGTTAGTAACCGGTAGCAACACGCTTTTTTTGTTGTCAATAAGTGACATAAATGTGCTTTGCAGTGTTTTGGAGTTATAGTACACAATGCTTGCCGCAAATAGCATGGCTGTGTCAATTCTTCTGCCTGCAAAAGGTTTTATTCCGTGCAACTTTATACCCGAGGCATGAAATAAATCCTCACTGCGCAGTAGCACAGTGTTGCAATAACCAAGGCTTTGTACAGCGCCTGAGCCCGGTATAATAGCGCCCACTTTTTTTGTTGTGCGCTGTAAAATTAAAAACGGAACAGCATATACAAGCGTTGCCGTAAGCGGTGCACCTATGCAAAGTACTGCCGCAAAAGCTGAGATTGTTTTTGCAACCTCGCCCGATATTAGCTGTGTTATTATAGCACACGCAATTGATGCCATTATTATAATTATGCTAATTTTGCGGGCATTAACGTCACTTCTGTGTGAGGCGAAACTCTGTTTCATAAAGCCTCTTAACAAAGTTGTAGGTCTGCTGACAAGCAAAATAGGGCTAGGCTCCGCAAGGCCTGCGCACACCATTTTTGTGAGGTCGCGCCCATTTACAATAAATGCGGCATTTTGGTCATCACCTGCGCTTGTGCGCTTGAAATTTTCAATAACACTGTTTGTGTGCAGTAATTTGCCAACACCTGTAACAAGAAATAAAAGTGCCGTTATAGGTGCAAAAAGTGTAACATTTTCAAACTGAAAGCTGTTTGGTAAAACAAGGTAAGTTATTGTTTGAGCCAAAGAACCTATAAATGCAAACAGCGTTAGTGTGTCGGTAGACGGCCTACCCATAATACCCAAAAAGCCAGTTTTTAGCGACTGCACGCATACAGCGCCAAGCATTAATATGAGAACAAGATTTATTATAAGGTAAGTAGCAGGCGAGATTAGCGCGCCAAACGTTGTACTTGCAACATCGCTTGCGGCAGTGCCCATTATAAAAAGCACAGCAAAAACCACGCCCGAGATTATAACACTTATAAGCTTAGATAGCTTGTTGTTTTTCAGCTCATTCATAACAGCAGGTGCGTCCGTTATGTGGTTATAGTCTTGTGCCTCTTCGTAGTCTTGCGGTGGCATGCCGAATTTATCAGGGTCTACACCTATTGTAGAGGTGCGTGTTATTGGCATATTAACTGTAATCTCTTTAAATACAGCTCCACTGCCTTTTTTACCCGTGTTCCAAAAATCGTTGTGGTCAGATTGTAAATTTTGCGCCATTTCGCCAATTTTTGCGTTATTACCGCCATTTGAATTGCTGCTAAAATTTTGGCTATTTGCACCAAAGTCTATCGGGGTAGGCTTTGGGCTATAATTGGATGGTGCACCACTACTGAAATCAATCGATACAGCCTTACTTTCTGCATCAATGCTGTTTTGCATAAATGTGTCAGATATATTTTGTGGGTTTACAATACTGTCTGTGTAGTGCTCCCCCATATGGCTTTGGGAATTTGCATTATTGTTTGCAGCATTGCCATTTATATTTGCGCTATGCACATTAAAATCATCTTGCGCGTTTAATAGAGATTCTAAATCCTTTGCTTTTTGTGTGTTGCTGCTAACAGCGGGTTTATTTGTTTGCTGTGCGTGTTTTTCTTGCTCGCTTACAGGCACACCAAAACTGCTTGTGGATTGTGAAAGCACACTAAATCCTGCAAGTGTGCCATGTGTACCCACAGGCGGCACATATGGTTCTTCCACAGCATTTGCACCGGTTATACTTCCATCTGAAGATGCAACAACTGATATTTTAGGTGAGTTTTTAGCTTTTGCACCCCTTCTTTTTCTACCCTTTTTCTTCTCGGTTTGAACGGGCACATCTGTCTGTGTTGTGTTGCCGTTACTGCTTCCGTCGTTAGCAACAGTTTTGCTGAAAAATGCCCTAAAATGGTCGTCAACATCAACGCGCAAAGCATCTGTGCGATGTTTCATCCCAGGTACATTTGAAAAACCGTCGCTTTTTTCATTTTGCGCGCGTGTTACTGCTCTTTCAAGAGTGGCGCGCTCAATTTCTGCAAGCCTTTTTGCTTGCAGTGCGCTAAAATCTTTTATTGTGGGCAGTTCAAGCGTCTCTGTATCTTTTTGGATTACAGGTGCATTAAGTGGCGCGCTCGACACAATTTTTGCCCTTGAAGTCTCGTTTGCCGCGTCGCTGTTTTGCACTGAAGCAGTACTGATGTGTTTGTATATTTTTACATCGTCTTGTGGTGTTTTGCTTGCACTTTGTACAGGTGTATTTTGTGCACCTTGTGTAGTTTTTGTGCTTGCGCTTTTCGCCGTAGTTTTGCTTTTATCACCGCTCATTCCAAGGCTTGCCAATATCGCATTAACATCCTCGTCTATAGACGCGTTTTTGTTGTGATGTACTGTATCTTGGCCCTCAAGCTCTTGTAATATTTTATCAACATTTTTATTGCTGTTGTTTTGCAAACAATTACCTCCTGCCTTGCATTAAAACTAATTACATATAATTGCACTATCTAATTTGTGCCACGTTTTTGCATTATATCGTACATTATTATGCCTGTTGCAACAGACACGTTAAAACTGTCAACTCCGCTTCCGGTCGGCACCATTTTTAGCGATATGCTACCGTCACAAAGCTTTTTAACAAGCGGAGAAACACCTTTGCCCTCACTGCCCATTACAAGTGCAATTGCACCTGTAAGAGTTTGTTTGTTAAGTGGGTAGCCGTCCATATCCGCACAGTAGACAAAAACATTTTGTGCTTTTAGCTTGCGCACAACCTCGCCTATATTTGCTGCCCTAATAACAGGCAAACTAAGCGCCGCACCTGCGCTGCTCTTTATAACTATTGGTGTTATGCCCACACCGCCACGCTTTGGTATTACTATTGCGTGTGCACCGCAAAGAAATGCAGTGCGTATTATAGCACCTAAATTATGTGGGTCTTCTATGCCGTCTGCAAGTAGCAAAAACGGCTGTTCGCCCTTATCTTGTGCATTTTGCAAAACGTCTGAAAGCTCTGCATAAGTTATGCAAGCACCAAATGCCGCCACACCTTGGTGGTTTTCTGTTTTACACATGCTTTTAAGCTTTAGAGCATGTACGCGCTTTACAACAGCACCTGCCTGCTTTGCAAGCGCAATGTAGTAAGACGCTTGCTGTTTTGGCATTGTGTCAAGCACATATACCGTATCTACCCCAACATCACTTTTTAAAAGCTCTGTAACGGCGTTTTTTCCGTAGCAAAGTGTATCGTTATATTCGTTAAATACATCGTTTTTATCATTCATATTATCAAGCATTTTTTTTACCACTTCTCTTTTTTTAAATATTCAGTATAATTATACCACACACTTTGACTGTATGCTATAAAAAAATTGTATTTCATACAAAGTTTTTCTCATTTTTAACATAATTATAAATAAGAGCGTCGAAAACACTCGAAAACATGGCTAACAGCAACGTTTTTTACTTGACAAATCAGCAAAAAAACAGTATAGTTGATATTACAAATGTTCACACATAACATTTTTATTTGAATTAATGCACCCGAGAGTGCTTTTTTATATTTTATATTTATGAAAAACTGAAAATTAAAACATCGGCCAAACTTGCCCGAGTGGCAGGTTATTTTTTGTTACGCCGTGTTTGTTTTTACTTTTTTAGAAAAGGAGTGGCAATGAATAACAACGAAAATAACGATAATATGAAGAAAAATGACAAAAAACCACAGCAAAATGCCAAGCGAAGATACACCCCGAGGCGCAAAAACACACAGCAGAATTCTACTCAAAAAAACACAGGTGTAAAAACTGCAAATAGTGCACACGGGCATAGTGCAGATAAGGCAAACAACATGCCGGCACAAAAAAAACAGCCCAAAAAACAAGGTGCGAAGAAAAGCATTGATACCACAGCAGCAAAGCAAAGAAGAGCAAAGCAAAATACAGCTGCACAAACTGTTGAGAAACCGCAAATATTAAGCCTTGCAAACAGAAATACACGTGTTTCGGGTTTTAAAAACAAAAACACACATAAAAAATTAAACGATGCAAATGCACCGGAGCTTCACATATATCCGCTTGGCGGCCTTGGTGAAGTTGGTAAAAACATTACGGTTTTTGAGTGCAACGGAGACATGATTATTGTAGACTGTGGGCTTGTTTTCCCTGACAGTGACATGTTTGGTGTTGACCTTGTTATACCTGATTTTACTTTTGTTCTTGAAAACAAAGATAAAATAAAAGGCATTATAATAACGCACGGGCACGAGGACCACATAGGCAGTTTACCGTATCTTTTAAAACAAGTTAATTTTCCTATATACGCAACAAAGCTCACAATAGGTTTGCTTGGCAATAAGCTTGAGGAGCACGGGCTAAAAAGGGCCACAAAATGTGTTGAAATTCAGCCAAAAAGAAAATTTAAACTCGGTTGTTTCACAATAGAGCCAATACACGTTAACCACTCAATACCTGATGCGGTAGCATATGCAATTGACTCTCCCGCCGGTGTTGTTTTGCACACGGGAGACTTTAAAATAGACTACACACCTCTCACAGGCGGGCCTACTGATCTTTCTACTATTGCAAAATACGGGCAAAGCGGTGTGCTTGCTTTGATGTCAGACTCTACTAATTCAGAGCGCCCGGGCTTTACACTAACAGAGCAAAAAGTTGGCGAGGCATTTGCAACATTGTTTAATAAAGCGCAAAATCAGCGCATTATCATAGCAAGTTTTGCATCTAACCTTTACAGAATACAGCAAATTATGGATATGGCTGTTGCAAACGGGCGCAAAATTGCGGTGTCGGGGCGCAGCATGATAAACAACACGAAAATGGCACTAGAACTTGGTTATTTACATGCACCTGAAACGTCTATGATAAGCGTTGACGATATTGGTAAATATCCACCTGAAAAAATAGTGCTTATAACAACCGGTAGCCAGGGCGAGGCACTTAGCGCGCTGTCACGCATGAGCATAAGCAGCCATAGAAGCGTGCGCGTTGGCGAGGGAGATTTTATTATAATCTCCGCAAACCCAATACCGGGCAACGAAAAGATGGTAACAAAAGTTATTAACGGGCTTTTAAAACTTGGTGCAGAGGTTATTTATGAATCTATGTACGAGGTGCATGTATCAGGGCACGCATGCCAAGAGGAGCAAAAACTTGTGCTTGCTCTTGCAAAACCGCAGTATTTTATACCTGCACACGGCGAGTACAAACAGCTGAAAAAGCACGCAGATACAGCTATAAAAGCAGGTATACCAAAAGAAAACGTATACCTTGGTGAAAACGGCGACCATATTGTGCTAAGCAAAAACGGCATACAAAAAGGAGATAGCGTAACGGCAGGTGTTGTACTTGTAGACGGGCTTGGCGTTGGCGATGTAGGTAGCATTGTGCTAAGAGACAGGCGCCACTTGTCTGAGGACGGGCTTGTTATTGTTATAGTTGCAATTGACAGGGCGGCAGGGCAAGTTGTGTCAGGCCCCGATATTGTATCGCGTGGTTTTGTCTATGTTAAAGAGAACGAGTCGCTCATTGATGAGACTTGTATGCAGGTGCGAAACTTGCTAAACAAGGTGGACTCACCTGAATTGCGTGACCACAACAGTTTAAAGGCACGCATAAGAGAGAATGTTTCTTCTTTCCTATACAGGCGCACAAAACGTAGCCCCATGATTTTGCCTGTTATAGTTGATATTTAAGCAGTTTACTAACCGTAAAGGATGTTATTTATGCACAAAAAGGGTAAGTTTACAAAAATAGACATGGCTATATTAATAATGATAGCAACCTTTGCGGTGCTAATTTTTGTGTGCGCAATTTTAAACCCCATTTTTATATTAATACCCGGGGCTTTGCTTTTAATATTAGCAATTTTTGTGTTGTTAAACATAAACAAAGTGCACAGTTTTATAACAAAAATAATCCAAGGTGCAAACTACGCAGGCACAAAAGGCGACACACAGCAAGGTTTGCAAGCTTTGAGTATGCCCGTTGCAATTGTTTCGGGAGATAAAATTTTGTGGTACAACCGCGCCTTTAAAGAGGAAATTTTGTCGGGCTATGACGATTTTTACCTAGATGTAAAAGAGATTTTGCCCAAAATTGGCAGTTTAGAGGAAATAGCCATACAAAAGGCAGACATAGAGCTAAATAATAATTTTTACTCAGTATACGCAAGCAAAAACGGCGAGGCAAGCGGTGTGTATCTGCTTTATTTTGTGAATGATACAGCAATTAAAAAGAGCGCTGAAGAGTATATAAATACACGCCCCTCCGTAATGTGCATTGCAATAGACACATACGACGAGATTTTAAAAGAGATGAAAGACAGCGACCGCTCACGAATTTGGCTTGAGATAAACAGTGTGCTGGAGCAATTTATCGGGCACACCACAGGTATGCTTCGCAAAACGTCGGCATCACGCTATTTTGCCGTTATTGAAGAGCGCCACATTAAAGAAATGGTTAAAAATAAATTTTCAGTGCTTGACAAAGCGAGGGAAATTTCAGTGGCAAACGGCTTTGTTTCTCTATCCATAGGCATAGGGCGTGCGGCAAATACCATACAAGAATGTGAAGTAATGGCAATGCAGGCGCTTGACATGGCACTGGGCAGAGGTGGAGACCAAGTTGCTATAAAAACAAAAGAGGGCTTTGAATTTTACGGCGGTGTTAGCCGTAGTGTTGAAAAACGTACAAAAGTGCGCAGTAGAATTATAGCAGCAGCACTGTGTGACCTCATAAACCAAAGCGAAAGCATTATTATAGCGGGGCATAAAAACTCTGACCTTGACAGTATAGGCTCGGCGGCAGGTGTTTACAGGATTGCAAAAGCTTGTGGCAAAACGCCGTACATAATGGCGGATAGGGATTTTACACAGGCGGGCAAGCTTATAGACAGCTTAAAAAACAGCGGCACACAGTTTGTTACACCCGATAGTGCCGAGGCACTTGTAGGGCGCAAATTACTGCTAATTATTGTAGACACACACATGAGCACCATGCTTGAGAACAAATATGTGTTTGAAAACGCGGCAAACGTTGTGGTAATTGACCACCACAGGCGGTGTGTTGGTTATATAGATAATGCTGTTGTATTTTACCACGAGCCGGCGGCAAGCAGCGCAAGCGAGCTTGTGACAGAGCTTTTGCAGTACACACCAATAGATGAAAAAGACAACAAATTAACGCAAACAGAGGCACAGGCGCTTTTGGCAGGCATAATGCTTGACACTAGGAATTTCAGCGTGCACACAGGTGTGCGCACGTTTGAGGCGGCGGCATATCTTCGCAGAATGGGCGCTCAAACGCAAGACACCAAAAAGCTATTTACAACGTCGCTTGAGAGCTACAACTTAAAGAGTAAACTTGTTGAAAAAGCAGACATTTACATGGGCTGTGCCGTTGTTACACAAGAGAATACAGACAGCGATTTAAGCATTGCAACACCGCAAGCCGCAAACGATTTACTCACAATAGATGGTGTACAAGCAAGCTTTGTTATAGTAGATTTTGGCACACAAATTGTTGTAAGCGCGCGCAGTATGGGCGATGTTAACGTGCAAATTATAATGGAAAAACTTGGCGGTGGCGGACACCACACAATGGCAGGTACGCAAATTAAAGATAAAAGTTTAAGCGATGTTAAAGAAATGGTAATGAGTGCCATTGAAGAGTTTAGAGAAGAAGAAAATGAGAAACAACAAAATAAAGATTAAAAGGAGCATAAAATATTTATGAAAGTACTTTTAAAACAAGATGTAAAATCGATAGGCAAAAAAGATGAAATACATGAGGTTTCTGACGGATATGCGAGAAATTATTTATTTCCGCGCAAACTTGCCGTAGTGGCTGATGCCGCTGCTGTAAGCATGGTTAAGAGCAAAATGGAGGCAAAGAGCCACCACGAGCAAGAGGCGCTTGACGCCGCAAAAGCAATTGCCGCAAAACTTGAGGGCAAAACAGTGGATATAATTGCAAAAGCAGGGCAGGGCGGTAGGCTTTTTGGCGCTGTAACATCAAAAGAAATTGCACAGCAAGCCACAAAACTATGTGGCAGTGAAATTGATAAGCGCAAAGTTGTGCTTGACAGCGACATTAAAGCATTTGGCATTTACAGCGTGGATATTAAAATACACCCGGGTGTTACAGCAAAAATTAATGTAAATGTAGGCGAATAGATTAATGAACAGTGATATGAAGCTTTACTATGACTATGCTATATCACCACTTGGCAAGCTTTTTTACACCACCTTGTGGTCGCAGTTAAGCGATATAACGGGCAAAAACGTGCTTGACTTTGGCAGTGGTTTTGCCTTTACAACTAATTTTTTGGCGCAAAAAAACCACGTTACAGCGGTGGAACAACTGCAAAGCATGATTGAGCACAGTGACAAGCGTGAGAGCTTTACACAGATAAATGCAGGTATAGAGTACCTTGCAAGTGTGCCCGATGAAAGTTTTGATGTGGTTTTGTGCCATCTTGTGTTTGAATTTGCACAAAATAGAGAGGAAATAATGCGTGAGCTTGTAAGGGTTTTGAAAAAGGGCGGCACAATGTCAATAGTGCGCCACAACAAAAACGGGCGCATTATACAAGCGGTTGTGCAAGATTATGACCTTGACGATGCAGTAAAACTGTTAGAGGGTGGCAACTCGTTTTCAAGTGCTTTTGGAGATATTGTTTATCATACAGATGAAGATATATTAAAACTTGCTGAAGATAAGCTGAAAATTAGCGAGACTTTCGGTATCCGCACACTTGCAAGCCTGCATGGCTCTGAGTTGCAACAAGGCGATAAATGGATTGAAGATATGTTCAATCTTGAGAGTATGCTTGTTAATCAGCCGGAATTTAAAAGCATAGCTTATTTTAACCATTTAATACTGCATAAATGTTAATATGTATTTTTACTATAGTACGGAGATGTAATTAATTTAATATTTTGATTTAATATTCAGGGGCGGTTTTATGTATCTGTCGAGGGTGTAGGCAATTTTACACTTTCGGGTAGCTACATAAGGCGCCCTACAATTTTTAATGGACAAAATAACTTAATAAAAGCCTGTGCACACTGTTTAGATAGAAAAAATGTGTCAAAAGTGATAACTTAATGTAAGTTTTGTGAAATAATTTTAGTTATATTGCATTTAGATTTTTTATATGCTACAATAAAATCACAAATTATACTAAATAAGTATATTTTGTGATATACGGACGTATTTAACACAGTAACGGCTGGTAATGAATAATTATGGTCAGCCGCAAAATACTAAGAGGTAAATATTATGAAAAAGAAAGGAACTGTTATTTTAGCACTGGTTATTACAATTTCTGTTATAACAATGGTTTATGTTTTTGCAATCCCGAAGGAGGAAAGTATGCGCACAGACGAAATTAACACAATATCAAATAGTGAGCTTGATGAACTTATTAAAGAAAAAGACTTAAAAACAATATACCTTGCAGGCGGATGTTTTTGGGGTGTTGAAGAGTATATGGACAGATTAAACGGTGTTTATGATGCAAGCTCCGGCTATGCTAATGGTACCACAGAGGCGCCTAGTTACCAAGACGTTATATATAATGACACAGGCCATGCAGAGACAGTTAAAGTTGTATACGACCCCAAAGAAGTAACGCTAACACAGCTTTTAAATGAGTTTTTTAAGGTTGTTGACCCAGTTAGTGTAAATAGGCAAGGCAACGACGTGGGCACGCAGTATCGCTCCGGCATATATTATGAAAACGACGAGGACAAAAACGAGGCAGAGGCCGTTTTAGACGAGCTTAATGTTGCATACGATGAAGAAATTGCAGTTGAATTGCTTCCGCTTTCAAATTATTACCCGGCGGAGGAGTACCACCAAGATTATTTGAAGAAAAACCCAAATGGCTATTGCCATATAACACTGCCACCATTACCACCTGAAAATGATGATAACACGCAAATTAACAGTGGCAATTATACTGTGCCCTCAGATGAAGAGTTGAAAGAGAGATTATCATCTCTACAATACAACGTTACACAAAACGGCAGCACTGAGAGAGCTTTTACAAGTGAGTACGATGATTTTTATGAGCCCGGAATTTACGTTGACATAGTTACAGGAGAGCCGCTGTTTTCATCAGACGACAAGTATAAATCCGGCTCAGGCTGGCCAAGTTTTACACGCCCAATTTTAGACGAAGCTTTAACTGAGCACGATGATAGCAGCCTTGGAATGAAACGCACCGAAGTTAAAAGCAACGCGGGAGACTCACACCTTGGGCATGTGTTTGAAGATGGTCCTGTAACTGACGGCGGTTTACGCTACTGCATAAACGGAGCGGCACTTGAGTTTATACCATACGATGAAATGGACGACAAAGGCTATGGCGACTACAAAGAATATGTGAATGAATAGTATATTTTAATTATAATGGAGATTATGTTATGAAAATAAAAAGCCAATACACGTGCGCTTTGCTTTTATCAATGGATTTATTAGGTGGCAAGTGGAAAATGAGAATATTATGGCATGTTTTACATGGCGACAATAGGTTTTCATTATTGCAAAAAGGTATTACGGATATAACGCATAAAATGCTTGTAACGCAATTAAAAGAACTTGAGCAAAGCAATATATTGGTTAGAACTGTTGTTAGTGAAAAACCATTAAATGTAGAATATTCTTTATCCACCAAATATAAAGGGCTTATTCCACTTGTAGAGGGCTTTTGTAATTTTTCAAAAGAATATGCTAAAGAAAACTCGATAGTGCTTGAAGATATATAGGTACAAAAAAGTACGTTATTGCCTAAACTGCCTTGCTTTGGGTATAATAAATGTACAACAAAAAGAGGCAGTTAGCGTGAAAAATCACGCTAACAATTATTTGTATGGCGGTGCTACGCACATGCCAATTAATTTCCGTTCTGTACGGAGATTTAAAAAAACTATTTGTGCTATGCACAGAACGGAGATTAATATGAATTATCCAAGAGCATTTTCTCATATAGGTTTGTCTGTACCTAATTTAAAGCAGGCAGTAGAGTTTTACAGTGAAGTTATGGGCTGGTATATTGTAATGCAGCCATCTGTAATTAAGGAAGAGAACACATCTGCAATAGGAGTTATGTGCGAAGAGGTGTTTGGCAAAGGGCATGGAGATTTCAAAATTGCACACATGGTTACATCAAATTCCATAGGAATAGAGCTGTTTGAATTTGTGCACAATGATAAGCAAAAACAACCATTTGAGTTTAAAAACACAGGCCTTTTCCATTTTTCTGTACAAGACCCCGACATTGAGGGGCTTATTGAAAAAATTGTAAAACACGGTGGTAAACAGCGCATGCCAATTAAAGAATACTACCCAAATGAAAAACCTTATAAAATGTGTTATGTGGAAGACCCGTTTGGAATTGTCTTTGAAATTTACACGCACAGCTATGAAGTAACATATTCTAAGGGAGCTTACTAAAAAGCATCAACACAAGCCTACAAAAATACGCTGCATTAGCGTGTCTTGTAGGCTTTAATTTTTGTAAACAGAGCGGGCGGTGTAAATTTTTACATCGCCCGTTAATGCACATGTTATTTTTTCAAAAAAATTCGCTAAAAAACATCAAATTTTACAGCAAAAGCGTGTTAAACTGTAAAAGCCTTGTGTGTAATGTGCAAAATTAACAATTATTTCATTGCATTGTTTTATTATTGGTAGTATTATGTTATAATACCTATATAATAGCGGTATTATGTGCTGTTGCACATAATTGCACTATACTACTTAAAAAGCACCTAAAAGGAGAAAACATAAATGTCATTTTTAGATAAAATTTTCGGCACATATTCAGACAAAGAGCTTAAAAAAGTTCAGCCCATTGCAGACAGTGTGCTTGCACTTGATGAAAAATACGAGGCAATGACAGACAAGGAGCTTAAAGAATGCACAAATGTGTTGAAAAAGCGCCTTGCAGACGGCGAAACACTAGACGACATTTTGCCCGACGCCTTTGCTGTTTGTAGAGAGGCAGCTTGGCGTGTGCTTGAGATGAAACACTTTCCCGTGCAAATAATTGGCGGTATTGTGCTTCACAGAAGCCAAATTGCAGAGATGCGCACAGGTGAGGGCAAAACGCTTGTTGCAACACTGCCCGTTTACTTAAACGCGCTGTCTGGCAAGGGTGTGCACGTGGTTACGGTTAATGACTACCTTGCGCGAAGAGACAGCGAGTGGATGGGTAAAATCTACCGCTATTTAGGGCTTAGTGTGGGGCTTATTGTGCACGGCATTAAAACAGAGGACAGGCGCGCCGCCTATGCCTGTGACATTACATACGGCACAAATAACGAGTACGGCTTTGACTATTTGCGTGATAATATGGTGGTTTACAAAGAAAACATGGTGCAAAGAGGGCACAACTTCGCCATTGTGGACGAGGTTGACTCAATTCTTGTAGACGAGGCGCGCACACCGCTTATAATAAGTGGCAGAGGAGAGGAGAGCACAGAGCTCTACAAACTTGCAGACAACTTTGCGCGTACATTAAAAAAGAGCGTTGTGGCTGAAATTGATGATAAAGAGCACCAAGATGTGCAAGTTGACGGCGACTACATAATTGACGAGAAGAAGAAAACTGCAACACTAACACTGCGCGGCATTGAAAAAGCAGAGAAAGCTTTTAGCATTGAAAACCTTGCAGATGCCGATAATATGACGTTATCACACCATATTAACCAAGCGATAAAAGCGCGAGGTGTAATGAAACGTGACGTTGACTACGTGGTGCGTGACGGCGAGGTTGTTATTGTTGACGAGTTTACGGGCCGCATGATGATGGGCAGACGTTACAACGACGGTTTGCACCAGGCAATAGAGGCAAAAGAGGGTGTTACGGTTGCAAGAGAGAGCAAGACACTTGCATCAATTACGTTCCAAAATTTTTTCCGCATGTACAACAAACTTGCAGGTATGACAGGTACAGCGCAGACAGAGGCAGCGGAGTTTAACGAAATTTATGGCTTAAATGTTGTGGAAATACCGACAAATAAGCCTGTTAAAAGAGAAGATTACAACGACAGCGTGTACAGGAGCGTTAACGGCAAGTACAACGCAGTTATTGAACAGGTTATAGAGTGCCACGAAAAAGGACAACCTGTGCTTGTAGGTACTGTGAGCATCGACAAGAGTGAGCACCTTAGCTCTTTACTTAAAAAGCGCGGAGTTAAGCACGAGGTGCTCAATGCGAAAAACCATGATAAAGAGGCTAAAATTGTAGCTCAGGCAGGCAAAAAAGGCGCTGTTACAATAGCCACAAACATGGCGGGGCGCGGCACAGATATTGTGCTGGGCGGCAATAGCGAGTATATGGCAAAATCCACCTTGCAAAAAGAGGGCTATGAGGAGGACTTAATTGCAGAGAGCACAGGCCATGCCCAAACAGACAACGAAGACATTATAAATGTGCGCAAACGCTACGAGGAGCTTGAAAAGAAATTTAAAGCCGATATTTCAAAAGAGGCGGAGGAAGTAAAGCAAGCGGGCGGACTATTTATAATAGGTACGGAGCGCCACGAGAGCAGACGTATAGATAACCAGCTAAGAGGACGTGCAGGGCGCCAGGGAGACCCCGGTGCAAGCAGATTTTTCATTAGTGTAGAAGATGATTTAATGCGCCTTTTCGGTGGCGAGCGCGTGCAAAACGTAATGGCAACGCTCGGTGTTGACGAGGACATGCCAATTGAAAACAGAATAATTACAGGGCAAATTGAAAACGCACAAAAAAAACTAGAGGCACGCAATTTCTCCATACGTAAAAACGTGTTGCAGTTTGACGATGTTATGAACAGCCAACGCGAAATTATATATGCACAGCGCAACACAGTGCTACAAGACGGCGACATAAAAGACAGTGTGCGCACTATGATGCACAAATCTGTTGAGGACAACGCCGCACTGTTTTTGAGCGGCGAAGTTGCCGATGCATGGGACTTTGCAGGCTTGCGCGCGCACTACCTTGGCTGGCTTACAACTGAGGAAGACTTCCATTACACAGCGGAAGAGCTCAACGATTTAGAACAGCAAGAAGTTATAAATGTGCTGACACAGCGTATTGATAAAGTGTGCGACGAAAAAGAACAGCGCTTTGGTGAAAAACTAATGCGTGATGCTGAGAGAATGGTGCTTTTGCGCAACGTTGATACAAAATGGACAGAGCACATTGACTCCATGGACGAGCTACGCAGGGGTATATACCTTAGAAGTTACGGGCAGCACAACCCCGTTGTTGAGTACCGCATTGAAGGTTTTAACATGTTTGATGAAATGGTGGAAAACATACGCGAGGACACAACAAAAATGCTACTTGGGCTTGAGATTAGAAAGCCCGAAAATATAGAGCGCAAACAAACTGTAAAAATTACAGGTGAGGGCACCGCAGGTGCAGAGCAAAACAGAAAACCACATGTTTTGCAAAAACACGAAAAAATAGGCCGCAACGAGCCTTGCCCGTGCGGCAGTGGTTTAAAATATAAAAAGTGCACGTGTGAAGAGTATCACTAGCGTTAATATTACGCTACCGGCACACCGTTTGTAAGCACATCTTCGGGGTTAACATATTCGCCGTTTTTCATAACTTCTACGTGAACGTGTGGCTCAAGTGCCATCTCCGCAGGAAACTGTGTAACTTTACCTACAGGTGTACCTTGAGCAAGGTTATCGCCGGCCTTTATGCTAACATCTGTAAGCCCGCAAATTTTTATAACGGTATCGCCTTTTTCAAGCTCCACAACAGTGCCCCACTCACCATCTTTAGATGTTGATATAACTGTGAAAGCTCCGGGGCTTGTTACAGTTGCACCAAGTTCGGCTTTAATATCAGTGCCATTATGTGTGCGCCAGTCTCCCATTGTCTCGTTAAAAACAAGCTCGTCACCGCTGTAAGCTTGCAATATACTGCCCTGCACCGGCCAGGTGTAGGAGTTTGTCTGCACTTCTTGCAACTGTGCAGGTTCTTCTGATTGCGACAGCTCCCCTGATTGCGATGATTGCGATGACGGCAAACTTGACACAGCAGACGGCTGTGTGGGCTGTGCTAACTGCTCTTGTGAAGTCGATTCCTGTGCCTGTGCTGTCTCGCTTGTGCTTTGCGAGGCTGTGTCGTAAGGTTTTATTGGCACATCGTCCTCTTTTACCTCTACATCTGCTATTGGTTCGTCCCATGTTATGTCCTCTCTTTCGGTTATTGGCATATTTTGTGTACCCTCTTGTGGGCTAAGCTCATTTAGCATGGTGTTAACAGCTAAAAAACTTGCAATTACACTGCCAATTATTACAACCGTAAGAGCCACATAAAAGCCTTTACTTTGCCAAAATTTTGTCAATTGATTTTTAAGCATTTTTGTGCATCCTTTCCTCTAGCGACAGCCATGCAAACAATAAGTTCACACCTGTTTTCGCTTTTATGAACATCAATAGTTTTGGCAAAAGGCATTGATTTATACATGGCAAAAAGTAAAAAGTTGATTTTTATAATAAAAAATAACCTTAAGTCTTGTTTTGTTTTTACAAACAGAAAGGAATTTAATATATGATGAAATGTAACAATTGTGGTGCATATTTGCCTGAAGACGGCAACACAAAATGTTTTGTATGTGACTATGACAACGCTTTAAACAATGATGTGAATTATACAACTGATGACGGTACAAAAACGTATTACGGCAGTGCACCGCAAAATGCTCAAAACTATAATGAGTATGAAAACAACCAAAATTATAGTAGCGATAACCACGCTTACAACACAAACCAAAATGCTCAAGATTACAGCGAAAGCCATAATGTGCATGATTTTAGTGCATTTGAGAATAGGCAAGATTACAGCAGCAACAGGCAGGTTGATAGCGTGCAAGACAACATGCAAAGGCAAAACGCAAGCACAAACCGCCCACATACTGTTGTAGGTGGCGAGGGTGCACTTAGAACAAAGTCTACAAACAGCAAAACAAAAAGCAGTGGTGCGCGCTCACATACTAAAGCCTCAAATTCGCATGTTTCCCAAAGAGAGTTACAGGGCAAAAGGTCAAAAGCAGTAATTATATTGTCTTGCATACTGGCTGTAACTGTTATTTTGCTCGTTGTGGCAAGCATTACAACAAATGTACTTTACTCCTCTTATAACGTAGACACACTTTATGTTAAGCTTGAAGAGGCTTTTCTTGCACAGGATATTGAAACGTTGAAAACCATAGTAGTGGGCGACGGCGTTGAAGTTACCGATGCAGGGCTTTTAGCGCTGTGCCGTGAATTTAACACAAAAGAAAAGGTACAGAGCCTTGTGTCCAGTTTTAATTTAAGCATAACAAACGGGCAGACAGACAGCGACAAATATTCCTCCATGGCGATAAAAAGCAGTGAGGTTTTTCTCGGTTACAGCGATTACAAATTACAAGTTAAACCTGTTGATTTAAGCATACCCGTTGTAACTCAAAATGCAGTTTTAACAATGGACGGTGTGCCAATGCAAGGCACATATAACGGCACGGCAATGCAGTTTAACGGCATATTTCCCGGTGTATACACAGCAGTTGTAACAGACCAAACACTTGTTGGACAAAGTATACAGGGCACGGCAACAGACATTGCACTTTTTGATAGCAACATACCTTATGAGTTCTCGGGTGCGCTTCCAATAAGCACCGTAACGGTGTCTAACTGTGTGTCAGACAGCGCACTCATATATGTTAACGATGTGCAAATTGACCAAGTGCCTGTGGGTGGCGTTGTGACAATACCGCAAGTGCTTGTGGGTAGCAATTTAAAAATAGTTGTAACAATGCCAAGCGGTGCAACAGCGGCAAGCGTGGTGCAATATGCACAGCAAGACGCTACACAGCTTGCATTCACAGAATATGCTATAACGGGTGGTTTGCCCACTACCGAGCAATTTGATGCAATTGCAAACACGTTCTTTGCAACGTATTTGGCGGGCATTAACGCAAAAGACCCTGCACAGCTCCAATTAGTTACAGAGGAACTGCGTGCATTCTTAACACCGGAGCTAACCGCTGCACCAAATGACGTGGTTTATTCGTTTACAAAAGTAACGGCAGACAGCGCAAGGGCTACACAGTACTTTGATGCAAATAACGTGCTAACGGTAAGTTTAAATGTTGCAACAGAGTACACAAGCACACCTGTAAACCCAGAAACGGGCGAGGCAAGCGGAGAGCTGCAAATTTTAACACCTTACATTACGCTGAAAATCGTATTCTCGGCAGACGGCGCGTGGCTTGTTAACGGCATAACGGCAAACTCTTTGGAAAACCACACGGCAGGCGTTGCTGCGGGCTAATTTTACCTTGAAAACAGTGCGTTTTTGTGGTATAATTTAAAACAGTCGTGTTATATGCGTGTTGCGGTTTTGCAACTTGATACGCACATTCACACATTTTCAAACAGCAAAAAAATACATAAAAGGTGCAATAATAAATGGATAAATTTAAGTTTATTAAAACTGAAATTCCCGATGTAATAATAGTAGAGCCAACGGTTTTTGGCGATGATAGAGGCTTTTTTATGGAGACATATCAAGCCGAAGAATTTGCAAAAGCCGGCATAAAAGATGTGTTTGTGCAAGACAACCACAGCAAAAGCGTTCGTGGTGTGCTAAGGGGATTGCATTTTCAAACAGAGAACACACAGGGCAAACTTGTGCGCATTTTACAGGGCGAAGTATACGATGTAGCCGTAGATTGCCGCAAAAACAGCGAAACTTTTGGTAAATGGGTGGGCGTAACCCTCAGCAGTGAGAACAAAAGGCAACTGTTTGTACCAAAAGGCTTTGCTCACGGCTTTCTTGTTTTGTCAGACACAGCAGAGTTTACATATAAATGCTCAGATTACTACAACCCAAAAGCAGAGGGCGGCATTTTGTATAGCGACGAAACACTTGGCATAACATGGCCAAACCCCGGCTGCGAAATAAAGCTAAGTGACAAAGATAAAGTGCACAAAAGCTTTAAAGAGCAAGAATTTGATTATTTTTCAAACATGTAGGAGTAGATATTTTGACGACTTTAAAGGCTTATGTAATAGATTTTTGGCGTTACCGCTTTTTGCTTTATAATCTTATAGGAAGAGACTTTAAGCTTAAATACAGGCGCAGTGTTCTTGGCGTTTTATGGAGCGTTTTAAACCCACTTTTAATGTGTCTTGTAATGTGGGCGGTTTTTTCAAGCATAATGAACTTCCGCTCTGCCGGTATTGACAATTTTCCCATGTATTTGCTAACAGGGCAGCTTGTGTGGACGTTTTTTTCAGAGAGCACAAACGCCGCAATGGGCAGTGTAATGGCAAGCGCACCGCTACTGCGCAAGGTGTACATACCAAAATACATATTTCCGTTTGAGAAGGTGTGCTTTGGGCTTGTTAACTTTTTAACCTCACTTATAGCGCTTTTTATAGTTATGTTTATATCAGGCGCACAGCTACATGCAACATTTATTTTGGCAATTTACCCAATAGCAACGCTTTTTATGTTTAATGTTGGCGTGGGCTTATTATTATCGGCACTAGCCGTGTTTTTTAGAGATGTTATGCACTTGTGGACGGTTTTCTGCACTGCATTGATGTACTTTTCTGCAATTTTCTATGACCCATATACAATGTCGGGAGACGGCTTTGGCATACTGCAAACATTTATTGGCTTTAACCCTATGTATTGGTACATCACAGCTTTTCGTGCTGTTGTTTACAAGGGTGAAATGCTTTCTCAAAACATGATACTGGTATGCGGTGCCTGCGGTGTTGTTATGCTTTTGCTTGGCTTTGTTGTGTTTAAGAAAAATCAAGATAAATTTGTTTTATATATTTAGTGCGCAAAAAACCACTATCATGTTAAATTTTGCGTTATAACGGAGGTTTTAAACCTGTGAATTCAGAGAATATAATAGAGGTTAAAAACGTAACCATGCGCTTTAACCTTGCAAAAGAAAAAAGCGAGAGCTTAAAAGAGTATTTTGTTGCCTTTGTGCAAGGCAGGCTGCGTTTTGAGGAGTTTTTTGCCTTAAAAGATGTATCGCTTGAGGTTAAGCGCGGAGATTTTTATGGCTTACTTGGGCTTAATGGCAGTGGAAAGAGCACGCTTTTAAAAATAATTGCCGGTGTGTACAAGCCGTATTCGGGCAGTGTTAGTGTTATGGGCACAATTGCGCCGCTTATTGAGCTTGGCGCAGGCTTTGACATGGATTTGACAGGCCGTGAAAACATTTATTTAAACGGCGCTGTGCTTGGTTTTACACCAAAGTACATAAACGAGAAGTTTGATGAGATAGTGGAGTTTAGCGAATTGCGCGAGTTTTTAGACATACCGCTTAAAAACTACTCCTCGGGCATGATTTCACGCATTGCGTTTGCAATTGCCACAATTACAAACCCCGATGTGCTTATTGCAGACGAGATTTTATCTGTTGGCGATTTTCTTTTCCAGAAAAAATGCGAGGATAGAATGCGTGAAATGATGGAAAACGGCACCACGGTTATACTCGTAAGCCACTCCATACACCAAATTGAAACGCTGTGCAACAGAGTTACGTGGATTGAAAAAGGCAAAGTTAAAATGTCGGGTGAAACAAAAGAAGTTTGCGAGCTTTATAAGAAAACTACAAAATAAATTTGCGAAGAATTGCAAAATTAGCATTACCTAATCATAATATAATGTATGAGGGTAAATAAAACCTTGGCGATATTCAGTGTTTTATGCTTTACACACAAAAAAGCATACACAATAGTTTAAATGCCACAAATTTGCGGTGTTAGAACGGAGAATTTTATGTCGACAAAAACAACTGACGTTGCACAGGCTATAGAAGAGAAAGACACACTTTCAAAGGCGGCAAAACGTGCCATGAACCCGTCGCACGCAGGGGATTTGTTAAAACGTGGAGCAATATGCTTGAAAGAGCGCGGGTTTGAGGCTCTTTGCAGAGAAATTTCATACAGAATAAGTTTAACCTCAAAAGACGGCGCACCGTGGAAACACCGCGCGGACATACCGCTAAAAAAAGAACTGCGCGCACAAAAAAAGAAGACATTTGCAAAAATGCCAATGTTTTCTGTTGTTGTACCGCTATATAACACGCCTGTTAAATTTTTGCGTGAGATGGTTAAGAGCGTTTTAAACCAAAGCTACAAAAATTTTGAGCTTGTTTTAATTGATGCCTCGGGCCCCGAGCATGCAAATGTTAGCGAGGCGGTAAAGCGCATGGGCGATAACCGCATAAAATACACAAGGCTTGTTAAAAATGAAGGCATTGCCTCAAACACAAACATAGGCCTGTGCGAGGCAGAGGGCGACTATTTTGTGCTACTTGACCACGACGATGTAATATCACCAAGTGCACTTTATGAGCTTGCCAAAGCTATAAATGAAACAGGGGCAGATTTTCTTTACTCAGACGAAGTTGTGCTCAGCGAGGACATGAAAAAACTCGAAAAGTACCATTTTAAGCCGGACTTTGCCCCCGACTATTTGCGTGGGGTAAATTATATAACGCATCTAAGCTGTTTTTCAAAACAACTTTTGGAAAAAGCAGGTGGCGGAGAGCGCAGTGAGTTTGACGGCGCGCAAGATTATGACCTTATTTTGCGCCTGACAGAGCAAGCACAGTGCATACACCACATACCAAAAGTGCTGTATTATTGGCGCTATCACAGCAACTCCACAGCAAAAGACATAGCCGTAAAACCGTATGCAATTGAGGCAGGTGCGAACGCACTGCGCGCACACTTAAAGCGCATGAATTTACAGGCAAATGTAACGCCGTCAAAAGAATTTGTGGGCTCATACAAGGTGGAGTACGCACTTGTGGCTAATCCACTTGTGTCTGTAATTATCCCGAATAAAGACCATGTTGAGGATTTAAAACGGTGCATAGCCTCTGTTGTTAAAAAGGGTGGCTATACCAATTTAGAGATAATAATTGTAGAGAACAACTCCACAACACCGGAGATTATGGAGTTTTACAAAACGCTTGTACAGCGTGTGCCTAATGTGAAGATATTGCGATATGTTGGCGAATTTAACTATTCTGCAATAAATAATTTAGGTGTGAAAAATGCAAGCGGAGAGCACTTGCTACTTCTTAACAACGACGTGGAGTTTTTGAGTGAGGGCTTTATAAAAGAAATGCTTAGCTATTCACAGCGCCCTGATGTTGGCGCGGTTGGAGCAAAGCTGTTTTACCCCGACAATACAGTGCAACACGCAGGTGTGTTCATGGGGCTTGGTGGCAGTGCAGGGCATAGCCACAAGGGGCACAGCGGAGATGATGCAGGCGACATGTTCCGCCTAAGCACCACGCAAAATATGTGTGCTGTAACGGGTGCATGTTTAATGGTAAAAAAAGAACTATACATAAAAATGGGTGGGCTAGACGAAAAAAACTTTGCCGTTGCATACAACGACGTGGATTTTTGCCTAAAACTATACAAAAATGGGCTGGTTAACGTATTTACACCTTTTGCAAAAGCGTATCATTACGAGAGCAAAAGCCGTGGCGACGACACAAATTGCGGCGGAGAAAAACAGCGCAGATACGAGAGTGAAAAAGCGAGATTTGTAGAGAAATACGCCGATATTATGAAAAACGGAGACCCATATTATAACCCACATTTAACATTGAAATATGAAAATTATGGGTATAGGTAATTTGTATAATTTGCAAGGACAGGCATAACAGCCTGTCCGAATTATTATATAGACTTACAAAAAATAACAAAAAAATGGTGAAAATATGCAGTTAAAGCTAAAAATTAAAAGGATAAAAGAGCTACTTGCCTATGGGCTAACAGCACTGAAAGAGGATGGTTTTGCACAAACTTTACGCAGAGCACTCGGCTTTTTTAAGCGCAGATTCGCAAAAAAAAGCGGTAGGCTCTTGCCACCGAAAAAGGTGCTTGAATATCAGCGCAGTGCAGACACAAAAGACTTGCCAACAATTAGCATTTGTGTGCCGCTTTACAACACACCGCCAAAGTTTTTGCGTGAGTTTATAAACAGCGTTACAGCGCAAACGTGTGCAAACTGGCAGCTTTGCCTTGCAGACGCAAGCGACAATGATCACTACGAAGTAAGTGACATTGTAAGCGAGTACAAAGACGAGCGAATTCTCTATGTAAAGATAGATAATGACGGTATATCAGAGAATACAAACGCCGCCGCAACGCTTGCAACGGGAGATTACATTGCCCTTGCCGACCATGATGACATACTTGCGCCGCATGCGGTTTACACGATGGCAACGACAGCAAAAGATACAGGCGCACAGTTTATCTACAGTGATGAGGCGCTATTTACCAGAGACTATCACAAACCTATGGCAGTGCATTTTAAGCCCGATTTTGCATATGATTACCTACTATGTTGCAACTACATTTGCCATTTTACAGCAATAAAAGCCGATGTTTTTATGGAGATGGGTGGGCTTAACCCGGAGTGTGACGGTAGTCAAGACCACGACTTGTTTTTGCGCCTATGTGAAAAGTACACGCCTTTTCATATACCGCGCGTTTTATATTATTGGCGTGTGCACGCAAACTCAACCTCGGGAGGTACAGCGGCAAAACCGTATGTGGCAAATGCCGCAAAACATGCGTTAAATCAACATTTAATCCGCATTGGTGCAAGTGCAACAGTTACCGACGGGCTTTACCCAAGCACGTATAAAGTGGAGTACAGCACCCAGCCAAACCCTCTTGTATCTATTATAATCCCAAATAAAGACCATATTGAAGACCTTGATGTTGCAATAACCTCCGTAATTGAGCTAACTGAGTATAAAAATTACGAGATTATAATTGTTGAGAATAACTCAACAGAGGAAAAAACGTTTGAATATTATAAACAAATAGCAGAAAAACACAAAAATATACAAATTGTATATTTTGAGGGTGGTTTTAATTTTTCTGCAATTAATAACTTTGGCAGAAAAAGTGCAAATGGAGAGTATCTGCTACTGCTCAACAATGATGTGCGCGTTATAAACGGCGGCTGGCTGACAGATATGCTCGGCAGGTGTATGCAGGACGGCGTTGGCATAGTTGGTGCAAAGCTATATTACCCCGACGACACACTGCAACATGGCGGTGTAATAACGGGGCTTGGCGGCTATGCGGGGCACAGCCACAAATATTCAAAACGCACCTCAAGTGGATACATGTTCAGAACAGCAACAGTGCAAAATTTCTCGGCTGTTACGGCAGCGTGTATGCTTGTAAAGGCCAGTATTTTTGATGAGATGAATGGGCTTGACGAGGAGTTTACCGTTGCATTTAACGATGTTGACTTTTGCCTACGTGTTAGAAATGCGGGGTATCGCATAATTTATACACCGTATGCAGAACTTTACCACTACGAGAGCAAAAGCCGTGGACTTGATGAGAAAGACATTGAAAAGCAAAAGCGCTTTAATAAAGAGCAAGCACGTCTTACAAAACTGTACGGCGCGGGTTTGAAAAAAGACCCTTTTTATAATATAAATTTAACACTTGACTCAGAAGATTTTGCAGAATCTGCCGTTTTGCCGGAGTATAAAATTCAGTAATTATGAAAAAAATGGGGCTACCTGTGTGGTAGCCCTCAGCGTGTCAAAAAAGCACAGCGTTTCGTCATAATGACGAATGGTAAAAGTTTTACTAAATTTTTTGCAAAAAATTTCGGGGTCTTGGGGCAGCGCCCTAAGGTGTTTTCCGCAGAAAACGCAATCTTTTGCCTTAAAAGAGCTTTTTTGAAGGTGAATTTGCCAATTTATTGGCAAAGAGGAAACTTTTTGCGATAGAAAAAGTTTCTTTATTACTGCCCTTTTGTGCAATTTTATTTAGTACAGGATTTTTTTGACAGTCTGGGGGCTACCTGTGTGGTAGCCCTTTAGTTATGCGTAAAACGAGTATTTTAAGGCGAGTTAAATTGCAGCTGATTAATTATGTGCTTTCGGGTAGTCGCATAGTGTTTCCGTTACAAGTATTTGTTAAAAAACAATTTCGCCACAGCTTTATAAATTTAATAAAATTAGCAATGAATTTCATTAAATTTTCAAGCGCGTTTTGCAAACCTAAACTTCGAGACAGCCCAAGACAGCCCAAATACAGTAAGGTTGCAAGTTACAATTGTGCTGCCAACGGGTGTGCCGTAAATTATAGATATAATAATACCAAAAAACGCGCAACAAACAGAAATTATTGAGGATGAAATTATTACAGCTCTAAAATTTTTAAACACGCGCATGGAGGATAAAGCCGGGAACACAACAAGTGCACTTATAAGTAGTGAGCCAACAAGGTTCATTGCAACAACTATAACGGCAGAAATTGTAATGGCTATTATAAGGTTATAAACGTCTGCTTTTATGCCTGTTGCCTTTGCGAAGGACTCATCAAAAGTGACAGAAAAAATTTTGTTATAAAAAAGCAAGAAAATTGTTACTACACAAACAGACAAAATAAGGCTTGTTATAACGTCGGTAGAAGTTAGAGTTAAAATAGACGTTGAACCGAAAAGTGTTGTGCAAACATCGCCTGCAAGGTTTGTGGAAACAGGGAAAATATTCATTAGCAAATAGCCAAGAGCAAGAGACCCAACAGACATCATTGCAATAGCGGCATCTCCATTAATTTTGGCGTTTTGCCCTATTCTTAGCAGTAGCACTGCCGCAATTGCCGTTACGGGAAAAACAAGCGCATCTTGGTTTGCAAGTTTTAAAACAGATGCCACCGAAATGGCACCGAAAGCTATATGCGAAAGCCCATCACCTATATAAGACAGCCTTTTTAGCACAAGCGTTGCACCGAGTAGAGACGAGCAAAATGCTATTAATATGCCAACAATAAAAGCATACATAACAAATGGGTAAGATAAATAATCAATCAGTGTTTGTGACATTCTTGTGTCCCTCCTCATAAGCTTTTACGGTCATGCAGTTAACCCCGCAATTATTAAGGCATAAAATGTACTCTGCATCGGTGATTACGTCGTTTAAATTGTGTGTAATCATTATTACTGTTATGCCCTCGCTGTTTAAAGATTTTATTAGCTTATAAAATTCCGACGTTGTGGCAACGTCAAGGCCGGCGGTGGGCTCGTCTAACAGCAAGACTTTATTTGTTGCGCAAAGAGCGCGTGCAAGCAGTACTCTTTGTTGTTGTCCGCCCGACAGCTCGCTGTAGCTTTTCTTTCTCAAATCGTAAATATTAAGCTTTTTAAGCATGTCGTTTGCAAGTTTTTTTTCAGCTTTATTGTAAAACGGGCGCAAACCAACTTTGTTTAAGCAGCCCGAAATTACAACTTCATAAACAGATGCAGGAAAATCTTTTTGCACCTGTGTTTGTTGTGGCAGATAGCCTATATCGACAGAGGATAGACCCTCGCCCATATTTATGGTGCCCTCAATAGGCGGCAGTAGCCCTAGAATTGTCTTTATTAACGTGCTTTTTCCGGCGCCGTTTTCACCAACAACACACACATAAGCACCCGGTTTTATTGTAAGGTTTATGTTGCTGTGCAATGGTGTGTTGTTGTAACCCACCGAGAGGTTTTTGCAAATTATTTCCATGTATTTTCCTTTCAACACGCTTCAAATTAGATGCCAATTATGCACTAAGCGCAAGTTTTAAAACTTCAAGGTTATCGCTCATAATGCTGTAATATGTTGCACCTGCATCAATTTGCTCTGCAGATACAGACTGCATTGAGTGTAGCACCAGTGTTTCGCAATCGCTAACATTACTGCTATTTATTACAGTTTGAGCAAGCTCTGTTAAGCCGTTGTCAAGAATAAGCAATTTTTTTATGTTGTATTCGTTAACTTTTTCAGCTAGGAAAGTTATTGTCTCAATACTTGCTTCTGCCTCGGCAGAGCAGCCTTGAAATGCTGCATAGTAGTTTACGTCATAGTCAAGCATCATATATAAAAATGGGAACCTATCTGCAAAAATAAGTGTATCTCTGTCGGCGTTTTCAATGGCATCCTCATACGCATCATCAAGCTCGTCAAGTGTATCAATGTATTTATCTGCATTTTCTTCGTAAATATCTTCATTTGCAGGGTCAAGTTCTTCTATTGCATCAGCAATAAATTCGCAAGCTGCCATTGAATTGTTTAGCGATAACCAAATGTGCTCATCATCATGAACGTGGATATTGGTGCTTTGAGCATCATCATGCTCATCTTCGGTTTCGTCATGGTCGTGGTCATCGTGCTCATCTTCAACTTCGTCATGGTCGTGGTCGTCGTGCTCATCTTCAACTTCGTCATGGTCGTGGTCATCATGCTCATCTTC
>CAYJNL010000011.1:0-81083 GCA_964371675.1 uncultured Bacteroides sp. | reverse complement strand
ATCGCCATAACATAAAGTATAAATAACCTTTATTAGGCTTTAAAGGTTATTTATACTCACCATAAAGCCTTGCCGCCTCGTAAAAAGCATCAATATTCTCAACTGATGTGTCGGACTGTATATGGTGTGCAGGCGACAAAATAAACCCTCCGCCGGGTGCGCAAGTTTCAATAAGTTGCTTTACTTCTGCGCGCACTTCATCTGCTGTGCCAAAAGGCATAATTTTTTGCACATCCAGTGTGCCGTACATTGTAAGCTGTTTTCCGTATTTTTGTTTAAACTCTGCGGGATTTATTGCCATAGGCTGTATTGGGTTTAAAACATCAAGCCCTATTTCAATAAAATCTTCCACAACAGCCTCTAGGTTGCCACAAGAGTGGTAGCAAAGCTTAATATTGGGGTTGCTTTGCTTAAATGCTGCAAACATTTTAGCCATTCTTGGTTTAAAATATTTGCGCCAAATTGACGGTGATATCATCATGCCTGTTTGCATTGCTATATCGTCGCCCAACCACACCATATCTACACCGAGCTCAATAAACTTTAGCCCCATTGTAAGCGGATACTGCATTAAATGGTCAAGATACGCTTCTATGTATTCTTCATCCATTGCAAGGTCCATCATAAAATCTTCAAGCCCGCGCAAATACCATGCCGCCTCAAATAAACTGCACTGGCAAGAGCCAATTATCCACTTTTCTTTGCCGTATTTTTCAATCACATCTCTTGTCTGTTTAAACACATCCTCTGCTTTTGTAGGGTCAGGCGTGCGGTATTTAATTATTTTTTCAATATCATCACCGGCAAGTGGGTGTTTATAAATTTCGGAAAAATGCCCTGTTTCGTTAGCTATGTTTTTCCATGTAATTCCGTATGGGTCAACATACTCCTCATCATCCTTGTAGTAAAAGCTGTTTTCAAGCCCACTCGCAATTTTTATCATATCATTGCCAAGGTAAATGCCTATGTCAAGGTCTGTTTTGTATTTTTCGCGTAATCTCTGTTCTATTTCAGGCACATAAGTGGCGCAAATAGGCACTCTATCCGGTTCTTCGTGGTTTATAGCTGCTAGCACTCTCTCTCTTGAAGTCATTGCGTTTATCTCCGTTTCTTATTTTGTCAAACTGATTTCCACATTATTTAGTTTCTTAATTTCAATAATGCAATTTACAATTATCCTGTCATTGTGTATATGATATGTTATTATCCATTGTGATAAAATGTCAAAAACGGAAAAAAATATAAAAACCGCACACAAAATATAGCATTTAACACATTTTTTTGTTACAATAGCAAGCAGGAGGCGATAATATGCGCTTTGACTTTGCCACAACAAATATTGAAACGCCCGAAAAGCAACTTGCAGTAGACGTTATTTTCAACATAGAAGGTGACGAAAATTACAGCACTCCGCGAAAAGCTATTATGGAAAACAAAATTTATTTTGTGCATACTTTAGTAGGCAGTGGCACAATAAATTTTGATAACACGACAATTTTGTGTTCATCAAATGAATTTATGTTTATAAAGCCTACCTCTGATTTCTCTTACAAAACTACTAAAAATGTCTGGCATTTTTGGTGGTTTGAATTTATTATGCCAACAGAAGACACAAGCCTAAAATTTGAGCCAAACAAAATTTATCAAAGCCCTCATAACAAACTTGTGGAGTCTCTTTGTGAAAAAGCCTTAATGTATGCTAAATTTGACTCCTGGGAAATTTGCTCTACATTATTTAAATCAATTTGTGCAATGCTTTTGTATGAAACTTTCAGTGGTGTAAAAACAGCACACTATGAAAAACGCATGGCAACAATTGTGCGATATATAGATGAAAACATAAAAACCGTAAACGTAAGAGAACTTTGCGTTGCATTCAATACAGAAGAGCGAACACTGCGCAATTTATTTCATAAAACACTTGGTTACTCTCCAAAACAATATATAGATAAAATGAAACTTAACGGCGCATCGCAACTTTTACTATCTACACACTACAACCTTGAGGAAATTGCACAAATGCTGGGTTATTCCTCGCAATATCATTTAAGCAAAGCTTTTACAGCGCAATTTGGTATTTCTCCCATAAAATACCGCAAACACATTACAATTTAGTAATGCAAACTATTAACAAACATTTTTTTTTCGCAAAAAAAGAATAAACTGCGTAGAAATTGTAATTTGCACATAAATTTGCAGGGTAGCCGTATACGGAGCTATTGACAAAGTCGCCTTCACAAAAAGTATCGCCAAAATTTCTGTCATATTTCACAAAACGCTCATTAATACACACAGTATTTACTCGGCTTTTTGTATCATCTGCCAAAAATTTTGCTCTAGTTTTTGCAAAGTCTTTGTTTGTCAACAGCTGCTATGCGGCTACCCTATATTATTTCTACATAATAACAAAATTCTTTGTAATTTTCTTTGAGCATTTAGAACACAAGATTAATATTCTCTATTTTCAAGCGCAGTTTTAGCGTACATTTCAATATTCTCAATAGGAGTACCGTACTCTAAAAAGTCAACATTTTGCATTATAAATGAGTTAAGTTTTTTACCCTCTTTCATAGCGTAAAGCGTTGCATTTTTAACATCCTCGAGTGTGCCATTTTGCAACACATTAACTTGGTCAACACCTGTTGTAACAGAAAATTTATTACCCACACAAGCTTGCATTTTTTCAAAATCTCTGTCTCCGAGTGGTGCCGGGCTAAACGGCTCTATATTTTTAATGCCCATTTCAAGGTAAGATGGCAAAAGTTCCATTGCAAGCCCACAATTGTGATAAATTACAGGCACACCTTGGTTTTGTATAAAGTTAATAAGCTCCTTTTCATACGGCATTATGTATTCACTAAAACACCTGTTACCTAAAAAACCACTTGCGGAATTTCCACCCAAATCAACGGCATCTACTCCTGCATCAATTAAGTCTTGTATATATGAAAAAACACGTTTTTTCGCAAATTTCATTAGTTCTTCATAAAATTCGGGTTCTTCTAAGAAAAGCGAGTATAAATCGCTCTGCTCAAAAATGCCTGCTAAATTATTAAACAAACCACCATTGCACCATGAAGACACAATGCCATCTTCTCCTATATAATCTTTTATCATGCCCACTTGGCGTTTCATTTCTGCGCGTATTTCCTCTGACATTGCAGGCTCATACTTCATTGCAAGGCGCAAATCTTCCTCGTTTTGAATTGGTGGTTTTGTGCAGCCATACATAAAACTGCCCTCTATATTTTCATTTATTGAAAAGGTTTGCGTTAGTACACCCTCAGGTGTTGTAATTGTATAGTGATATTTTTTTGTCGAACCTGACTCTTCAACCTTTTCGTCAATAACCCAGTCTTCGTTTTGCACATTCACATTTAATATATAAAACGCGCTCCAAAGTGGCTTATGAGGGATTAAGAACAACATTCTTGCATGCACATCAACTCCCACTGAGCGCTGAAAGTCTACTACTCTTTTTTGTAGTTTTAAAAAGTCCCACGGGTCAATTGTAGGGTCAAGCTGGCGCAAAAAGTGGCCTTGTGACTGTATAAATAATGTCACGGGCACTTTGTCTGTTTTTTTACCATTTATTGCATTGAGCAATCTTTCTCTTGATGTCATTTTAAAATCCTCCTTGTATTTATTAACAACAAAGTTGTTAAATATGTAACTAAAATCATTCAACAACACTATTTTTAAATCAAAAAATGTGTTGTTTTTGTATATAATATCATATATCAAAATCACTTTGTTTCAAAATATTGCTTTTTAGTTGCATTATATTGTGATTATACTACAATAACATAATATCTTTTTTCGCTCTCTTGTAAAATATCAAAAACGGAAAAAAATATATAATCCGCATACAAATTGTGTACTTTTGCACACTTTTTTGTTATAATTGCAAACAAGTGTTACTTACTAATTTTTCAGCAATTTAAAACAAAATACAATAATACGGAGTTGTTATTATGAACATTTACAAAGATATTTACAATAAAGCTGATTGCTTTGTTCTTGAAAATGAGCAAATCAAAGCAGTTATTATCCCTCAGCTCGGTGCAAAAGTGGCATCAATTTTGTATAAAAGCAAAAATTTCGAGCTTGCAGCACAGCCAAACAGAGGCTACACCGGTGTAAATATTAATACCCCTTTTCACACAGCGGATGCTTCCGGTATAGATGACGCCTTCCCAAATGTTGTTGAAAGCAGTATCGAATATAGCGGTGAAACAATAAATTACACTGACCATGGCGAAATTTGGCGCAGTGCATTTACCTCTCATATATCCGGTGACAAGCTTATTTGCCAATATGAGAGCTGCGAAAAAAAATACAAATACATAAAGACAATTTACATAAAAAAAAACAGCTTAATTTTTGATTATGAAATATCTAACATTGCTGACAAGCCACTGCCATATATGTACACCATGCACGGACTTGTGCGTTATGAAGAGGATATGCGCTTAATTTACCCTAAGGGCAATTATGAAATTTTAAATGTTATGCAAACAGATGAACTTGGTGACAACTTAAAAGTGCACTCGTTCAAAAACAGCTATTACGATTTTACAAGATTGCCACCAAAAACAGCCAACACACACGCAAAATACTACCTAAACGGAGAGATTTTTGAGGGTGTTTGTGGCTATGAATACCCAACACAAAAAGTTAAATGCCTCTTAAAATTTGACAAAGACAAGTTGCCATATCTTGGTTTTTGGGCAACGGTAGGAAAATTCCGCGGAGACTTTAACTGTGCTTTTGAGCCTAGCAACGGCTTTTATGACGATATGTCCATAGCATATAAAAACGAAAAATATGCACTTTTGCAAAAAGAGGCTTTTTGTTTTAGCCTAGAATATGAATTTTCAAGCTTGGAGGATAATTAATAATGTTTGATGTAATGAAACAGTACAGCACAAGGATAAACGCAGCAAAGGAAAGAATAGTTAATACCTACAACAAGCAAAACACTGACAGGCCTTTTTTCCAAATATCTGACGTAAACTACTCACTTTGTGGTCAAGTGGATATCCCCGATGATTATTATAACAAAAAGGTTATGTTCGAGTACCAAAAAAACAAGATGATTAAGCACCTTGAAAAGATTAATGATGACTATATACCGTCATTTTTCCCATGGTATGGCACAGGCGTTGTGCAAAGTGCACTTGGTTGCAAAACAATATTTGCAAAAGGGCTTGACCCTGCCACAGAGGGTGGTTTTATAAAAACTAAACAAGATATTTTAAATTTAAAAATGCCAAACCCTTATGAAGATGGTCTAATGCCACAAGTTTTGGAGTGTATAGACTATTTTGTACAAAACACAGACGCACCAGTTTCTGTAACAGATTGCCAGTCTCCGCTAAATATTGCGCTAACTCTTGTTGGGCTGGAAGATTTAATATACATGATGTACGACGAGCCAGAGAGTGTACACATGTTAATGCAGTTTTGCACAGATGTTTTGAGCATGTGGGTTAATACACAGAAAAAGCACCTAAAGCAAGACAAAGACAAGGGTGCGCTACCACATGGCTTATACATGCCAAAGGGTGGTATTGCAATGTCTGACGATGACATTGTTGTACTAAACGAAGATATGTATGGTGAGTTTGTAGTGCCGTATTTGAACAAGCTTTACGCAGAATTCGGCGGTGGTTCACTGCATTTTTGTGGAAGTTGCCACCACCAAACAAACAATTTGAAAAAACTTGAGAATATTTTCGCCTTGAACAATTTTTCAATGAGCGATTTTGAGCAAATTGACATAATAAGAAAAAACACAAACACAGGTGTTGTTATGGCTTGTGATTTTAACCCGATAAAAATGCAAGAATATTTTAACAATTTTAAAGCCAAGGTTACTGACCCACGCGGTGTTATTTGTTCTCTTTTTATTGCGCCTGCACTATTGCTTGACGGCAACACATACAGCACAGATGTTAGTGATGCCGATGAAATTTTAGCTACTTGTTTAGAGGTGTATAAAGAGTGGCTTAATTGATTTTTCAAGCTGAATTTTGTACACTTTTGTATTTTCTTTTTACCACAAGCATTTGCTAAACAGCGATATTTAATCTAATGTCAAAATAGCATTATTATAACATAGAAAAGCCCTTTATATAGCATGTTTTGCTATATAAAGGGCTTATATTTTTTCTTGAATTAAACGTTAATGTTGTGCTTTGTTAATAATCACCTTGTTTAATTAAGGGTTAACGCCAACTTCTTCTTCCCAAGCTGTAATTGCCTCAGCAGTTCCAGCTAACTCAATTTGACCTGTCGAAACACTAACTTCAAATGAAAAATTATTCCCCGTACCTGCTGCTGATTGTGCATCATCTACACCGGAAACTTCACCTGCATCAAGCCATCCCATAACTTCTGCAATTGCAATTCGAACTACAGCGGCATCATCCTCCGCTCCCCCAGTACCTGCAACTGCAGCAACGGTTAGGTCCGGAGCAGTACCATTAGTAACCCAAGTTACAGTATACTCTGCACTTGACGGTACCTCATTCATTGGGTCTGCCACTGCTACTGTTGCCGCACGCATAATGTTTGTTGCAACTTGCAAGTCATTACTTTGGCGTGAGCGCTCAACATATTGCAAGTATTGCGGTGCTAAAACTGCCGCCAAAACTGCAATAATTGCAACAACAATAATAAGTTCAACTAGTGTAAAACCTTTATTGTCCTCACGTTTTTTCATAATTTCTGTTAGTTTTTTCATTTTCTTTTTCCTTTCAATTTTAAACTATTTAAGCCTTGATAGTAAGCTTTATTCAAAGTTTAATACTCTGTATATATTTTATCATATTATTTGTTAAATATGTTAAAATCTCGCTAATTTTCACTTATCTAATAAATATATCGGCAAATTTTCTCAAAAGTTAACATTAATCTTCTTCTTCGTGCTTAACGTTTTCATCCACACCTATTAAATCCACCCACAAATGGCTAGTGTCCACAACTTCTATTTTGCCTGACTCAACGTCTATCACAAACTCAAAGTTTTGTGCTTTTCCTGCATCAGAATGCGGAAAAACTTGGTTTCTGTCGTCATGTTCAAACGCTTCATCGGGCTCGCTAAAGCCAACAATTTGCGTCATAACATCGCGCAATGCTACTTCATCAGGCGAATTTGTCGTCTCTAACATATCACCTGTATCCACTCGGTTTACAATTATCCACTCATCACTGGAGTGCGTTGTAACCCAAGTTACGTTATACATTGCATCCATATTTGCAAGAGATCTAGGGTCTGCTATTGCAACTTTTGTTGCTTTTAGTATTTGTGTAGCTGTTTGCAAATCATTCGATTGCCGCGAAAACTCAACATACTCTATAAACTGCAAAGAAATAAAAGTAATTAACACGGCAATAACCGCAACCGCTAAAATAAGTTCAACAAGCGAAAACCCTTTATTATCGCTTTTTTTCATTCGATACCCTCTCGATTTTAATTTATCAATTGAACTAAATACTGTCAAGTCCTTCGTAAATTGACATCATAGGCAACATAACCGCAAGTACAATTGTTATAATTATTACGGCGATAAACACAATAATCAGTGGTTCAAGCGCTGTCATTAGTGTGGCAGTGCTGTCCTCCACCTCTTCATCATAATAGTCTGCTAGTTTTGTCAACATTCCCTCAAGGTCTCCGGATTCTTCACCGATTTTTGTCATATGGCACACAAGTTTCGGGAACATATCACTACGTGTAAGCGGCTCTGAAAGTGGCATACCCATTGTAACATCATCGCGTGCATCAAGCAAGCAGTCTTTAAAATGTTTGTTGGACATTGTGTGCGCTGCAATTTCTATTGAATCAATAAGTGGTACACCTGCTGATATCAGCGTTGCAAGTGTGCGACACGCACGTGCACTTGCCGTTTTTTTCGCAAGTGTGCCAAAAAGCGGTAATTTAAGCTGAATTGTTGAAAAAACATGCTTACCGCTGTCAGTTTTTGAATATCTGTAAAAAAGGTATGCTATGGCGGCAATCATTGCCACAACTATATACCAGTTGGTTTGCATAAACTTACCTGCATCTATAACAATTCGGGAAAATGCAGGCATTTCTGCGTTTAAGTCTGCCAAAATCTCTTCAAAGCTTGGCACAACAAACGCAAGCAAGCCAATTACAACGGCAATAGCTATGCAAAGCACAACAAGTGGGTATGCAGACGAACGCTTAATAAGCGCATGTAATTTGGCATCTTTTTCAAATTGTGTCGCCATTCTGTCAAATGATATCTCTAAATTACCTGACGCCTCACCTGCTGCTACCATTGTAATAAGAAGTTCAGGGAAAATTTCCGGCACCTCTTTCATAGCCTCTGATAGAGAGGTACCTTGCCTTATATTAACACAGCACTCACCTATCGCCTCAGCCAGTTTTTTGTTCTCGGTTTGTTCTTCAAGCATCTCAAAAGCTGCAATTACAGGCACACCTGCTGAAGAAATACTAACGAATTGTCTACAAAAAACAGCAAGATCTCTCGGTTTTGGCTTGCCATCAAAACTTATGTTCAAGTTTTGGTTAAGTTTACTTGCCGCGTGTAAAGTTACAGGTATTTTCCCATCAGCTTTCAGCATTTTTAAGGCTTGCTCAACATCAATAGCCTCTATTATTCCTTTTGAGTTTTTACCTTTTTCATCAACGGCAGTGTAAGAAAAATTTGGCACGGCATTCACTCCAGTATATTTCAAATTATTTTTTTACGACAATACGTTCAATCTACTAAATTATTCTCTTTGCAATGGTCGCTCTGTCTTGTGCATATGCAAGTGCGCTCTCAGGTGATATTTCACCCATTTGGCAAAGCTCTACTAATGAATCGTCCATAATTCTCATGCCCATTTTTGCATTTGTAAGAATGGCGGACGGTATTTGATAAGTTTTTCCCTCACGAATATTATTGCGTATTGCACTGTTTGCAAGCATAACTTCAAAAGCAGCTCTTCTGCCCTTGCCGCTTGCCGTTGGTATAAGTTGTTGTGATACAACACACTCAAGTACATCTGCAAGTTGTGTGCGTATTTGTTGTTGTTGATGTGGCGGAAAAACATCGATAATACGGTCAATTGTGTTTGCCGCACCAACTGTGTGTAATGTTGACAACACAAGGTGTCCTGTCTCTGCAGCTGTTACCGCTATTGAAATAGTCTCAAGGTCACGCATCTCGCCCACAAGAATAACATCGGGATCTTGGCGCAATGCCGCACGCAGCGCATTCGGGAAACTAAGTGTATCATTGCCAACTTCTCTTTGGTTAACAATGCACCTATTATGTGTATGAACATACTCAATAGGGTCTTCAAGTGTAATAATATGCTTGCTGTATCGCATATTTATCTCATTTATAATACTTGCCAGGGTTGTAGACTTACCACTACCCGTAGCACCCGTAACAAGCACAAGCCCTCTTTTTTTATCACACATATTAACTAGTGCACTTGGCAAGTGCAGCTCCACGGGTGTGGGTATTCTAGTGTTCAAAACACGGGCTGTTATAGCAAAAGTTGAACGCTGTGTAAATACATTCACACGAAAACGGCTAACACCCTCAACTGTATAAGCAAAGTCTACCTCGCCATTTTCGGAAAATGTTTTTTGCTGAATTGGTGCCATTATACTTTTTGCAAGTTGTTGTGTCATGTCTGCATTAAGTGCATACTCTGTTAGCGGCACAAGTTTGCCGTTAATACGAGCTGTTGGCGGCAAACCTGCACTTATGTGCAAATCCGATGCGCCATTTCTTGCCGCTAGTGTCATATAATCTTGCATTGTGTGCATTAGCTGTTCACCCCTTTATTATTATGTTTGATAAGTTTAGCTGTCGAAAGATACCTTAATCATTTCTTCATACGTAGTTACGCCTTTTACAACAAGGCTAGCTGCGCTTATAAACAGCGAGCGCATACCATTTGATGTAGCAATCTCTTTAATTTGCTCTGATGACATGCCCGACAATATTGCACGCCTAATTGCAGGTGTCATTTCCATAATCTCGTAAACACCTATCCTATCAAAATATCCTGTTTCGTTGCACAGTGGGCAGCCCACCGCATCATAAACATTAAAGTTTTTGTCTTGCGCAATTCTCATTATTTGCTTTTCTCTTGGGGTTGCAGGGCGTGGTTTTTTGCACGAGGTACATAGCCTTCTCACAAGCCTTTGTGCAATAATCCCCACAATAGAATCTGACAAAAGGTACGATTCTACTCCCATTTCTAAAAGCCTAGTAATTGTAGCCGCCGAGCTGTTTGTGTGCAATGTGCTAACAACAAGGTGCCCTGTTATTGAGGCTTGTACGGCAATTGTAGCAGTCTCTCTGTCACGAATTTCGCCAATCATAATAATGTCAGGGTCTTGGCGCAAAATACTACGCAGAGAACTTGCAAACGTTAAATCTGCTTTATTGTTAACTTGCACCTGGTTAACACCTGCAATATTTGCCTCAACAGGGTCTTCAATTGTAACAATATTACTGGATTCTTTGTTAAGTTCTGTAAGTGCCGCGTAAAGTGTTGTAGATTTACCGCTACCCGTAGGACCTGTTACAAGTATAATTCCGTTTGGATTACCAAGTATTTTGTCAAAAAGTTTCAGCTCTACATCACTGAAACCAAGCTCGGATTTATTGCGCAAAAGACCTGTTGTTGATGACAAACGCATAACAATTTTTTCACCATATGCTGTAGGAATAATGGATACACGGGCATCGTAATCCATACGGTCAACAGTTATGGAAAAACGGCCGTCTTGTGGGCGTCTGCGCTCTGAGATATCCATACCACCCATGATTTTAACACGTGTGGAAAGTGCCGGCAAAAGGTTTATGTCATACAACATTTTTTCCGACAAAACACCATCAATCCTATAACGTATCCTCACTTGCTTTTCAAGTGCATCAAAATGAATATCACTTGCACGTTGGCGCACTGCTTGCTCAATAATTGAGCGAACTAATTGTACTATCGGCGCATTTTCAAGTTCTGCCTGTGCTTGTGCCTCTTCTTCTTGCGCAATTTGAATTTGCTCTTCGCGCTCTTTTACATACTTTTCGGCAGCAGACATAGCCTCGCCTGTCCCGAAATGTTTATCAAGAACTGCATTAATTTCACCAACAGTTGCGATACGCGCCTCTATTAAGTGGTTAGTAATAATCGAAATATCGTCTTGTGCCGTCATATCAAGCGGGTTAGACATTGCGAGAATCAATACATTTGGATTGTCTTCTCTGTAACACATCGGTAAAACGTTATGTTTTCTCAATATAGTGCCGCTTACAAGCCCAATAATTTCCGGTTCTATTTTAATTCCACGCAAATCTACGCGTGGAATATTTAGTTGTAACTCTAAAACATTAGCAATATCATCATCAGTAACCATTCCTAGCTCTATTAAATAATCACCAAGCCATCTATGGTTTTTCTTTTGCATTTCAAGTGCTTGTTTAAGCTGGTTTTCATTTATTATACCTTTATGGATAAGCAAGTCACCCAGACGATATTTTTTTATTAATTCATTTTCTATTCTAGCATCATTTTGCATTTGTACAACTCCGCTCACTGTACTGCTTTAGCAGTATTAATAATAAATATAGCAAATATATTTTCACAGCTTAACTTCGTGCTCTCCGTTAAATTTTTGACATAGTTAATAACCTAACATAACTAAAATGTGCACTTATATTTATTTTATACAATTACACAAAACTGTATATTTTATGCGAAATACATAATTCGAACAAAATATACAGTATTATAAACTAAATATTAAAATTTAAACTCCGACATAATTTCATTAAGCAAACCTGCTTGACCTGAAAGTTCTTCGCTTGCGGCTGCACTCTCTTCGCTTGTTGCAGAATTTGTATGAACCACCGCAGAAATTTGCTCAATTTCATTAGTTGTACTACCAATGCTTGCTGTTTGCTCTCTGCATGAGTTTGAAATTTCATCAATTACTACAACCATTGCATTAACTTTTTCAGCAAGCTCTTCAAAGGAAACGCTCGTCCTGTTCATAATCTGAACACCGCCATTAACAGTGCTTACCGATTTATTTATTAAATCAGTTGTATCTCTTGCAGCATCAGCAGACCTTTGTGCCAAATTGCGCACCTCATCTGCAACAACAGCAAAACCACTACCTGCTGCACCTGCACGCGCAGCCTCCACAGCTGCATTCAGTGCAAGTATATTTGTTTGGAATGCAATGTCATCTATAACTTTAATTATTTTAGAAATATCGTCAAATGTTTTAAATATTTCATCCATTGCAACTTTAAGCTCTGTCATTTCCTCCATAGTAATCTTCGTAACTTCGCCCGAATTAACAGCCAATTCATTTGCTTTTTCCGCATTGTCAAAGTTCGACCTTACGTTGACTGAAATATTTGAAATAGAGTTTGATAATTTCTCTATCTCATTGCTTTGGTCAATTGAACCCTCTGCCAAAACTTGTGCACCTTGTGAAACTTGCTGTGCACCTACAAGAATTTGCCCCGAGGAATCTGCTACTTGTGTAAGTGCATTATAAACAGAGTCAATCATTTTTTTAATAGAAGCATATAAACCATGCCATTGTCCAATATATAAATCTTCATTTTTCATTTTCACAGTCCAGTCGCCACCGGCAAGCTTACTTAGACTATCTACCATATCTATGTTTATCTTTGTAAGGTTGCTTTTCATGGCTATGAAAGAATCTGTAAGTAAACCTATCTCATCATTAGATGTCTCTTGCAACTCAAAATCATAGTTACCATTTGCAACAAAATCCGCAGCAACTACTACTTTGCTTAAACGACTAGTTATAACTTTTTTGACAAATACATTTGCCAAAATCGCACTAAAAATTATTATAACAGTAGCAAGAACTGCATTAGTTGTAGCAACACTCATTAAGTCGTCTAAAACTACTGCAGTTGAAACACCCGAGAACAAAACACCAATTACTTCTCCGGTGCTGTTTTTATAAGGTATGTAAGAGCATAAGTGATTTTCCCCTAAAATAACAGCTTGTCCTAAATAAGGAACACCTTGGCTAATAACAACATTTGCAATTTCAGGGTCAAGCTGTGTGCCCGTAACACGCTCACCATCAACTACGATAGTTGTAAAAGCTCTTGTATCGCCGCTAAAAATAGTGTACTCGTAGCCTGTTTTCGCTTTTAATGAATCAAGCACTGCTGTCCTATCTTCAGCTAATAAATCTTCAACGCCTTCGAGATAAAGTTCCAAAACACCGGTTCCGTCAACGCACTGGTCTTCTACCATAGCATACATTGAGTTTTGTGACTCAAAATATGAAACTGCAATGAGAACAGAAACCACTGCAAAAACTACAATTACAATAAATAAATTAACTTTAGTAGATAACTTCATACTTTTTTTTGTTTTAACTTTATTTTCCACAATAATACCTCTTTAACAATTCAAAATTACATATTAATACTGTAATAAATACTATCTTACTATTACATTATACATACTATTAACAATTTATGTCAAGAGTTAAATATTTTTGTAGTTTTGTAACGTAACTACAACTATTTTCTAGTTAAAATATCTTAATTATATTGCAAATAAAAGTTGGGAAAATCTCACAACAAATCACAAATTAGCTTGTTAATCAAAGTAATTTCCTTAATTTGTATTAGTGTTAGCTAATACGTTTTCTTTTGCACAGCACTGCCGTAAAATGAATTATTAATGATTCATGCAGGATTTAACTTCTATTTAATTAGCCATATTTTTAACGCCTTGGCTTGACAAAGTTAAAACATTACAATTCAATTCATCTTTTACCTCAAGCATGTTAGCCCAATATCTCTTTGGCATGTTTGTCATGCGGCATTTTGGATTAACCCTTGCTGCAATTGCAACTGTTTTATAAAACTCAACCCACATATCACGAAATCGTTGTTCTTCTTCATCAATTTGCGGAACTTCAAGATTTTCTATCGCTACAATTTCAGCCTTCCCCTTTTCATAGATAAGAGCTACTTTGTGTGTTTTATCATAAATCATAAAGTTATCATCTCTATATCTTACGCAAAAATAAGTTTTCAAATATGGTAACACAAAGTTTTTTGGTGAAATAAAAGCAACAAGAGCTCCGTTATAATCTGTAAACCTAACAAAACCCTTAAAGTGGTGCGCCTCACTCTTCACGGCTTTGTGTGTAATTAACATAGGCGTAACATTTTTATTAGCCATCATTTTTACGGCATCCATTTTGTTTTTGTACCCAAATAACATGAATTTTAAAATGCTCATCTCTTTTGTTTTCACACATGACAAAAACATTGTTTGAACTAAATCAAGCGCAAAATCCCCCATTTTTTCTACAATCGAATTGTAAACTCGCACAGCTTTTTGTTTGTCCGTTTCAATGTTTTTAAAAGAAAACATGCTTGGAACATAATTGTCTTCACTAAAAATCTCGTAAGGCATTTCTTTTTTATACACACTTTCAAAAACACAGCACATCATACCATCAAATGTTCCATCGTATACATATATTACATTTTCGCCGAAATACATTCAACTGCCTCCTGTTTCAGAAATAATTTAATACGGTTATCATCGTAACCCGAGCTTAAAATATCGCTCGGCGCCTTTAAATTAAACATATTTAACTGCTCTATACCCATTGAAAAGGCACTCGGGTCTATCAGTGCATTAACTGTTGATGCACGCTTACCATGCTGTGGACATTTAAAATCTTTGCACAAAATAAAATACTGCGCACGTTTAAGCACTACACCAATACGCTTTAAATCGTCTAAACAAAGCGCTGTATATTTCCGAGCAGACCAAATTCTGCCTGCACTTTTCTTTCCTATGCCGGGCACTCGCAAAAGCATATTATAACTACACTTGTTAATATCAACAGGAAAAATGTGCATATTATTTATCGCCCAGTTGCACTTTGGGTCAAGATAAGGGTTAAAGTCTTGATTTTCTTCATTCAAAATCTCTTCTGCCGAAAATTTATAAATTCGCAAAAGCCAATCAGCTTGATACAACCTATGCTCACGCAAAAGTGGCGGTTTTGTGTTTATTGATGGCAGATTTTCATTGTTAGAAACAGGTATATACGCAGAGAAAAACACACGCCGCATATCATAATTTTTATACAATGCCTGAGTAAGTTTTAATATTTGATAGTCTGTTTCAGGCGATGCACCTATAATCATCTGTGTGCTTTGACCCGCAGGCACAAATAGTGAGCTATTGTTATATTTGACAATTTCTTGCTTATTCTGGGCTACTAATCCTTTAATTTGCTTCATCGGTAACAAAATTGACTTTTTACTCTTGTCCGGTGCTAATTTTTCGAGACTCTGCTCACTTGGTAATTCAATGTTTACACTCATGCGGTCAACAAGATACCCTAATTTTGTAACAAGTTCACTGCTGGCACCTGGTATGGTTTTTGCATGAATATAACCTCGAAATTTATGATTACTTCTTAATATTTCCAAAGATTTTATCATTTGCTCCATAGTATAATCCGCATTTTTAAGCACTGCACTTGATAAGAACAGCCCATCAATATAATTTCTACGATAAAACCCCATAGTGAGCTCGGCTATTTCATTTGGAGTAAATGTGGCTCTCCTCACATCGTTTGTCCGCCTATTGATACAATATTTGCAATCGTATTCACAAGCATTTGTATATAAAACTTTTAACAAGCTAACACACCGCCCGTCAGCTGAAAAAGTATGGCAAATGCAATTTCCGGGTAGCCCACTGCGGTTTGTTTTCTCACCCGAGGAGCCCGCTGTACAAGCCACATCATATTTTGCACTATCCGATAAAATGACAAGTTTTTCTTGTAAATTCATAGCCCCTCCGTTTTTATTATGTATTTATCTTGCTTTGAAATCACCCTCAAAGTAACCTTCACAAAAAGCTCATTATTATAGCAAAATCATTAATACAACAAAATCACTTGCACTATTTTAAATATGACAAAATTTTGCTCTAATTTTGCAAAGTCCTTGTTTTCAACAACAAAGTCTTGTATCATCTTAATATTTAGTTTTACAACTACTTTTTTGTACAACAAATAAACCTAAACAATTGTTTAGTTGTTTTATATAATAGTCTAACTAACCAATATACATAAACAGCTATCTAAACTGCAAAAGCAAAATCTATTATTCAAAGATTAGATGTAATTACATAACCCACTTCTATTTAATTGTTGCAATTAGACAATTAATAATTACCATTTAGTTTTTGTTTCAACTACTTTACCTACTATATACACATACTCCAAATCTTCACCCATTATAATTTCAGCTTGATACGACGGATTAAAAGGTTGTAATATTATGGCATTTCCTTGACGAACAAACTTTTTAAGGGTGCCACTATTATCCCCATACACAATAACCCCAAGCTCTCCGTTTTCAAGCGTTTGTTGCCTTCGTATCAGTGCAAGGTCGCCATCGCTAATTCGTGGCTCCATGCTGTCTCCTTTTACTATTAAATAAAAATAATTTTCCGGATCCTTAACACAAGCATATTCTGTACCGTAGTCTTCCTCAAATGCTACTGCATTGTAACCGGCGCGAACAGTACCAACAACTTGAATAGGGTGCTCAGACGCGCAATTATAAGCAAGCACCTCACCCATGTTTTGAGAATTATTTTCACATCCCAAAAGATAATCCGTACTAACATTAAAATACAATGACAGTGCCGCGAGCGTCTTTGGGTCAGGTGTACACCGCCCTGTTTCCCATTTCCCAACAGCTTGCTGGCTAATTCCCAGTTCAGCAGACAAAGCCGCTTGTGAAACTCCTTTTGTACGTCTAAGCTCTTTCAATCTTTTAGCAAACATTATATTACCCCTTTAACTTTACATGCAAAAATCAAATTTAACATTTCTACAATTCTATTTTACTACAATTTGTTGTGTTTGTAAATAGTTATAATAAAAAAAGTTGTGAAAAGTATTGACAACAACAATAAGTTGTTGTATTATTAAATCAACGAAAATAATTGAAAGTTGAGAATGTATGTTCATGAAAAATCCTGTGTTTAGCTTTGTTTTGAAAATGTTTATAGTAGCAAATGTAATATTAAGTTTTTATCTATTTATCGCGCTTATTTCAAACTATTCGCCTTTACATATATGTCTTGCACTACTATTATTAAGTATTTATACACTACGACAGCTCATAAAATTTGATTCTTACATAGACCGCATCAAAGTTGCAAAAACACCATCATTACGTGTTGTAAAAGGCTCTAAGAGTTCTGGTAAAGCTTTTCAACTTGATTTAAAAGTTATAGCACAATAAAATTAAACTTTATTTATTTTTCATTATAACCTAGAATATTCTACAATTAAATACATATAATTACATTACTCAGTTGTAGTATTGTTGAACCCTTGCGTAATATGTGCTATACTTAAAGTGCAACAAATATTGTGATTTTTTGTCATTAATTACAGCAATTAAACTTTCAGCTTATTAGTTTGTATTTAATTTCAAAATTATTTAGAATTACATTTGTTTGCATTAAACTACTTTTAAAAAGGAGCAAATTCCATGAAAAAACCAATTTTAATTTTATGTGTAATTATATTTTCAGCATTATTTGCAGCATGTGGTAATGGTATTCAAGACGGCACTTACTCTGCACAAATGAAAGAGGCAAGTGAGGGATATACAGACACACTAACTATTGTTTATGAAGGCGGAAAGGTTTCTGATGCAAATTTCAACTCAATTCACGAAGATGGCACTTTAAAAAGTGATACAACCCCTGAAACTTATCCCATGACACCACACCCGTCAGAGTGGATACCGCAATTAAGCGAAAATATCGAAAATTCAACTAATCCTGATGACATAGAAATGGTTGCCGGGGCAACAATTAGCAGCAATAATTCAAAGCTTATGATGGCTGCAATTACCGAAAAGGCCAAAGCCGGTGACACAAATACGGCTATGGTTTCGGAATAAAGTTTATTATTATACTTCTAAATGTATTATCCGTATCAATTCTATATGCTAAAAAAGCGCATCTCTTAAAACATTTCTAGATCTAAAAGCTAATTTTACACACACTTTGACAGTTAACAATGTATTTGTATAATTTTATTGTGTTTGTATCCAAAGTAGGCATTGCATATTTTTAAATTGGCATAAAACTACTATATTACAAAAAACAGCCTACTATGATTAAAACTTCATAGTAGGCTGTACTTATAACTATTTTATTGCATTTTTTTATACAATTTGCTCAGCAATATTTTCACAATATATTTCACGAATTTCTTTATACTCTCCAAGGCCTTTTACAATACAGCGCACAATAAATCCACTATGCTCAAGCACACTTTTTAGGCTATCATCATCATTAGATGCCATGTCGTTATTTGCATGGTCCCCTGCAACTAGCATTAGTGGCGTAAGCAACACTTTTTTGTAATTTTTATTTTTCAACATTTTTATAATACTGTCTATTTCAGGGTAGCCTTCAACTGTACATGTAAAAACATTATTAAAGCCAAAATCCTGTGCAACATAATTCATTGCAGGGTAAACCATATTAGCATAGTGTTCACTACCATGCCCCATCAAAACAATAGCTTCGTCATCTTCTATTGTATTATGTTCTGTTATAATTTGTAATACTCTATTAATGATATCAACATCACTTAATAGTGGTTTTGCTACTCGAATTGCTTTAAAATCATGTTTAAAGTTGTTTGCTTGTGTGCACACCTTTTCATACTCGATTCCGTAAATAAGGTGTGTTGGTAAAATAACCACTTCACTTATGCCATCGGTTTTCATTTTTTCTAGTGCTGTGGGCACATTTTCTATTATTTTACCTGTCTTTGCAAGTTTTTTTCTTATCATTTCACTTGTAAAAGCTGAATATATTGTGTAATCACTAAAATTATCTCTCACTGTCTTTTCAACGGCATCTATGTTCTTAACACAAGTATCTTCATAACTTGTACCGAAACTTGCAACTAATATTGCTTTTTTCAAATCCAAATTCTCCATTCTTATATTTTATCTTGGGTAAACTTCATATAATAGCGCATTCACAATTGCAGCGGCAACATTGCTGCCACCTTTCCTTCCTTTTGCTACAATATAAGGCACCTCATTATTCATTATAAGCTCTTTTGACTCCACTACATTTACAAAACCAACAGGTACACCAATTATTAAAGCTGGTTTAATTTTATCTTCCTTAATAAGTTTATCGAGTGCAATTAATGCAGTCGGTGCATTTCCTATTGCAAAAATTAGCGGCTTATCAATTGATGCCGCCTTATACATGCACTGCGTAGCCCTTGTTGTTCCCTCATCTTTGCTTTTTATTGCAATATCTTCATCTGCAATAAAACACATTACCTCTCCACCATTATTCGCCAATACTTTTTTATTAATTCCTGACATTGCCATTGTTGTATCAGTAACAATTACGCACCCATTTTGTATTGCATTTTTTGCACTTTCTACGGCATTGTGTGAAAAAACAAGATTTTCTACATATTCAAAATCTGCTGTTGTATGAATTACACGTTTAATAATATTTTCATGTTTTATGTCAATAACAGTGTCCCCTAGCTCTTTTGTAATAATCTCAAAGCTTTTTTTTTCTATCTCATGTGGTAACAAATTCTTTATCAAAACTCAACTTCCTCTCAAATTCTAAAGCACTTTGCCTTATATTTTATTTTATACCATTATTTAAAATTTCATATATCATTTCCATATCAAGTGCATCTCGCACACCTCTTGCCAGTTTATCATATTCAAGTTGCTTTTGTGTGTTAATATCTAAATTTGAGTGTGACTCATACTCAACTCCTTTTTTATTTGCTAGTGCACTTAGTATCGTTTTTACAATATTGCCGGAGTCAAAAAAGCCATGTAAATATGTGCCACAAACATTGCCAACACTCATTCCATCACCTAAAGAATGTGCATCTTCTTGCTTCAAATCATTCATATTTTTAGGGCAAATTGTTGTACCCATATGAATTTCATAGCCTTCCAATTTCTTACCATTTAGGCAGCTAAATACTCCGGTTGCATTCTTAACCTCACCGCTAACTCTTGTTCGGGTTTTCTCTGTCTGAAAAACAGTTTGCACAGGTAAAAGCCCAATTCCTTTTATTGTTCCACCTGCTTCAACATTATTCGGGTCTGATATACTCTCACTTAGCATTTGGAAACCACCACAAATACCGAAAACTGCACCACCGCTGTTTACATACTGCTTAATTTTCGCCTCAAACCCACTTTCTCTTAAATATTTCATATCATCAATTGTATTTTTTGTTCCGGGTAAGATAAGTAAATCAGGCATTTTAAAATTGGAAACACGGTCTATATACCGCACTTTTATTCCTCCAACTATGTCAAAGGCATTGAAATCTGTAAAATTCGAAATTTTGGGTAATCTCACAACAGCTATATCAAGCACGTCACTTTTACTTTGTTCAAATACACTTGAAAGGCTGTCTTCATCGTCAATTTTCACATTTAAATATGGCACAACACCCACACATGGTATTGGCATTTTTTTACGAAGCATATCAATTCCCGGCTGTAAAATTGCTTTGTCACCGCGAAATTTATTAATTATAACACCTTTTAAATATTTTTTTTCTTCTTCACTAAACAGTGCATATGTTCCATAAAGCGATGCAAATACACCGCCTCTATCAATATCTCCGGCAAGCAATACAGGGGCATTTGCCATTTTTGCCATACCCATGTTTACTATGTCGTTTTCCATCAAGTTTATTTCAGCAGGACTACCTGCACCCTCTATAACAATTATATCATTTTCGCTGGAAAGTTCCTCATACACCTCTAAGATTTTTTGTGCAAGTTGCTTTTTTTGCAAGTAATATTCTTGTGCTTTCATGTTGCCTATTACTTCTCCACAAAAGATAACTTGTGAGCCTATATCACTTGTAGGTTTCAGCAAAATTGGGTTCATTCGCACATCCGGCTCACGAAAAGCCGCCTCTGCTTGCACAACTTGTGCTCGTCCCATTTCGAATCCATCTCTTGTTATAAATGAATTAAGCGACATGTTTTGTGATTTAAACGGTGCTACTTTATATCCATCTTGTGTAAAAATACGACATAATGCCGCTGTTAAAACACTTTTCCCTGCATTAGATGCTGTGCCTTGTATCATTATTGCTTTAGCCATTTTTAATCGCTCCAATCAGCTTTTCATTTTCCTCGTGTGTTCTAACCGCTATGCGAAAATATGTGCTATCAAGCCCATAAAAATTACTGCATTCACGTATTAAAATATTTTTTTGCACTAGCTTATGTGCCAAATCCACATCTGCTTTAAAAAGCAAAAAATTAACGTAAGAACTATATATTTCTTTTACAAAAGGCCTTAAGCAGTTAACTAAATACTCACGCTCTTTTTCAATCAAACATACAGTTTCTCTCACAAATTCAGTCTCACCGCAAGCCGCTACTCCTGCAATTTGTGCAGGTACACTTACATTCCACGGTTGCCCTATGTTTTTTATTTTTTGCAACAAATCAATGTTGCTGCTAAGGCAATATCCGAGCCTCACACCTGCAAGAGCATACATTTTTGTGAAAGCTTTTAAAATTATTATATTGCTAAATTCACTTAACAGAGTTTTTGCAGTTATTTCATTTTCTTCCTTTACAAAATCCATAAAACATTCATCAATAACTAAGATAGAACTGCAAATTTTACATTTCAACGCAACTTTTTCAATAAATTCGCGGTTGGCAACATTACCCGTTGGATTATTTGGGTTACATAAAAAAACAATATCGTGGCCTATAATTTTATCAAGAAAATCGTCTTGTAACATAAAATCATTTTTTGCAAGTAAGTTGTAATAATCTATTTTGCAGTTTTGCAATGTTAGTGCTGCCTCATACTCAAAAAAAGTTGGAGCAAGTAGTAATGCTTTTTGCGGTTTTAGCGAAAATACAATTCTAAATATTAAATCCGCTGCTCCATTGCCAAAAAGCATGCTTTCTTCATGCACATTTTCTTTTTTACTTGTGGCTTTTTTCAGCTCTCTGCACTCAATATCAGGATATCGCTCAAATAAACCCACACTTTTTTCAAGTGCACTTCTCACTGCTTTTGGCATACCGAGTGGGTTGATATTAGCAGAAAAATCAAGCGGTACAACACCTGTTTTAACTTTATGTGTGTAGATATCTCCACCGTGTATCACTCTTACTCTCCTTTTCTGTTTAGGTAAATATAATACTAGTTGTGGCTAATATTGAACAAATGATTATAACACTAATTATAGCCGTAACTGTCATCAATTTGTTTGCTTTTTTTATGTCATTCACATCAATTTCTCGCGTTTTATCACCTATTGTGGGTTTCTTCACCTTTTGACCGAAATAGAATGCATCACCTGCAAGGCTCACTCCGAGTGCACCTGCACAAACCGATTCTGTTTGTGCAGAGTTCGGGCTCTTATGTTTTTTTCTGTCTCTTTTATAAATAAAAACCGCATTTTTTACGCTAAAACGGCAAAAAAAGCTTGCACAAATCATAAAAATCGCTGTTAGCCTTGCCGGTATATAATTTGCAAAGTCATCAAAATAAGCTGCTACTCTACCAAAGTAAATGTATTTTTCGTTTTTATAACCCACCATCGAATCCATTGTGTTGATAGCTTTATACAAGAATGCAAGCGGTGCACCGCCAATTGCCATAAAGATAAGTGGCGCTACAACACCATCTGTTGTGTTTTCTGCAACAGTTTCCACTGTTGCCTTTATAATTGATTTTTCATTTAAATTCTCTGTATCTCTCCCGACAATGTACGATAAATAATTTCTTGCCGATAAAAGCCCTTCATTTTTTAAAGCTGTGTAAACTTTCATGCTTTCAACATGGAGTGACTTTGTTGCAAGTATTTGATAACACCAGAATACTTCTAGACAAAATGCAGCTACTACACTTACCTTGTGCAACAAAAACAGTGCGATGAAAGGCACTAAAAAACATGTAAAGCACACTATTAAAACTAGGAGCAACCCACCAAAAAGTTCTGATTTCACGTGTTTTCTTAAAATGAATTCTGTATTTGAAATTAAACTGCCTATAAAACAAATAGGATGCTTAATTATGGCAGGATCTCCAAAAATCAAATCCAGGCAAAAAGCCATGCAAATTAACACAATTTTGTACATTAAATACTCCATAAGCTAGTTTTGTGCAACATATTTTTCTATCGCCAAATTTTCAAAGCTACTCATAGAATTATAAATAGAAAGTGCCATATCTATAAGTGGAAATGCCATTACTGCACCCGTGCCCTCACCTAGGCACATATTGAGCTCAAGCAAATAGTCTTTTCCAAGTGCCTCTATCATCATTCTCCCTGCCGGCTCTGCCGATATGTGTGTTGCAAACATAAAATGTTTCGTATCTTCACATATTTTCACAGCAAGCAACGCCGCAACACTTGATATAAAACCATCTATAAGTACCGGAACACGGTAAATTGCAGCCCCTAAAAACACACCTGTCAATGCCGCTATATCAAAACCGCCAACTTTGCAAAGTACATCTATGGCATCGTTTTTGTTTGGCTTGTGCATATTAATTGCGTTTGCAATAACCTCTACTTTGCGCGAAAGCCCCTGCTTTGAAAGCCCAGCGCCCACACCTGTTACCTCTTGTGCATTTTTTTGTAGTAAACATGACGCTATAGCGCTACTTGTTGTTGTGTTCCCTATTCCCATCTCACCGGTAGATATAAGTTTATACCCCTTTTGTGTGTATTCTCTAACAAGTTCAATTCCTATTTCGACGGCTCTAATAGCCTGTTCCTCTGTCATCGCGTGCTCTTTTGAAAAATCTCTTGTGCCTTGCGCAATTTTTTTATCTAACACACCCTCAATAGGCTCATTGCCAAGCATCCCCACATCGGTTACAATAACATCTGCGTTACACTTTTGCGACAAAATATTAATGCACGCAGCCTTTTTTCCCATTTCTGCTGCAACAGTCCTTGTCACATCACTACTTGTCTGTGTTATACCTTGTGCAACAATACCATTATCTGCACACATAACAAATGTGCATTTTTTATCTACATTATAGCTTTCAGTCCCAAAAATACCTGCCATTTTTATGGTAATTTCTTCAAGCTTACCTAAACTGTTAAGTGGTTTTGCAATGCTATCCCACTTAGCTTTTGCACGCATCATTGCTTTTTCATCAAGTGGCTTTATGTCAAATTGTCGCATAAAAACTCCTCACATTTATTAATAAATCTCTGTGCTAGGTTTGTGTTACCTGCAAAATGAATGTGCGGATAAAGTGCAAAAACATTTTGCTTAATATATGCTGCCTGCCATTTTTTTCCGTTTTTCTTTGTCGCAGTCAAAGCCAAGTTACTACTATTTAAGTCACATGTTGAATAATGAAATTCGTGTGCGGTTACCTCTTCGCCCTTCTTCAAAAGCATATTATCGTTTTGTGTAGTTAACGTAATATAACCAAAATTTTGCAGTTTTTTTGTCATTTCGCTTTTCATTTGTATGATATCACACATCTTATATTCATCAATAGAAGTACCAAGATACATAAACCCACCGCACTCTGCATAAATAGGCATGTTTTTTTCGTGTGCAGTATTCATGCTTTTTAACATGCTTTTATTTTGGCTAAGTTTTTGCAAGTAAAGTTCAGGGTATCCACCACCTAGAAAAACCCCACTAATCTCAGGCGGCAGCGCACTGTCATTAAGTGGTGAAAAATAAATAAGTTCTACACCAAAATCTCTTAAAACATCAAGTGAGTCCTCATAATAAAAACAAAAAGCTTCGTCTTTTGCAACGGCAATCTTAACTTTTTTGCTTTGTTTTTCTACTGACATTGCATAGCTTAAATGTGGTGCACTCTGCGCAATTTCCATTATTTTGTCAAGATCTATATTTTCGCTTGCAAGTGCAGCTAGTTTATCAATTTTTTGCTGTAAACCGTCAATTTCTTGTGCTGTAACAAGCCCTAGGTGTCTACTTTTAATTTCTGCTGTAGGCTCGAATGGCAAACATCCCAGCACTTCTACATCTGTATGAAGTTCCACAATTTCTTTGTATAATGGTAGCATTTGTGGCGATACATTGTTTAAAATTACACCTTTTATGTTATTTTCGTAGAGTTCACAAAACCCTTTAATTGTTGCGGCTACCGACAAAAGTGCACCCTTGCAATTTACCACAAGCAAGCTTGGTATTTGCAAACGCATAGACACATCGTGTGATGAATTTTCAGGTGTTGTACCGGCAATTCCGTCATAATAGCCCATAACACCCTCTATAATATTAAGCTGGGCATTTTTTGCATTTCTTATAAAAAGCTCATTTATGCTATTACCACAGAGAAAATAATCAATATTTCTTGATGGTACATTAATAATTTTAGAATGAAACATTGGGTCAATATAGTCGGGGCCACATTTAAAGGCATTAATTATTGTCCCGCGCTTTTGAAAAGCACGAAGTAGCGCACAAACAACACTTGTTTTGCCACAGCCACTGTTTGTACCTGCTATCATAATGCGTGGAATTTCACAATTCATGTCACTCACCTGTAATTATGTAAATTGGGTTATTCGCTGTCATCATATGATAATTTTGCAACTCTTTTGAGTATGCTGAATTTAAGCAAATAACACTATATCGCCTATTATTTTTTTCAAATGCGCCACAAGCCTGTGCAAGCGTTTCAAGCGTTATAGCATTAATTACAATTGTAACATCAGGGTTTTCTATGTACAAAAAATCAACTATTTCACTAAGCTGCCCTGTGCTCCCACCTATAAAAACTTTGTTTGGGGTTTTTAGTGTTTTAATAATTTCAAGTGCTTTCCCGTGTTTTGGCAATACATTAAAGGTACGCATTTTACTTATATTCTCACACAGCAAATTAAACGTTTCTTCATTTTTTTCTATTGCAAAAACTACTCCCTCATGTGCTCGTGCGGCCATTTCAATTGCAACTGAGCCGGTACCTGCACCTATGTCAAACACAATATCGTTTGCATTTATATTAAGTGTGTTTACACTTGCCCAGCGCACATGCTGTTTTGTCATTGGAGCTTTTGCCCGTATAAAAGCTGTGTCAAAGTAAACTTTTCCTGTTTGAACAGACGTTTTATTTACAAATAGCAAAACTGATAATTCACTGCAATTTTGCCCTACAAGGGTTTTAATACTTCCTTGCGTTATTTTTTCGTCTTGTGCAGATAAATTTTCACCAATTATCACAGTTACGTCTTCTGATACTTTGTCTGTAAGAAATTTTAAAATATCAGTGGTGCTGTTTTTCCCACCACACAGTACAAAAGTTTTCTCGTTGTGCGTAATACTTCCAAGCAAGCTATAAAAACTTCCTCTGCCGTGTAAACTAACATTTTTCACATCTTCATAAGATATACATGCTTTAGCACACAAATATTGCAAGCTGTTTATGCCACAAATTCTGGTGATATTAAACTCTGTTTCTAAATTATTTTGCAGTGCCTTGCTAGCGCTGAAAAAACCAACATCACCCGATACTAAAACTGCAATATTGCTTTTTTTGCATTCTTTAATTTTATCTGTGAGCTGTGAGTAATCGGTTAAAACTATATCATTTCTAACATCTTGCAAGCTTTGTGCAACACGCCCAAAAGCAAACACAATATCGCTGTTTTTAATTGCCTCTATTGCCTGTGACGTAAGCATTTTGCTACTGCCCATGCCTACACCTATAAAACAAATATTATTCATCTTTTCTCCACTTAAACTTGTTAACTAACCTTCTAATGCTGTTTTTGCGCACATTACCGTCTTTTCTATGTGTTCTTTTGTATGTGAACTGCTTACAAACATCGCCTCAAATTGTGCCGGGGCAAGGTGTACCCCTAAGTCAAGCATCTTTTTAAAATAAGCTGCATATTCGGTAACATCGCTTTGTTTTGCTTGTTTAAAATCTGTAACTTCTCCACTGGTGAAAAATGCACAAACAAGAGACTCCACTCTGTTAACTGTTACTTTAGCACCTATTTGCGCCGATAAATCTTGCAACCCATTTTGTAATTGTTTCGCATTATCGTTAATTTGCGTGTATATTTCAGGGTTATCTCTTAATATTTTCAACTGTGTAATCCCGGCTGTCATTGCAATCGGGTTGCCTGAAAGTGTACCTGCTTGGTACACAGCGCCCAGTGGTGCAACGCAATTCATTATTTCTTTTGATGCAGCATAAGCGCCCACCGGTAAACCTGCACCTATTATTTTCCCAAATGTTACAATATCTGCATTAACGCCATAATACTGTTGTGCACCGCCTATGCACAACCTAAAACCTGTTATAACTTCGTCAAAAATTAGCAGTGCGCCATTATTAGTGCACAACTCTCTAAGCTGTTTTAAAAAACCATCTTTCGGTGCAACCACGCCCATATTTGCACCAACAGGCTCTACAATTATTGCTGCAATTTCATCGTTATTTTCTGCAAAAAGCTGCTTTACACTCTCAATATCGTTGTAATTTGCAATAAGCGTGTCTTCCGCTTGTTTTTTAGTTACACCTAAACTATCAGGCACCGACAATGTTAATGCACCGGAGCCTGCACTGACAAGCATTGAGTCTGTATGCCCATGGTAGCAACCACTAAATTTTATTATTTTTTCCCTGCCCGTGTAACCTCGAGCAAGCCTTAGTGCGCTCATTACCGCTTCGGTCCCGCTATTAACCATGCGAACCATCTCTATATTTGGCACAACGCTAACCATAAGCTCTGCCATCTCCACCTCTTTTTCAGTGGGTGCGCCAAAACTAATGCCGTTTTTTAGTGCTTTTTCAATGCTCTCTCGCACTTTCTCATTATTGTGCCCTAAAATCATAGGTCCATATGCACATATATAATCAATATATTCTTTGCCGTTTACATCATAAACGCAAGCACCATTTGAAGATTTTATAAAAACAGGCTCTCTACCAACTGCTTTATAACTGCGTACGGGGCTATTCACGCCACCCGGCATAACATTTTGTGCCCTTCGCCAAAGTGTATTTTCCATCATCCTATGTCTCCTTTGTCAATTGCCAATGCAAGCTCTTTTGCAAAATAAGTAATTAAAAAGTCCGCTCCAGCGCGATAAATGCTCGCCGCTGTCTCGCACATCATGTCGTACTCATTCACAAGCCCCGATTGCCCTGCTGATTTTATCATCGCATACTCTCCACTGACGCTATAGGCGCACACAGGCACATTGACTATTTTTTTAACTTTGGCAATAATATCAAGATACGATAGTGCCGGTTTTACCATTACCATATCCGCGCCCTCGTCTATATCCAAAAGCACCTCTTTTTCAGCCTCTCTTGTGTTGTGGTAATCCATTTGATAGCTTTTTCTGTCCCCAAATTGCGGTGCAGACTTTGCAACTTCCCTAAACGGGCCATAAAAGGCTGAGGAATATTTTACGCTATATGATAAGATTGCCTTGTCTATGTAGCCGTTTTTATCTAAAGCCTCACGTATTGCTTTTACACGCGTGTCCATCATATCGGACGGTGCAACTACATCAGCACCTGCTTTTGCGTGTGAAAGTGCAATTTTCGCCAAAACTTCCAGTGTGCTTTTCTCGTCTATTGTGCCATCTTTAATTATGCCGCAGTGTCCGTGGGTGGTGTATTCACAAAGGCAAACATCTGTTATTATCAGCGTGTTTTCACACGTTTGCTTTATATTTTTAACAGCTCTTTGCACTGCTGCATTTTCATTAAAGCCCTCTGTTGCATACTCGTCTTTATAGTCAGGTACACCAAATATAATAAACTTATTAATGCCTTTATTTTGTGCATTTTTCACTTCTTCTATAATAGTATCTGCACTGTAATAATAATGATTTGGCAAACTTTTTATCTCTTCTTTTACATTCTCTCCGTCACATACAAAAAGCGGTAAAATTAAAGATTGCTTTGAAATTCTTGTCTCACGTGTAAGGTTTCGCATCTGTGCGTTTACTCTAAGCCTACGCGGTTTAGCACTCATTTTTTGCAACCTCCATTATTTTTTGCACCATACTGTCTAAGGTAGATTTTTCTGATATTACGTAATTTATCCCATAATGCTCTGCCCTTTCGGCAGTTAGCTTGCCTATGCACACACCAGTGATATTCTTTAAAACCTCAAGTGGCACGCAAGCGGCAAACCCATTTACTGTAGATGCACTTGTGAAGGTAACGATCAAATTTTCAGCTTGCGCAAGTGCCGCAATGTCACTCGCATTTTCTATGTGTGAAACGCTCTTGTACAGCTTTATATCACGGACGGCAAAACCTACTTTTTCAAGTTTAACAGGCACAGACGGTTCTGCATTTTCCGCACGGAGCAAATAAATGTTTTTTGTTGTCTTTGCGTTTGCAATTATTGTTTCACAAAGGTCATTAGAGTTGTAGTTCTGCGGCATAATGTCAGGTGTAATGCCATATTTTCCAAGTTCTTGTGCTGTTGCTTTGCCTACTGCTGCAATTTTTTTGCCGTATAAAAAACGACTGTCAAGCGAGTTTTTCTTCAAAAAATCGTAAAAGTAATTAACTCCATTTTTGCTTGTAAATACAAGTAAATCATCTTGCTGTGCTTTGTTAAGTGCCTCAAAAAGTTCTATTTCAAAAGGTAATTTAACAAGCTTTACGCACGGCAGAGTTACTGTGTTTGCACCAAGCTGTCTTAATTTTTCTTCAAGTGTGCTGTCACTACCAACGGGACGCGTTATTAGTACTGTTTTTCCAAACAGCTCTCTTTTTGAAAACCAATCAAATTGCTTTGAAAGCGAGCAAACCTCACCCACAATTATTACAGCAGGAGATTTAATATTGTTTTCTTGCACAATTTCAACTATTGTTTGCAAATTGCCTACCACTTTGCGCTGTGTTGCTCTTGTTCCCTCTTGCACAACGGCAACGCTTGTTGTTCTTTTCATATTCGCACTTAATAAACCTTGTACAATTTGTTCCAACGACGACACGCCCATCAAAAAAACAAGTGTTCCACCTGTTTTTACAAGTGCATCAAAATTTATTTTGAGTGGCTCATTTTGTTTTTGATGACCTGTAATTACGTGGAAACTGCTACAAATATCACGGTGAGTCACAGGTATACCGGCATATGATGCTGCCGCTATGCTAGAGGTTATGCCCGGCACAACTTCAAAATTAATGCCATTTTTCACAAGTAGCTCAAGCTCTTCTCCACCTCTGCCGAAAACAAAGGGGTCGCCTCCTTTTAAGCGCACTACAACAAGCCCTTTTTGTGCGTTTTCCAGCAATATTTCATTTATTTCATCTTGTGGCACAGGGTGGTTATTGCTTTGTTTTCCAACATTTATTTTAACTGCTTCTTTTGGTATTAAACTCAAAATTTCTTGCGATACCAACCTATCAAATACTACCACTTGCGCACTTTGCAACAGTTGTTTTCCGCGTATGGTTAGCAAATCACAAGTGCCGGGACCTGCCCCGACAAGTGCCACAAAACCTTTTTCCATAAAGTTATATTTTCCTTTCCGTAAAAGGCACAAAATGAGAAAATCAGTTCATATATATGCCACATTTTTTTGCTGTTTAAATTAATTCTTGTAATATAGTTACGATTATTTACAGTGAACTTGCTACATACAGGCTCTAGCTAGCAAGTTTTCAGATACTTAAATTTGTTTTATGTACTGTGCAAGTTCTAAGCCCAGCTGTTCTGCGCATTTAATTTTACTGCTCATTTGCGCTCTTTTAACCTCGCCGTTATCGTTTACATACATGCCACACAGTAAAATCTTCTCGCCATTTACTGTACCATAAGCTGCCACGGGTGAGGAGCACCCACCGCCTAACGCCCTTGCAAAACTGCGCTCCGCAAGGCTAATATTAAACGATATATCATCATTAAAACCTTGCAAATAAGTTACATCTTCGCCCACCCTTGCCTGAACCGCTATAACCCCTTGGCATGGCGCTGGCAATATTTCGCTCGTATCAAAATAATGACTGACTGCATTTTGCATATTAAGGCGCTTTATGCCTGCCGCAGCAAGCACTGCACCATCGCAAATTCCGTCCTCGCATTTTTTTAGGCGTGTCTGTACGTTACCCCTCAAAAAAACAATGTCTTTAAACCCAAGTTCATTTAACTGCACTGTTCGCCTTTTACTACTGCACCCCAGCTTTGAGGTTTTGATAAGTGTCTCGCCCTCTCGCATTAATACAACATCACGTGCATCTTCGCGCACGCTTGCCGCAACTATTGGCAAGCTCTCGTCAATATCCATAGGCACATCTTTGTAACTATGCACCGCTATATCCACACTTTTATTTATTAGTGCCTCTCGCAATTCTTTTACAAAAAGCCCTTTTCCGCCTATTTTATCAAGAGTTCTGTCAATAATTTTATCGCCAGTTGTTTTTAAAGCTATTATTTCAACGTTTATCGTGCTATCGTGCGATAAAATTGCGTTTTTTACAATTTGCGTCTGTATCATCGCAAGTTTGCTGTCTCTTGTGCCTATTTTTACTGTTTTCATTGTTTTTTCCTTTATTTTAGTACATCTCTGATATTTTGCGCCTTTTGCTTTACTAATTTATGGTTTTTTCCGTTTTTTGAAATAATACCGCCTATTATTTCATCGCTTTCTATAAGCGCTGGAAAGTAAAAATCACATAAATTATGATTGTCGCAGACGTTTACAAGAATGCTTTTTTCTCTGCATTTTTCAGCTATGTTCTCATTAATCGCTTTGTCATTTGTTGTGCAAAAAACTATATCTGTGTTCTCTAAATCTTTTACTTCAAAGCTTTTATTTTCACACTGCTCATTACCTAAAAGTTGTAAAATTTCATTTTCAATTTTTGGTGCAACCACCCTTATGACTGCCCCGAAATTAAGCAGTGTTTTTATGCGCCTTTTTGATATGTTTCCACCACCCACAAACAAAATATTTTTGCCAAATAAATCAAAAAACAAAGGAAAATGAGTTTTCTTCTGCTTTAACAAATCAAGCGTATTATCGTTTTTATTCTTAATTTTTTCAGTGCTGTCAACATAATAAAACCCACAAAACTGTGCTAACTTCTCAAATGCTTGTTTTTTATTTAACCCCACATCATCTTTGGGGCGGTTTATAATTATAAGCTTTACGCCTGTTTTTATTGCGGCGCTCAATTTCTCGTTAAAGCCACCTGTTTTCCCTGTGTCTTTTGTTACAACAAAAGCAGCCTTTGTGCTGTTTATCATTGCTGTGTTCATCTGCTCATCAAAAGGGCCTTTCATTGCTATAAGTTTTGAGGTTGCAAACCCGCTTTCTTCGCACTGCGCAATAGATGCACAAACAGGCAACACCCTTAAAAAAACACGCTCTTTGTAATTTGCAATCAATTTATACGGCTCTAATTCTTTACTTCCTGTTGTAGCAAGTATATTTCCGTTTTGTGTATTTAAAAACTCACATGCAGTGTGCAAATTATCAAAGCGCAATACATTTTCACTTTGCTGTGTGCTACAATTTTCACGCACAACTCGTATGCAAAAAACGCCTGCGTTTTCACATGCAAGGCTTATATTTTGCGACACAACCTGTGCATAGGGGTGCGTTGCATCAACAATAACATCATATTTCTTCACTTCGCTCTGCATATCTTCAATCGACATTCTACCACACAGTGTTTGTAAGTTGCTAATTTCTTCAAGGCAAACTTCACCGTATTCTGTTGCTGTAACCGCCGTTGTATCAACATTATTTTCACATAAAAATGTTGCAATTTCTTTGCCCTCAGACGTTCCTGCAAAAACAAGCACTCTCTTACTCAAACCTATAACCTCTTGGTGTTACCAGCCTTTTATTTATAACTTTTGTCGTCTCATTGCCTATAATAATTGTTGTGAACATGTCTACCGCCTCATTTTGCAGTTCTTTAAGTGTTAAAATTTTATTCTCTTGCCCATCTCGCCCTATGTTTTTCACATATCCGCACATCGTCTCGGGCGACAAATTTTGCATTAATATGCCACATGCTTTTTGTAAAAAATCATGGCGTTTTTTACTGCTTGGGTTATAAATTGCAATAATAAAACCTGCTTTTGAGGCATGATAAAGCCTTTTTTCTATATTTTCCCACGGAGTTAGCAAGTTGCTAAGAGAAATTGTTGCAAAATCGTGGCTGAGCGGTGCGCCAAGCACTGCCGCTGCGCTGTTTGCCGCTGTTATGCCCGCAACCACCTCAATGGGTACATCAACATTTAACTGCTCACACACCTCAAACATTAACGATGCCATGCCGTAAATTCCAGCATCGCCACTTGATACAACCGCTACAGTGTGCCCCTCTTTTGCGTAAAGTGCTGCCTTTTCACAACGGTCAACCTCTTTCATCATGGCGGTGTTTACAATTTTTTTGTCCTTACAAAAATCTTTTATCAAATCAATATAAACACTGTATCCTGCAATTACATCGGCACTTTCAATGGCATTTATTGCATTTTGTGTCATTTGTGCCCTCTCTCCCGGGCCTATTCCAACAATATAAATCACGCTATAACTCCTTTTGTCAAAAGCATTTCTCTGTAACTGTGCCACTCATAATACTTTTGCACTTTTGCATTAATTATTTGCTCAATTTGGCTTATCTCGTTTTTGTTGTACGCACCGTGGTCTTTGCCAATTGCATCAACATCAAAATATTCTACATTGTAACTTTGCAGTATTTTAGGCTCAATATCTCGTGGCAGAGCCATGTCAAATATGTATTTAGGCAGTTTTTCCTTATTCTCAAACATGTCACATGTCAACGTATAATGTGGGCTTTTTGTTGCGCTAAAAACCACGTCTGCCCACGATAAATAGTCCTCTCTATCTTCGTATGGCACACTTTTACAGTGCTCAGGGACTGTTGCAATAGTATATTTGTATTGGCGCAGTGTCATTTGCACTTCACAGCCCTCATCAATTAGCAATTTTCCTGCAAGCTGCCCCATCTCTCCGTTGCCAATAACAAGCGCTTTAACGCCGTTCAAACATGGCTTTTTTTGTTTTAATATTAAAATTGCCTCGCTAACTATTGACGGAGACACAAAACTTATATTTACCCTTGTTTTTGCAAGTTTTGCACACGTTACAGCGTGTTGAAACAGCGTGTTTAACACGGCATTTGCCGCTTTGTTCTCTCTTGCAAGCTTTGCGGCATCGTTTAATTGCGTTATAATTTGATCCTCGCCCAGAATAAGCGAGTGCAAACCACATGCAAGCTCAAAGAGGTATTTTACAAGCTCGCTGTGCATATGGACATATGCCGTTTTGTGAAATTCTGATTGTTTCATACCTGTAAGACATGAAAATTCATACGCAATATCGTCATAAGTTAGCTCTTCATCACCTGAAAAATAAACCTCTGTGCGGTTACATGTTGAAACAATTATTGCGCTGTAATTACAATTTTCTTTTATGTAGTGCAGTTTATTTTTAAGCTCATTCTGTGTAAAACACAGTTTTTCCCTATCACTTATATCTGCGTGTTTATAATCAACACCTGCCATTGCTAAATACAAAATGCAACCTCCGTTTTTCTTTTTACTGCCGCTAGAGTTATGCCGTTTTCTGCCGTTTTTTTTATGCAAAATTCGTTTTCTCCAGTGTAAAGTGCGGCACTTCGCTCACAGACATTGTCTGTGCCCGTCACACTCTTTACAAAACCACTCTGCGCAAATTCTCCTGTTACAGCGTTCAATTCTTCTGCTCTGTATGTTACAAACTTTATTTTATACTTATTACAAAAATTTAAAATAGCCTTTTCGCTTTTCTTTAAATCTATACTTGTAACTGCACAAACTGTCTCGATTTTTATGTTATTTTCTGTCAAAATCTTTGCTACTGTTTTCTCAAAAATTTCCGAATCCGTATTTTTTCTGCAACCTATGCCAAGCACATAATTTTTAGGTATTAAATACAGCGTATTTTCAAAAGGTTTTTGCTCGCTCACATTTTCAGTTATGCAAATACCTGTTTGTGGGGTTTCATTTGTAAAAAAGTCTGGTAATTTACTTTTTAAAGGTAACTCAGTGCAAAACCCTATTTTTTCGCCTTTCAGCATACTTGATGAGACATATTTTATTCCGTCTTTATTATAACAATAATAATCATTTTGCTTAGCCCATACGTCAACTGCAAAAACATTGTTAATGTCTGTTGCGGTGGTAATTACAGCATGTCCGCCCAAAAGCTGTGCAATTATTAGGCTGTAATTGTTTGCACCTCCAAGGTGTCCGCTCAAAATCGGTATAACATGCTCGCCCTTTTCATCTAAGCATATCACGGCAGGGTCTGTCTGCTTGCTTTTAATAAACGGCGCTATTGCCCTAACGGCAATGCCAACAGCGCCCACAAACACAAGGCAGTCTTCGTAAAAATTCTCGCTAACATGTTCTTTTAAGCTTTTTTCTTTAAAATTACAAACAACTTTACAACTGTTAAAATGTGTTGATATTTTACTTGCAATAGCTTGCCCTTTATCCGTAAACGCAAAGATTATCATGATTTTGACTGCCTATACATGTGTGTAAAACTATCGTCGTACAGTTTGCTTAGCTCATAGTCAGTGTCTAGCACATCACCCACAATTATTAGCGCTGTTTTAGTAATATTGTTCTCTTTTGCACAAGACAAAAGCCCACCCACTGTGGTTCTGAAAACTTTTTCATCAGGCCAAGTTGCCTTATATACAATTGCGGCAGGCGTGTTTTCTTTGTATCCGCCCTCCAGTAGCTCGCCCGTGAGTTGCTCAATTAGTGATGACGTTAAAAACAACACCATTGTTGCGCCATGCTGTGCAAGTTTTGCTATGTGCTGTTTTTCGGGCACGGCTGTGCGCCCTTGCATACGCGTCAAAATTACTGTTTGACTGACACCGGGCAGTGTATATTCTGCTTTTAATGCCGCCGCTGCGCCGCAAAAAGAGCTAACGCCGGGCACTACCTCATATTTTATCTCTGCTTTATCAAGCAAATCCATCTGCTCTTTTATTGCGCCGTAAATACTGGGGTCTCCCGTGTGTAAGCGCACTACTATTTTGCTTTCTGCATCGTGCTCTTTAAGCTCTTTCACAACTTCTTGCAAAGTCATTTTTGCACTGTTAAAAATAGCGCAGTCAGGTTTTGTATATTTCAAAAGCTCTGGGTTAACAAGGCTGCCGGCATATATAACGGCATCTGCTTTTTCAAGCAATTTTGCACCTCTCACCGTAATTAAATCAACTGCACCGGGGCCTGCACCTATAAAATATATCATATTTTTTATTCCTTTACTATCACAAGAGTGAAGTATCCGCTCTCGGTTACTTCATTTATATTTGTGTATATTTTTTCGCCGTCCATTGAACAGCGCTCCACCATCATGGCCTTTTCTGCCTTGCCTTTTTTGTTTATAACATCAATAACTTTCATTATCTGCTTGCCACTTTTCATAAGCACCTTGTTGCCCTGTAAATCAAGCATGTCACCTGTGTTTTCGTAAGATGACGGTATAATGTGCAAAATGTCATCTCTATCACAAAGGGAGGTTCCAAGTTTTGCCGCCGCGGCACAAAAGGACGTTATACCGCTAATAATTTGAGTGTCATATCCTCTTTGTTTAACTATATTATGCACATAAATATACGTTGAATATACTGTCGGGTCGCCTAAAGTTATAAATGCAACGCTTTTTCCATCGTCCAAAAACTGACAAATTTCATCGGCTGTTTTTTCATAGCTATCGTTTAAAACTTTCTTATCTTTTGTCATTGGCATGTTACAATTTAAAATTTGCTTGCCCTGTACAAAGTCTTTAACCGTGTTGTAAGCCACATTTTCGCCGCCGGATATAGGCACTGCTATGATATCAGCTTTTTGCAATGTCTCCACAGCAAGTAACGTTAGTAATTTTTTGTCGCCCGGGCCTGTGCCCACACCATATAAAATACCGCTCAATTTTCATTCCCCTTGTAATTTTTTAATGTATTCTTGCGCATTTTCAGTCTCAATCAACGTGCCGTGTTCATTTGTAAACATTATAAATTCCACCTTGGCTTTTTGTGCCGTTCTGTAATCTATGTGAAATTTAATGCGCTGTGCCATTGAATTATATGTATTTCTCAGCACCTCATCGCCTTCTTCTTGCAATATGATGTTGTGCATTTGCTCTGTTGTAACCGAGTTTAATATTTTTATAATTGTCTGCGTTTTTGCACCGCTACAAGCCGCGTGTGTTGCAAAAACCTCTGCCCTTGCATCTGCTGTTTTAGAGTGCGTTTGCATAACACCTGCGGCAAGCTTGCAAAGCTTACCTGCGTGGGCTATTATCAATATTTTTTCAAACCCACAATAAAGTGCGTAATCAAGCGCCTCGCCGAAAAAGTTTGAGCACTTAACTGCGGAGTCAAGCTCTAAGCCCCACGAATTCATCGCATGTTTTGCACCGTAATTCCCCGGTGCTATAAACAAAATTTCGCTGTCTTTTCGCTGTCTTATCTCTGCCTCAATTGTTCTTACAATTGCGGCCTCGCTCATTGGCTCTACAATGCCCGTTGTGCCTAAAATTGATATGCCACCCTTGATACCGAGCCTTGCATTAAAAGTGCGCTTTGCAATTTCTATACCATTCGGCGCGAAGACAGTACAGTAAAAACCACCGCTATATCTATGTTTTTTTGCAACTTCTTGCAATTCTGTCAAAATCATTTTTCGTGGTACGGGGTTAATTGCCGGCTCTCCAACTCCGCAGGCAAGCCCTGTTTTTGTTACAACACCTATACCCTGCCCTGCAAAAAGTTTTGTGCTGTTTTGTACTGCGCAAACTGTAACATAAAGGTCCATCTTGCTTGTAACATCAGGGTCATCACCGGAATATTTTTGCACACAACACACTGTAGCATTTTTCATTTTATACAGCTTTTTTATCGGTATTTCAATGGTTTTACTGCTTGGCAAATTTAAAACTATATTTTCATTTATTTTACCCGACAACAAAAAAATTGCGGCGGCCTTGCAAGCTGCTGCTACACAGCTACCCGTGGTATAGCCGCAACGCAGTTCTTTTCCGTTTTTTACAACAAAATTCTCCATTTTACACCTAAAAAAAAGAAACGGTCTCACAAGGAAACCATTTCATGAAATAACATAATTAATGTTGGTTTCATAGCTCCATGACCTGTGAAGTGAAACAGTGATATGGTGGCAGGTCTTCCGACTTATGTTTGCTTCACGCAAAATAACTAATTATCGTGAAAAAAACAATCACGGCAGCAGGACTGTTTGAGATTTAAACTCAATTCCCTATTCTCGCAATTTACTATTAAAATTGCGCACCGACCATATTTTATATTTACCTTTTTATTCTATCATAATGTAAATGTTATGTCAATTAATCTGCAATGTTTTTTACATACAAATTAACTGGCACTTAACACTTACTAAAAAGTAGTTAAAAACCCTTAAACTCAGAAAAATAGCTAAAATAGCGTTAAAAAAGTGTTCAATGCTATCAAACTTATTCCAACCCGATGTAACCATAACACAGCAGACAGCGCACATCGGCGTTTGTATGGGAAAACAACACCTTTATGTGGCAAATCAGGCAGTTTAATGCGTGCTTTGCTTGCATATGTTTTGCTATCCTACAAAACATGAAATGTGTGCAGTTAATAAATACTCAATTAAACGGCACTTCTTTCCCGTTATCATAGCGCGCTATCACAGTCATGCTTTTTGTATTTTCCCATGTTTTTTCATTAATCTCGCAAACATAGCCGCAGTTGTTATTGCAAAGCCACTCATAGTAAGCTTTTTTCTGCTTGCCCCACGCGCTGAGTAGCGCCATTTGTGTGCCACCGTGTGCCACTACTACCGCTATTTTATTATTTCGTAAAATGTTTTCTGTAATTATATTGTCTATTCCCTTGCACACTCGCTTTGTAAAAATTTCTCTGCTCTCACCGTTTGGGCAAGGCAATGTACAATCGCTGTCAACCCATTTTCTGTATTGCTCATCATTTGCCATATCCAAATAATTTCTGCCCTCGAATATGCCAAAATTCATCTCTCTAATATCTTCATTGACAACTTGTTTCACGCTTGGAAACATGTGCTCCGCCGTTTGTTTTGTGCGCATTAACGGAGTAACATATACTAATTCAGGCGTTATATCAGCTTTTTCTATTTCACTCACACCCTCTTCGCTTAGTGGGATGTCAAGCGTGCCCTGGTACTTTTTAGCCTTGTTAAACTCTGTTAGGCCGTGCCGTATTATATAAAGTTTCATTTAAGTTTAGTCTCCATTCCGCAAAAAACGCGGTACACTTCGTCTGCATTTTTGCATAGCAATTTCAAGGTATTTCCTGTCTCTTCGCGCCATTTTCGCATTGTCTTATCCATTGGCACAATTCCGCAAAAAATATCGTCACATACAATAATTTTTTGCTTTAATACGTCCATATTGTCTGAAAGCCACAAAACAACGTCCTCGCCACGCTGTACTTTGCCAAGCAAAAACATATGTAGTGTGTCAATTATATCAGCGCTAAAGTTAATCTCACACATATCAACGGTGCAACTGCATATTTTAGGGCTTTTAACCTGTGTAAGTGTTTTTGCAAAATCAAGCTTACCTTGGTATGCTCCACCAAATATAATTGTCATTATATCACCCTTTTTCACACATTTTAAATTAAAATTGCAAGGCTTATTATGCACGCAAGCTCTGTGATAACAAGAGCACAGCCCGAGACATCGCCGTTTACTCCTTTTAGAGATTTGCACACCAATAGCCATACTGCTGAGCCTACAACAAAACCGAATATCAACACTAGCGCCCCCACTAAACCGAGCAATATGGTACAAAGCGCGAGTGTTGCAACCACACAAAAAGATAGCCACACAATTTGATTTTTACGTGCATTTTCCCTGTACATTGCGGCATATCCGTTTTTTGACATAAGCGGTAAGCCCAGTAAAAAAATTGAACACATACTGCGTGAAAACACAGGTATAAAAGCAAAAATACTTAGAAAACCTTCATTTCTCGGCACCGAAAGAATAGAAAACCCCACCGAAAAATAAAACATGAAATACAAAACAGCACCAAGCACTGCAAAACTACCCACATGAGAATCTTTCAAAATCTCACGTTTTCTATCTACATCTTGCCTTGACAAAACAGCATCAGCCACATCCATAAAGCCATCCATGTGGAAAAATCCTGTTAAAATAATTGGTATAACGCAAAATATTGCAGTTTTAAGCATTATGGGCATGTTTAACATTACAAGCACTACATTTGCAAAATACCACAAAATGCCTATAACAAGCCCTACTATCGGGAAAAGAGGCAACATTAGAGCGGAGTTTTTTTCCTCCCACTTGAACTTTGGCACGGGTATTGATGAAAACGTGCTAAATGCCGCGCATAGTGCAGAATACATTACTTTAAAATATGACGTTTTCATATTCACTCCCTTTGTGAAAAATTTTGTTCCCTGAGCAAACTTCAAGCACAATGTCACATTTTTTCGCGCAAAATTTGTGCAACTCGCCAAGGTTTTTTCTAAAATGCTCAGTTTGCTCATCATAAACAGCGGCATCTGTGTGCAGTATATCGGAGACTAGCACCAAATCTTGAATTTGCTCAAAAACACGCTCTAAATCCCCTACTATTTTTCGCTGTGCATTTTCATTATATCCACCACTAAACATCTCATTGCCAAGCAATGCTGTTAAGCTGTCTATTAAAAAAACTCCCGCATTATCGCAATTTTCACATATTTTGTTTATATCACAAGGTTGCTCTGCTGTTGTAAAACAAAGCCCGTCACGCTCTTTTAAATGGCGCTTTATTCGCATTTTATCCTCATTGTCGCACGGGTTCATGGTGGCAACATAATAACGTGGTTTCTTATTAATATTCACAGAAATATCTTGTGCTAAAAGCGATTTGCCACTCTTGCTACCACCTAAAATAAACACTTTCATAAAGCAACCTCTTTGCCTAATTTTCCTTTAATTCCTCAAGCTTAAACGGTGTGTTTTGATAAACGTAGTAATTCAGCCAGTTAGAAAAAATTAACTGCGCATGTGCACGCCAGCGGAAAATAACATCATTTTTGGGGTCATCATTGTAAAAATAATTCTTTGGCACGTCAATTTCAAACCCTTTTTCAACATCGCGCTCATACTCTTTTTTCAGTGTGTCCTTATCATACTCCATGTGTCCAAATACAAATATTTGCCTGCCTGAATCCGTAGACGCTATGTGTAGGCCAGCATCATCACTTTGGGCTAAAATTCTAAGCTGTTCACATGTTTGCACCATGTCCTCACGCACTGCTGTATGCCTTGAGTGTGGCACGTAAAAAACTTCGTCAAAACCGCGCATTAGCGGACTTTTCGGGCGCATAACCCTATGCTCAAACACACCGAACATCTTCTCACTAAGCTCGTATTTTTCTATACCAAAGTGGTAATACACACCTGCCTGCGCACCCCAGCAAATGTGCATGGTGCTATATACATTGTGCTTTGAAAACTCCATTATATCACAAAGTTCTTGCCAATAATCCACCTGTTCAAACGGCATTTTTTCAACAGGTGCGCCCGTAATTATCATGCCGTCAAATTTTTTGTTTTTTATTTGATCAAATGTCTTGTAAAAAGCTTGCAGGTGTGTGCCGGACACATTTTTGCTCTCGTGACTATCCATGTGCAATAAACTTAGCTCCACCTGTAGTGGGCTGTTTGCAAGCACACGTGCAAGCTGAATTTCCGTAGCTATTTTTGTGGGCATCAAGTTCACAAGTACTATTCTTAGTGGGCGGATATCTTGCGCAACAGCTCTTGCCTGCCTCATTACAAAAACATTTTCTTTCTCCAGTGTTGAAAATGCCGGCAAATTTTGTGGTATTATCAGTGGCATGTTAAACCTCTCTTATATATAATGTAAGCAAATTTTGCATTTTGGTCTTTTTTGTGTGTAATAATTACTAAAAAAATCTAATTACTAAGCATTTATTATAACATTTTTAAAATGTTTTTACAACATGTCAAATAGTTATTTACAAAAGCCTTAAAACGTGGTAATGTAAGATGTAAAAATTTATTACAGCACTAGTTGAAACCGCATTCGCAGCGTATTTCAGCTACACAGAAAGGGAGACAAAATTGTTAAACGTAACAGACGTTAGCTTGCAATTTGCAGGCAGTACACTTTATAAAAATGTAGATTTGAACTTTACACAGGGCAATTGCTATGGCATTATAGGTGCTAACGGTGCAGGCAAATCAACGCTACTTCGCATTTTATCACGTGAGCTTGAACCTACAACAGGCACAGTAACGCTTGATTCACAAGACAGGATGAGCGTTTTGGAGCAAGACCACTTTAAATACGACGAGCATACGGTTATGGACACTGTGCTTATGGGTAACCCACGTTTATATGAAATAATGCAGCAAAAAGATGCACTTTATGCAAAAGAGGACTTTACCGAAGAAGATGGCGAACTTGCCGCACAGCTTGAGGGTGAGTTTGCTGAGATGGACGGCTGGGAAGCACAAACAGAGGCTGACAGGCTTTTAAACGGGCTTGGCGTGCCAATGGAATTGCATGAATCTCCGATGGATACGCTTGAGGCAAGATACAAAGTTAAGGTATTGCTTGCAAAAGCGCTTTTTGGTATGCCCACAATTATACTTCTCGATGAGCCCACAAACGGCCTTGACATTGATGCTGTTGACTGGCTTGAGGAGTTTATTATTGAGTACCCTTATACTGTTATAGTTGTCAGCCATGACCGTCATTTTTTAAACAGTGTTTGCACACATATTGTTGACATTGATTACAACAAAGTACAAATGTATGTAGGTAACTACGACTTTTGGTATGAATCTAGCAAGCTGGTACAACAGCTTCTTCGCAACCAAAATAAGAAAAAAGAGGATAAAATACGCGAATTGCAAGCGTTTATTCAGCGCTTTTCTGCAAATAAATCTAAGAGCAAACAAGCTACAAGCCGTAAAAAAACGCTTGAGAGCATACAAATTGAGCAAATGCCTGCAAGTAGCAGAAAGTACCCATTTGTTGGCTTTGAGCCGGAGCGCGAGGCAGGTAAAGACATACTTTTTGTTGAGGGTATTACAAAGACAATTGACGGCGTAAAAGTGCTTGACAACGTAACATTTGTTGCAGGCAAAAACGATAAAATTGCATTTGTCGGTGAAAACGAGGCAGGTAACACTGCACTATTTAAAATTCTTATGGGCGAGCTAGAGCCTGACAGTGGTAGTTTCAAGTGGGGTGTTTCAACCAGCCAAAGCTACTTTCCAAAAGACAACAGCGCCTTTTTTGACGACTGCGATTACAGCGTAATTGACTGGCTACGCCAATACAGCGAAGACACAACAGAAACATATTTGCGCGGCTTTTTAGGCAGAATGCTATTTAGCGGCGACGAAGTTTATAAACCAAGCAAAGTTTTGAGCGGTGGCGAAAAAGTGCGCTGTATGCTGAGCCGAATGATGATGACACACGCAAATGTTCTTGTACTTGACCAGCCCACAAACCACCTTGATTTGGAAAGTATTCAAGCTCTTGACGAGGGGCTTGCGGCTTTCCCCGGCAACTTGCTTTTTGCCTCACATGACCACCAGTTTATTGACGACATCGCAAACAGAATTATAGAGATAAAAACAGGGGTTTCCGGCTGTCTTGACAGGCAAGGTTCTTTTGAAGAATTTTTGGAGTGGAAACACAGCAAAGAAAATTAATTTTAAAAAGCAATTTATAATTTTGCACAATTACTCGAGAATTGTCGCATTAATATATTTTTCTTGACAAATCAAACAAGATAATATAGGGGCACGGTTTGGAGCTGTTGACAAACAAAGACTTTGCAAAAACTAGAGCAAAATTTTTGTCAGATGAAACAAAAAGCACAGGCAATACTGTGTGTATTAACGAGCATTTTTGTGAAATATGACGGAAATTTTGCCGACGTTTTTTGTGAAGGCGACTTTGTCAACAGTTCCGGTTTGCTATGTCCGCAAAATTTGTAGAATTTATAAAATTTGTGCTATTTTTCGGACACGGCATACCGTGCCCCTACAAAATTTTGTATACACTATAATTACCACGGCAGCCCCGAACTTTTAAAACCTAATAAATATTCTAAACGGAGAAAAAACTAAATGGATAATAATTTTAAAAGAGTAAAATATGCGTGTTACATGTCTAACATGTGCATGTCAATAGTGTCAATGCTGTCTCCAATTTTATTCATCACATTGCGTGGTCTTTATGGGCTTTCTTACACCATGCTCGGCTTGCTCGTATTAATAAATTTTTGCACACAGCTCATAGTCGACATTATTTTTTCGCTTTTTTCGCATAAATTCAACATAGATAAAACGGTTAAATCAATACCTGTTATAATTTCAATTGGCTTTGTAATTTATGCCGTTTTACCTGTACTTTTCCCTCAATTTGCATTTTTAGGGCTTGTGATTGGCACGGTTGTTTTCTCGTCTGCATGTGGGCTTGCGGAGGTTTTAACAAGCCCTGTAATTGCGGCACTCCCCAGCGATAATACAGAGCGAGATTTGAGCAACTTGCACTCTGTTTTTGCATGGGGCGTTGTGGCAATGGCTATTTTCAGCACAATTTACTTTTTAATTTTCGGCACAGAAAACTGGTTTTTTCTTGTTATAGCTCTTTTAATAGTACCATTTAGTGCTATGTTTTTATTTAAGGGTACAACACTGCCTAAAATGGAAACACCGAAAAAAACCTCAGGTGCGTTTAAAATTTTTTCAAACAAAAAAATGTTGTTTTGCATGTTTTGTATATTCCTCGGCGGTGCAAGCGAGACTATAATGTCACAGTGGAGCGCAGGTTACATAGAGCAATCGTTAGGCCTGTCGAAGTTTTGGAGTGACATTATAGGCATTGCCATGTTTGCGGTTGCAATGGGCATTGCGCGCACACTCTACGCACACATAGGCAAAAATATTTACAGAGTTATGTTTCTTGGTGCAATTGGCGCTACCTTGTGTTATTCTCTAGCAATTTTCGCAAATATACCGTTTATAAATGCCGCCGCTTGTGCTTTAACAGGCTTTTGCGTAGCTATGATGTGGCCGGGTAGCCTTATTATAGCAAATGATAGATTCCCTACAGGCGGTGTTGCCGTGTTTGCGCTGATGGCAGCAGGCGGCGACCTTGGTGCATCTATGGGGCCACAACTTGTGGGTATTATTTCAGACATAGCCTTGCAAAATGATGGTGTCATTTCAATAGCTGAAAATATGGGTATAACTACAGAACAAATTGCGATAAAATCGGGGCTTTTAATAGCTATGGTTTTTCCTGTAACAGCAATATTTGTATATGGTTACTTATTTAAAACTATGGGCAGCAAGGGCACAAAGGTAAAAAATTCACACTGATTTGCTGCTTTATATTTTTATTAGCGGTAGTTAATTTATACCCTCATATACGTATCACCCCATAAAATTATTTATAGATAATTGCATAAGAAATGGAAGTAATTAAATGACACTTATTGATATGTTGTTCTCGCTTGAAAACACAGAAATTTTGAATAGGATGGCACAGCTGTACCCCGAGTGGTTTGAGGGATATGAGGTTGATTTTAAGGCTGATTTTTTGCGTTTGCTTGATATGTTGAGGTGCAAAAATTATGACAAAATAAGCAAAGACGAAATAAAAGGCGAAGTTATCTTTATGGTAAAATTTGAGGACAGATGGAATTTACCCGAACATGAAGAGTACAAACCGTTTACATATGAATTATTTACGCTTGTTTTAAATGACACAAGTGAAAACTGTAACATACCGTATGGGATGGTGGGGTATAAAGCTGAAAAATTATTTTTGCTTGACATATATCCGCCAAGCCTTGAGCTTGTGACAAATTTAGATTTTCTTTGCCATACACTTAATGAAATTGGTATGTACGGCGGAGATTTGCTAGAATTGCCAAAAGCACTTGAAGAAGAATATGAAAAAAAAGCAAATGACGAAAATGACAATAGCTTTAATTTTGAAACTGATGAAAACGGCTATATAAACTACGAATTTGTGCGGGACAAATTTTTGAAAGAGCTTGATGAAGAATGTGAAAAAGACCCACTATTCAAAGAAGAGATGGAACGGCTGGATGCACATCTTGAAAAAATGTCTGAGCTATACTATGAATATAGGCTAAAATTAATGGACGAAATAAGGGGTTACTATAAGGAGGTGTTGACAAACAAAGACTTTGCAAAAACTAGAGCAAAATTTTTGTCAGATTAAACAAAAAGCGCAAGCAATACTGTGTGTATTAATGAGCATTTTTGTGACATATGACGGAAATTTTGCGGACGCTTTTTGTGAAGGCGACTTTGTCAACACCTCCTATAAGTAAAGCCTACTTAATAACTCGCTTTCTAGCACGAATGTTGTTTATTGGCTAAAAAACACACCCTTTTAGCGTATTTCAGTTAATCTTGATGCTAACAGCTATATTTTCGCTAATAACAAAAAGTAAAGTGCAATAAGTATTTATTAGCAAATAAGCAAAATCTCACGCTTGGCTACCCAAGCCGATACAATCTGTTTTAAACTGTTTTTGACCTATGTAGCCAGAATTAAACGAATTACTTAAAATAATGTATAAAACAAGCAACCCGACCTAAAAAGCGAGTAAACTTTGCTTTGGTAAGTCGGGTTTTGTTTGCGCTTATTTGTTTCAATAAATTGTAATTAAGCAACATAAAATAAACGTTTGCTGCTGCCTTATACAAAAAAATATTGCAGTAAGCATCTATTCTTCCATTTGTTTACCCATAATTTGTGCTGCAACATGAATGTGGGCAGTTGCTGTACCAATGTCTATTTCAGAATTGTAATGTGGATTGGCTATATCTTTGTTAGTGCTTATAAAAGCTACACTGCCAATTATGTCACCATGACAAATTACAGGGGCAACTGCCTTTGCTGTGTGAGTATTGCCGTCACAAATAACCTGTGGCATTTCTTGTGCTGATGTTTTGCGTATTTCAACAATGCTTTCATAGCTTTTTGTTATGCGTTTTTCAAGCATGTCACGCAAGGGTGCACAAGTAGCTATAATATGGTCTCTGTCGGCTACTACTGTTAAAATGCCAATATGTTTTGCCAGTATCTCTGTATAATTTTGTGCAAGTGTTAAAAGCTCACCCATTGGCGAGTATTTTTTAAATATAACCTCGTTATTGCCCGAGACATATATTTCAAGAGGGTCTCCTACTCTGATAAGCTGTGTGCGCCTGATTTCCTTTGGTATAACAACTCTGCCTAAATCATCAATGCGCCTTACAATTCCTGTGGCTTTCATTTTTTCTCCATTCTGCCGTGTGATTTTAAAACGGCTAAAGGTAATAATAAAAAAGTTAAAAATATTAAGCAAAAATGGTGTGAAGTGTTACTGCTGTGTAGTTTTTTGTTTCCAATATATTATTTACCATTTTAGAAAAATTATTCATATTAAATTTTAAAGTTGCATAGAGTAACTTGTAATTTATTGAACAATAATATGTTCTAAAATTTTGAAATGACTACTCCCCCATGTGCGTAGCGCCACAACCCACTCTTATTCAACAAACCCACACACCCACAACAAAACCAACCATTGTAAAAGTTTTTTGAGGGGCTTTTTTCCAAAAAAGCGGGTGTTCATGGTTTGTTTAAATATGACAAAAATGTTAAAGTTGTTAACTTTTATGAATTTTTTCAAATAACACTTGACATTATAGAAAAGACGTGTAAAATAAAATTAGCACTCGAACACATAGAGTGCTAAAATCTATATCAAGTAGGTGATTAAAACGATATGGATAAGCGTAAAAATCAGGTGTTAAAAACAGTAGTCAAGCTTTACAACACAGAGGGCGAACCTGTTGGCAGTACACTTCTGGCACGCCATTTTAGCATGACGATATCAAGTGCAACACTGCGCAGTGAAATGGCAGCGCTGACAAAACTTGGGCTACTGGAACAACCACATACAAGCGCTGGGCGCATACCTAGTGCCAAGGGTTACAGATACTATATAGATAACCTTATGGAAAATATGCCGCCATTAAAAAGCGCAGAATGTTATAAAATATGTGAGTTGTTTAAAGACATGGATTTTGACCCACAGCGCATAACGGCTGAAACGGCAAAAGCACTTGCAGAATATACAGGCTTTGTGGCAGTAGCAACAACACCTGAGGGCAAAGATATGTGCATAGCACATTTTGAAATAATAAGAGTGGGGCTTTATACCGCAGTAATTTTAGCAGTAACAAGTGCAGGCGGCGTAAGAACAAGGGTTGCAAACTTTACAAGCAATATAAAAGACGAAGACCTTGCAAACCTTGAAACAGCATTGAATAAGCACTTCACATTCGTGAGCTGTGAGGACATATCAAATGAGCACATTAGTGCAGTGAGTGACAATCTAAGCATTGTGAGCACAACGCTTTTCCCAGGCATATCCGCCGCATTCAAACTAGTAAAAGCGTGTAACATGCAGGCGGTGCACATCGAAGGGCAAGAAAACTTGCTTAAACACGGTATCTCAGACATAAGCCTTAGGAACTTTTTAGCACTGTTCAGCAATAATAAAGCAGCGTGTGAATGTTTAAACTTAAAATCCACGCAAACAAGTGTGCTGCTGGGTGAAGATATTTACGGCTACCCAATGCCGGGCTACTGCATTATAGGTAAGCAATACGTGGCAGGCGGCGGAAGAACAGGTTCACTTGCAATAATATCTCCATCAAGGGTAAACTTCATGTACCTTATGCGTAGATTGGAATATTTTGCACATGTGCTCAGCTTATGTATGTCGGGCAAATTTGAGCAGGAAATATATAGATGATAGGAGCAGATAAATAAATATGAATAAAGATGTAGAAAACAGCCAAACAGATATAATTGAAGAGGAAAACGTAAGCGAAAACACACAGAGCGAAAATACTGATGCAAAAGCAGAAGAAAAAGCTGCGAAAGAAAGCGCGACAAAGACGAAACCCTCATCAAAAAAAGGTGCAAAACAAGGCAATGTAAACTCAGCAGCAGCACTTTCAGCGGCACAAGCTGAATGTGAAAAACTTAAAACACAACTTGAAGAAGTTAATAACACAATGCTGCGAACTGCAGCAGAATACGATAACTTCCGTAAAAGAAGTGCTCGTGAAAAAGATACATCATTCTCAAGCGGTATTTCACACGCAGTTGAAAAATTGTTACCTGTTGTGGACACACTCACACTTGCAATTAACGCAGAAACAGAAGATGTAAGCTACAAAAAAGGTGTGGAAATGACCTTAGAGCAATGCAAAAGAGCATTTGAAGCACTTGGTGTGCAAGAGATAGAGGCAATAAACAGCCAGTTTGACCCCAACTTGCATGCGGCGGTTGCACAGCAACCTGCTCCTGAGGGCACAGAGAGCGGCACAGTTATGCACGTGTTGCAAACAGGATATACGCTAAACGGCAAGGTTATCCGCCACGCCAGTGTAATGGTTGCAGAATAATTATTGTAAAGCCAATATAAACGACGCTTTTATTAAAAATTTTAACGGGCGCCGTCTTGTGAAAACTTTAATTGGTTCAACTATATATTACGGTAATTCAATGCTTTTTAACAAAAGTTGAAAAGCATGAAGATAAAATAAAACATAAAATTTATATATTAAAAGGAGATTTTTTATTATGGGAAAAATTATAGGTATTGACCTTGGTACAACAAATAGCTGTGTTGCAGTTATGGAAGGCGGCGAGCCTGTTGTTATAGCTAACGCAGAAGGCGCAAGAACTACACCATCTGTTGTAGGTTTTGCAAAAAATGGCGAGAGGCTTGTAGGTCAAGTTGCAAAACGCCAAGCTATCACAAACCCAGACAGAACAATTGCATCAATTAAACGCCACATGGGCACAGACCACAAAGTGGAAATTGACGGCAAAAAATACACACCGCAAGAAATTAGCGCGATGGTGCTACAAAAACTAAAAGCAGATGCAGAAGCTTATCTTGGCGAAAAAGTAACAGAAGCTGTAATTACAGTACCTGCATACTTTAACGACAGCCAGCGCCAAGCAACGAAAGACGCAGGTGCAATTGCCGGCCTTGAAGTAAAACGTATAATAAATGAGCCAACAGCAGCAGCACTTGCATACGGTGTTGACAAACAAACAGAGCAAAAAATTATGGTTTATGACCTTGGCGGCGGTACATTCGACGTTTCAATTATTGAGATGGGCGAGGGCGTTACAGAAGTTTTGGCAACAGCAGGCGACACAATGCTTGGCGGTGATGACTTTGATATTAAAGTTATTGACTGGCTTGCAGACGAGTTTAAAAAAGAAAACGGCGTTGACTTGCGCCAAGACAAAATGGCGGCACAGCGCTTAAAAGAGGCAGCTGAAAAAGCTAAAATAGAGCTTTCGGGCGTTGCAAGCACAGCAATTAACTTGCCGTTTATTACAGCAGACGCAAACGGCCCAAAACACCTTGACACAACTTTAACACGCGCAAAATTTAACGAGCTTACAGCAGACCTTGTAGAGCGCACAATGGAGCCCACACGCAAAGCACTTAAAGATGCAGGGCTAAACCCCGGCGACTTGCAAAAAGTTCTTCTTGTTGGTGGCTCAACACGTATACCTGCAGTTCAAGATGCTGTTAAAGATTTTATGAAAATAGAGCCTAACAAAGGCATTAACCCTGATGAATGTGTTGCGGTTGGCGCAGGTATTCAAGGCGGCGTTCTTGGCGGAGACGTTAAAGGCGTGCTACTCCTTGACGTTACACCACTTAGCCTTGGTATTGAGACAATGGGCGGTATATCAACAAAAATTATTGAGCGCAACACAACTGTGCCTATCACAAAAAGCCAAGTTTTCTCAACTGCGGCAGATAATCAACCATCTGTTGAAGTTAAAGTATTGCAGGGTGAGCGCGAATTCTCACGTGATAACAAAGTTCTTGGTGTTTTCCACCTAGATGGCATTGCACCGGCACCACGCGGTGTACCACAAATTGAGGTTACTTTTGACATTGACGCAAACGGCATTGTTAACGTTAGCGCTAAAGACAAAGGCACAGGCAAAGAGCAAAAAATCACAATTACTTCATCTACAAACATGAGTAAAGACGATGTTGACAAGGCTATTAAAGAGGCTGAGCAATATGCAGAAGAGGACAAAAAACGCCGTGAAGACGTTGATACTCGCAACTCAGCAGACCAACTTGTTTTCCAAACAGAAAAAGCAATGGGCGAGATGGGCGACAAAATCAGCGACAGTGAGAAAACAGACATAAACGCAAAAATCGATGCTCTAAAAGAGGCTTTAAAAGGCGACAATATCTCTGATATCAGTGCAAAACAAGACGAATTGCAAAAGGCATTTTACGCAGTAAGCGAAAAAATGTACCAAGAGGCAAGCGCAGCAGGCGGCGCACCTGAGGGCGCACAAGAGCCAGCAGGCGACGACAACGTTGTAGACGCAGACTTTAAAGAAGTTTAATTTGGGCATTTTTACAACAAAAATAGGGGTGGGGCTCAGCCCCACCCGATTTTGCCGTTGTAAAATTTGACGTTACATAATTTTTTATGTAAGCTATTGTTATTTATAAGAATAAGTGGTGAAGAAATGGCAGAAAAACGAGATTATTACGAGACACTTGGCGTTGCAAAATCGGCAACGGACGACGACCTAAAGAAAGCGTACAGAAAACTTGCAAAAAAATACCACCCCGACTTAAACCCAAACGACAAGGTAGCCGAGGAAAAATTTAAAGAGGTTAACGAAGCGTATGAAATTTTAAGCGACTCACAAAAGCGCAGTAGATACGACCAATTTGGCCATGCCGGTGTTGACCCGAATTACGGTGCAGGCCAAGGCGGAGGCTATGGCGGTGGTTTTGGCGGTGTAGATTTAAACGACTTATTTGGAGATTTATTTGGCGGTTTTGGAGGCGGGTTTGGCTCACAAAGGCGCGGTGGCAACCCAAATGCTCCAAAACGTGGCGCAGATGTGCGTGTCAGCCTTGTTTTAAGCTTTATGGAGGCTGTGCACGGCTGTAAAAAAACTATAAATATAACTAAACAAGACACTTGCGACTCTTGCGGTGGTAGCGGAGCGGCAAAAGGCTCATCTCCCGAGACATGCTCCACATGTAACGGCTCGGGTTATGTTACGGTGCAACAGCGCACACCTTTTGGTGTAATGCAGTCAAGCCAGCCGTGCTCTAAGTGTGGCGGCAAGGGCAAAACTATTAAGTCGCCATGCTCAAAATGTCATGGTAGCGGTAGGGTTGCAACAAAGAAAAACGTGGAAATTACAGTGCCCGAGGGCATTGATGATGACCAAAGCTTGCGACTATCTTCTATGGGTGACTCCGGAATTAACGGTGGACCTGCGGGAGATTTGATTGTAATTGTAACTGTGCGCCCCGATACTATGTTTGAGCGTGACGGTTACGACGTGCACGTAAAAGTGCCGCTAACTTACAGCCAATTTGTACTTGGCGCAAAAGTAATTGTGCCAACAGTAGACGGCAAAGTTGAGTACGATGTGCCCGAAGGAACACAGAGCGGTGCAACATTCCGCTTGCGTGGCAAAGGCATACATTACGTAAACGGGCGCGGCAGAGGTGACCAATATGTACACGTTTATCTTGAGACACCTAAAAAGCTTACAAAAGCACAAAAAGAGGCACTAAATAAATTTGAGTCGCTTTTAAAAGATGATAATTATGAACAGCGCAAGGGTTTCTTCAAAAGTTTGAAAGAAAAATTTGATAAATAATATTTGTGCTAGTGTCAGCTATTGTAAATCCTCTAGTGTATAGAATAGCCATAAAATGGTTTATAAATTACAATTGAGGATATGATTGCTGAGAGCTAAAAAAAGATAAACCCCATGTATAAGATGTTGACTAAATTTATATTTTGCATAAAAAAACAAGAGCAAACCTTTGTCCTAATATAATCAAAAAAGCACAGGCAATACTATATGTATTGCCTGTGCTTTTTGTTTAATATAACATAATCAAAGCTTAAAATCATCAACAGAAAAAGTTGGCAGTGCCATGCGCCTTTTAGGCACACGGCGCAGTGGGTCGTAAACGTACTCACCACAGCTTTCATACGGCTCAATGTCAGTTGCTTTTTGCTCGCAAAAATACGTATCTCCGGCAATTTTTGTGTGGCAGTTTGTGCAGTACTCACACGCAGGGGGTATGTTGTTACCAAACAAAGGTTGATTGTTTTGCATAATTTACCTCTTTTCTACTCTGCTTCTAAGAATTAAATTCTTACAATATTATAACTTACCACCTTTTATGGGCTTTAAAAACAGCACACAAATTAACCCTAAAAAAGTTGATATTATGGCAATTAAATGACGTGTTGTCTGTGCTCCACCCATAACCGCAGTTAAAAGCGGAAATGCTATGCTACCAATGCTCATGCCAAGTGCAACAAAACCGTAGTGCACACCTGTGTTTTGTTGCCCGTATAAATCAGTGACGGTGGAGGGCAATACAGCCGCCTCGCCGCTGTAACAAAACGCAAGAACACAATATGTTATAAGCACAAAAATGCCGCTTGCAAATAAAAAACCAATAGAGCCCACAAATAATGTGCTAAAAAGCAGTATAAACACAAATTTGCGCCCTGTTTTGTCGCTTAGCCACGGCATTGTAAGCCTGCCAACGGCAGAAAAAAACGAGCCTATTGCTACACAAGAGAGTGCAAAAATTTCTACAAGCCCGCGGTTTTGCGCTATTTGCACAATTAGAGGGCTAAACAAAATCATTGCCGGGCTTGCAAAACAAACTGCCAACGTAAGAAGATAATATTGCGGTGTCTTAAAGATAAAAGCTATACTGTTTTCGCCACTACTGTGTGCTCCTACATTGCGGTTTTGAACTTTTTCACAGATGCTTGTAGTTCCCACGTGCACACTTTTGCCTTCCTGCCTGTGTTTTTTATTGCTTAAATGGAAAATCATGTTTTGGTTAATATTCTGCGGTAAATTTAAACTTTCAACATTGCATTCAATAGGGTTTTCAAGCACTATGCAAGCTAATCCGCAGACAATAGCCATTATTAATCCAAGCACAACAAATGCCATGCGAATGCCCCATGTGTTTATCAGCCATGTGCCAAGCAGTGTTAAAACAGCGCCCGAAAGCCCTGTCGCACCTCCTATAACACCTGTGGCAAAACCTTTTCTATCACTGTACCACTTTTGTGCACACGCCATTACGGCTGGGTAAAGTAGTGCAGTGCCAAGCCCTACAGGCACACTGAAGAACAAGTACATTAAAAACGGTGTTTCTTGTGGCAAAAAGCCGCAAATAACAAAACCGGAAGCTAAAAGACAGGTGCCCATAACTGCGGCAAAACGCGGCCCTTTTTTGTCCTGCAAGTAACCACCTATAATGCAACCAATGCCAAAAGAGCAAATTATAAAACTAAAAATCATAGATGCACTGTGCTCATTTAATTTATAACCACTACACACTGCACCTTGAAAAACACCCCAAGCGGCAGGTACACCTGTGAAAATTTGGATAAGTGCGCCCGAAAACAAAATTACCCATTTACGTGAATTTAAAAATTTTTGCAAACATACCACCTCTTTTGTAGTATGTGCAAAACCAACATATAAAACACACGCCATGTATTGCAATAGGTTAAAAGTTTACACTAATATAAATTACTATCCATGTCTTTATAAAAATTATAGCACATATACCAGCCTGCCGCAAACACATACTTTTTATAAAGCAAAAAAATTCATCAATATACTAATTATGCACTTCATTATTTACATATATATTAAAGGATAGGTTTTAATAATATAATTCGAAAGGTTGTTATTACATATGTTATACGCTATCACAGTAACTGTGCTTGCAGGGCTGTCAACAGGTATTGGTGGCATTTTTGCACTACTTATGAAACGCCCTACAGAAAAAATAATGGCATTTTCTCTCGGGTTTGCGGCAGGTGTTATGATTACAGTATCTCTCGCTGACATGCTCCCGCACTCTGTGCATGAATACACAGGCATTATGCAACCGCCTTTTGCAGTGTTAAGCGCTTGTAGCCTCTGTGCAATAGGCATGTTTATTGCCATGCTGCTCTCAAGCCTTGTGCCTGAAATTCAGCCAAGCAAAACTTTAAGTGCACAAAATGCCAAAGTGTTAAAAAGTGCCGTTGTTACAACACTTGCTATTATGGTACACAACTTGCCCGAGGGTGTTCTCACGCTTTTTACAAGTGTTGAAGACCCTCAATTCGGTGCATCGCTTGCGCTTGCTGTGGCGCTGCACAATATACCTGAGGGCATTGCAATTGCCGTACCTATTTATTATGCAACAGGCAGTAAGGCAAAGGGCTTTTTTTACGCTCTTGTTTCCGGCATAGCGGAACCCATTGGTGCACTTCTTGCTTTCGGTCTGCTCTCAAAACTATTGTCAATGATGTTCATAAACGGCATTATTGCAGGCATTGCAGGCATAATGCTCTTTGTATCTTTTGATGAGCTTTTACCGCAGGCTTTTTACCAAAACCGAAAATCATCGGCAATTTTGGGTGTTTGTATAGGCATTATGGTAATGCTTGTGGGAATTTATCTTGTATAATTTACAAAAATATAGTAAAATTAAATAACAGCGTATAAACTGCGCAGAGATAGTATAAACACTATCTAGTAAAATGAGTTAAAGGAGAGTTGCTGTGCGCAAAGCAATATTGTTAACAATTATAATAGCCTCAATATTGCTTGGTGGCTGTTCTGCAATTATCGGTAGCGGCAGTGTGGACGAACTTTTGCGCGCACCTCAAACATCACAGCTGATGAGCGACATACAAAGTGCACTTAACAGCTTTAAAAACGACACTGTCCAGCTTAAATATCCGCGTGGATATAAAGAGCAATCTCCTATTTTAGTTGCAGATATTGACAGCGATGGTATTGACGAAGCAGTTATTTTGTATACCTCTGAGCAAAACGGGCAGAGAGTACGCCTTGCTGTTTTAGAAAATACAGAGCTTGGCTGGCAAGTTGTTCAAGATATTGAGGGGCTGTCGTCTGAGGTTATGGACCTTGAGCTTGCAGAGCTTGCACAGGGCGATGTACAAATAGTTGTGGGCTATGCAAACGCCACACTTGTAGATAAATTTTTATGTGTTTACAGTTACAAAAACGACAATTTGTATTACAATTTAGAGACGGCTTATACAAATTATTTAGTTGTAGATGTTAACGAAAGCGGCATGAATGATTTGCTTATTGTTTCAAATGGAGAGGAAGAGGGCGCGCTTTCCGCACAATGGGTAACACTAAAAAATAGTAGTTCAGGCATGGAGTTACTGCAAGCAATTGTGCTTGACTCACGTTTTGTTACATGTAATGAAATATACTTTGTAAAATCGGGAGATTCTGAGGGCATTATTATAGAGGGCTTGTTTGCAAATGGCTGGACTGCGAACGAGGTATTTAAATACACAAGTGACAGCGAAAATTTTATAAAATGGCCACAAGGCGAGACTGATGTGCCACTTACAACACTACGATATGCAGAAGATTTAAACGTCAGCATTGTTGAGGACAGCGCTGTTTTAAGAGTTCCAACAAATGTTACAAAAATTTCAACATTTAACAACCCAAACAGGTTTTACTACGTTACTTGGCAAGATTATTTAAGCAGTGTGCAAAGCAGTAGTACCATTGTCGGTGGAGAAATGTACACAAGTAGCACACAAGTTGAGAGTGAAAACCCACAAAACACCACACACGATGTAACAGCGGAGCAAACAGAGCAAGAAGATATTCAGCAAAACACAAGCACACAACCCAAAAGAAATGAAACAGACACAGCCTATGGAGGAGATGCAAACGAGCAAGCACTTATTTCAAATGAAGAAAATGCAGTGCACCCTCTTGTAGATGCACTGCCAAATGTACCAATGCCCACAGAGCCTTGTTTTGGAATTTATGATTCTCACTACGGTTATTTTGCACGCTTACCCGAGCATTGGGCAGGCAATATATCATTGACACAAGGTTTTTCAAACGATACATGGAGCGTAACTAACAGGGCAACCGGTAAAGTACTTGTAACGTATAAAATAAGCGCAGAACAAGTGTCCGAAAGAAACTATGAGCTAATTGCCAATGTTGGAGAAAATTATTTATTTTTTAGCGTGAGCAACGAGTGTACACAGGCAGAAAAGATATTGATCGAAGACGGTGTTGTTGTTTTTTAAACTTATTTAACACTTTTGCAATTTTATTTATCACCATATAACTTTCAAAAATATTGGATTTGCAAAAATAAAACGTTAATAAACAAGCCTAAAATAATGGCGGAACGGAGATTTTGAGTAATGAAAAAAATACTTATTATTGAAGACGAGGCGGCTATAAGGGAGATTGTGGCATTAAACTTGCGCATGGCTGATTTTAATGTTACTGAGGCAGAAAATGCAGAGCAAGCACTTGCTATATTTGATACAAGCTACGATATTGCAATACTTGACATAATGCTGCCCGGTATGAACGGCTTTTCCCTGTGTGAAAATCTTAGGCGGCTTTCAGGTACCATGGGCATAATTATGTTAAGTGCAAAGTCTCTTGAAGACGATAAAATTAAAGGGCTGTCAATTGGTGCTGATGACTACATGACAAAGCCTTTTAGTGTTAGTGAGCTGTTGGCGCGTGTAGAGGCGCTGTGGCGCAGAGTTAACAGAGCGCAAACAGAAGATCAGGACGTACTTAAAACAGAGGATTCAGCTTGTATTATAAGCGGAAACTTTAAGCTTGACCAAAAGAGCCGTTTTTTGTACAACAACGATGCACCAATTGACTTAACACAAGTTGAATTTCAAATAATGGAACTATTTTTAACAAACCCCGGGGTAGCACTTGTGCGCGAGAAAATACTGGAGGGCGTTTGGGGAGAGCACTATTATGGCGATGTAAAAATTGTTGATGTAAACATAAGGCGGTTGCGCATGAAAATTGAAGAAGAGCCAAGCAACCCAAAACACATTTTAACGGTGTGGGGATATGGTTACAGGTGGAATGCCGGCTAAACACAACGCTCAGCACCGGATCAACATCCTTGCTTTTTTGAGAATTATTACGTTATAGCGTAATAATTCTCAAAAATAAGTTTTCAATCTAAACTTCAACAAAATTTTGCTTTTATAAAAAGCAAAATAAGCATTGACATTTTTTTTACAATATTGTACAATTAAATATATAAGCTATGTGCTTATGAAATTAAAAATTAATATCTTATCAAGAGCGACAGAGGGAACAGGCCCAATGATGTCCGGCAACCTGCGTTAAGCAAGGTGCTAAATCCTGCGGTTAACACCGAGAGATAAGTTTTCTTAGAGTTCGGTGTACAGCACCGGGCTTTATTTTTTGTTTTATTGCAATAAATACTTTAAAAGTTTTGTCGTATTGCTTTTATAAGATGTTGTTTTCAAAAAATGTAAAGCACGCAAATTTTGCGTGTTGCAAACTGCAAAGGAGAAAAAATTATGATTCAAAAGAAACTTTTTACATCGGAATCTGTTACAGAGGGGCACCCTGATAAAATATGCGACCAAATTTCAGATGCGATACTAGACGCACTTTTAGCTGCGGACCCAAATAGCCGCGTTGCGTGCGAAACAACGGCAAGTACAGGGCTTATCCACTTAATGGGTGAGATTAGCACAACTTGCTATGTAGATTTTCAAAAAATTGTGCGCGATGTTGTAACTGATATTGGTTACGTGCGTGCAAAATACGGTTTTGATGCAGAAACTTGTGCAGTGCTGTCAAATATAAATGAGCAAAGCCCCGACATCGCAATGGGTGTAGACACAGGTGGCGCCGGAGACCAAGGTATGATGTTTGGCTATGCGTGTGACGAAACACCCGAGTTAATGCCTTTACCCATAAGCCTAGCACATAAACTTGCACTGCGTTTAACACAGGTGCGCAAAAGCGGAGAGCTTGCTTATCTTCGCCCGGACGGCAAAAGCCAAGTAACTGTTGAGTATGACGATGACAAACCTGTAAGAATAGATGCAGTTGTTATCTCAAGCCAGCACGCCCCTGAAATTGAGCTTGAGCAACTTCGCGAGGATATTATAGAAAAAGTTATAAAACCTATTTTGCCTTCTGAATTTATTGACAGCGATACAAAGTTTTACATTAACCCAACAGGACGTTTTGTAATAGGCGGCCCACAAGGAGACACAGGGCTTACAGGCAGAAAAATTATTGTAGATACGTATGGTGGCACTGGCAGACATGGTGGCGGTGCATTTAGCGGTAAAGACCCCACAAAAGTTGACAGAAGTGCAGCATATGCTGCGCGCTGGGTTGCAAAAAATATTGTTGCGGCAAAGCTTGCCACAAGGTGCGAGGTGCAACTTGCATATGCAATAGGAGTTGTTAAACCTGTTAGTGTTAGAATTGATACATTTGGCACATCTTCTGTTGCAGAGGATAAGATTGAAAAAGCTGTTAATGAAATTTTCGATTTAAGCCCGAGCGCAATTATAAAGTCACTTGATTTGAGAAAGCCAATCTACCGCAAACTTGCCGCATATGGGCACATGGGTAGAGAAGATTTAGGCGTAAACTGGGAGAAAACAGACAAAGCAGAAGAATTAAAGAAAGCTGTTTTGTAAATAGATAAAACTTAATTAAATTAATATAAGCATAAAAATTACAGGCTGTGGTGAAATTTTTAAATTTCACCACAGCCATTGTAAAAAGTATAAAAATAACTTAGGCAGTGTTGACACAAGTTAAAACGAATAAATTTTGAGCTTATTATGCTCTACAAGAAGAAAAAAATGAAACGTTTCTTGCAAAAATGTGTGTTTTTACGACATTATAGAGAGAAAAAATTGTAGGGGTCTGATACTCGCCGTTAACACTAACTGGAAAAGTGAGCACAAAATGAGCCAATTGTTAAATGAACGTGACAAACAAGAATTTGCAATCATTGCAAAAAAAGCAGAACCTCTACTTAGTGATGAGCAAAAGCAATATTTGCATGAATACGCAAGCCTTTTTGTTAAACTAGAGAAAATTAAAGCACAAAATAATACTGTAATTATAGGCATAGACGGCAGTTGTGGCAGTGGAAAAACAACACTTGCTAATTTACTTAAAAGCGTTTACAACTGCAATGTAATACACACTGACCACTTTTTTCTACCACCTGAAAAAAGAACGCATGAGCGCTTAAACGAAGCAGGCGGAAACATTGATTATGAGCGTTTTGTAAAAGATGTTATAACACCATTAAAGAGTGGTACTGCGTTTGAATACAAACCGTTCAACTGTCAAACATGTAGCCTTGGGCAAAACATAGTTGTAAAAAAACAAGATATTAATGTTATAGAAGGCTCATACAGTATGCACCCTCTTTTTGCACACATATATAACTTAAGGGTGTTCCTATCTATTAATTATGATGAACAATTGCGCAGAATAAAACTAAGAAATGGCGAAGAATGGCTAAAAGAATTTGAGCAAAAGTGGATACCAATGGAAAACAAATATTTTGAATGCTTTAGTATAAAAAACAGGTGTGATATTATTTTTACTTCTTAGGCAGTGTTTTTATAATTCATACAATATTAAAAAACCACACCCTTTTTTATACAATATCTTTTAAACTTAAATTTTGCGCATAATTATTTTCTTTGTACAATATTATATAGCTCAAAAGCTCGTTTATGCTTACAACTTACTTTTTTCTTCTTGCTGTGGTATGTTTGCATATTAAACGGCTTTTGTTTTTTTCAGTATTTTGTGCTTTATAGCCGAGCCTATACAATATTATACAAAAATTTCTCTTGAAACGTTATATATTGCTTCTATGTTCTCAATGGGCACGTCGCTTTCAAAGCATTGGCTTGCCATTAAAATGTAGCTACCGTTTTTACCAAGTGTGCGCATTATGTGCTCTGTCTCTTTTGCAACTTCTTGCGGTGTACCACTGGGTAGCAACCATTGTGTGTCTACTCCCCCGTGGAAAGTTATTTTATCAAGATATTTTTCAGCAAGTTTATCAACTTCAAGCCCTTGAACTTTTTGCACAGGCTCAAGTGCATCAACTCCGCACTCAATTAGCTCAGGTATGATAGGCGCAACGGCACCACAAGAGTGTTGCATGAAATAAGCACCAAACTCATGTGCAAGGTCTGCTAGTTTCTTTGTATTTTCCTTAAAATGGCGTTTCCACATATCCATACTAAAAAGCAATGACTGCTGTGTGCCATAGTCATCATGTGTGCGCAAAACGTCAACTTTACCGCAACCTGCTTCAAAACACTTACGGTAATACGCAAGCTCGAACTCAGACATTTTATCAAGAATATACTGTGCAACCGTTGGCTCATCATACATCAGCATGAAAAATTCATCCATTTCCATTAAACTTGTAACTACTTGAAAAGGGCCTTCATGCCCTATTATTATTGCTTTATCGGGATATTTTTCACATGCTTTTGTTATGGGGGTATAGTCAAACATATCTGCATTTGGAAATTTGTAGTTTTCTTTTATTTGTTTTATAGAATTTAAACCTTTAAGTGGGAAATAAGTTGTCATTGAATATTTATCTACTGTGGTTTGGTGCTCTGTCCTTTTATAACCCCAAAAACTTGTTAAAACTCGCCTGCCTTCATTGTCATATGTTTCCTTTGGCTCTTTGCTAACATATAACGGTTCAGCATATAAAATATCAATGTTAAACCTGTCAAGCACCTGGCTGTGTGTTGTATATCCATAGTGTTTCATCAATTTTTCCCACACAGGGGCTACTGCTTCAAATGCTGCGGGTATTCTATCAGGCTTTTTGTGGCTCATTGCTATTCTCACACGTTCTTTTGATGTCATTTACTTTCAAACCCCTTTTTACAATAATAAAATTCATTAAGCACAATAATTTATACAGTATCTGCACAAGTTGAAACGAGCAAATTTATAGCTTGTTTTTCTCTTCGAAAAAAAATTAATATTCCTTTTTTAAACAAAAATGTAAATTACACACAATCCTCAGAGTGAAAATTTCGCCAAAACAAGCTGTTTGTACACTTGTACAAACACTGACTATCATTTTTTACATATACTTATAATTTAACACTAATTGTTACTATTTTCAATATATATTTAAAACTTTTTAATAAACTTTCATTAGCCAAGCCGATGTAATCCGCTTGGCTACATTTTTCACTAAATAATGTGACACAAGCCTTAAGCTAGCCAATTAGGCTAGCTTAAGGCTTGTGTATTCATGTTGTATTTTCTAACAATAAATTTCAATTGAAATAATTTTATTTGTTTTGTCAAAAACACTTTTACTATCTTGCAAACTTAGTGTATAGCTGTCCTGTTTAATGTCTTTATCGTTTGTATAAAACTTAATACCCTTTTGTTGAGATTTTATATACTTACACTTTAAACCATAGCATGTAAAGTTAATCTCATTGTTTTCATCAAACTCATATGGTCTTAAAAATGCACTTTCAAATGTAATTTGCCCGTTTTTCACTATAACGCCAAGTTCTCCTCTGCGCATAATTACACTTTCTTTTACTTGCCCTGTCATACCGGGTTGCTCGCTTTTTTTGTTAAAAGAAGTATGTGAATACGGCTCAATTGGTATAGCTTTGCACTCTTTGGGGCTTTTGCGGTAAATAAAGCCCTCTAAAAGCTCATTATAAGCTTTATAAATTTGCGTTGTATTCTCACCATTTGCATGGGCTTTTAGTGCGCTTTCAAGCACACCCAGTGCAAACTTTGCATTTTGGTGCCAGTACACACAACCAATGCCTTCAAATTTATACATTACATCGCTTCTGCCATTAAACTTTTTGTGAGCAAAAATTCTCTCATATTCACTGCAAATTTCTTTAACCTCTTCTTCGCTTAAAAGGTTTTCACTGCACTTCTTGCGTAAAATTTCTTCACTTATAATATCTGCACTAAAATGCAAGTTGCCGCTTATATCTTTAATTATAATGCCGTTAACCGGTTTAAAATTTTGCAAAACACTGTTTTTATCAAAAAACTTAGTCGTTTTTTTCACAGGGTACAATGTGTGGTATTTTTCATTTTCATCAAATAAACTTTCTCTCATTGAATTAATTAATTCACACACTTCATTTGCATTTAAATAGCCACTGCCAATTACAGCAGATTGTCCCTCTAGCATATTTTTCATTGGTGTATACGAAAAATCATCATTTAATAAGTTATAACTCACATATACATCGCTTTTGTTTTTGCTAATTGTATAATCTACCACATTTATTGCACTATCAACAAACTGTATAATTTTATTGTTTTCTACGCTAAGTTTTGTGCTAAACCCATTTTTATAAACATTTTTTCTGTAATTTGAAAACGAAGTGCCAACTGCATCGAGCACCGCTTTTTCATTGCCATCATAGTTGTTATTAAATTGCACCAAGGTTTGTGTAACTTCTTTTAACCAAGCTATAACCTCTGCTGAATACACATAACTTTCTTTTGCTGAAACGAAAATTTCTCTTATAAAGTCTAAATAAGCTTTTAGGTGATAAACTGTCACCATTGAAAGCCCTATGCCCACAATTGCGTTATTTGCATCATTCCACTCGGGGCGTTGTGCATTCATCCAAATGCCGCCGCCCGGCAGTAAGTTGCTTATTTTGCTAAGCACAGGCACAAGCAATTTTTCCGCTAGGCTAACAGTATAAACTTCGCTGTCTTGCATTAATAGCTTTGCGTCTGAGCCTAATTTTACGCACTCTTTTTCAATTTTTTCATCTAGTGCAAAGTCAAAAACAATTGTATTTTTGCTGTCTTTCAAAATTTCTTCATAGTCTTTAATAATGTACGGCACGTTGGCATATGTGAAAATTTCTTTGCCAAGCATTTCGCTCAATGTGCCGGGGTAGTGGCTTGAAAGCCCTTGCAAAAGCCTTAATAAATAAATTATTTGGTGGTCTCCCCAGTAGCCAAGCCCCCCAAATGGGTTTTCAGGCTCGGGTTTTTCCCACTCAATTCCCACGTTGTTAATTCTGTATGGGTTAAACCCATCAATGGTGCTTGCATTCACAAATTTAGCCACCATATTGTCATAATATTGCGGATATGTCAGCCCTAAAGCTTCCCAGTTTTGGAAAATGTCACGCCAGTTGCCCTCATAATTAACCGATTTTTCACCGTTTTCATCTTTGAGCGCAATATTAAACTTGTTCCACGGGCGTGAGGGGTCACCATGCCTGCGTGAAAAAGAGAGTGGCATAAATTCAAGTGCCATACGGTGCATTAGCTTGTCGCTTTGTGCAATTTCTTTAAACTCGCTTATAGTCTTGCACTGTTTAATTTTTTGTAAAAGCTCTGAATTTTGCAGTGCTTTTTTATTGCGTTTTTCTACAAATTTTACAAATAAATTGTAATCAAATTCATAGCCCTTTTCAAATGTTCCGCCACGCATAACGTTGTAAAGTGTACTTAAATAATGTGTAGCGCATGCAATTTCATCACCTGTTTTTTGCACACCATCTGCCTGTGAAACTATTTTAATTATGTCTTTTGTGCCTTTTTCTATGTCTGCATATAACGGCAAAAAGTCTTTTCCGTTTGCAAAATTTTCTATATCTACAATTTTTGCATGGTCGTAGCCGTTATCAAGTATGAAAGAATGTTCAAGCTGCTCATTGCCCGTTAATTTTCTTTCTAAAACAGCATAATATCCACATTTTTTTCCATAACTATCAGTTGAAATATCATAACTTTCACCATTCATAAATTTAGAAATAACGTCGGTGTTTAGGTATATTTTTGCATTTTCAACTGTGCTGTAAGCTATGTTCGCGCGCAGCATTTCAAGTGGGTTTGGCGTGTCGTTAATTGTTGTAGTAAGCGAGTATATTGCAAGTTTCTCACCTTGCAATTCCGCCGCTTTATACGCGTCTACAAGTGTTGAGGCATTTGCCTGCAAGCTTGAATTCACACCATATGGCATAATGTCTGAAAGCCCGTCAAGCATGTGCACACTAATTTCATCTTTGCCTAGATTTTTGAGCAAAGACGTTTTCACAAAGCCATACTTTTCACTTGAACAATATTTGTAAGAATAGCTCAATTTTAAATCATGGTTTATTTCCTCTAAAATAACGCTGTTTGCATAACAAGACTTATAGATATTTCTTGTAATGTTATATTTTTGTGCACCGCATTTTTCAAATGGTTGCCACAATTTGCCGTTTGCTCTTATTAGGGTTTTACTACCTGTCTCGCTGTCTGCAAAGAGCTTGTCGTCTGTTGTGTAGGCAAATAAATTGCCCTCTGAATTTTTACGCCCTGCCGTTAGCCCACCGCAACCGTCAGATGAGAGAAAAATCCATATATCGTTTGAAGATGCAACTTGTATAAAAAACGGTGGCAGTTTTTCGCTATTGCTTATTTTATAGTATGGTGTTTCATTTATTACAGCAAAACTTCCTGTTATGTCCATTTTCATCGTCCTTTAATATTGTTTTATTCGCTTAATTTCAATTGAATTTATAACCATTCCGCTCTCGCCAAAGTATAACTCAACATATGTGTTTATTGTTGCAAACATATCAATTTCACACGTAAATACGCCTTTTTTCATGCCTTTTAATGTAATTACTTTTACAATTGAGCCGTTTGCTTTTACAGTTAAAGGCAGTTGTGCAAGCTGTGGTGCATCTGCAAACAAATCAAAAGCAATTTCATAAACACCTTTACTGCTTAAATTTAGCACAAGGTTATTTGACACACCTTTTGTAGTGTCTATTTTAGTGCAATCAATGCTTGTTAAAGCATCAATTGTATATGTTCCCACATCGTTAATTTTCACATTTGCAGTTTTAGGAATGTTTAGAATTTCTACGTCTGCATAACCTTTAGAGCAGTTGTATTTCAGCAATGTGCCCATAATATTCTCGGCATTTCTTACAAGCGCTCCCCTTGTTAAATTACCGTTTGCAAGCTCTGCTTCGCTGTTATCTGCATTAGAATTTTCCTCGCTGCTTGCACAAACCATGAACACATCATTTTGTGATGTAATCATATCGGCTGTGTAGCTCTCACTAGATGCACCGTTTTCCTTATTCATGGTTGCCCACCAATCTGTCATAACAATGCCATCAAAGCCCCAATCACCACGCAAAATTGTCGTATTTAGGTCAAAATTCGACGCAGCTTGTGTACCGTTGATTGGGTTATACGCTGTCATTAAGCTAAAAGCTTTGCCCTCTTTAACAGCCATTTCAAAGCCTTTTAAATAAATTTCTCTTAGTGCTCTTGCGCTAACAACGGCATCAACCGTTTTTCTTGCTTTTTCTTGGTTATTTGCAGCAAAATGCTTTATTGTGCCTGTCACGTTGTGTTTATTCATAGTTAAAATTTGAGCCGTCGCCATTTTACCTGTTAAAAATGGGTCTTCTGAATAATATTCAAAATTTCTGCCACAAAGTGGGTTTCTGTGTATGTTCATTCCGGGCCCCAGCAGTGTATCTGCCTTATGGTGTAGCATTTCCAGTGATAAATATGTAAACAGCTCCTCCACTACTTTAACGTTAAATGTAGAGGCAATTGCCGTTGCATTAGGCAAACTATAAGCCATTGTGCCGCAGTCCATTCTAATGCCCGAGGGACCATCAGAGCAACATGCTATAGGCATTTTGCGCATTTCTTTTAGTGATGTGCTCACGCCACCATAACAGCCTGCTGTACCCGGTGTAACTTTTGGAGAGCACATACCCTCACCCCTAGACATTTGTATAAGCTCTAAATCTGTGAGGTCATTTGCAAGCTGCTTTACTGTTATAGCGCCATTTTTCACATCTTCAAATGTGTAATTATTGTTTGTTTTTTGCTGTGCTTTAGGTGTTTTTTCATTAATACGCTCATTTATATCATAGCCTCTTACAACTGCGCTGTTATAGCTTAGTTTGTACACGCCGTCTTTACACATTGATGCCATTTTTTCAAACGGCTTTATAGGCATAAGTGCTGGTGTGCATTTTTCTATTATCTCATCGTCCTGCACTGTAAACTGTGCTACGTGCACAGCGCTGCGCACATCAAAGCCAACATAAAATTTATACTCGCCTTTTTCTAAAACAAAAACCGACATATTATCGTCAAAAGAAGCCATGTCTTTCTTGCTTATTTGAACAGTAATGTTTTGCATTTCATTTGGTTTAAGCTCATTTGTTTTGGCAAAACCGCAAAGCACTTTTTTTGCCTTGCCCAAGTTTAAAACAGGCGCTTGTACATAAATTTGCACAGCTTTTTTACCGACTTTATCGCCTGTATTTTTAACATTAAGGTTAAAGCTGTAATTATCGTTTTCTATAATTAAATGTGTATTCTCAATTTCAAAGCTTGTATAAGACAGCCCAAAACCAAAAGGATACAGCACTTTTTCCTCTGCAAAAGTTTCAAAATAGCGGTAGCCCACAAAAATATCTTCTGCATAGATATTCTCTTTTTCGCCACCAAAATTGTTACTTGAGGGATAATCTTCAAGTTTTTTCGCGACAGTGTCAGGCATACAACCACTTGCATTAACATCGCCACACATTACATCAGCATAGCCGTTGCCGCTCTCAATTCCGCCGTGCCACGCAATTAGCACAGCAGACGGATTTAACTTTTCCACAAAAGACATATCCATAACGCCGCCAATATTTAGCATTATTACAACTTTTTCAAAGGTATTACAAACGAGTTCCATGTTTTTTTCTTCTATCTCGCTTAAATAGTAACTACCACCCTCAGGTGCACAGTCCTTGTCTTCTCCTGCACTTCTGCCTATAACAAAAACTGCTGTTCCGCTGTTTTCTCTTGCCTTTTTCACGGTGTTTACATCTAATAAAAGCTCTTTTTGCATAAAAGGCTCTTGCGCCCAGCCTTTGCCTTTGTCAAAGGGGTTTTCCGCTACAAAATTTTCATATAACATAAAAAGTTCTTCATCAATTTTGCGCTTTGCTTTCAGACCATTTGCTATATTAACTAAGTATGGTATGTTTACCATACCACCCGAGCCTGTTCCGCAATAATACGTGTCTATTTGTGCTCTGCCGAAAATTGCAAGCTTTTCATCTTGTTTTATTGGCAGTGTGCCCTTATCGTTTTTAAGTAAAACTACTGATTCTGCCACAGCGCTTCTTATAGCTTTTGCATATTTTTTATAATCTAAAGTATACATGTATTTGATTAGCGCATTAGCTGCGCTACCCTCCGCTTTTATTGTAATGTAAATTAAGTGTGTTCCAGCATAAACTTGCTCACAAACAAAGATCTTGTAATAAACAGAGCATTTTTTTGCTAAACTAAACAAAAATGCAAAGCAATACTATGTGTATTACCGAGCATTTTTGCTAAATATAACTAAATTTTGCCAATGCTATTTGTAAAGGCGCCTTTTGGGGCGGCCGACAATAACTTGCCCTAGCCAATCCGATGCAAGCCGAACCCGGATTACATCGGATTGGCTATTGTGGGTTATGGCATTTTATAAATTGCCCATCGTCTACCATTGTCTCTTTAGGCATTTCTTTGTGGCAAATATCTTTTGCGTAAAGGCATCTGTTTTTAAACGGGCAACCTGTGCTATCAGGTGTCCACATTGAAATTTCTGTCTCTTCGCTTGATTTAACCGGTAGCTCTACTTCTTCTGTTCTCTCAGGGTCAGGTGCGGCGGCAACCAGTAGCTGTGTATATGGGTGTTTTGGGTTAATTATAACCTTGTTAACATCGCCGTGCTCCACAATGTGCCCTGCGTATAAAACAATAATTCTATCTGCAAAATATCTTGCCGTTGCAATGTCGTGCGTTATGTATATAAATGATTTGCCATGCTCAGCTTTAAGCTTGTTCATCAAGTTTAAAACACCAAGACGTATTGATACATCAAGCATTGAAGTTGGCTCATCTGCAAAGATAACCTCTGCACCTGCCGCCAAAACCCTTGCTATGTACGCCCTTTGCTTTTGCCCACCGCTAAGTTGATGTGGGTATTTTTTGCCCTGTTCTTCAGGTGGCACAAGCCCCACAAGCTCAAGTGCACTGTCCATTAAGAATTTTTCAGATTTAGCATTACTTTTGTGGTACAGTTTTATGGGACGCTCTAAATGATAATATATGCTGTGAAGTGGGTTTAGCGCACTGAATGGGTCTTGAAAAATCATCTGCGCTTTTTGGCGGTAATTTTTCAACTCTTTGCCTCTTAATGCGTGTATGTCTTCGTTTTCAAAGCTCATTTTCCCGCTTGAAGGTTTGTGAAAACGCATAGCAATTCTGCAAATTGTAGATTTACCGCATCCGCTCTCTCCAACAACTGCAAGAGCTTCTCCTTTGTGCAAATCAAACGATACATCGTTAAGTGCACGCAATTTGTTTGTTTTTGAAAACAAGCCTTTTCCGCTTACATCAAAGTCCATAGTTAAGTTTTCAACTTTGAAAACCACATCTTTATTATTATCCATTTTGCGCCTCGCTTTCAGCTTTTACAAGCGGATTATGACAGTAATAAAAATTGCCTTCACTCTCTGTTTTAACTGGCTCTTTTTTGTTACAAACATCACATTTATTAAAACATCTTGCCTCAAAACGGCACCCGTCCGGTATATTTTTAAGGTCTAAGGGCGAGCCCTCAATGCCCTCCATATACTCAATTTCACCTTTTAATGATGGGAACGAATTTTTAAGCCCAAAAGTATACGGGTGGCTTGGGCTGTGCAATATTTTGCCTGTATTTGCTTTTTCCACAATTTTGCCAGCATACATAATTGCAACATTATCACAAAATTCCATCATTAAGCTTATATCGTGTGTTATAAATAAAATTGAAAACCCGAATTTTGCTTTTAATTCATAAATTCGCTTTAATATATCGCGCTGTACCACGGTGTCAAGTGCTGTTGTGGGCTCATCTAAAATAAGCAATTTGGGGTTTAATGCAAGTGCCATTGCTATAACTGCACGCTGGCGCATACCGCCTGAAAATTGGTGCGGATAATCTTTTAAACGCTCTTTAGGTATGCCAACAAGAGCTAAAAGTTCTTCGGCTTTTTTTCTACTCTCTGCCTTGTTCTTTGTAATGCCATGATATTTATAAATTTCGTAAAATTGTGTTTCCATAGTTGCAACGGGGTTTAAGCAGTTCATTGCACTTTGAAATACCATTGCAGTATCTTTCCAGCGAAAATCTTGCAGCTTTTTATCATCATATTTTAATATATCGTTGCCATCAAAGAGAATTTCTCCACCTGAAATTATTGCAGGAGGTCTGTGCAAACGCATTAAAGAATATGCTATTGTGCTTTTACCACAGCCACTTTCGCCTGCAAGCCCAAGGCTTTGCCCCTCTTGTATTTTAAAGCTCACATTATCCACAGCCCTAACGTAAGAGCCACCACCTGTAATGTAATCTACGCAAAGATTATTAACTTCTATTACAGTTTTCATCTTTTAATTCACTCCTTTTGCAAAATACAAAGTTACTTTGCCACTCTTTTTAACTCGGCTTTTCTTGCCTTATAATAGCTTTTCATTATTCTTTGCGCTTTTAATTTCGGGTTAGAAATTTCATCTATTGCAAAATTTATAAGTGTGAGGCCCATGCCAATCATTACAAGCACTGCAATTGCTCCTGCAACTTCAAAGAAATATCCACTGCGAAACGCGCCCGAGTTTTGCGCATTGAAGAGAATTGTACCAAGTGTAACGCTCTCCGGGTCTCCAAAACCGATAAATTCTAAAGTAGCGTGTGCCATTATAGAGTAAATTAGTGTGCCCACAAATGCAGATGAAATAATGCTAAGCATATTTGGCATAATTTCTACAAATAAAATTCTAAACTTGCTCTCTCCTAAAGTCTCTGCACTGCGTACAAAGTCACGGTTGCTTATGCTCATGGTTTGCGCCCTAAGCACACGTGAGTTCCACGGCCAAGAGGTCAAGCCTATAATTAAGCTTATTAATACGGGCGATACACCATCAAGCATAGAGGCAATTATCAATAGCAAAACGATTGTTGGGATAACCATCATAATATTTGTTAGTGTGCTTACAACACTATCGAACACACCGCCTATATAGCCTGCGCTTATACCCACAAGCATACCCAGTGATGTTGTGATAATAGCTGCAAACAAGCCAACAAAAATTGACTGCCTACCACCATATAGTGTTTGTGCAAACACATCGCGCCCAAGGCTTGTTGTGCCTAAAATGTGCTCTGATGATGGAGGTGTGTGATACATGCCCTCAAACCTCATTAAAGGGTCATAGCTTGTAAAAACAGGTGCAAAGATGGTCATTATTAAAACTATTAAAATTAGTATAATACCTATTGTAAACTTAGGGCTGTTTTTCAAAAACTGCAAAAGATTTTTCAATTTGTTATTTTTTTCAGACATTTTCTAACTATCCTTTCCGAGTAAAATTTTTATTTACTTGTTTGTCGTCTTGTTCTTGGGTCTAAAAACAGTATTGCAATATCGGCAAGTAAATTTGCTGAAAGCATTAGTATTGTCGTCATAAGCAATATGCCTTGCATTAGTGGGTAGTCGCGTGCGTCTATTGCGCTAACCATAACTTTGCCAAGACCTGGGTAGTTAAAAATTTGCTCTACTATTATAGAGCCGCCTAGTAAAAAGCCTACTTGCATTGCAAGGCTTGTTATAACAGGCAAAAGCGAGTTTCTTGCAGCATACGAGAACATTATTTTTTTATCCGGCAAGCCTTTTGCTATACCCATTGTAATGTAATCGTCTCCAAGTTGGTTTATCATGTTAGCGCGCATACCCATTATGCCGCCAAGCCCTGTTAAAACAACTGCTGTTACAGGCACAAATGCGTGGTATAAAACGTCCAGTACATAGTCTAGCGGTGTTTCGGGTATAAATAGCGGAGTAACCGCATAACCCAGCGGGAAAAACCCTGTATAGCAAAGAGCAAATAGCAACACAATTGCTGTTACCACGCTTGGTACATTTGCTAAAAATTGACCACCTACTGTTAAAATAGTGTCAAATTTTGTGCCGCGGCGCCATGCAACCAAAATACCTAGCAAGTTGTTTACAATAAAGCCTATTATAAGCGCCATACCCATTAAAAACACTGTCCACGTTAAGCCACGTGTTATAGACTCAAGTACGGGCTGTGGATAGTAGTAGAAAGACGTACCCCAGTCCCCTGTTAAAATGTTACCTATGTATTTAAAATAACTTACAATTAAAGGCTCTGTTGAGCTAAAACCGAACATTGCCTCAACACTGGCTATTGTTGCGGGGTCTACTTTAGAACCGCCGCGTGCAAGCTCTGACAAATACATTTGCACAGGGTTGCCGGGCATTAGCCTTGGTAGAAAGAAATTTAATGTTACAGCGCCAAAAAATGCAACTGCATAAAAACCTAATCTCTTTAAAATATATTTCATATTTATTTCCCTTTCCTATTAAAATGGCTAGATAGTCTTGACACGATTATTTAGACGGGCAATTTTTGGTTTTTCCGAGCTACGTTGTTGTGAAAATTTACATTCCAACAAGGAGCGTTTCGTTTTTCTTTTTTATAGAGTAAAACCGTTTAAAATCTGCTAGTTTCAAATCATGTCAACACTATCTAAAGCCTTTTACACTTTATTATTGAGCATAAAAGGCTTTAGTTTTATATAATATATAAAATATAAGTTTAAACTACAGGCTCAAGCTCTAAAAGTCTTAATATTTTTGAATCGTGCAGTGTAAGTGCAGGGTAACCTGTCTCGTTAGAAGTTGACCAACCTGTAAATCTTGAATCGTTGTAAACAAACCAGTTGCCGTTGTATAGTACAGGAATATTAATCATATTTTCTGCAAAGTGTTGTTCAACTTGGCTTGTAATTGATAAAACTTCCTCGTCTGTTTGTGCTGTGGGAAGCTCTGCTACAAGTGCATTAATATCTTCGTTCACATAGTTAGTTTGGCAAACACTCCACCATGTATCCGTCAATACTCTCGAGCTATCGCTAATTGTATCAAAGTAGAATTTGTAAACATCGCCTGCTTGGCCGTTAGCTGTGTAAAGCATATCCCACTCGCCGCTTGCCCAAAGCTGTGTTACCATTGAAAGCTCTGTTGCATTTGCTGTTGCATTAACGCCGATAGATTTCATACCCTCTGCGCTGATAATTGCGCCGTCGTTCCAGTCTGTCCAACCTGCCGGAGAGATGATGTCAAATTTAATTTCTTTGCCTGTTGGTGTTTCCACAAAACCGTCGCCGTTAGTGTCTTCGTATCCTGCCTCTGCAAGCAGTGCTTTAGCTGCCTCTATGTCATAGGTTGTGTATTTTTCCATCTCTGCTTGTGCTGTCTCGTCTGCATAGCCCATAAGTGCAGGTGGCAAACCTGTATTCGGTGGTGTTGTGTTATCTAGGTAGCCATAAACTGCTGAATCAATAATGCCTTGTCTGTCTACTGCCATTGAAAGTGCACGCTTGAAATCAGGGTCGTTAAATGCTTCAAGGTTGCCCTCGCTTGTTGTCATGTAGTTCATTGATAGTCTAACGCCATCATTTGCGCCGTACCAATATTTTTTGTTAACATCACCTTGAACATATGTCTCTTCAATGTTTGGAATAAAGATGTGCGCCCAGTCTACACTGCCTGTTTGAAGTAGTGAAAGAGCTGCATCGTTTGAGTTGAATTGTGGGCATCTTAGCTCGTCTACTTGCAAGTCATCTGCTTTCCAGTAGTTTGCGTTTCTGCCAATAACAATCATCTCAGGTGCATATGATAAAACCTCACTGAATGCGCCTGTTACAACAATTGAGCTTGCATCATAAACGTAATTTGCAGGGTCATCAATTGCACTCCAAACGTGCTCGGGAATCATCCATTTGTTTGTAAAAACTGTGTTTCTGTGGAAGCGATTTTCATCTTTCATCACAAGTTCTACTGTGTAATCGTCAATTTTTGTTACGCTCTCAATTTTACCCTCAACGCCGTCTCTGTCCCAGTCGCCTGTTTTGTCAATTTCGGGTTTGTCTTGTGAGTATGTAAATGAGAATACAACGTCGTCAGCGTTAAAGTCTTCGCCGTCGCTCCATTTAATGCCCTGGCGCACTTTAATTGTTAGTGTTTTGTTGTCAGCTTCCGATATAATATCTTCTGCCAGCCACATTGTCTCCTCGTTATTTTTGTAAGCATCAAAAATAATTAGTGGCTCGTACATAAAACCTTGTACAAATTGGTATGCGCCCGATGTTAGTGGGCTAAAGTTGTTTATCCATCCGTCTGTTTGGTCGAATAGTACTGTTAGAATTTTGGGGTCTGTGCTTGATTGTGCTGCCTCTTGTGTGCCTTCTTGTGCTGTTTCTCCTGATGTTTGCTCATTTGCTGTTGTGCACCCTGCCATTACAGACAGTGAAAGTGCTACGCAAATTATTAGTGCCAGTGCTTTTTTCCATGTTAAATTTTTCATTTTTGCCCTCCGTTTTTATATTAATAATCGGTTAAGATTATCGTTTACTGTTTAGCTGTTCGCCTGTTTACTTCAACGTTAAAGTATGTTCTAAAAAAATATTTCAATTTCACTATATTAGTAAACCTCTTATAGTTTAATTAATATATTCACTATCAATTTGTACTCAAATTTAGTGAAAATGCTGTGTGCTTAAAAATCAACTTTAACGTTGTAGTTATAGAATAGCATTGCAATAGCTTCTTGTCAATAAGTTAAAGCCATATTCTACATTTAGCTCAAACAAATTGTTCATTGTTTGTACATATTGCATAAACAAATGCAAATAAGGCACCAAATGCTACTTTTATTGCATTTGGTCCCTTATTCTCCACTTATTAATTTTAAAATCTGCACACTTAAACCTTGCATTTTACTCGTGGGTATGTAATATTTTAAAATATTTACCTGTTAGCAAATTAATATAATACAAACTCTATTTGTACCTGCTTAGCTAAGTTTCCCTAATATTTTTTACACTGGTACCTTTTAATAGCTCACCTTTTACCTCTATTGTGCGTGGAATATAGCTTTTTGGTTTTTCAACAGCCTCTACTAATAATTTAACTGTTTCATAACCTATTTTTTCAGAATTTTGGCGCCATGTCATTAATTTAGGACGTATTACTTGCGATAAACTCATGCCGTCAAAGCCGGCAACGCTAATATCATTCGGTATTTGCACACCTCTTTTTTCAATTGCGTTTAATCCTCCTATAAATGCAAAGTCATCCTGGTAAAAAATAAATGTCGGTGGATTTTTCATATCTAAAAGCTCATAAGTTATCTTTTCGGCAGATTTTGGGTTGTGATAAAAACCTTCTTTAATGTAATCCTCATTTACTTCAATCCCTAATTCGTCACACGTTTTATAAAAGCTGGCAAGGCGTGTTTTTGTAACCATAGATGCCTCACCATGAATAAATGCAAGTTTTGTATGCCCCATAGAATAAGCGTATTTTACCATTTCATTAATTGCATGTTCATTATCAGAATTTACAGCACTGCACTGGCTGTATTTATAATCAACAACAACAACCGGTATATTGCTGTTTACAAGGCTTATAACTTTGGGGTCTTCAAAAAACTCAAGCACTAAAATAAAAACACCATCGCAACCGTGAATTTTCGCATATTCTTCATATGTTAACGTTTCATCGCCAAATTTATCACTTATAAAAGTAACTGTGTAGCCTTTTTCTCTTGCATTTATAATAAAACTGTTTAAAATAGAAGCAAAAAACTCATGCGTTATACCGCTACTTGTGCCGTCTTGCATAAGCACACCAAAATTGTAAGAGCGGTTTGTTTTAAGCCGTACTGCTGCCGGGTTTTTAACGTAGCCCAAACTTTTAGCTGCTTTTTTCACCTTATCAATTGTTGCTTTGCTAATATCTTTTTCGTCTCGCAATGCTTTACTTACAGCTGTTGCAGAAATACCGCACTCTTTTGCAATTTCTTTTATTGTTACCATTTTTGCAACTCCTTTAACTTACTGCAACGATGTAGTAGATTTTAAAAAAATAAAATTTATTATCAATTTTTATATAGTTTGATACGTTTTTTTATAATACAAGTTTAGCATACCATATTTTGACGTTTTGTCAATAGTGCAAACTGCCGTAGTTATATTTAATGATGGTTATGAGCAGTAAGGTGACATGTGTAACAAAAGCTACTTTACCTTATCATCGCATAAATAAAGCATTTCTGCTATTCTTGCACACCTTTATTAATTAGCGCATTTTCAGTGTGCCTATTTCAAATTCAAAAAGCAGGCTAATATAAATTGGCATGTGCGTAGCACCGCCATAAAATAAACTATAAATAACCCGTATAGGATATAAGGGTTATTTATAGTTTAGGTATATACAACGCCTATTAATATAGTAAGAAACTCCTTGCTATTAAAGAGCTGCAAAAAAACAATAACTTTGCAAAAACTAGAGCAAAATTTTGTCAGGTGATACAAAAAGCGCGGGTAACACTGTGTGCATTAACGAGCATTTTTGTGAAGTATAGCGGAAATTTTGCCGATGCTTTTTGTGAATACAACTTTGTGGGCAGCTCCGTTAATATCCACCCTACATGTTATTAACAATACCCATAGCTATTTTTTCCCACTCAATTATGTTGTTTGGGTTTCCACATGTGGTGCTAATATCTTTTAGTGTTAGCTCTACTGTACAATTATTTTTACTGCATGCTTTTAGTATAGTCTTTATCTCTTGCTTTAAATTATCTTTGTCAAGAGCATTTACTGCAACTGCTGACGGGTTTGGCTTTGACGCTATCACGTACTTCCCATTTATAACCTCTGCTGCAACATTTACATCAGCCCACGGTGTTATTGAAATTTTGCGCAAATTTGGTATTTTTTCAACTATGTCAATTTTTGTGTCAAGTGGTTCACAGCAACCGTAATATGCAAGCCCGCAGTATTCCATTGTCTTTTTCATGTACTCAATGTCAAATTCTTCGTGCATGTCTTTACCCACCGAGGCAAAAATTTGTGCAACTCCTCTACCCCAAACATCTTTAAGTTTACGTGGCTCGCCGTTTTTGGGTGTGGGCAAGTCGCTAACAGGTGCGCTTGTGCAGTGTAGCGAGAGTGGCTCGTCTTCAAAAAGCCCTAGTTTTTCGTATTGTTTCAATGTGTCAAGCCTTATGTCTGTTAGCTGTTTCACAAGCTTGTGTGTAAATTCAGGTCTGTCCATTAAGTCTATAAGTAGTGGTGTTACTCCGCGAAGTTCTGCAATTAAATCCCATGTGTTAACAGAGGCAAAGTTAATACCAACTATTTTTGCAGGCAAAATATCGCCTATAATAGAGTTTACAAGCTCAAACTGCTGTTTTGTCTTTGTCTCTTCATAGCTCACAACATCATTGTGCAGTAACTCCAGAGATTCGTCTTCTTCAAAGTTGTCTTTATACTCGTGAGATTTCACGTTGTTTCCATGACCTTGTTCAATAACTTCTTCGTCAATTGCAACACCTATACCCTTGTGTGTTACAATTTTATTTATAGGGACAAATGGCTGTAAAATCATGTCTGCCGCAAAATATTTAAAGTGATATATTTTTCTTCTCAGCTGGTTCTCAATTGTTTTTAAATATACATCCTCACATTGCAATGTCAGCTCATTATTAACATTCAGCTCTGCCCATGGCAGCTCATCAATTAGCACAACAGGGCGTATCATTTTATTGTCGTTAATTGCTTTTTGCAGTTTGTATTTCTCGCTGTTGTCAGCTTTTTGCAAAAGTGCTGTGTATTCGCTTGCAAGGCTGCGCAGTACTTCAGTATCTTTTTTCATTTTTCACCCTCGTTTATAAAAAAACTTTTACCACGCACCAAATCCTACCGTATTATTTGGTGCATAGCGGTGCGATGCCGCATAAGGGTGGCGCATATCTAAATCAAAACGGACTATGTAGTTCCACATTGAGCCTCTTTCATCGTAGTGGCACATGCCCCAGCGTATGCCCTCAAGCGGTGAGTCATCTGTGTTTTTGCACCTAAATGCACCACCTGCTTGCGGTGTGTCTGTCACACGTGTCATCAGCTCAAAATTAACGCCGTCTTTTGCGTATTGTATTGTGTCTTTTTCAGGGCCGTCACGGTTTAAAAGTGCCGCTATACCACCGTTATAATTCCACAACATTGTCTCGTGTCCACTGTTTGTAACAGGGTTAAATTCGCTGTGCTCATACGGGCCTTGCACGTTGTCGCTTATTGCAACTCCCCAGCGCGTGTCTTTTCCGTAGCCTTTTAATGCTCCAAATTCTGAGGCACCACATTTATAGTATAAATAAAATTTATTATTGTAGTAGTAAAGGCTTGGGTCATGTGTTACGCCCTCAAAACCACCTTTATTGTAGTCTCCGCAGTCTTTGCCAAACCACTCGCCGTCTTCCATTGGTTTTAAAATTTCTTTATCAAGTTTTACAAAAGGTCCGCTTGGGCTTTCTGCCATAGCCATAGCTACGTTTTCATTTCTTCCCGTATAATTAACTTTTGCAATTGCTTGATAAACAAGATAATATTTGCCGTCATGCGCTAAAACATCGGGTGTGCAAACTGTTCGCTCGTCATAAGCGCCCTTGCCACCTCTTTTTACTGCTATCCCCTGCTCTTGCCATTTAAGCCCATCTGTACTTGTGGCATACCAAATGTCGGCATAGTCCCACGGGAATATTTTGCTGTCTGCATCTCTGCCGGCAGACTTGCCAAAATGCGGACCAATTGATTTTGTATAGTAAACGTAGTAAACGCCGTCTACTTCAATAACACTGCTTGGGTCTCTTCTATGTACTCCGTTTTCATAGCCAAGCCCCTCTACCTCTGTGTATGCGAATGAGCAAAACCATTCTTCACCATTGTCTGCGTAAGTGTTGGCTCTTTTACTTGCTGAACTCATTTTCATAATAATGCACCTCTTAATTTTTATTAAATTTTATTAGCGGTATTTAAAACTGTGAAATCAACTCTTCACATGTCTTTACTATATTTTCAACGGTTATGTTGTTTTTTGCAAGTAGGCTCTCGTATGGTGCGCTCTCGCCAAATTTATCTTGCACACCTATTCTTCGTACAACGCCTTTGCCACTCTCTGCCACTATTTCACACACGGCGCTACCAAGCCCATTGATTATGTTGTGGTCTTCCACCGTTACAATTTTGCCCGTTTTTACAAGCGCTTCTTTTACAGCCTTTTCATCAAGTGGCTTTATTGTGTGCATGTCTAAAAGCGTTACACTTACACCTTTTTCCACAAGTATTTTTGCCGCCTCAATTGCCAAATTTAGCACATCACCATTGCCTATGATGCAAATGTCATCGCCATTCATCAAGGTTTTTGCCTTGCCAAGTTCAAACTCCTCGTTTTCATCGTAAATGCAAGGTATTGCGTCACGCGTAAAGCGCAAGTAAACAGGGCCGTAATACTCCGCGGCGGCTCTTGTAAGTTTTCTTGCCGCATTGTAGTCGGCAGGCATACACACTGTCATGTTCGGCAAGGTTCGCATTATGCCCATGTCCTCAATGCACTGGTGGCTTGCACCGTCATTAGCAGGCGTAAAACCTCCGTGAGAACAAGCTATTTTGACGTTTAAATTAGGGTAGCAAATTTCTTGGCGTATTTGCTCGCTCATGCGCATTGAACCAAAAACAGCGTATGTTGTAACAAATGGTATTTTGCCTGTGGTGGCAAGCCCAGCGCTTACACCGCAAGCGTTTTGCTCTGCTATGCCAACATTTACGTGCTGGTTTGGCAATTGTTTGCTAAACGGCACTGTCTTGCATGACTTTCCTATATCACAATCCACAACGTATATGTCTTTGTTCTCTATTCCGAGAGCCAAAATTTCATCGCCGTAACCATCACGCGTTGGCATTTTACTGCTAGTACTCACTTAAAAGCCCTCCTTAACATCTTTTATTGCAATTGCGTATTCCTCATCGTTTGGCGCTTGCCCGTGCCATGCAACAACATTTTCCATAAAAGACACGCCCTTGCCCTTAACTGTTTTGCACACAATGCACTTTGGCTTTGAATTTTTATTCTTAGCCCACTCTAGTGCATCTAAAATTTCGTCCATATTGTGCCCGTCTATTGTAATTGCATCAAAACCAAATGCCTCAAATTTCTTTGCTATATCTAAAGTTGGCATAACAACGTCACAATTATCGTCATTTTGCAAATTATTGTTGTCTATAATTGCTATGTAATTATCAAGTGCATACTTGCTTGCGCACTGTGCCGCCTCCCAAATTTGGCCCTCGTTGCACTCGCCGTCACCAATTAAGGTAAACGTTCTGTAAGCTTTACTGTCGCGCTTTGCCGCAATTGCCATGCCCACCGCAACAGATGCCCCTTGACCAAGCGAGCCTGTGGAAATGTCAATACCGGGGCAACGTTTCATGTCGGGGTGACCTTGCAAAATAGAACCCTCTTTGCGCAGCGTGCCAAGCACTTCTTTTTCAAAATAGCCGCGCAGTGCAAGGCATGTGTAAAGTACAGGGCACACATGCCCTTTGGATAGTACAAACCTGTCTCTATCTGCCCATTTGGGGTCTTTTGGGTTTATGTTAAGCTCGTTAAAATAAAGCGCTGTCATAATATCGGCGGCAGATAAACTGCCACCGGGGTGCCCTGATTGCGCTTTGTGTATCATATCAAGCAGTGTAAGCCTTACTGTTTTTGCCTGCTCTTTTAATTGTTTGCTTAAATTAATATCTGCCATTTCTCTTCCCTTTCACCTGCTCTTTTAATGAATTATACCCTCTTACTTGCTCATCAACTCGTCAATGCGCTCCATACCGCTGCGCCCAATTTTAAA
>CAYJNL010000010.1:0-82583 GCA_964371675.1 uncultured Bacteroides sp. | reverse complement strand
TATCAATTATTAAAATGGCGGTGCTACGCACATGCCAATTAATCTCCATTCTGTACGGAGATTTTCAAAACTATTTGTGCTGTGCACAGAATGGAGATTAATATTTAACATATGATATGTGTAAAGTGTAACAAACGTCCTGCTATTGTGTTTATACAAAAAATGGAGGCAGGTGAAAGCAAAACCGAGGGCTATTGCTTAACTTGTGCAAGAGAGCTTGGTATAAAACCCGTGGACGATATTATGAAACAGTTTGGAATATCCGAGACGGATTTAGAGGCGATGGAAGAAAGATTTTCGGGCATGATGCAAGACAATGACATGGACATGGGCGAAATGATGAAGAGTATGCAGGAGCTAAACGAGGCAGACGAGCAAGAGGAGCCTGATGTTGAAAATGGTAGCGATGATACAGACTTTGCTCCGGGTGGAGCAGGTACGTTCCCGTTTGGCATTTTTAGTTCACCCAAACGCAAAAATGACAGCGAAGATAAAAAGAACAATAAAAAAGATAAGAAAGAAAAGAAACCACCGTTACGTAAATTTCTTGATAATTACTGCGAAAACTTAACACAAAAGGCAAAAGACGGCAAGTTAGACAATATTATAGGGCGTGATAAAGAAATTTACCGCACTATACAAATTTTGTCTCGTAGGCAAAAAAACAACCCTTGCCTAATTGGTGAGGCAGGTGTTGGTAAAACTGCAATTGCAGAGGGCATTGCCTTGCACATTGCAAACGGCACAGTGCCCGCCGGGCTCAAAGACAAAGAGATTTTTCTGCTTGATTTAACAAGCCTTGTTGCAGGAACACAGTTTAGGGGTCAGTTTGAAAGCCGCGTAAAAGGGCTTATAAGTGAGGTTAAAAGCGCAGGTAACATAGTTTTGTTTATAGACGAAATACACAATCTAACGGGTGCCGGGGATTCTGAGGGCAGCATGAATGCGGCAAACATATTAAAACCGGCGCTGTCACGCGGAGAAATACAGGTTATAGGCGCTACAACTTTCTCTGAATACAGAAAACATATAGAGAAAGACCAAGCGCTTGAAAGACGTTTTCAGCCTGTTAAGGTGGAGGAGCCGTCTATCAGCGACACAATAGAAGTGATGAAAGGCATTAAACACTACTATGAGAACCACCACTATGTTAAGGTAAATGACAGCATAGTGAGCAGTACTGTTACATTGTCTGAAAGGTATATTACTGATAGATTTTTGCCTGATAAAGCGATAGATTTGCTTGATGAAGCATGTGCGTGTTGCAGTTTACGCCACAGTGAAATAACAGAGTTTGTGCAGATGAGAAAGCACCTTGAAAAGATAACAAAAGAGGAAGAAGAGCTTGAGGCACAAACTGAGGACAAAGACTTTGAGCGCATTGCAAATTTGCGCACAGAGATAATGCGCATAGAGCAAGAACTGCCCGAGCTTGAGAAAAATGTTGAGAAAATAGAAGTAACAATGGACGATGTGTCGAAAGTTATTGAGCTTTGGACGGGCATACCTGCGGCGAAAATAAAAGAGAGTGAGCACACAAAATTGCTTACACTTGAAGATAACCTAAACGAAGTTGTTGTTGGGCAAACAGAGGCAGTGCGCCTTGTTACAAACGCTATTAAGCGCAGTAGGGCAGACATAGCAGCGCGCAGAAGACCTGCAAGTTTCATATTTGTAGGCCCCACAGGAGTTGGCAAAACAGAGCTTGTAAAACAGCTTTCTATGCAACTTTTTGACACGGTTGACCCACTAATTCGCCTTGATATGAGCGAGTTTATGGAAAAACACGCAGTATCGCGCCTTATAGGCTCGCCTCCCGGCTATGTGGGTTACGATGAGGCAGGGCAACTAACGGAAAAAGTGCGCAGAAAACCGTATAGTGTGGTGCTTTTTGATGAGATAGAAAAAGCACACCCCGACGTTATGAACTTGCTACTTCAAATACTTGATGAGGGCAAGATTAACGATGCGCAGGGCAGAACGGTTAACTTTGAAAACACAGTTATTGCAATGACAAGTAACGCAGGGTCTTCCGATAAAGTGGGAGAGACAGGCTTTAATAAGAGCGAGTCAGAAATGAGCAAAAACAAGGCAATGAAAGCGCTGAAAGATTTCTTGAGACCTGAATTTTTAAGTAGGGTAGACGAGGTTATAGTGTTTGAACCGCTTGGTGAAGAGGAACTCAAAAAAGTTGCGGAGCTTATGTTAAAAGAGTACACAGAGCCACTGGCAAACAAAGGTGTGCGCCTTTTATGGACGGCACCTGTACTTGATATGCTTTGCCAAAAGGCAAGTGGTGGCAAGTTTGGCGCACGTGATTTGCGTAAGGTTATACGCACAGAAATTGAGGATAAAATTGCGCAAAAAATTATTGACGGCAGTATAGATGCAAATTTAAACATTGATGTTGAAGATGAGATGTTTGTGCTGACGTGATTTTGATATGAGCTACCAAGTGTTATAATGAAATTAATGTCATTAAGTTGAGAATTTAATGACGGCTAAGGATTTTTTAAAGATTAAAGGCTAAGAGCTAAGAGATAATAATTAAAGGTATCTGTTTTGTAGATGAATTTTAAAAGTTTGTTTTAATGCAGCGTTTAAAATTCATCGCTAAAGACGGTGCCTTTAGTTTAGTCTTTACCTCTTAGCCTTTATTTTTTTGCTGTTAACCAGTTAACTATTAGTGTTAGAGCTTTTAGATTAAAAAGCTTTTTTTAAACGGCAAACATTATTTTGCAAAGCTTGAAAGCTGAGCAACAATTTTGTCATATGCTCTGTCAAGAGACGGGAAATCTGCCGCTTTTGTATAGTAACTTTCAAGCTCATCATGGCACGCTTTTGTTTGCTTCATTAATAGCTGTGCTTGTGTTAAAAGCTGTGATGTTGCCTTGTTATTAAACTGCAAGCGCTTTTTGCGCAAACTCATACCATCTTTATTGCAAAATCTAGTGCTGTGAATGGTGCGTATATTTATACCATTGTTTGCTTTGCTTTTTAACTTACCTGTTAAGTGATAAGCGTTGCTTGTTATAAATGCAAGCCCAAGAGAGGGTATAATAATGTGCTCTATCTTATCATAAGGGCTCATGGAACAGTAGCAAGTTATAATTTTGTGACCTTTGCTTAGTGCATCTTGACGAATTGCGTACAGCATACATTTTGAGGCATATCCAAAACAATCTTCCACAATTATAATGTTATTTGCCATTTTAAGCACAGTATCTTCATAGCAAACAAGACCCTCGTGTGTAATGGCACTTAAAATACGTGTATCCTCTTGCAAATTAGTTTGTACAAATTGCTTTGTTGTAAAGGTATGCTTGGTTGTTTCTGCATTTTCATCTTTGTCGTGATGAATTATATCTACATTATTACAATTAGGTATGTATTTTTTGCATAAAACCTTTGCAAGCTCATGTATTTTTGCAGTGTTAGTAAAAGCTTGTGCTGTGCGTGCGGTGTCTTGCAATAAACTACCTGCGGCGGCAAGGTAACGTGTAGACCGCTCAGTTAAAAATGTATACTTATTAAATAGTTCAATAATCTCTTTTCTGTGCTTTTGCATTGATATGGCATCTATACAATAATATAGTGGCAAAATTTGCTCAAATGCAATTGGGTACTCGGGTTCTAGTGTGTGTGGAGACGTGGCATCTGCTATTATAAATTTGCGGTTTTTACATATCACACTGTCAAGAGACTCGGGGTCTTGAGCACAGTGTATAAGCTCCACATCTTCACCGCTCTCGTACAAATAGTTTGCTATCCTCTTTATTAATGTGGACTTTCCGCACCCGGGACTACCTTTTAGCAAAACTACATGGCTTGCATTATCGCGAACAAGCTGTGAATAATAGCCGGCAAAACCCGTAGGTGTAAGTGCACCAAGGAAAAAATTAAAACGCTTATTTTCCATTTCAAACCACCCCTTTTTATCTTATTTTATGCAAAAACGAAGAAAACGACACAAACAAATTCATGTTTGTGTCGTTTTTATGCAAATAATTTTATATTATATGCAATCTATTACTCACATTCTCTTTTAAGAAGTTCGTCAAAAGTAATCTTGCTAATTTTGTCGTTAATGTCCTTAGATATTTCACCGTAAACATCTCTGAAGATACAGTCGCAAATTCTTCCTCTGCTACACTCGGTGTCATCATTATCTCCAACACAACGCGAAAATTTGTATGGCCCCTCAACTGCCGTTATAACGTCAAGCAATGTTATTTCGCAGGGTTTTCTAGCTATTTCATAACCGCCGCTGTTGCCTTTAAAACTTTTTACTACGCCGCCACTTACAAGTTTGCGTAATATTTTTAACGAAAACCTAAGCGACACATGCACATTCTCACTAATTGTGCGTGCATCTTTGCGGCAAAGCTCTTGTGCAAGAAAATACGTAATGCGCACCGCATAATCTGTCTCTTGTGTTATGTGCAAACAATGTCACTCCTTATTTTTTATTAGGGTGTGCTGATACTATAAAGCGATAGTGTAAACACATTTTAATCAAGAAAATCTCGCAGTTTTTTGCTACGGCTTGGGTGGCGTAATTTACGTAGCGCTTTTGCCTCAATTTGCCTAATGCGCTCACGTGTTACATTAAATTCTTTGCCCACTTCTTCAAGCGTTCTCGGTCTGCCGTCCTCTAAACCAAAACGCAGGCGTAAAACCTTTTCTTCACGAGGGGTAAGGCTTTTTAAAACACCAGAGAGTTGCTCTTTTAACAGCGTGTGGCTTGCCGCTTCCGCCGGTACAGGTGCATCTTCGTCCGGGATGAAATCTCCAAGATGGCTGTCTTCTTCTTCGCCTATCGGTGTTTCAAGGCTCACTGGCTCTTGTGCTACTCTCATAATCTCGCGCACTCTGTCCACAGGCATGTCAAGCTCTTCGGCAATTTCATCTGCTGTAGGTTCGTGACCATTTCGGTGTAGCAGTTGACTGCTGATTTTTTTAACTTTATTAATAGTTTCAACCATGTGTACAGGTATACGGATTGTTCTTGCTTGGTCTGCAATTGCCCTTGTTATAGCCTGGCGAATCCACCATGTGGCATATGTTGAAAACTTAAAGCCTTTTGTATGGTCAAATTTTTCAACAGCTTTAATAAGCCCTAGGTTGCCCTCTTGAATTAAATCAAGAAACTGCATACCTCTGCCTACATATCTTTTTGCAATTGATACAACAAGGCGAAGGTTAGCCTCTGAAAGGCGCTGTTTAGCCTTATCTCCTTCAGGGCCGCCTTCTTGAATTAAAACAGCTAATTTTACTTCTTCCTCGGTTGATAAGAGCGGCACTCTACCTATCTCTTTTAAGTAAACTTTAACGGGGTCGTCTATATTAACACCCTCTGCACTAAGTGCAGATTGCAGTACATCTACGTTGTCCTCTGTCAATGTGAATTCTTCGGTATCACTGTCTGTCTCCTCGGCTATTTCAATGTTGTTTGTCTCAAGCATTTCGTAAAGGCGGTCAACAAGCTCTACCTCAAAGCCAATTTCCTCTAAAGCATCGTTAATTTCTTTAGTTGTAACTTTGCCGTTGCGCTTTCCTGTGTCCATTAAATTTTGTATTATGTGTTTTTTTGTATCTCCCATTTTTAACTCCTTCAGATATTATGATTACAATTTTTATTATTAAGATAGATAGGCGACCACAGGTCGCCCCTACAAATTTATAATAATAATAATTATTATGCTTTTTTCTCTTTAAGTGCACTTATATAATCTGCAAGTTCGCCCACTGATTTTTCGCCTGCATGTTCGCTTTGCCTTGCACCCTCTTCTATGCGTGTAATGTAAAGCTCCACGTCTTTTTCATCTATTAAAATGTCGTAATTTTGTGCTAAAATGCGGCTTAAAAGGCTAATTGTCTGTGTGGGTAATTCCTCGCTAAGCATTGCAAGGTCGGTGTATTCACCATCATATTTCAAAAGAGACTCATACGTTCTGCGCATTTCTTCACTTATGAAATTTTCTGCTGATAGTTTGTTTTTGCAAAGCTGTAAATAGTCCGGGTGGCGCAAAATTGCGCCTATAAGTTGCTGTTCTGCAAACACTACACCAAGTGTTTTGTTCTCTTGCCCAAAATTTCTCACGTTAATTCGTGCACTCATGCCCTCGCTAAGCAGTTTTTTTTCACGCTCTTTGCCCTCGCGCCTTGCCCGTGCCTTAACTGCTGTGTTAATTTGAGAAATAAGCGCCTGTTTTGCAACACTTGTCTCCTCCGAGAGCCTACCTGCGTAAACGTCGCGCTCTATTGCCGTGAGCGTACGGTTTGCAAGCACATTTACAGCCTCTTTAAGGTAGGCAACGCGCCCATCATCTGTTGATATGTCGTGCTTAGCCTTGACGTTCATAAGAGAATACTCCGTGGCATTGCTAGACTCATTTAAAAGCATATTAAAGCTGTCAGCGCCAAATTTTTGTATATATTCATCGGGGTCTTTTGCGCCGTTCATCTTTAGCACAGTTACTTTTATTGGCGATTTTGCCAAAAGTCCTATAGCTTTTTGTGTAGCTTTTTGCCCTGCCTCATCGCTGTCAAAGCAAATGGCAACCTCTTCTGTGTAGTCGGACAAAAGCTTTACATGCTCCGGTGTAAGCGCTGTGCCACAGCCTGCAACAGCTGTGCTAAAACCTGCCTGATGTAGCGCAATGGCGTCCATATTGCCCTCACACAGTATAAACTTGCTGTTAGCGTGCTTTTTTGCTATATTAAGTGCAAAAAGCGTCTTGCTTTTTTTGTATAGTATTGTCTCGGGGCTATTTATATACTTGCCGCCGCCACGTGTCTCGTCTATTTTTCGCCCACTGAAAGCAATTACATTGCCTCTTATGTCGAAAATAGGTATCATAGCGCGATGTTTAAAAAACTCATAGACATCGCCTCTGTCACTTTTGCGCAAAAAACCTGCCTCTATGAGCTCGTCTTGCGTGTAGCCCTGTTTTAACATGTGGTTTCGCATATGGTTTTTGTCGTCCGGCGCATAGCCAAGCCCGAATTTGCGGATTGTCGCATCAGAGAGCCCACGCTTTCGCCAGTATGCTCTGATATTCTTTGCGTTTTCGGTGTTTTCATTCATACAACCGTAAAAAAATCTTGCGGCATCTTTGTAAAGTGCAAGCATTTTCATGCGTTTTTTGCCTGCTGTGTCGTCCTCGTCGGGCAGTGGCATACCGCACCGCTGTGCAAGTGTTTTAACAGCCTCTACATAGTCAACGTTAGATATCATTTTAACAAATGTTATAACATCGCCGCCTGCACCACAGCCAAAACAGTAAAAACTTTGCGTTTCGGGGTAAACAATAAAAGACGGTGTTTTCTCGTTGTGAAAAGGGCATAGCCCTGTGTGTGTGCGCCCTCTTTGGCGCAGTTTTACGTATGTTTGCACTACGTCTGCAATATCACTGCGCTGTACAAGTTGCGATATGTAATCTTGCGATATCAAGTTATTTTAACACTTCCTTTTCTTATCACTCGCCAACGCTCCAATTTTTTGGCACAAACAGCGTTTGGAAAACCCTCACAGCATACGCATCGCTCATGCCCGATATGTAGTCTGTAACTGCCCTTGCCGCGCCCTCTTCCTCGCAAATTTTGCGGTAGAGAGCTGGCATTTTCTCGGGCTTTTTCATATAAAATTCATACAGGCGCGTTATGAGCCCGTCCACTTTTTTCTCTTCTTTTTTCGCAACTTTGTCCACATAAACGGTGCTGTACATAAATTTATGCAGCTCAAGGTAGGCTTTTTCAACCTCTGGAGACATTTTTATGCCACTCTCTGTGCCATTTTGCACTATGTCTGCAATAAGGCTTGTTATGCGCGCAGATTTTGTATCCCCGAGTGTCTGTACAACATTTTGGGGCAAATCCTCTGCGTGCAAAACTTTTGCACTTATAGCGTCTTCTATATCGTGGTTCATGTATGCAATTCTGTCGGCATAATGCACAATAATGCCCTCAAGTGTCTTCGCCATGTCGCCCTTTGTTGTGTGCCTTTCAATACCGTTGCGCACTTCAAAGCACAAATTTAGCCCACTGCCTTGTTTTTCAAGCTTATCCACAACGCGCACACTCTGATCATAATGGCGAAAACCGCCCTCGTTAAGCAAATTTAGTGCACGTTCTCCCGCATGGCCAAAAGGTGTATGCCCAAGGTCATGCCCCAGTGATATAGCCTCTGTCAAGTCCTCGTTCAGCATTAGCGAACGCGCTATTGTGCGCGCAATTTGGCTTACTTCAAGTGTGTGCGTAAGGCGCGTGCGGTAGTGGTCATCTTCGGGAGATAAAAAAACTTGTGTCTTCTGTTTCAGCCGTCTGAAAGCCTCACAGTGAATAATCCTATCTCTGTCACGCTGAAAACATGTTCTGAAGTTGCATTCATCTTCATGTTTTGCTCGCCCTTTGCTATCGTCACTGAAAGAGGCGTTTTTGCATAACATATCATGTTCTTGTTTTTCTAGCCGTTTCCTTATGTTTTCGCTGCCCACACTTACCTCCTTTGTCGCCCTAACAAAAAAGTACCTATCTCACCACAGGGGCAAGAGAGGTGCTTTGTTAAAATTACTTTTAAAAGAGCCTGAATTTCCTCTCATATATATTATACGAGTTTAAACCCAAAATTCCTTTAAAAAAAATTGCTTTTTTTACTTATTTAGTCAACTTCTTTCACAACAAGGTCTTTTTTGCGCATAATATCGTACAAAACAGGCACTATGAACAGTGTTAATATTGTGGAGTATGCAAGGCCTCCTATTGTGACAATAGCAAGTGGCTGTGTCATTTCAGAGCCGTCGCCTATACCGAGCGCCATTGTTACCATTGCAAGTATTGTTGTAAGTGCCGTCATCAAAACAGGGCGTACACGCACACGTCCTGTGCGTAAAATTGCCTGCCTTCTGCCCATGCCGCCTATGCGCAGCTGGTTAATTGTGTCTACAAAAACAATGCCGTTGTTAACAACTATGCCTGCAAGCACCAAAAATCCGAGCATTGCCACAATTGACAGCTCATTATTAGTTACAAGCAGTGCTATGAGACCACCCGTAAACGCAAGCGGTATTGTAAACATAACTATAAACGGGCTCATTAAACTTTGGAACTGCGCCACCATAATGAGGTAAACAAAAATTACAGCTAAAATTATAACAAGTATAAGGTCGTTAATAGAATTAGTTATAGTCTCGTTTTCGCCAGCAATTTCCACTGTAAAGCCGTTTGGTACTTCGTATTCATCAAACTTTTCTTCTAAATCACGGCTAACAAGCCCTATGTTGTACCCCTCTGCTATTGCCGCCGATACTGTTGTATAGCGCGAGCCATTTTCGCGGTTAACACTAAGCACGCTAGGTGCAATTTGTGTGCCTGCAACCTCGTGCAAGTAAACTGTGCTAGTCTCTCCACTCTGTGGGTCTGTTATTTCAAACGAGTGTTGCATTATGCTGTCTTTGCTAGGCATGTCACCCTCATCGCGTATAACAACAACGGGGTATTCGTCGCCGTTTTGCATAAGTGTTGTTGCGCTGTTTGTCTCAGTTAAAGCCTTTGTAATTTCCATTTGAATTTGCGCTACCGTCAAGTTGTGGTGCATTGCCGCGTTTTTATCTATAATAATGCGCATCTCATCGTCTGTGTCCTCGCTTTGAGAAATTTCTGTCGTGCCCTCAATTTCGCTCAGCAATTGGCGCATATCCTCGGATATTTCATCCATAACGGCAAAATCGTTGCCTCTTATTATAAGCTCAATGCCACTGCCACCAAGCGCAGACATATCCATACTGCTCTCTGTTACATCAATCTCACAATTTAGTCCCACAACAGCTTCTTGAATTTGCTCTGTTGCCTGTGCATTTGTAAGGCTTGTGTTTTCCTCTAGCAAAATATACATTGTGATGCTCTGCCCTGAGGAGGCACCAAACATCATTGCCTCTGTGCCACCACCGACTGTTATGCTTACAGTGTCTATGCCCTCAATTGCGGAAATTCTGTTTATAACCTCGTCGCTTGTCTCGAAAATTTCTTCAAGTGGTGTGTCGTCGGGCACTGTCATGGTTGCGGACATTTGTGCACTTTGCATTGACGGCACAAAAGCTGTGCCAATTTGAGTAACTTGGAAAATGCTAAATGCAAGTAAGGCTACCGCAACAATTAACACTGGTGCTTTGTTGTTTAAAGTCCAACCAAGAGAACGCTCGTAACCTTTTATAAATGAGTTAAACCATTTTTGCTCTTTTGCCGCCTCACCCTTTAGCGTGGTTGCCGCCATTGCAGGCACAAGTGTTAGTGCCACAAAAAGGCTTGCAATTAGAGAGTAAGCAATTGTTAGCCCCATGTCGCTAAATAAGTCACGCGAGAGACCCTCTGTGAACATGATAGGCAAGAAGACACAAATAGTTGTAAGCGTTGATGCAAAAATTGCACCCGAAACTTGTTTTGCGCCCGAGACAGCCGCTTTGAGTGGGTTTACACCCTCACTTCTCAGCCTGTAAATATTTTCAATAACAACAATACTGTTATCCACAAGCATACCAACGCCAAGAGAAAGACCCGAAAGCGATATAATATTTAGTGTAATATTTGTAAAGTACATTGCTGTAATTGCGCAAAGCAAGCTAAAAGGTATACTGCACGCAACAATAAATGTTGGACGCACGTCTTTTAAAAATATGGCAAGCACAATAATTGCAAGTATACCGCCAAAAATAAGGTTGCTCAAAACGCTCTGTATGACTATGTCTATATACTGCCCTTGGTCCATTAGCATTGAAAAGTTTATGCGCTCGTCATTTTCCTCAATATCCTTGATAACCTCTGCAATCTCGTCTGACACCTCTGCTGTTGAAGATGTGCTTTGTTTTTGGAAACTCAAAATAACGCTGTTGTTACCATTAACCTTTGCATAGCTTGTGCCGGAGTTATCAGTAAACTCAACGCTCGCTATGTCACTTAGTTTAACCTCGCCTACACCGTCAATGTCTGCATAAAAAATAACGGTGCTTCGCAACTCGTCTATGGAGGTAAACTCCTCGCCTACTTTTACAAGATAAGACTTGCCGTCGTCATCGTCTGCATAGCCAGCCGGCATGTTGAAGTTTTGCGCCATTATTATATTGCCAATCATCTCGGGTGTTAAAAAGCCTGTTATATCAGCGCTTTTTAGTGCTTGCTCCTTTGCCTCGTCCATGTCTTCTTGCGCTGTGTCAAGCTGTTCTTTTGCCGCCTCAAGCTCCATTTGTGTGCTTTCAAGCATAATTTCACCGCTTGTAAGCTCACCAACAGCCTGCATTTTGCCACTCTCAATTTGTGCATATGTGTCTTGCAATTTCTTCAAGTTTTCTTGCAAGGTTGGCATCATTGCCGTAACAACGGCTGTTTGTGTTTTGATGTTGTTTAGCTCTGCGTCAATTTCCACAGCACGCTGTGGCGCATTATTTATAAGTGCAACTTGCTCTTTTGTGAGCTGGGTTATCATTTGCGCGCCCTCAATTGGTGTGGGGGAGCTGTTTACCATGTTTGTTATAACTGCTAAAAGTATTTGAAAATCAGCATCTGAAAGCGCTAAAATTTCAGCTGTATTTGTGGGTACGGGGCCTACAAATTCTGCCGGTAACAAGCCGGGTGTTGTAGTTAACATAACGGCAAACTGCGCAAGCATACCGGGGATTTGGGGCGTTTCGGGGTTGCCATTTAAGGAGTTGTATGCCTCAAGCAAACCCTGCTTTTCAGCCGTAAGCGCCGCCGCATTTGCCTGCAAAGTGGCTTGCTCTCCTGTTAGCGCTGCAATTTGTGCAACTGCGGAGTCAACTTGTGCACTTGCCTGTGCAAGCTCTGAGGTCGCGGCATCCTTACCGCTTTGCATCTCGGCTTTACCTGTTTCAATATCGGCAATGCCACTGTCAATTTCTGCTCTTGCATCGTAAAGTTCTTGCTGTGCATCTGCAAGCTCTTTGTCCACACTTGCAAGTACTTTCAAGTTGACATCGTTAATTTTATCTGTGTCTAAAGTTACGGAAACCTGTGTTTCTATCATGCCTGTAGGGTCTACGCTTGCAACACCGCCAAGGCGCTCAAACTGGGGTATAATTTGTTCTTTAACAAAGGTGGAAACCTCTTGCTCGCTCATGCCCTCAACGTCAACACTTGTAACGGCAATGGGCATCATATCGGGGCTTATTTTCAGTATGGAGGGCGTGCCGACAAGGTCATCAAAACTGCCCTCCACAAGGTCAATTTTACCCGACACATCTATCATTGCCGAGTCCATGTTAGTGCCCTCTTCAAATTCCAGTATCATCATGCCCATGTTCTCGCTTGACACCGACTGCACGTTGACAATGCCCGTGGTGGTGCCAAGGGTAGCCTCCAGCGGTTGTGATATGGTTGCCTCTACCTTTTCAGGGCTTGCACCGGGGTATGGTGTTACAACTATCATGTATGGCAAATTGATAGTAGGCATTAGGTCTGTTGTAAGGCTTGTAAAGGAAATTACACCTAAAACAAGCACAAGCACAACTGCAACAAGCACTGTATATGGTCTTTTAACGCTGTATTTTGATAACATAGAAGAGAGACTCCATTCTTAATTTTAAAAATTAATTATTTGTTTCGACTTGTGACGACACCACAAAGCCAAACGAAGTAATCCAAACCCATTTGCCATAAAATCGTAGACCTAAAAAAGTCTGATTGTGCACAAAGCACGGAAGACGACTATAGAAACTGGCATTTGTTTGTGAGGATAACACCGCTATGTGGCAAATCAGGTGATTTGCGGCGGGGGTGGGTTGCATGGGCTTAGATAGAGCAAAAAATGCAATTTACATTTATTTTCACGCAAATTCAACACAATTTCATCACTTTTTAAAGATAGTAATGAGAAAACCTTAGATATTATTAAACGCGAATGTATTTTTACATTATAAATTTGGTAATGTAACCTTATTATTATAAACTTTTTTTGTGAATTAAATAATAACAATTTGTAAATTCAGAAAAATTTTACAAGTAATTGTGGTATCAGCTTTATATGATTATTAATATAATGCTAAAATATTAGGTGTTTTAAATAAAAATGAGCTGTGGCAAAGAATTTACCACAGCTCATAGCAGTTATTATAAAAACAATTTTACAACATAGCCTCAAGTTTTTCTTTAGGCACTACACCCACACTGCGTGCGCTCTCACTGCCGTTTTTAAACGCTACAACAGTAGGTATTGACATAACGCCATATTTTTGTGCAAGTTCAGGTTCGTCATCAATATTAACCTTACAAATTTTTGCGTCTGTCCTCTCTTGTGAAAGCTGCTCAACAACAGGGCCCAGCATCTTGCAGGGGCCACACCATGGTGCCCAAAAATCTACAAGTACAGGCACGTCTGATTTCAAAACTTCGCTCTCAAAATTACCTTTATTAATTTCTTTTGCCATATATAAACACTCCTTTGCTCATATTAGTAATTATTCGTATTAAGTATACTTTACCACTAATAAGCATTTTATGCAAGCTATTTTACACAAAATCTTTAAAAATATTAATATTCTTCGACATTTTTTTTATTATCATCCATTTATACTAAATATGCAGAGGTGGTTTTGTTGCAAGGTATTGTTTATTTAGATATTTTGGTTTTTGTAAATGCAATTATAGCTTATTTTTTACTGCGCGCTGTTTCTTTTTTATCCTCGCGTGAGAAATATACGTGTAGAATTGCTTTAGCAAGCTTATTTGCAGGGCTTTCTTCACTTACAATGCTTTTAACAAATATTTATACTGTTTTTTTGCTTGTAACAAAAATATTATGTGCTGTTTTAATTATTTTAATAGCTTTTAAGTACAAAAATGTGCGTGTGTTTTTAAAATCTTTTTTTTACTTTTTTCTGTTAAATATTATTTTGGGTGGTGTTGTTGTACTTTGTGCACTGTCGGGGCTTAATGCTATCAGTATGCAAAACTACTCTGTGTACATAAATATTTCACCTGTTTTGCTAATTGGCTGTATTTTGTTAATGTATGTTATTATTTGTGCTGTATCATATATTTTTGGCAAGTCAACAGCAGCGCAAAGCCTTGAATTTAAAGTAATTTTACAAGACGGTACAAAAATTAGTGGCATGGCACTTATAGATAGTGGTATGCACATTAAAGACAGCATGACACAGAGCAGTGCTATACTTTGCAGTTATGCGGCTTTAAAAACGCAGTTGAGCGGTAATATTAAAACAGCGCTTGATTTGTATTTTGAAAAGCAAGAACTTACCTTGCCGTTGTGGCTTGTAAATGTAAAGACTGCAACAGGCGCACAAATGTTACCTACAACACGTGCACAGAGTATATCATTTACGCAAAGTGTAGGTGAAAAACAGCAAATAATACAGCGAGAAAAACCGGTACTTGTTTTTACAAGCGAGACAATTTTAGACGGTAGCTACGATGTTATTTTAAGCACGAGTTACATAAAGGAGCGATAAACTAAATGAGCACAAAAATAACCGAATTTTTGAAAAAAATCTTTTCGCGTATACAAAATATTTTTAATAAAAATATAAAATCACCTGATTACAGCTACTACATTAATGGGCCTGAGGTTTTACCGGCTCCGCTTAGCAAAGAGGATGAGAGCAAAGTTTTTGAAAGGCTCTCAAACAAAGACCCAAAAGCGCGAGATTTACTTGTAATACACAATTTACGGCTTGTAGTTTACATTGCGAAAAAGTTTGACTCAAACACAGCCACTGTGGAAGATTTAATAAGTATTGGCACAATAGGGCTAATTAAGGCGGTTAATACGTTTGAGCCGTCTAAAAATATAAAGCTTGCCACATATGCAAGTAGGTGCATTGAAAATGAAATTTTAATGTACCTTCGCAAAAGCTCCAACAAGCGCCAAGAGAGCAGTATTGACGAGCCTTTAAATACAGACGGTGACGGAAACGAACTGCTTTTATCAGATATTTTAGGAACAGACCAAAACGAGATAAGCAATGCGCTTGAAGAGACAGCAGAAAAAAACATGCTTTTGCAAGCAGTTGAACGGCTTTCAGGTAGGGAAAAGCAGATAATGCAACTACGCTTTGGTCTTGGAGGCTTTAGTGAGCACACACAAAAAGAAGTAGCGGACATGATTGGAATATCACAAAGCTACATTTCACGCCTTGAAAAGCGCATAATACGCAGGCTACGTATAGATTTAGAGCATATAAATTAAGCGCGCCATAAATTTAATTTCAACTATTATTAACACAATGTAGCAAAACACACATGATTTTACTATATCACAAGTAAAATGTGTAAAATAAATTTTATTAATTAATTCCGAAACATAGCACTATTGCTGCTTTTTAATTTTAAGGTACACAGCTCTTTTAAAAGCTAAAAAAACGGCTGCCACTCGTGATTTATCACCGAGTGGCAGCCGAAAATTTACATGTAGCATAATAGTTACAAAGCTTTATTAATTATGCAGCTTTTGTAAACTCACTGCCATCAACACCAACAAGCACACCTTCACCAAGTGTCATAACGTCAAATATCTCGTCTGTTACGCCATCTTCTGTTAGTGTGATAGTTTCGCCGCCTGCAACCCATGTGCCTGTTACACTTTGGCTAGCATAAACGCTATCTAGGTCTGCGAAAACAGTATCTATGTTTGTGTTTACAAAATCATCCCAAGACATGCCAAGTTGTGCTGAAATAGCCTCTTCAAATTCTTCTTCTGAAACGCCTGTTGAAGCTAGTTGTTCTGCATACATGTTGTCGAATATTGCTATGATATCGCTCTCTAGTTTTGCCTCGTCTTCAACTTTCATTGTAAGTGCAAATGTTTCATCTTCGTTGATGCTTAGTGTACCTACAACTGAAATATCTATTGAATTGCTGGCATCAATAGGGATTGTCTCTGTAACTGTAAGCTGCCAGTCTCCATAAAATTGTTCTGCGCTTTGGCAACCTGTAAGCATAACTGCTACAAGTAAAACTACTGCAAGTAATGTACTAATCCTTTTCATTGTTAATTCCTCCAAAATTTATTGTATAATATGCACAAATTTAAGTGCTTAGCGATTATAGCACATAATTTGATACTTTACAACCCTTTTTTTGAAAAAAACAAACAGTAATTTTTTGGCAAATATTTTGTTTACATATTATAAAAAAGTGTTTGACGCAATAAACGCATATTCTAATGAATTTTTATAGGGTCACGGCTTGCATGACTGAAAAGAAACACGAATTTACAAACCCGCTTATTTTACAGACATGGTAAACCATGACCCCACATTGCTTTATTCATTTTAACGAAAAACCATATTAAGAGACAGTGTATTCATTTTGCCATTTTATGTACTTTTTATTTATTATTGCTGTCATTATTATCAATGCGTGCCTCGCTTGTTTTAATTAAGTTAAACAAACTTCCCGCATAAAGCGGATAATCACTTGAAAGGCTCTCTGTTGTCATGGCAAAGGCGCTTGTATCTTTAAGCGGTGTGTCAAGCCCCATGTTATCACCCGACAAAACAGCTTTTACGTTAGCTTCGGCAACGTGCATTGCCGCGTCGGAATAGCCTGAATATATGTTCTTTTTAACACTAAACATACTACTTGCATTTTTTGGGCCTGCGCTGTGCAAAAGCCTAAACATTTTGTAAACAGCAAGCATTAAGTACGCTGAAATTTCACCAACAAGTGCCTTGTTCGGGCAATTGTTAAGCTTGTCGTAAAGTATATTAAGGCTGTTACTTATAAGTTTTTTGTTGAATGTTGGTAATACACTGCCTTTGAAAATACCATCTTTACTAGTCTCAGGGCTTGGTATGTCACTGACATTCATGGTCATTCCACTGCGCTCTGCACTGCGTCCTAGCAAATAATCGCAAGATACATCATAATAATTCGCAACACGTACTACAAAGTCAAGGCCACACTCTCGTATGCCTTTCTCGTAATGCGAAAGTAGTGCTTGCGACACACCTAAATCTTGTGCGGCACGCTTTTGTGTAACACCTTTTTCTTTGCGCAAAAGTATTATTATGCGGTTAAACTCATTTGCCATTTGTGTACCCCTGCTACTATTATTATATAGACTAAGCCTTTACATACAGTAGATTATATTACATCGAAAACAATTTGTAAAGGTGTAATTTTGTGTAAAAAACTTGTATTTTTTGCAATATTATTTAATTATAACTATATATTCCGTGCAACTTGAAAAAAACTTCTAAATGTAGTATGATGTGAAAAAAAACAAATATTTTTCTAACAAAATTTTTATTTATTTTTTGTATAACTTTTAGCCATATTTGTAATTTTGCAAATAAATTTTATTTTGCAAACTGTAATACATGTGTGGTAAAATACGAAATGCAGAGCAGAAACGGAGATAAACAATGAAAAATTACAGGCTCTATATAGTGAGGAATGCGATTACAAGCGGTAACGAAAACGGTGTGTACGTTGGTGGTAAAACAGATGAAAAGCTGTGTGAAAATGGTATACAGCAAATTGAAAAGCTGAAAAGCGATTTTACTTACCCAATGGTTAACACAGTTTTTTCAAGCCCTTTGGCGCGTGCAATTGAAACAGCTGAAATTTTGTTTGGCACGGCAAAAGATAAGATTATACTTGAGGACTTAACAGAAAATAATTTTGGTGAATTTGAGGGCAGGCAAATTAGCGAGCTTGTAAATGATGAAAACTTTAAAAGGTGGGTTACACCGGGCGAGAATTACACACCGATAGACGGCGAGAGCAGTGCTGAATTTAACACACGCTGTGGCAATGTGCTTATGCAAATGTTTGAATACATGATGAAAGCCGGAATTGAACAAGCCGCATGTGTTACACATGGTGGTGTAATTATGAGTGCACTTGCACAAAAAGGTATGCCCAAGTACACACCCGAGCACTGGATGGCAGACAGCGGTTGTGGCTATGTTTTGCAATGCAATACAGCACAATTTATGCGCGATGGTATTGTAGAAGTAACAGATATATTGCCTTTTGGTTATCTTGATTAGCTTGAGTTTTTATAGGGCTACAGGGTGTAGTTTGTTTACATTATACACTTAAAATATACATAACCGTTATGCGCTATAATGGTTATGTATATTTTTTATGTAGTAAAATAGCCATGTGCCTGTGTATATCTAGTTACTATTTTTTGGGTTTTACAATCTCATACGGGTTATTTCTGTCATACTTGCAAAAAAATACCAAATATAGCGATGTAAAAGTTGACATTATATAAGCTTTATTGGTATAATTAAACACAGAAGTAACTTTCAAGTAACCTTTGATTAAACGAGAGATTTTAATAGTTTATTTGAAAAGTAAATAAAAATTAATTGGTATGTTTTAAAGGAGATGTTTTTATGGCATTTAAAGAGAGAAAACGCTGGCCTTTTTTGGGCTTACCGTTTACGTTTACGGTTTATAAAATAGAGGAGGAAGTTCTTGTTATATCCGAAGGCTTTTTGACAAAAAAAGAAAACGACTGTTACATGTATAAAATTCAAGATGTAACGCTCACTTCTACGCTTAGCGAGAGGATTTTTGGGCTTGGCACTATTGTTTGCCATACAGGAGATTCCACACACCCAACTCTTGAGATTAGACATGTAAGAAATTCAAGAGAAATTAAAGACTTTATACTTAATAAATCGGAAGAACACAGAATTAAACGTCGCACCGTTAATATGCAGAATATTTCTGCTGATGGAGACGAACTTGAAGTAGACTTAGACATGTAATTAACACCTGTTGAGCAATCTATTGCCCGGTAGGTTATGCAAATTAAGCCGTTTAATCCTAAGAAAAGCTAATGCAAGCCGAACTCGTTTCAAATTGCTTTGGCTAGCCAATCCGATGTAATACGAACCCGTTTTATGACAAATGGGCAAGGTTTCTATCATCGTCAAAGCCTTTTGCAATGCGAGGGCGTTACTGCAAGGCTTTTCCTTGCAATAAACCTCGCCAATTTGCCATAAAATCGTAGACCTCAAAGTGTCTGATTTGTGCACAGAGCACGGCAGACGACGACGGCAAACTGGCGTTTGTCTAGGAGGATAACACCGCTATGTGGGCAAATCAGGCGTTTTGAGGCGGGTTCGGATTACATTGGATTGGCTAGGATTGCCTTGTTAAAACATGAATTTTGCGTGGGTTGATAAGCGGTTTTTTGTATAAATATATGGCTAACATAGTATTTAACATGAGTCTTGTATAAATATTGAAGGCTCGCATGTGTTAAATACCATTTGATTGTGCATATATTTTATTTATAATTTTCACACACAATACAACTAAACACACAAAAAGCATAAAAATATATATTTAAGGTGACACTTTTAAATGAGTACAGAAATATTAATAATAATTTTTAACATAGTATATTTTATAAATAACCTGTTTTTCTTAGAATTTACTGACAGTGTTTTTGAGGTTAAAAGTAATAAATTCAGAAAAGCCTTTTACAGTTTTTTTAGCAGCATTGTGGGCACAACAATGCTTGTTCTTTTTGGCAGTATGTCTGCCCTTGGTTACTGCATTACACTTGCTGTATATATTTGCATTATAATGTATTTTTATAAAAAATATAATTTCTTATCAAAACTTGCAAGTGTGCTTTCTTTAGTTTTGCATATTATGGTTGCTCGCGCTATAATTTCTGCTGTAATCTCTGCTGTTTCAGGTGTTAGTATATATGAATTATCACGCAATCCCACTACATTTTGGACAATACTTATATTTACATCTGTACTTTGTTCAGCTTTCACAAATGTAATTATTTATCTTATTCCAAAGCGCTTTTTGCGCATACTCGGCACTACTTCAGAGCTGCTTATTGCATACGTGGCACTATTAATTCTTGCTAATATATACATGATTGCAAACGGCAATATATATATACACAATATTGAGTACAGTTATTTACAGCTACACCAAATTATAGCATCAATTGCGTGGTTAATTATAAGTTACGTTGGGCTATTTATGCTTGTTGGTTTTGATATCATAAAAGAAAAACGAAAGCAGCTTGAAAAAGATATAATTTTCAAACAAATTATTGGCAACAATTTTATATCTTTAATTGAAGTTAACTGTGCAAAAGATATTGCCACAAGGTTTATTGTTTATGGACAAGAACTGGAACTGCCCACCGTTTCTTACACAGAGTTTGTTAGTGTTAACACAAAAGACGTGGTTTTCCAAGATGACTTAGAGGAAACGTTAAAAAGAGAGTCTATAAGTAATTTAATTGTTGAATTTAATAGTGATAAAAAGGTTTTTTCAAACGAACTTCGTATTATAGCACGTGATGGTAGTATAAGGTGGGTGCGTAGCCAAATAGCACTTAGTCAAGATGAATCAACAGGTGAGATAATTGCAATTATTGCTTATTTTGATGACATACATGATGCAAAGACTAAAGAGGCAGAATTAAAACGCAAAGCACAAGTTGACCCATTGCTTGGTGCATTTAATAAAAAAGCGTCAGAGTCACACGTAAAACAGCATTTGCACAAGCACAAAAAAGGTGTTATGTTTATGATTGACCTTGACAACTTTAAGAAAATAAATGACAATTTTGGGCACGCCTATGGCGACGATGTACTGAAAGAGGCATATGCAAAAATTGTAAACAACTTTAGGTCAGATGACATAATAGGGCGTGTTGGCGGCGATGAATTTACAGTGTTTATGACGAATAACATGGCAGCAGAAGAGCTGAGCAAAAAGGCTTCTGCCATATGCAAAAGTGTACACAAAACATATACAAAAAACAATGTATCAGTAGAATTATCATGCAGTGTAGGTATTGCATTATGCCCTGAGCACGGAATAAAATATGATGAATTGTACCACAAAGCAGACCTTGCAATGTACAACTGTAAAAGAGAATTTAAAAACAATTACTGCATATATACAGATGCGATGCAAGAAAATTTTAATCAGTAGGGTAGTGTGCTTCATTATTTCTTTTACTGTGTACAGAATTAAGAATAATATAATTAAACACAAACTGTCGTAAAAAAATGCTGACAGTTTGTGTTATTTTATATAGAATTAGCTTGTTTAGTAAGGTGGTTTAAGATTAAAACTACAAAAACCATACACTGTGCCTAGTGCACCATAAGCTTTGAGAAAACAAAAAAATAAATTATTTTATTGTTTTTAAGTGATATTTTGAAAAAATATGCAGGAAATAAAATAAAATTGCCCAAAAACATTGACATTGCTTTGTATATATAGTATAGTAATTATGTATCAATACTGGTAAACGCGCCTTTTTGAGCAAAACCAATACAAAAATTTTCAACATTTTTGTGCAGGTTGCGATAAGAGGGGTGCGTTTTTCTGCTGTTTTTGAAATTGCTATTGCTGGTATTTCATAGTAAATTTATCGTATTATCGCATAAATTTGTGAGGTGAAAGCAAGGCTAACAGGAAGATTTATAGTTGAACCGCTTTTAAATTCGTACAAGGCGATGTTGCTAAAAATATTGTTTATGAAGGTGTAATAAAACGCAATACTGTTTTATTGTATTTAACACACATTAAGGTAAACTGAATTTTAGCAATCGGATTGAATGTATTTTGTAGTTGTTTGGCTGCAACATCAAAATTTGTAAAAAGTAGTAAGGAGTGGTTGTTTTTTATGGTGAAAGTCAAGCCCGTGCAGTACGGGAAAACTGAGCGCATGAGTTTTTCTAAAATTGATGAAGTTATCAATATGCCCAATTTAATAGAGGTGCAAAAGAACTCGTATCAGTGGTTCCTGAACCAGGGCCTCAAGGAAGTATTTAGGGATATTTCTGCTATTGAGGACTACACCGGCAACTTAGTGTTAGAGTTTATAGACTACCGTCTGGACTCTAAGCCGAAATACACAATTAAAGAATGTAAAGAGCGCGACGTTACATATGCCGCGCCGCTTCGCGTTACTGTGCGCCTTTTAAATAGGGAAACAGGCGAGGTTAAAGAGCAAGAAATTTTCATGGGAGATTTCCCGAAAATGACTGACTCCGGTACATTCATTATAAATGGTGCAGAGCGCGTTATAGTTTCACAGCTTGTGCGCTCACCGGGTGTATATTTTGGCAAAAGCTATGATAAAACCGGTAAGGAGTTGTTCACAACAACACTAAACCCAAACAGGGGTGCGTGGATAGAGTTTGAAACAGATGCAAACGATGTTTTCTACGTGCGAATTGATAAAAACAGAAAACTGCCAATCACTGTATTTGCACGTGCACTTGGTCTTGGTGACGATGCTAAAATACGCGACTTTTTCGGTGATGATGACAGAATAGATGCCTCACTTGCAAAGGACACAACACGCAGTGAGGAAGAGGGTTTGCTTGAGACATACCGCAAACTTCGCCCGGGCGAGCCGCCAACTGTGGAAAGCGCAAGCTCACATATTGAAAGCCTGTTTTTTGACCCACGCCGCTATGATTTATCACGTTTCGGACGTTATAAAATGAACAAAAAACTTGCTATGGCACGCCGTATTGATGGGCAAGTTGCCGCAAGAGACATAATTGCACCGCTAACAGGGGAGCTTATCACACATGCAGGTGAGAAAATTACGCGTGAGGAATCAATTTATGCTGAAAACTCGGGTGTAAACCTTGTTTACGTTTTGGTTGACGAGCGCGAGGTTAAAGTTGTATCTAACGGTACAGTAGATGCTAAGAACTTTTTGTCTTTTGACCCGACAGAGTGCGATATTACAGAGCGTGTTAACTTTGCGGCTCTTTGCGAAATTTTAGAACAAACAAGTGATGTTGATGAGCAAAAAGAAATGCTTGTTAAAAACAGAGACAAGCTTATTAGCAAAACTGTAACTGTTGATGATATTTTTGCATCTATCAACTACGTTAACAACCTTGGCAACGGCATTGGCACTGTTGATGATATTGACCACCTTGGCAACCGCCGTATCAGAAGTGTTGGCGAGCTTTTACAAAACCAATTCCGCATAGGTTTTTCACGTATGGAGCGTGTTATCAGAGAGCGCATGACATTGCAATCTCAAAGCACAGACGAGGTTACACCGCAAGCACTTATTAATATTCGCCCTGTTGTGGCAAGCATTAAAGAGTTCTTCGGCTCAAGCCCACTGTCACAGTTCATGGACCAAAACAATCCGCTTGCGGAGCTTACATGTAAAAGACGTTTGTCGGCACTTGGCCCCGGTGGTCTTTCAAGGGATAGAGCGGGCTTTGAGGTTCGCGACGTTCACTACTCTCACTATGGTCGCATGTGCCCTATCGAGACTCCGGAGGGCCCGAACATCGGTCTTATCTCATACCTTGCAACATTTGCAAGAATTAACGATTACGGCTTTATTGAGGCGCCGTATCGCAAAATTGAAAAAGATACAGGCGTTGTAACAAGCGAAGTTGTTTACATGACAGCCGACGTTGAAGACGAATACATTGTAGCACAGGCTAATGAACTTCTCGACGAAGAGGGCAAATTTGTGCGTGAGCGCGTTTCTTGCCGTTACCGCGATGAGATTATGGAGGTTGAGCGCGAACGTGCTGACTTCATGGACGTTTCACCTAAAATGGTGGTTTCTGTTGCTACTGCTATGATTCCGTTCCTTGAAAACGACGATGCTAACCGTGCACTTATGGGCTCGAACATGCAACGTCAAGCGGTGCCACTGCTTGTTACAGAGCAGCCAATTGTTGCAACAGGCATGGAGTACAAAGCAGCGTGTGACTCAGGTGTTTGTGTGCTTGCACGTAACGAAGGTATTGTTGAGCTTGTTTCGGCTAATAAAATTATTATTAGAACAGAAGACTCCATGGACGAGTACGACTTGATTAAATTCATGCGCTCGAACCAAGGTACTTGTATAAACCAACGCCCAATTGTTAGCAAGGGCGACAAAATTGTTAAAAACCAAGTTATTGCCGACGGTCCTGCAACTAAAAACGGCGAGATAAGTCTTGGTAAGAATGCACTTATCGGCTTCATGACATGGGAGGGCTACAACTACGAGGATGCCGTTCTAATTAATGAAAAAATTGTGCGCGAAGATATTTATACATCAATTCATATTGAAGAGTATGAGATTGAAAGCCGTGTTACAAAACTTGGCCCCGAGGAAATTACGCGCGACATACCAAACGTTGGCGATGATGCACTGAAAGACCTTGACGAGCGCGGAATTATCCGTATTGGTGCAGAAGTTGGCGCAGGCGATATTCTTGTGGGTAAAGTTACACCTAAGGGTGAGACAGAGCTCACAGCTGAAGAGCGTTTGCTTAGAGCTATCTTTGGAGAAAAAGCGCGCGAAGTTCGCGATACATCGCTAAGAGTGCCACACGGTGAGTACGGCATAATTGTTGACGTAAAACGCTTTACACCTGAAAATTGCGATGAGCTACAACCGGGTGTACGCGAAGTTGTAAGGTGCTACATTGCACAAAAACGCAAAATCAGCGTTGGTGATAAAATGGCTGGTCGTCACGGTAATAAGGGTGTTGTATCACGCATTTTACCACAAGAGGACATGCCATTCCTAGAGGACGGCACACCGCTTGACATAGTTTTGAACCCACTTGGCGTTCCATCACGTATGAACATCGGGCAAGTGCTTGAAGTTCACCTTGCGTTTGCGGCAAAGGCTATGGGTTGGAAAGTTGCAACACCTGTTTTTGATGGCGCACATGAGACAGATATTAGCCAAATGTTCCACGATTGCGGCATGAGCGAAGACGGCAAGAGCATTGTGTACGATGGACGTACGGGCGAGAAATTTGACAACCCTGTTACAGTGGGTTACATGTACTATCTAAAACTTCATCACCTTGTTGACGATAAAATTCACGCAAGAAGCACAGGCCCGTACAGCCTTGTTACACAGCAACCTCTCGGTGGTAAGGCACAGTTCGGTGGTCAGCGTTTTGGCGAAATGGAAGTTTGGGCGCTTGAGGCATATGGCGCGGCTTACACATTGCAAGAAATTTTGACAGTTAAGTCTGATGACGTTGTAGGACGTGTTAAAACGTACGAGGCTATTGTTAAAGGTCAGCCTGTACCGCAACCTGGTATACCGGAGGCGTTCCGCGTGCTTGTTAAAGAATTGCAATCACTTGGTCTTGCTGTTCGCGTACAAGATGAGGCAGGCGAAGAGATTGACATTAAGCAAAACTACGACGAGGACGACATGGGCTTTGATACAAGCGATACTCCCGTTGGTCAAGATGTAATGGTGGAGAGCGAGCTCTCTGACAACTATAACATCAGCGATATAGAGGACGGCGACGATGCAAGCGCAATGCAAGAACCCGATTTATCCGACTTTGATTTAGGCGACGACGATGAAGATTTAGGTATTGACGACTTAATTCAAGACCTTGACACAGACGACCTAATTGATGACGATGAATAGGAGATATTGACGAACAAAGACTTTGCAAAAACTAGAGCAAAATTTTTGTGAAATATGATGGAAATTTTGCCGACGCTTTTTGTAAAGACGACTTTGTCAACAGCTCCGTGATAAGCTGTAAAGCAGTATCGCAAGTAAACACAACTTAAACTTGGTTAATATAATATTGGCATTTAAAAACTTATGTGTCGGTAAGGTGCAAGTGCATTTTACCGACAGCCGATTTAAATTAAATTAACAAGTAATATATAAGAAGAAAGGGTTCGTTTCATGGAATTTAACGCTTTTGATTCTATTAAAATAGGCCTTGCTTCCCCCGAACATGTAAGGGAGTGGAGTTATGGTGAAGTCAAAAAGCCCGAAACAATAAACTACCGCACGCTAAAACCGGAGCGTGACGGCTTGTTCTGCGAGAAAATTTTTGGCCCGACAAAAGACTGGGAGTGCCACTGCGGCAAATTTAAAAGAATACGCTATAAAGGCAAAGTTTGCGACAGATGCGGCGTTGAAGTAACACGCAGTAAAGTAAGGCGCGAGCGCATGGGGCACATTGAGCTGTCTGCGCCTGTATCACATATATGGTATTTTAAAGGCATACCGTCACGCATTGGTTTGATGCTTGACATAAGCCCGCGCTTGCTTGAAAAAGTGCTGTACTTTGCGGCATATATTGTTATTGACCCAGGCTTTACTCCGCTTGAAGAAAAACAGCTTTTGAGCGAAAAAGAGTATGCCGACATGCGTGAGCACTACGAGGATGAATTTGTTGCAGGCATGGGCGCAGAGGCTGTAAAAAACTTGCTTGAGAGAATTGACACAACACAATTGAGCGAGCAACTACACAAAGAGCTTGAAGATGCCTCGGGACAAAAGAGGGTTAGACTTTTAAAACGTCTTGAAGTTGTAGATGCTTTCCGCACTTCGGGCAACCGCCCCGAGTGGATGATACTTGACACAATTCCCGTTATCCCACCCGATATAAGACCAATGGTACAGCTAGACGGCGGACGTTTTGCAACGTCTGACCTAAACGATTTGTACCGCCGCGTTATAAACAGAAATAACCGCCTAAAACGCCTTTTAGAGCTTGGTGCGCCAGATATTATTGTGCGCAACGAGAAACGCATGTTGCAAGAGGCAGTAGATGCACTTATTGACAACGGCAGAAGAGGGCGCCCTGTTGCAGGCCCCAATAACCGCCCACTAAAGAGCCTTTCAGATATGCTAAAAGGTAAACAGGGTAGGTTCCGTCAAAACTTGCTTGGCAAACGTGTTGACTACTCAGGACGTTCTGTTATTGTTGTTGGTCCGGAGCTGAAAATGTTCCAATGCGGTTTGCCAAAAGAGATGGCACTTGAGCTATTTAAGCCGTTTGTTATGAAAGACCTTGTAGAAAAAGGGCTTGCAAACAACATAAAATCGGCAAGAAAAATGGTAGAGCGCACACGTACAGAGGTTTGGGACTCACTTGAGACAGTTATAAAAGGGCACCCTGTGCTATTAAACCGCGCACCTACACTTCACCGCCTTGGCATACAAGCTTTTGAGCCTGTACTTGTTGAGGGTAGGGCAATAAAATTGCACCCACTCGTTTGTACTGCGTATAATGCGGACTTTGACGGCGACCAAATGGCTGTTCACGTGCCACTTTCACAAGAGGCGCAAAACGAGGCACGCACACTTATGCTTGCAAGCAGAAACCTCATGAAACCGTCAGATGGTAAGCCTGTTGCAGTTCCCACACAGGACATGGTTCTTGGTAGCTACTACATGACAATGATGAACGAGGGCGACGAGGGCGAGGGTAAATATTTTAGCAACGAGAACGAAGCGATTATGGCGTACCACGAAGAAGTTATTACGCTACATGCTAAAATTAACGTGCGCAGAACAGTTGATGTTGACGGCACTGTTTACACAGGCGTTGTTGAAACAACGGTTGGTAGGCTTTTGTTTAACCAACCAATTCCGCAAGACCTTGGCTTTGTTGACAGAAACGATGAAGAAAGTGCATATCAACTGGAGATAGATTTCCTTGTAAACAAGAAAAATCTCGGTAAAATTATTGACAAGAGCATTCAAGTACATGGCGTTGACATTACTTCTGAAATGCTTGATAAGCTAAAATCACTTGGCTACAAGTTCTCAACAAAGAGCGCAATTACAGTTGCTGTTTCGGACGCAGTTATCCCACCGCAGAAAAAAGAGCTGCTTGCAGAGGCTGAGAAGAAAATTCTTAACGTTACAGCGCAATATAATGAGGGTCTCATCTCTAATGATGAGAGATATGAGAACATTATTAAAATTTGGAACAAAACAACAGAGGACGTAGCATCAGCTCTTACAGCTAACCTTGATGAGCGCAACCCAATTTACATGATGGCGGACTCGGGTGCTCGTGGTACTATGGCGCAAATTCGTCAGCTTGCAGGTATGCGCGGTCTTATTGCAAATACGGCAGGTCGTACAATTGAAATCCCAATCAGGGCTAACTACCGTGAGGGGCTTAACGTTCTTGAGTACTTTATCGCAGGTAAAGGCGCTAGAAAAGGCCTTGCAGATACAGCGCTTCGTACTGCTGACTCGGGCTACTTAACACGTAGACTTGTTGATGTATCGCAAGATGTTATCATACGTGAAGAGGACTGCGGCGCTACACAAGGCATTGTTGTTGCAGACATTCGCGAGGGCAAAGAGATTATCGAGAAGTTTGAAGAGCGCCTCGAGGGACGTTTTGCTGTTGAAGATGTTACCCACCCAGAAACAGGTGAAGTTATTGTTAGCAAAGACAAAATGATGACTAGCGATGATGCACAAAAAATAATTAATGCAGGTATTGAGAAACTTGAAATTCGCAGTGTTTTGTGCTGCGATGCAAAACACGGTGCTTGTAGCAAATGCTATGGTGCTAACCTTGCAAACGGCAAACTTGTGGGCATGGGCGAGGCCGTTGGTATTATTGCGGCGCAATCTATCGGCGAGCCGGGCACACAGCTTACAATGCGTACTTTCCATACTGGCGGTATCGCATCGGCTGAAGATATTACACAAGGTTTGCCTCGTGTTGAGGAATTGTTTGAGGCACGTAGACCGAAAAACCTTGCTATCATGACAGAAATTTCAGGTACTGCACACATAGACGACAGCAAGAAAAACAGACATGCAGTTATTACAGGTGTTGACGACAACGGCGCACCTTGTGAAAAAAGCTACCTCATACCTTTCGGTCAGCGTATTCGCATTGCCGAGGGCGATGAGCTTGAAAAAGGCGATATCATAACAGAGGGCTTTGCATATCCACAGGATATTCTAGCAATAAAAGGACCTATTGCCGTGCAAAATTACCTAATTAGCGAAGTGCAAAAGGTTTACCGCCTACAAGGTGTTGATATTTGCGACAAGCACATTGAGGTTATTGTGTTGCAGATGATGAGAAAACAGCGCATTACAGATGCAGGCACTACAAAACTAATCCCCGGCAGTGTTATGGATAAGTTTGAGCTTAGAGCAGCGAACAATGCGGTTAAAGAAGAACAGGGCGAAGAGTTTGTGCCGGCAGTGGGCGACTCATTGTTAATGGGTATCACAAAGGCATCTCTTGCAACTGATTCATTCCTATCTGCGGCATCGTTCCAAGAGACAACTCGCGTGCTTACAGATGCAGCTATTAAAGGCAAAGTTGACCCACTAATGGGTCTGAAAGAAAATGTTATTATAGGTAAGCTAATACCTGCGGGCACTGGCATTCCGCCCGAAGAAGACGATTTAATCGAAGAGACAAGCGCTGAATTTTCAGGCTTTAACTCAGCTGAAGAATTAAACCTAGACCTAGATAACGAGTAATAAAAAGCAATCAGCCGTCGGAAAATTCCGACGGCTGAAAAACTATTACAGCATTTGGAGGAGATTATGAAAATCTTTAACACGCTCACACGCAAAAAAGAAGATTTTGTGCCCATGAAAGAGGGCGAGTACCGCATTTATGTGTGCGGTCCAACTGTTTATAACTTTATTCATGTTGGTAATGCACGTCCTATCGTGGTTTTTGACGTGCTTAGCAGATACCTTGAGTACAAGGGTAACAAGGTAATGTTTGTTAGCAACATAACTGATATTGATGATAAGCTCATTGCAAAAGCACAGCAAGAGGGCATTACAATGCAGGAGGTTGCACGTAGATACGAAAACGAGTTTTTTACAGATTTGAACGGATTATCAGTAAAAAAAGCAATGGCGTACCCACGTGCCACAGAGCATATAGATGAAATTTTGAGCATAATAGCTGATATAATTGAAAAAGGCTATGGCTATGTTGCTGAAAATGGAGATGTTTATTTTCGTGCGAAAAAGTTTAAAGAGTACGGCAAATTAAGCCACCTGGTGCTTGAAGATTTAGAGAGTGGCAACCGCTCGCTCCGAAGTAATATGCAGGAAAATTTAAAAGAGGACAGTGCCGATTTTGCCATATGGAAAGCCTCAAAACCCGGCGAACCGTGTTGGCAGAGCCCATACGGAGACGGCAGACCCGGCTGGCACATTGAGTGCAGTGCAATGGTGCGCAAACACCTTGGCAAAACAATTGACTTGCATTGCGGCGGCGAAGATTTGATTTTTCCACACCACGAGAATGAGATAGCACAAAGCGAGTGTGCAAATGGCTGTGAATTTGCAAAATACTGGATGCACAACGGCTTTTTAAATATAGACAATAAGAAAATGAGCAAGAGCAAAAACAATTTCTTTACTGTGCGTGACATTGCAAATGAATACGGCTATGAGGCGTTGCGTTATTTCTTGCTAACAGGTCATTACAGAGGCCCGCTAAACTACACTGTGGAACTACTAGACGCGTGCAAAGCCTCGCTTGAGCGTCTTTATAACTGTAAGGAAAACCTTGAGTTTGAGATTAAATACGGCAGTGGCACAGGTGAGGGCAAAGAGCTTTTAAACAGTATGCAAACGGCGAAACAAAAGTTTGACGAGGCAATGGACGATGATTTAAACACAGTAAACGCACTTGCCGCAATTTTTGATTTTGTGCGTGATATTAATACATTTGCAAAGCTCAGCACAAAAGAAACAAATACAAAAGCACTTGCGCTTTTTAGCGAGTTAACAGGCGTTTTGGGTATTGTTCAAAACAGTGAAAAAGACGAAATACCGCAAGAAATTTTAGACCTTGTGAGCGAGCGAACAGCGGCGAAAAAAGAGAAAAACTGGGCGAGAGCAGATGAAATAAGAGCAAAAATAACAGAGCTTGGTTATGTTGTGGAGGACACTGCAAACGGCGCTAAGGTTAGCAGAAAGTAAAATAAAATTATGGAGATGTTACATTAAGGGAATATTGCACAAACATTGTGTCGGATTTGTAGGGCAAGGGATCTGCTCTTGCCTTGGTGTCAACACAAACCAATTTCAACGGCAAGAGTAAAGATTTGCCCTACCACGTAATGTGTGCATAATACCCAAAGCATCTATTAATGCGGCAGTCCAATTAATACAAAAAAGGAGTTTTCGCAATGGCAGATTATAAAGCTATGTATTACTACCTAGCAGGTAGAATGGCAACGGCAATCGAGGTGCTGGATGCGACAACAGGTGCGCTAGTTCAAATAACAAACAAAATGAAAGAAGCAGAGCGCGAAACAGAGGAAATGTTTATGAACAGTGAAGATGTTGTTATAAGCATTATTGAGGGTGAAAAGAGTAAATTTGATGATAATAAGTGATTTTTGCATAATATTTGGAGTATAAGATGAAACAAAAACATTGGAAGATACTTAGTTTTTTAATGTTAATTATGGTTATTGGTTTTAGCGTTGCAGCATTTATGGGGCATGAAAGTGCCGGACCCACTGCAATAATATGTTTGGGTGCAACAATATCTACCTATGGTGTTACTAAGCGAGAGAAATAAGCGTCATATGTACAAATTAGAACTACCACTATCAAAATTTGATAGTGGTAGTTCGTTTTTTTTTTGAATAGCTGTGTTTTAGGCACACTATATTTTTTTGCAAATTACAACTTCATTACATCACACCTTACAAAATATATTGTAATACATAATAAAATAAAAAAGCATATATCCTTATCCATACTAATATCATTTTACTATGGCACAACTAAAAACGCATATGCCGAGTAAAATGTAGCAGGTACACGTTAAAACTCGTCATACATTTTAGGACAGCCGCATACAAATATGTTAGAACAGGAAAGGGGCAGGCACTATATGGAAATAAAAACAAACAACGATACGGTGTGGGCGGCAGCCTCCGTGTGTGACACAAAAATAGAATTACCGATTGAAACGGAAATTCTTATACCTGACTATCTGCCACAAGTTTTCAAGATTGTAAAATGTTTTGTTCACCCTGTTGTCATGTCAAAACAGATGATGCAATCGCGCTTAACGCTGGACGGCTATTTAAGGTTAACTGTATTTTACCAATCAGACGGGGATGATGCTCTTTGCCAAACAGAGCAAAAACTACCTTTTGCAAAGCAAATCGACTTACCGAGCGGAGAATTTTTTGCACCCGACATTGCAGTTAACGGCGATACAGAGTACGTTAATTGCAGGGCAATAAACCAGCGCAGAATTGACATACGCGGTGCGTATGCACTAAATGTTTCGGCACATGCACAAACGGCAGGTAACATAATTACAGAGCTTAGCGAGGGTGGCGTAGAGCAAAAACTTACAACCTTAAAGGGTATGCAGGTTATGGCGGTGCAAGAAAAAGTAATAACGGTAGAGGATGTTATAGACTTTGAAACACCACCGGATGCAGTGCTGGACATTAAGTGCAATGCTAACGTAACTGAGACTAAAATAATCTCGGGTAAGGCGGTGCTTAAAGGCACAATAGATGCTGATATTTTGTACAGGTGCAACGGGCTTCATCACACAAAGAAAGTGCTTACATTTAATGATGTTTTAGAGCTTGATGGCGTTGAGGACACTTGCGAGAGCATAGCTTTTGCACAGCCGTGTGGCTGTACACTGTTAACGGGTGAAAACGGAACAATTACACTCGGCGTAACTGCAATTTTGCACATTAAAGCGCATAAAAATATTGAAATGCAAGCAGTTTGCGATGCGTTTTCAACACAGTATGAAACACAGCTTACCTTTAATAAAGTATACACCGAAGAAAAACTTGACGAATTTGCTGTTGAGACAGAGGCTGTTACAGAGGGTACACTGCCTGATATTAACGCAGAAATTTTAGAAGTTTTTGCCACCTCAACACAGCCGGAGCTCATACAAGAGGAGTGCACAACCTCAATACGTGGGCGCGTTATAATACACATGTTCTGCCGTAATGCGTTAAATGAAATTGACTGCTACGACAAAGCTTGTGAGTACGTTTTGCCATACACATACGCAGATGCGCGAGAAGATTTGGTGCTTTGTGCACAGGCAAGTGTTATGAACGCTAGTGCAAAGCGCGTGGGAGACACAGCGAGTGCCGCAGTTGTTTTACGTGTGAGCGGTATAGTAAGCAAGCGCTGTGCTCACACAATTTTAGAGCAAATAGAGTGCACGCAAACGCTGGAAAAGCAAGCGGATAACATAGCGCTTAGAATTTACTATGCACAAACAGGAGAGCCGCTTTTTGACATAGCACGAAGATATGCCGTGTCACCGGCATCAATTGCAGAGGCTAACTGCTTACAAGGTGATATTGCCGAAAAGCGTATGCGATTACTTGTACCATCTGGTTTGCAGTAAATTATAGGTAAAAGCGTGCCGCTCGCTTAAAGCGGCAACCGCGGCATGTATAGTAAAATATCGGTTGCCGCAGCCCAAAAAATAAGCATTTATGCCGGTGCTAAGCGGCAGAAGGGAGATTTAAAATGCAATATAACAGAATTTATTCAGATATTGCACAGCGCACGGGCGGAGATATTTACATAGGCGTTGTGGGCCCCGTGAGAACAGGAAAAAGCACATTTATAAAGAAATTTATGGAACTAATGGTTTTGCCCGAAATACAAAATGACGCTTTTGCTCAAAGAGCACGAGACGAGATGCCACAATCCGCGGCGGGGCGCACAATAATGACAACAGAGCCAAAATTTGTGCCTGAAAAAGCAGTTAGCATAAGCCTAGACGACAACGTAACGTTTAAAACGCGCCTTATAGATTGTGTGGGTTACATGGTGCACGGCGCAATGGGACACGTGGAAAACGAGCGCCCACGTATGGTTAAAAGCCCATGGTTTGAGGGCGAAGTGCCGTTTGATGTCGCAGCAGAAACAGGCACGCGCAAGGTTATACGCGAGCACTCCACAATAGGTGTGGTGTTAACGTCCGACGGCAGTATAAGCGATTTGCCACGCGCCGCATATGAAGAGGCAGAGGCGCGAGTTATAGCGGAGATGAATGAGATTGAAAAGCCATTTGTAATTTTGCTAAACTGCGTGTCTCCCGAGAGCCCACATGCACTGGCACTGGCAACGCAAATGGAGGAGCAATACGGGCATACCGTACTGCCAATCAACTGTGTTGATTTAACACAAGAAGATATAACAGAGATTTTAAAAGCGGTGCTCTTCGAGTTCCCCATACGTGAAATTGCATTTGATATGCCGCGCTGGATTACGCTTTTAGAGCAGGGCAATTGGTTGCAACAGTCACTCTACGACACTGCAATGCAGCTTGCAGAAGGCTGTGACTGTATGAAAGATTTAGTAAATTGTGGTGTGAACATTAGCAGTGAGTACATAAAGCAAAGCAAGCTTGTAAGGGCAGACCTTGGCACAGGCTGTGTGATAGTGGAGATTACGCTCTTGCCGGAAATGTTCTACAAGGTGCTAAGCGACGTGACGGGGCTGTGCGTTACAGACGAAGCAAGTTTAATGCCATGTGTTATGGAGATGGCGAAGGCAAAAGTGCAGTACGAAAAGATGCGAAACGCGCTTGAGCAAATGGAGGCAACGGGCTATGGCATAGTAATGCCAACAATGGAGGAGCTTGTACTGGCAGAGCCTGAAATTGTAAACCAAGGCGGCAGATATGGCGTGCGGCTGTGCGCAAGCGCACCATCAATACATAATGAGTGTATCAAACAGAAGTATGGAATTTTACAAAAACGAACATATAAATTTTTATACAAAAAAATACGATGTGGAGATATTTTTAATATATTAATAATGTGTAAATAAAGGCATCTGCTTAAAATAAGCAGATGCCTTTATTTAATGAAAACAATTTTTGAGATAGAGATTAATAGTTGATTTTACACATTTTTAAATAAAGTTATTAATTTCAGATTGGGTATAAAGAGTAAAAAATATGAAATAAACATTTGAAGATTTTATCTTAGTGAACCTAATATACAAAAATTTGAAACTAATAGTGAGGCAAAATATGAAACTCACTCATACAAAAAAATACTCTCTGTTTGCGGATGTAATTTTAAAACTACATCGTTTAGATATAAAATAAAATTAAATTTACTGCAAACAACCACTACAATTGTTTGTAATAAACCGAAAACAAGGTATCACAACTGTCTTGTAATGCCAGCAATTCAAAATATCTTTTGTTAATTATATCATCGTTAAAAGCAGCCCAGTTTTTATGACCGCCGGGTTTGTTATTGGTTAACCAATATAAATGGTTAGCCAAAGTATATCTTTGCACCTGCTCTGAGCTGTGCGCATAAAAACCGCATTTTTCTAAAAGTAAATTCAAGTTTTTTGAGTTGTAGAGCCTTACATGGGCGCTCCATAATGTAAATTCAGTGAAATACTTGTTGTTGTAAATAGACATAAGTGCATCATTTGAATTTGGTGTTTCAATTATCAAAATACCATTTTTCGTTAATCTGCTTTCTATAAGCTTAATAATCTTCTCAGGATGATTTAAGTGTTCAATAACATGAAACATAGTTATAATATCAAATTGGTCATCTGTTTCTTCCAAGGTTTTGAACACTTGAATATTATCCTCTTTCAGCTTTTCTCTCGCAAAATTTTCCAGTTCTACACCACAAACTTTTGTGCTGGGGCTGTATGTTTTAATACCTTTTAAAAAACCACCTGCACCACAACCAAAATCTAATAATTTTTTATGTTTGCATATTTTAAGAACTCGCATCACTCGCCTAATGTCGTCGTCCCTAGACTGTTCTACCCACTCTTCCCATTTATGATGCACAAACTCATTTTTTTCAGCATCGTACGCATCATTGTGCATACCACCTTTTTCGTAACTGGCATCATCAAAATTACCTTTTTTTGATATTTGCAAGAGCTCACAATGTGTACACTTGAGCATATCGATGTCTTTTCTATCACGCAATCCTTTGTGAAAGACTACTAACTCCGCATTTCCGCATAATGCACATTTCATAAACAAAAAACTCGCTCTCTTACAAATTTAAAATATATTTATCAACTACTTCACGAATAACACCCTCACCACCCTTGGTGTTTGTTATAATGTGTGCCACATTTTTAACTGATTTTATTGCATCCTTTGGGCAACAAGCTAAACCGACAGCAGACAAAACTTCAATATCGTTTATATCATCGCCGATATATGCAATGTTGCTAAGTGGTATTTGGTATTGCTTACTCAAATTGTTTACAGCCTCAATTTTGTTTTTACACCCATCTATAAATATATCGAGGTTTAGTTTTTTAGCGCGCCTTTTATTTAACTCAACAGCTTCAGCCGTTATAATACCTGTTAAAATCCCTTTTTTACGCAGCAATGCAAAACCCATGCCATCTTTTGTGTTAAACTTTTTAAGTTCATCTCCGTTTTCACTGTAATACATTCCGGCATCAGTTAAGCAACCGTCACAATCGGTTAAAAACATTTTAATATCATTAAATTTAAGCCTAGCTGTTTCTTGTTTTTTTCTCAAAAGTGTTTCAACAATTAGCCAGTCATCGGGCTCATCAATTTCAAATGCACTTTCCTCGCACATCGCATATGCTTTAATATTACCGGAAACTCTATTTTGCGTTCTTAGCAATGCTTCTTTAGAAGTAATATAAAACGCACCGTTTTCAAGTAAAAATCCATCAAAATCTTGACGTCTGGGTCTTTTATAAACATCGTAATTAATTGGTGTTACTAAACCAGAATTGCTTTTTTGCCATAAAAAACGATATTGTTTTACTACGGACAAAACGCTGTCAGTATCAGATGTTTTTAATAGTTCAAAGCCACCGTTTAAATCCTCACATGATAATAATGGCGATGTAGCTTGTATTAAAACAATATTGTCAAAAGTATAATTATTGGCAAACTCCATCATGACAAGTTCAGTTGAAGCAGTATCGGTGCAAGATTCGTTGCTTCTTGATATAACACTTGCTTTGCTTAATACGGTTTTTTCATTTTCAATTAACGAAAGAACTGTTTCCTTGATTAAATCGCTATCTGTCGAAACATAAACCTTGTCGATACAATCACATAAGCAAGCTGCTTTTAAAGTCCAGTAAATTAAAGGTTTGCCGTTTATGAGTTTAATGTTTTTTAATGGTATTGATTTACTTCCGCCGCGTATAGGTATCAATGCTACGTTCATAATGTTAAGTCCTTTTATTTTTTTCGATATTTTAACTTATCTCTTTGCACCTGCTCAATAGGAAGAATCTCGCTGGATTTTACATTTAACGAACAATACACCGCATTAAGGTTTCTTGCCAGTCTCCTTATTCCGTCCGGCTCAAGTGAGGCAGCATGGTCAGTGCCTTTCCATGTTCTGTTCAATGTGTAATGCCTTTCAATTATATTTGCTCCAAGCACATATGCAGCATCATCAATAGATATGCCATTGTGATGACCGGAAAAGCCAATTGATTTAACTTTGTTTTCAAATTTCCTTTTCAAGCGTGTTATTTCTAACAAGCAAACATCTTCAAACGGAACAGGATATCCTGAGGTGCATGAGTAAATAACTAAATCTTTAGCTCTTTTATATTTTTCAAACAATGCTACAATTTGGTCTTCTTCTTCATGCGTAGTCATACCAAAAGAAATATGCAATTCACCTTTATAGTTTTCACAAAGCCATATTAACATTTCAAAGTGATTATTACATGCAGATGGTATTTTAATAAACTCCGGGTTTAAGCTTGCAATTTCTTTTGCAGACGTTAAGTCCCAAACAGAGGTTGAGTAAACAATGCCCATTTCGTCGCACCATTTTTTTAATTGCGCATGTTCGTCCACGGTAAACTCTAGATATTCTCTATGGGCACCATAAGTTTCACCATAAGAGTTCATTGGGTTAGGGTGGGGGGCACAATATTGCTCTTGCGTTAACAATTCTTTGTTATTTCTTTTTTGGAATTTTATAGCATCAACTTTGCAAAAAATAGCAGCCGTGGTTATCAGTTCATGTGCTATTTCCATATCTCCCATGTGGTTACAACCGGCTTCTGCTATTACATATGGTTTTTTATAAGCGCTATTCATAAGATACCTCCTGTTTATTAATTAGCTGTTTTATAGTTTTTCTATAAAAGAAGGAATATAACAACAATTTAATTTTTGAATTTTTTCAGGTTTATCTGCTAAGAATTCATCGATTGCACGTGTAGCTCCGGCCACTGCATTATAATCATCAAAAATTATAATACCACCTTTGACTACTCTATCATACAAAGTCTTAATAACAAATGATGTAGCGTCATAAACGTCAACATCTATATGTAATAAAGAAACTTTAGTGTGTGGATTTTCAAGGAGATAATTGTTTAAAGTATCGAAAATGTTACCTTTAACCAATAGAGTGTTATTTTTAAAACCTTTCATGTCTAAAAACAATTCAAGATTTTCTTTGTTTATTCCGTCGCCTCCCTGATTCTCAAAATTTTCTATAAATTTATTATCTTGAGCATTATCAGAGACAGGAAACTTGCCAAAAGCATCAAAGCCAATTATTTTTCTTGAATCACTATTTTCTAATAAGTTTCTAAAAGAAGCGAAGCGTATTAAACTGGCACCCTTATAAACACCGAACTCTAAAATATCTCCCGGTAATTGAACTATTTTTTTATATAATTCATAATGTGCAATAAGTTTATTTAACCTGTTTGGTTTGCTGGATAAATAAAATCCGTTTTCATAATCCCAAGCATTTTTTAAATTTTCATTGTTAAAATCTAAGACGTTCATTTTTATTCTCTTTTCATTTTATATTATTTATTATATTTTCTCTGTATAGTGTTAACACTATACAGAGAATTGCCGGATTTTTCAATTTTGTAATTAATGCTTGGTTTTTTACAAGGAATGAATAGAATAAAATAAATCACAATAATCTTTTAATGACATATTTAAAACGTTCATCCCTATCTCATCAAATTCCACTGATTTATTTTGCAAAAATAATTTTGTAAACAAAAGTTGGTCAAATATATTGTGGCGCGCAATCCAATTATAAAGCACTTCGTTTATAAACGCTCCATTACATGAATAATCTTTGCTATAAAATGACTTAGTGGTATAAAAATTAGAGTTGAAAACTTTTATCTTTTCAGGTTCATAGTGTAGCAAGTCAAATATAATGTATTGAATCATATTAGGAAAACCATTTATCATCAATTTTCGTGGCATGTGCATTTTCCTTGAATTTTTATATGTACATTCTTCTTCTTTTAATTCAGAATCAATATATTTGTAGCAAGTAAAAGCAATTGAAGAATCTTCTTTGTACAAACCACTGTCTTTAATCAACATTGAACCGCTTTTATTGTAATATAGCAAGTTTGGCTTTAACCCCTGTACACTATCGCCTTTATAATTCATACTTACAATAAAATCAAAATTATTCTTTATGTACTCTGTATCTAGTTTTCCCTCACAAACACCTAAAACTGCAATTTTTTTGCCCTTTATTAAATTGTAAAACTTTTTTTCATTCTCGGCAATTTCGCTTCCAATTTCAATTGCTTTATTATTTATCATATTAAAATAGGCACTGCAATCTCTTTTTAATTTCTCGTCAGTTAATTTTTTTACTGATTTTTGGTGTTCCAACAGTTGCTCGCCTGCATTACTCTCAGATAGCGCCCAAAAATATGGCATAAAGTAAGTGTCGCTAAGGCGGTCTTCTTTACTCAATTTTAATAGTTTAGAAAAAATAAGTTTGCGAACTATAAAAGCAGAATTATAATCTCTCAACATCATAAATGTTTTTTCTGATATTAAAAGCATGTCATAAGAAAAAGTATCATGATTTTCGTTAATTATATACAGTGCATTTTCATTGTATTTTTTAGCATTTGAAATATTATTACAATAAAAAGCATTTACAGCTTGCTTTAGCTCATGACACAGCTTAAACTCAGATTTTGTTGTGATAACACAAAAATCTTCTTCGCAAACATAACCGGTTGTTTTTAGATTAAACAGTAGCTTATCAATTAAATGTTTTGGTTTTTCATCTGTACATAATATATTGCTGTCAACAAGCATATTGTCTCTCCTCAAAGCAGTATTTTGACATTTAATCAACCACGAAATTAACCTCAACAGCAGGGTGTACTTTTCTATCTTTTGGTTCAGGTGGTGTCATGTAGTCTCCGTATGCAAATGTTAGGTATTCATCTGCATGTTTCATTCCCACCAAAGTGGTGTTTTCAAAAGTCATAGGTTCTGTTTCAACAAACCATTTTTTCTTGTACCCATTATGTTTTGTAGCGGTAGGGAAGGTAAGTACTCGCACCCAGTCTGAATTCAATTTTTTAGTTTGTTCTATATGTTTTTCGTGCATTTTAAACACTCTTTCACCAAACGCACTGAAAATAGTTTTATATACAAACCTCATTAAGCCTGATTTTGCTTGTTTCATTCCAACGGGGCTATACAAAATTTTTCGTATACAAAAACACTTAAAATTTGAAATATCCCTTAGTATTTTATTGTTTGGCACATTGTCCATTGGGAATATATCCATTGAAACACCTTGCTCATACGGTAAGTGGTCTTGAAATTGCCGCAAATAAAGGGTGTTTTTTCGCCTTAACTTTGCATATCCCCACCTATATCCTTTTGTGTTTTTGTGATACTGTAAATAAAACCGCTCGCTGTCAAGTTCTTTTTCACATACCTCGCAAAACTTATCATAATCTTGCCTTAGCATTGCAGTGTCTGCATCATCGTCCCATGGGATAAAACCTTTGTGTCTTACAGCACCCAGTACCGTTCCTGCGTAAAGTGTATATTTTATGTTACATTTTTTACAAATACGGTCTACTTCAAGCAGTAATTCTAATTCTAGTTTGTGCAGGTCTTCAAACTGTTGTTCACTAAGTTGTATCATTAATTTACCTCGCTATTTTGTAAATGCGCCATTAAATCTTTTTTGTTATCAATTGGTGAAACAGTCGGGCGCCCTAAATCATCCCTAGAGCCTATCGCAACTTTTACTTCAACAAAAGTTAGACAGTCGCTTTGCTTTGCATTTTTAAGTGCACATTTAAGTTCATCACTTGTTTGTACACTAACACAGTTTTTGTAACCTAAAGCTTTTGCAATTTCTACAAAATTGAGCTTTTTGGCAATTGTTGTCATTCCGCCAACCGATTCATGCGCCTCATTATTAATTAAAACATGCACAAGGTTATGCACATTACTGCTACCAACAAGAGCCATTGTGCCCATGTGCATTAGTGCCGCACCGTCTCCATCAATGCACCAAATTTTTTTGTTAGGTTTTTGCTGTGCAACAGAAAATGCTATTGCAAGGCTGTGCCCCATTGAGCCAACTGTTAAAAAATCACGCTCATGGTTTTCACCGCGCAGCTCTCTTAGTTCAAACAATTCTCTACTTGTTTTTCCCGTTGTACTAATAATTGTATCGTTTTGTGAAACTTCAAGTAATTTGCCAATGGCAAATTCTCTGTTCATGGTATAATCATTTTTATACTTAACTTTTTTTTCATATTCCAACGCGCCTTTTCCTATTACAAAAGCAACACTTTTACCGCTTTGTAACAAAGTGTTAAATTTGTCAAGTGCATTGAAAACTGCTGTTTCATCTGTTGTTTTTTCAATTACAAAATATTCAATACCTACACTTTCAAGTAAAGAAAGTGTTATATCACCTTGATGAATGTGCTGTGGCTCGTCGTGAAAACCGGGCTGTCCGCGCCAGCCAATTATATACATAACAGGTATAGCATAAACAAGCTCATGCGTTAGCGACACGGCTGGGTTTAGCGCGTTACCTTGCCCACTATTTTGCATATACACAAGTGGCACTTTGCCTGTTGCCAAATGGTAGCCTGCGGCAAGCCCTACACAAGCACCCTCATTTGGTGCAATTATGTGAGATTTTTCATCAAAACTATCACTTAAATAATCACATAATGCACGCAGCTGTGAATCAGGTACACCTACATAAAAGTTACTGCCTATTTTTTTTAGTAAACGATCAATTTGCATATTACGCCCCTGTCATTTTCTCATATTAATGTAATTTATATATCTTGATATAATTCTTTTATTGCGTTTGCATCAAGCTTTATTGGGTTGTTTTTAAGACGCTGTATATTAACACATTTTACAAGTTCATTTAAGTCTTTTTCTTCAACAACAACGTGTGGTAACTCCAAAGAATTCACAAACAGCATGAATTTTTCAGGTAATTCAGAAGTTTTGCTTGCACTAAAAAGTGATGCTAACTCCGAAAACATAGTTTCAACATAGCTTTGCCCTCTTGAATCTATACAGCCATCAGTGTTTTGCAACATATAACGCATTAGCGGTGCAATACATGTTGCAACAGCGTGCCCATGTGCAATTTTATATGTGCTTGTCAATTTATATGCCATTGCATGCCCTGCAGTGGTTTGTGTAATGTTTATAGCAAGCCCTGCTAAGTGTGCGGCATACATAACATTTTCGGTTGCTTTATCATCGCCAACAATGTATGCGCTTGATGAATTTAATATTAGCTCTATTGCTTTTTGTGCGAATTCTTGGCTTTCTTTTGTTGAGTTGACAGACCAAAAGGATTCAATGCTATGGCAAAGTGCATCGAGCATTGCCGATTTTTTTATATACTCAGGCAAAGAATTAAGTAGTGACGGCACATAAAAAACCTTGTTTGGTATGCAGTGTGTGCTTGTTACCGATTTTTTTTCACCATTCTCATATATAACGGCATATCTTGTTACCTCACTGCCTGAACCTGCAGTTGTAGGAATTGCTATTAAGTCTATTTTGGTTAGTAAAATTTCTTTATTTAGGTCAATTTTTCCTGTTGTGTTTAAAAACATTTTTACACATTTTGCAACGTCAATGGCACTACCGCCACCAATTGCCAAAATCATATCGCAACTGTTTGCTTTATATAGCTCTATCGCTTTTTGAGCAGATTCAACACGTGGGTTTTGCTCAAAATCCAAAAAGCGTACAATGTTAATTTCTTTTTTCTTTAATTCGCAATAAAGTGGTTTTTGTATTGACATTTTTTCAAGTGAATTGCCGGCAACGAGAAAAATATTTTTTATGTTATTTTCAGCACAATAAACTGCTAGTTTGTCGCACACTTCTTGTACGGTGTACATTATGGGTGTACTCATGTTAAAGCCTCCCTTTAAAATTCCTCCGGTATTAGTGTAATGATTTCAGAGAACTTCATACAAATGTCATCACATTCAAGTGCACGATGGTTTGATAATATTAACCTTGCGGCCTTTTGCATTGCCGGAAAGCCGCTACGACTTAATTGGTTTGCATAAATAACAATGTTAACACCTCTTGCTTTGAACTCAGCCTCTGTAACCGAGGTGAACGAAGTGGGCACAACAACAATAGGCGTAGTTGCATCATTACTGCGAAACTTTGCCACAAAGTCAAATATTTCGTCAGGCTCTTTTTTCTTGCTGTGTATCATTATAGCGTCTGCGCCTGCCTTAACATATGCGTGCGCACGTTTTAATGCGTCGTCAACACCCATTTCCAATATTAAGCTCTCAACACGTGCACATATCATAAAAGTGTTTGACTTTTGTGCTTTTTTGCCCGCAGTTATTTTATTGCAAAAATCTTCAATAGAAGCTTGTGTTTGATGTGCACCTGTGCCAAAAAGTGAATTGCGTTTTAACCCTTGTTTGTCTTCAATAATTACCATTGAAACGCCAAGCCGCTCAAGCGTTTTTACTGTATATACAAAGTGCTCCAAAAGCCCGCCTGTATCACCGTCATATATTATGGGCTTTGTGGTAACGTCCATTATTTCGTCAATTGCTTTGAAACGAGAAGTTGAATCAACAAGCTCTATGTCTGGCTTGCCCTTTGCTGTTGAGTCGCAAAGCGAGCTCATCCACATCGCATCAAATTGATATGTAGCCCCGTCTTTTTCTACTGTTGTTTTTTCGGCAATTAAACCTGTAAGGCCACTATGTGCCTCTATTGCCGTAATTAGCCCTTTTGCATTAATTGCACGTTGCAACCTAGCTCTTCGATAATCAGGGCTTGAAACATCAAGTTGAGAGTTTTTAACCATTTGAGAATATTGTGCACTAACCGTATAAGGATATTCAACAAGAACGCCGCCATAGCTGGCAAGCATAGCCACAACTTCATCTCTAATGGGGCGCTGTTTATTTGTAACCCAGTTATCTCCGTGAACAACAAAGTTAGGTTTATATTTCTCAAGGTTTTCTTTATAGCTCAGTGTGCGTTGCTCTACAACTTTATAAACACCTGCTACATTTTCAAACAGTTGCATACGCTCTTTTGTAGATGATTTTTGAAAACGTCGGTAACCTAAAACAGCCTCGTCAGACAAAACACCGATAATAAGTTTGCCAAGCCTTTTTGCTCTGTTTATAATTTTAATGTGCACATGGTGTAAGATGTCTGTTGTAAAGCACATGTAAACAGTTCTGCTGTTCAGCTGTTCAAGGCGGTAATTAACTTTGGCTAAATCGTTCATTGTATCTATTTCGCATGCAAGTTGTTCGCGCACATCAAGTGCATAGAGTGATATTTCTTCAAAGCATTCGTTTAATGCGTCCTCTGCATAGCACTTTGTCTTGCCTTGTGAACAGTAGCGCTCTATAGCTTCAAGCCATATTAGCGCATCGCTTTTTTTAATTAAGTACATGGGCAAAAGTGCACTGGTTGCATTTTCACATTCAACACTAATTTTTTTTACTAAATTATCTTTTGCAAATGCTTTAAAATCTTTTTCGGGGTACGGCTCAACAGTGCTAACTATAACACTGCTATTTTCTTGCGCAACTAGCTTATCTAGCACAAGGTTTTCAAAAACCATGTCGCCATGCAAAAGTATGAAATCGCACTTCAAATAAGCACTTGCAAGGCGCATAGATTCTATATAATTAGTTTGTGCGTACTGCTCATTTTTTATATATGTAATTTTAACTGTTGTAGCCAAGCTATCACAATACTCAACCAACTTATCGGATAAATGGCCGACTGTCATTATAACTTCGTCCACACCAATTTCGCTTAATTGTTGCAGTTGCCTTTCAACTATTGTTTTTCCGTCGCCTAAAATTGTCATACACTTTGGTCGTTTGTCAGCAGTGTTGCTATTGCCTTCTTGCATTCGCGTGCCCATGCCTGAGTTAAGTATAAGTGCTTTCATTATTTATATCTCGCTTCCCAAGTTTTCATACTCTTTTGATATTTCGTTTATCACAAAATTATGGATTTTTTGCCCGGAGGTTTCAACGGGATCAGTTTGAGGTGCATCAAGCTTCGCTTTTGTGTCTATGTTTTTTACATAGCACATAAATTCGTCTAAAGAAATAAGCTCATTATCTACTATGCGTATTTCTCCCGCAGGGCAGGACAAAGCAGTTTGCTTTAGCCTTTCAAGCTCTGATTGCTCTATCTGCGGTGATACTTCTGTATAAGATTTTTCTTCTATGTTAAAAATAAAAAGTGCACGGTCATTAAATCGCTGCAATAAAATTTCTTTATCAGATAATACTTTTGAAAATCTGCAAATCTCAATTGACGGCTGCTCTGTAAAGACTTTTTCAAACAATTCTTCTCCTAAAACAAAACTTTCATTTGTTTTAATATTAAAAGCGCAAATTCCGGATGTAAACCCAGGGACAATAACTATATAATCTCCTACTTTATGAATAGTGCTAAATAGGCTCATGTCGCTGCTGGATGTGGTACTTGAAACTTTTAAGCTCGAAGATAAATTATAAATTTTTGTAGTTTTATTTGTTAAACTGTAACGAACAAGCACAGGTTTTGTCGAGCATATTAGCCACAAAAAGTTATTATCCTCTAAAACATGGCTATATCCGCTTTCGCCATTAATATTTAAAATTTTATGCTTGCCTGTCAGTGTAGAGAACTGTAAAACATTTTTGTTATCTGCCGCACACGCATATAATATATTTTTGTTTACACAACCTGACAATGCACATGTTGACTTTTCACCACGAAAGTCCTTTACACAAAGGCTGTATTTTTTTACTGATTTTTTATCGAGGTCACAAACCATAATTTTGGATTGAAATAGCGTAGGCAAATAATAAAGCTTTGATTTTTCCTGCAAAACTTGTTCAAAACCCCACAGTGATAATTTTTCTTCTTCAAATAAAGTTTCAGATTCATTGTTTTTGTAATCATAGCTCACAAGGGTGTCTAAACGTTTTTGCGTTATAATTAATTTGTCGTCATTGCTAGAAATACCATTAAACAAAAATGTGCCATGCATAGGAATACTCTCTACGTATACAAACTCAAGTGTCTTAAAATCGAGACTTAATTTAAAAACAAATCCGGTCTCTTCACATATGCACCAATAGAAATTATCTTTAAGTGTGAAACTTTTGAAACGTGGAATGTAAGAGGTTGTTTTGTTTTCGCTATATATATTATAAACATAACTTGTATTATAAGCAGGCTTGTTCAAAATTTTAAAATAGTTTGAGCCTGAACCTGAATAACAGCCTATATAGGCATCACATATAACTGCTGTTTCTATAATATCCGGAGTTTTGTCTATAATACCTATGCCGCTTTTTACCAATAAAGCCAAAAGCTGATTGTAAGTTTTCTTAGCACCGGGTCTCATTGCTTCAATAGTAGACTCCAGTAAAGGGTGAGGACGAAAAACTATCACAACATCGTTTTTTTGAGCCGCCATTATTATTTCCAAAATCTTTTTTATTGTAAACTCACCATATCTCAAAAAAGAACCGATTGTTAAGTTAACCATAACTGTTTTTCGGTTTTTAATTATATGTGCCCACTCTGCGTTTAAAGTTACGCCTTCTTCTTGCATACGCAGTATTTTGTCTGCTTTTGGTGTGCCCAATGCAACTGTTTTATTGAAAAACGGTGTATCAATAAACATATTGCGTAGGCGCTCGTCTTGCTTAATAATATAGTCTACATGGTAATAAGACTGCAAATACAATTTATGAGCAGGCAAAAATGCGTATTCGGGCCTCAAATAATATGGCACATACACTAGCTTGTTGACGTATTTTTTTAAATTATTAGAGAAATATGCTTTTTCTACTTTTGTAACATAGTTAAAATCGTCATATGGATTATGAATATATGCAATATCGGGCAATAATTTTTCTATGTCGTAATTAGAGTAATGAACTATTGGTATGTTTTTTGGAAACAATTCACCGTCATATGCAAAGTTCCATTTATTGGTTGCTTGGTCATATTTGTAATAAGGTATGGGCACTACTGTGCAAACGCAATTTTTGTCTTCGAGTGCTGCAAAATATATGCTTTCAAGGCAGTCCCACATAGATGCGTTGTATGGGAAAAACACAACAAAATATGTGTTTTCTATTTGTGCAACAAGCTCTATTGCTGTATTAATAGTGTCGTTTAACTCTGCAATGTCATTTGACAAAATTAAGCTGTCTGCAGTTGTTTTTTCTAACAATGTTATATAATTTTCTATAACTTTTGTCGTATTTTCACATTCATTATCTATTGTGGCAATCAAGCTGTTAGCCGCATTACAGCACAAATCAACATATGTCTTATAGTTATCACAGTCGCTATTTATCAGTGTGTGCATTTGCAACATGGTGTGCATAAGTTCCAGTATTTGCTTTTTTATGTGAACTCTCATTAGTATAATTAGTCCTCTCTGCGAAAGCCGGAATAAAAACAGTACAGACTGTATCATTCCCACAATATTTTTAAAAGCGTATTAATGATAGTTGTGTGTATGCTTTCTTTATGTTTTTAGGTAGCTTGTGAATAAACGCAGTTATATTACAAAAAAGAATTTCATTGCTACAATGAAACCCTTTTCAACTAACTTAAATTTGCGTTTCGTCAATTTCCATAAAATTATTATATATATCGTCATTTTACCAAATAAGCTACATAATGTCAATCGCGTTTTTAAGCTGCGTTTTTCACAACAATTTTCAAGCTACGTTTTTTGTATAATTTTCTGAGTATGAATATGCTTTTTGTTTGAGGTTATTCTTTATATTACCAATCTTTTAAAGTGTTGTTGCAATCATTTGATGTTAATTGACATATTTCACAATTTATGTTAAAGTATAATTTGAAATGCTGGGATTTATAAGATAATTAGTTATCTTTTGGCTACTAATTACTATATGGGCATTGCATGAAATTAGCTGAAAAACTATAAAATTACATTATAATAAATCAAATATTTATAAAAAAGGAGATTATCAAATGAAAAAGGCATTAATTACAGGTGTTACAGGTCAAGACGGCTCATACTTAGCTGAGCTATTACTAGAAAAAGGTTACGAAGTTTACGGTATTATGCGTAGAAAAAGCGTTGTGGACTACGGTAATGTTGAGCACATCAAAGACAAAATCAACTTTATATACGCAGATATGACTGACGTTATCTCTTTAATTAACGCTATGAAAACTTCTGATGCAGATGAGGTTTATAACCTTGCAGCGCAATCTTTTGTTGCAACAAGCTGGGAGCAACCCCTTGCAACAGCTGATATAGACGGCATTGGTGCACTTAACATGCTTGAGGCTATTCGCAATACAAAACCTAGCGCTCGTTTCTATCAAGCATCTACATCAGAGATGTTCGGGCTAGTGCAAGAAATACCACAAAAAGAAACAACACCTTTCTACCCACGCAGCCCATACGGTGTTGCTAAACTATACGGCCACTGGATTACTAAAAACTACCGCGAGAGTTATGACATGTACGCTTGCTCGGGTATTCTATTTAACCATGAGTCAGAGCGCCGCGGCAAAGAGTTTGTTACAAGAAAAATTACAGACGCAGTTGCTAAAATTAAATACGGTAAACAAGATGTTTTAGAACTTGGCAACATGGACTCTAAACGTGACTGGGGCCACAGCAGAGATTATGTTAACGCAATGTGGTTAATGCTACAACAAGAGACACCCGACGATTATGTTATTGCAACAAACGAGACACGTACAGTGCGCGAATTTGTTGAAATTGCGTTTAAGTTTGTTGATATCGACGTTGAGTGGAAAGGCACAGGCGTTGATGAAATTGGTATTGACAAAGCAACAGGCAACACAATTGTTAAAATTAACCCTAAATTCTTCCGCCCGGCAGAGGTTGATATTTTAATAGGCGACCCTGCAAAAGCAGACAAAGAGCTTGGCTGGATACGTGAAGTTTCTTTCAAAGAGCTTGTTGAGAGAATGGTTAAAAACGACATGGAGCTAAATAAATAATTTATTTAATATTATTATATTAATGTAAGGAATAAAAATGAACCCTTTAGTATCTATTATAACACCGTCATACAATCAAGGCGAATTTATTGAAGAGACAATTAAAAGTGTGCTTAATCAAGATTACCCTAACATTGAATATATAGTTATAGATGGCGGTTCTACTGATAATACTTTATCAATTTTGGAAAAATACAAGGGCAGGCTACACTATATCTCTGAAAAAGATGAGGGGCAAAGTGATGCAATTAACAAAGGTTTTAAGCTTGCGAAAGGTGATATTGTAGCGTGGTTAAATTCCGATGATGTATATGCTGAAAACTGCATAAGTAAAGCTGTGCAAACTTTTAACAATGATAGTGATATTGCACTTGTTTATGGCGACGGAAATATAATAGACGATAACTCTAAAGTGCTTAAAAAATTTGAATATACGCAAAAATTCAGTTTATATTCACTGCTGTTTATTTGGGACTATATTATGCAACCTGCAAGTTTTTTTAGAGCAGACGCTTTAAAAAATGTAGGCTATTTAAATAAAAACCTGCATTATATAATGGACTGGGAGCTTTGGATAAAGCTTGCACTCGATTATAAGGTTGCATATATTCCCGAAATATTGGCGTGTTCCAGAGAATATGCACAGACAAAAACAAGCACGGGTGCGCAAAAAAGACTAGACGAAATTTTGCGTTTAATGCAAAAATACTCCAAAGAAGAAAAGCCTTTTGGCTTTGACATTTATGATTGCGCCGAAAAACTTGCCTATGGAAATTTAACAAAAGAAGAACACGCCAAGACAGAGAAGCAAATAATTAATCTTTTAACCTTTATGCCTATTCCAAACAGAGATGACAGAACTTTGTCAAGTGCTAATTTTGCGTTTAATAAGCATGTTAAACAAATAGAGCTTGTTATAGATTTAGAGCAAGCGGACAATGTTGGTTTTGAAGTTTACAAAAATGGCAAACTTGTTTTAAACGATAACTTAAAAGATGTAGGCTGTTACAAATTTTTAATTGCACTTGAGAGCACAGAAGATTTTAATGTAGTTGCTGTTAAATTTAATTCAAAAAAAATATCAGCACTTGCTTCAACATATGAGTCTTATTTAAAATGCTATGCTGTTGAGCAATACACAATTGAAAATGACGACGCAGAACTACAAAAACAATATATGAAGAAAAGCTACGAAAACAGCCCGAAAAAGAAAAGCTTTTTGCGTAAAGTTTATGCAAAGATAAAAAAGATTTTTGGTAGTTTAGATTATTTTATTAAGGAGTTTAAATGAAAACATTAATAATCGGTGCCGGAGGTTTTGTTGGCGGATATTTAATAGATGCAATTAAAGAATTACTGTATACCGATATTTGTGTTACTAAATTAGAGCATCATAATTTGAACCGCAATGATGTTTCTGTCGTTAATTTAAACATATTGGATTACGAACAGGTGAAAAATGTTCTTTTAGAATATCAGCCGTATTATATTTTTTATTTAGTGGCAAAAAGTTCTGTTTCACGTTCGTGGTCCGATTCAGTTTCTACGGTTCAAACTAACATAAATGGTAGTTTGAACCTCATGAACGCGATAAGAGAGTGTGAGCTTGACGCAAAAGTGCTTATAATTGGCTCGGCTGAGGAATACGGCCTAATAGAATACGATGAAGTGCCGATTGTGGAGGACACCTTGCTTCGCCCGGGTAATATTTATGCTGCAACAAAGGCGTGTCAAAATATGCTTGGTACAATTTATTCTAAAACTTACGGTATAAAAACTATTATGGTTCGCGCTTTTAATCATATTGGGCCAAAGCAAGCAGATACATTTGTTGTTTCAGATTTTTGTAAGCAAGCTATTTTAATTGAAAAAAACTTGCAAGAGCCTGTTATAAGAGTTGGTAACCTTCAAGCTATACGAGACTTTACTGATGTTAGAGATGTAGTAGAAGCGTATGTTAGGCTTATTCAATTTGGTGAAGTTGGAAAAACATATAATGTTGGCAGCGGTAATGCCGTTAAAATTTCTGATGTGCTTGATTTGATATTAAAAAACACAGATAAAAAAATAAATGTTGAAATTGATAAAAACAAATTGCGCCCAATTGATATTCCGGTAATTCAAGCAGACATCAGTAAAATTAATGGTGCTACGGGATGGAAACCGCAAATTCCACTTGAGCAAACTATTGTGGATATGTTAAATTATTATAGAGAAACATTGTAATTAGTTTTACCGTGTAAGAGGATTTTTATGAATGTAATGGTTATTGGCTGTGAAAGCTTTGTAGGGCAGTATTTAGTAGATTATTTGAATTCACAGTCATATAATGTCATATCTTTAGAGAGCAATGAAATAATAATCCCAAAAGACAAATGGCAAGAACAACATGATTGTAGCGATAATATGGGCTTGAAGAAAATAAGTGACGCTATAAATGAGCATAGACCAAATTGGATTTTCAGCTTACCTGCACAGTTTAGTGTTAAGTCAGCGTCAAACGACCCTGTTGCTACGGTAGACTTAAATATAAATTCAATGCTATATCTTTTAGATGTGGTAAAACAACTGGATTATAAACCAAATGTTTTAATAGTTGGCTCGGCAGATGAATATGGGTTTGTCCCATACAATAAAATGCCCATAAAAGAAACAGAGCCTACAAACCCTGAAAATATATTTGCCGCAACAAAAGTTTGCCAAGAAATGCTTGCGCAAATTTATCATAGAGCATATAAATTAAATGTAATTATTGCCAGAGTTTTTAACGTTATTGGGCCGGGGCAATCAGATGATTTTGCAATTGCAGATTTTACAAAGCAAGTTGCACTAATGCAGCAAGATAAAATTGATAAAGTACTGCATGTGGGCAATTTAAACGTTGAACGTGACTTTATAGATGTTAGGGATATGGTAAAAGCTCTTGTTGCTTTAATACAAAAGGGCAAATTTGGTGAAGTTTACAACGTTGGTACTGGTAGTGCTATTGCACTGAAAAAAATAATTGAAGTAATAAAAAACGCTACTGACGTAGAGTTTAATATAGCAATTGACCAAAGTAAGCTAAGACATTTAGATATAGCAAAACTTGAGGCAGATGTAAGCAAAATTTACAAAGATACAGCGTGGAAAAGCGAAATTGAAATTGAAGAAACTATTAATGACATGCTGAATTTTTGGTTAAATAGTATTAGTTAAAGAGGAATTTATTAGTGTATAGTGCTTTTGTTAAAAACCAATATTTATTTCTTGAACTTGTAAAAAAAGACATTAAAGCAAAATATGAGGGTACAATTTTCGGTGTGTTATGGTCAATACTATACCCATTGATTATGCTTGCTGTATACACCTTTGTTTTCAGTGAAATTTTAGGTGTTAAATGGGGCATTGACATTGATAACAATTTTAGTTTTGCGTTAATGTTATTTTGTGGTTTAAGTTTATTTAACATGTTTTCAGAAATAATAAGTAAAAGTGTCAATTTAGTTGCGAGTAATAAAAATTATGTGAAAAAAGTTTTGTTTCCGATTGAAATTTTGCCAAATGTAATAACTTTTTCTGCATTGTTTAATTGTATAATCAGTTATGTAATTCTATTAATAGCAAATTTAATTTTAACCGGTAATATTTATGCTACATCAATTCAAGGTATAATTATTATAGTTCCATTTATATTTTATTGTTTGGGCCTTTCGTATTTAACAAGCGCCCTTGCGGTTTATCTTAAAGATCTTGTTAATGTTATACCTGTTTTGCTCACTATTGGCATGTATGTAAGCCCTATATTTTTCTCCATAGATGCTTTGCCTGAGGAATTTAGGATTGTGATATATTTAAACCCAATGACATATTCAATTGAAAATATGAGGAATGTTATTTTATACGGAAAAAATATGGATTTAATCTATTTTTCAATAAGTGTAATTACAGCATTACTTTTTTATTTTGTCGGTGAAATAATTTTTAAACGTGCAAGAACCGGCTTTGCTGATTTATTATAAAAGAGGTTTTATTTTGATAGATAATAAAGATGAACATGTAGTTGTTGTGGAGAATTTGTCTAAAAAATATAATATTATAAATTCTCCAATGAAAAGGTTTATATATTATACATTTAAGCAAAACTGGTGTGTTGACCGTGAATTTGTAGCACTAAACGATATTAATTTTACTATTTCAAAAGGCGAAACTTTTGGAATTATAGGTGTTAACGGAAGTGGAAAAAGCACTCTTTTACAAATTTTAGCAGGCATAATTCAGCCGAGTGGTGGCAGCGTAAAAATTAATGGTAAAATTTCTGCACTACTAGAGCTTGGCAGTGGGTTTAACCCTGAGAGCACAGGCCTTGAAAATGTTTATATGAACGCGGCAATTTTAGGTGTTAAAAAAGAAGAAATTGAAATAAAGTTAAAAGAAATTATTGAATTTGCCGATATTGGAGATTTTATTAATCAGCCTGTAAAAACTTATTCAAGCGGTATGTTTATACGCCTTGCATTTGCTGTTGCAATTAATGTAGATGCTGAAATTATAATTATTGATGAAGCCTTAGCGGTTGGAGATATTTTCTTTAGGCAAAAATGTTATGATAAATTAAATTCTCTGAAAGAAAAAGGCTGCACAATAATTTTAGTATCACACAGTATGAATGAGGTAGAGCAATTTTGTGATAATGCCTTATTCATTGCAAATGGTAAACAAATTGCTTTTTGCAATAGTAGTGACGCAGTACAGCAATATTACATGTACAACCAAGGTGTTGCAGACAATGTAAGCGATGAGATAATTGCTGAACAATCAGACAGTTCACTGTTAAATAGCGGTTTGCAAACTTTGCATTTTTTTGAGAATGAGTGGTGCATTAAACAAGATGTTTTTTGTGATTTAGATAATAGCACTGAGCACAGCAACGGAAAGGCAAAGTTTGTTAAAATAGGGCTTTTTGATAAAAACGGTAAGGCAAAATACATTTTTAAACAAGGCGAATACGCATATTTTTACTCAGAAGTATATGCTTTTGAAGATATTGAAGTGCCTGCAAACGGTGTTGTTATTATAAATGATAAAAACATCATAGTTCACGGTAAAAATTCATTTCAGTCACATGATGATAAAGTTAGAACGCTTAAAAGTGGGCAAACATTGTGTTGCTGCATAAAGGTTAAGCTTGACATACAAGAGGGCGAATATACTTTTGAGAGCGGGTTTTCGCAATTGCCGAAAAGTATATTTAGTGAAAGGCATACATTACCACATGCAAATTTAGATGCAAGCCTTGAAACTATTTTATGCAGGCGTGGCGTAGCTCCTTTTTCTGTTCAAGGGCATATATATAAAGATACAACAGCTATGGCTTTTTATGGGCTAACAAATTTAAAATCTGAATTCAGCAGAGCTAGTAGGTGAAGAATGAATAAATGTTGGTGCCACACAAATTGTAATGTAGATTATTGTGAAAATTATTTTGTTTGTGGTAATTGTAAAACACTGGTTTCAAAGCATAATTTTGACAAAGATATTTACGATGTACATGATAATGAAGATGAACTTTATGGTAAAGAGTATTGGGAAAAACACATGTGTGAAATGACCAATAAAAATAGTTTAAGCGAAATAATTGATATGTATATGCAAGAGAGAGTTCCACACTGGTTAAATATTATTTATAAATACGTCCTACCTTACAGTAATAAAAATATTGCAGAAATCGGTTGCGGTATCGGTGCACTATCGTTTGCTTTAAAAAACAATGGTTATAACCAAGTAGCATTTGACTTAAGTCCACATATTTGCGAATATGTAAAAAATACGTTGGATGTTAACGTTGTGAAAGGTGAATTCAAATATGAACATGATAAGTATGACGCAATTATAGGTGTAGATTTTATTGAACACTTAATAGAACCGGATGAGTTTATAAGTGAGGCATCAAAAGCTATTAAAGATACTGGTTTTCTTATTTTGCAAACGCCAACTTACGATACAAGTAAGTCTTATGAAGATTATAAAACCGATTTGCCACAATTTTTGAATTTTTTTGTTCCGATGGAACACACATATGTTTTCAATAGATATGCGTTAGAGATTATGCTGAGAGACAGTGGCTTTAAATATATTAGTTACGAACCAACTCTTTTAGGTGATGAATATGATTCTTTTATGTTTGCATCTAAGCAACCAATAAAAACTGTTTCTGAAAACGAATTAAAAAATGTGCTCAATAGAAATCCACAGTCACGTACCATGTCTGCACTTATGAATTCGTACTATGATATTTGCAAGCTAAAAAAAGTAAAAGACGAGATAGAAACAGAGGCGAACAAAAGAACAGAAGGGTTACATGAGCTAACACATATTATTAATGGCTTAAAACTTGAAAATTTATCACAGCAGGAAATTATTAACAATTTAACAAAAAATATAGAAATAATAGAAGCAGATAGAGCTGCAAGGCTGGATTTAATTAACAAACTTTCTGATGAGATAACTGAGCTAAAAAAATAAAACAAAAGTTTAAAAGTAAGGAATTTTAAAATGAACAACGATGTTATAAAACTTGGTATTAATGCGTTTTCACTATATCCTGGTAAGATAGGTGGAGCTGAACAATATTTAAGAAACATAGTTAGTAAATTAACTACTCTAAACAATATTCATACACACATTTTTTTAAATGATACAGCTAGAGATACATTTGAAGAAAATGATAACTTAAGTATACATTATTTAAGCTCTACTATACATTTAGAATCTCAGCTAAGCAATTACATTAAATTGTATGAATTAGATGTTTGGTTTTGCCCGTTCTTCCATTTGATACCCGATGATTGCAAAATTCCTTCAATAACAGCAATTTTTGACATACAGCAAGAATATTTTGCAGAAAATTTTGATAAAATAGTGCTTAAAGATAGAAGAGCGCTAACAAGACAAACTCTTGCTAAGACTGATGAAATTTTGACTATTTCAGAGTTTTCAAAAAAGACTTTGATAGAAAAATTTGATGTAAACCCGAGCAAAATAAGTGTTACCTATCTAGATGCGGATGATTCGTTTAGCAAAGAGTTAGATGCAGACCTGCTGAAAAAGACAAAGGCTAAATTTGATAAAGATTATATATTCTTCCCTGCAAATTTTTGGCCACACAAAAATCATGCAAACTTGCTAAAAGGCTTTGCAATGGCAATAGACAAATATAAGCTTAATAATTTAGAGCTTGTATTTACAGGTGCAAAAGAGCGCGAAACACAAGTAGTAGAGGAGATTATAGACAGCGAAGATTTGCGTGATAAAGTTAAGTATTTAGGGTATATTCCTCAAGAAGAAATGCCCTATATTTTTGCGTGTGCAAATATGCTTGCTTTTCCGTCGCTTTTCGAGGGCTTTGGCATACCTTTAATAGAGGCAATGTCAACAGAAATACCAATAATTTGCTCAAAATCATCGTGCCTTCCGGAAGTAGCAGAAAACAGTGCAATTTATTTTGATGCAAACAGCCCAAAAGAAATATGCGAAGCCATTTATAAAGTTTACAGTGACGAAAATTTAAGGAAAAATTTGATTGAAGAAGGAAAAAAAAGGCGCGACTTTTTTTCTTGGGAAAAGTGTACGAGCGAAACAGTGGAACACATCAAAAAGTTGTATAAGCCGCGTGAAAAGCAACAATCAAAGCTTAGTGAAAAGCCGCTTGTGTCGATTATTACCCCGTCATATAATCAAGGCCAGTTTATTAGAGAAACAATCGAGAGTGTTTTAAACCAAAGTTATGATAATATAGAATATATTGTAATGGATGGCGGCTCTACCGATGAAACAGTTAGTATATTAAAAGAATATGATGACAGAATTACTTGGGTATCTGAAAAAGACGGCGGGCAAGCAGATGCTGTAAATAAAGGCATACGTGTTGCAAAAGGCGAGATAATAGGCTGGTTAAACTCAGATGATACGTACTACCCGGATGCAGTTAAAAGAGCAGTAGAGGTGTTAAAAAAGTTTCCCGATGTTGAAATGATGTATGGTGAGGGAATGTATATTGATACAGAAAGCAACGAAACCGAGAGATATGAAACGAAACCTTTCACTAGAGAAAAACTTGCGGAAGAGTGCTTTATATGCCAGCCGACTGCATTTTTTACAAAAAATATTGTACAAAAAGCCGGTATGTTAAACGCAGATTTACAGCTTTGTATGGATTATGAGCTATGGATGCGCATAGGCAAAATAACCGAGGTTTTATATATACCCGAATACCTTGCAACAAGCAGAATGTATATTGATAATAAAACATCATCACGCAGAGATGAGGTTTACAGTGAATGTTGCCGCGAAATTAAGCGCCATTACGGATATGTTCCGCATGGTTGGATTAATGGTTATACATACCACGTGCTTAGCCTTAACCCACAAAAAACGTTTAAAATGACGTATGCAAAATTATTTTTAAAGTATAACTTTAATAATTTCAAGTATATAGCTTTTTGTGCAAAAAAATATATGCGCAGGCGTCATATGGCAAAATTGGCTTTAAATGAAACTGCACCGGCAGTAACAACAAGATATCCTGATGGTTGGATTTCAAAAACTTATATTGAAACTTTTGACAATTCAGAAAATTGTGAGAATTTGCACTTAAGTTTAAAACACTTTTTACCAATGAAAGAAAACCTTGTTTTAAAAGTTTATGCAAATGATAATTTTATTGAAGATATAGTATTTAACACTCATTGTAATATTGAAAAGACAATTCCACTTAACAATATAAGTGATGAAAGTGTAGAAATAAAAATTATTGCAAGTGAGACCTATAACCCTGCCAAAGCTGATAAAAAAAGCGCTGACAATAGAGATTTAGCTGTATTAATAAATGAAATCCATATAAAATAAACAATTGGAGTTGTAAAAATGAAAAAGAATTCGAAAATTTACGTAGCAGGTCATAATGGAATGGTTGGTTCTGCTATTATTAGAGATTTAACCGAAAACAATTTTGAAAATATTATAACAAAAACATCAAAAGAGCTTGATTTAAGACGTCAAGCCGATGTTGAAGAGTTTTTTAAAACAGAGAAGCCGGAATATGTTTTTTTATGTGCCGCAAAAGTAGGTGGCATTTTTGCAAATAGCGAGTACATGGCAGACTTTATGTATGACAACATGATTTTAGAGATGAATGTTATTAAAGCAGCGTATGAAAATGGCGTTAAAAAGTTATTATTTTTAGGTAGTAGCTGCATTTACCCACGCATGGCAACACAGCCAATTACAGAAGATAGCTTGCTTACAAGTAGCCTTGAGCCAACAAATGAGGGCTATGCACTTGCAAAAATTTGTGGTTTAAAGTATTGCGAGTACCTAAATAATCAATATAAAACAGATTATATAAGCGTTATGCCAACAAATTTATATGGTCCAAACGATAATTATCACCCTGAAAACAGCCATGTTCTCCCTGCGCTTATTCGCAGATTTCACGAAGCAAAAGTGCAAAACAAACCGGAAGTTTTGTGTTGGGGCACAGGCAAACCATTGAGAGAGTTTTTATATGTTGACGATTTAGCGGCAGCATGTGTGCATTTAATGCTAACATACAGCGGCAACGAGACAGTAAATATTGGCACAGGTACAGATGTTTCTATTTACGATTTATCACACCTAGTTGCAAAAATTGTGGGATATGAAGGAAAAATTGTTTGGGATAGCACAAAACCTGACGGAACACCGAGAAAACTTTTGGATGTTTCAAAACTTCACAGCCTTGGCTTTAAGCATAAAGTAGAGCTTGAAGAGGGCGTTAAACTAGCGTATGAAGATTTTTTAACAAAATGTAAATAGAATTAACTTATAGGATATGGGGGCGAAAAAAATTAATTTTAATAATTTAAAGTCACAAATAAATTTTGAGAAAGAGATAAAGCAACTTCAGCTTTTAAATAAAAGTTTATTAAGTGATATAAATGAGACTGCTAAAAATTTGGAAAATGATGTTAAAACTAAGATGGATGAAGTGAAAGCTTTAATGTCCGAACTTCAAAACAGATCTAATGTGCTTGAAGAAAATTTAGACAGTATGGTGTTAAGCCAGAGTGAGGTATTAGAGCGTTTGCACAATATGGAGCAAAATATGCAAGGCTTTTCTGACCGTATAGCGGCACAAGAAAAACTGCAAGTTGCTGATGAGCAGGAGTTTATAGCATTTTATAAAACATTGTTAAACCGTGAACCGGAGACAGGAGCATTTAAAGAAGGTATATACAAAAAAGACTTATTTAAAGATATTGTTTTTAGCGAAGAATTTGCAAGATTTGGAACAAAGCGTACAGGTGTTACCAATAATAGCCTTAATTTTGTAGAGGCAATACCAAGCTTTGCACAGTCAGGTGAAGACAACATTATGCGGTTTATTTTTGCTGCATTAAAAATAAACTTAGAAGATGTGACATACCTTGATTTAGGGGCAAACCAGCCTCGAGTTTTAAGCAATACATTTTTCGCATACGAAAATTGCAAAAATGGCGTACTGGTTGAGGCAAACCCTAATTTGTGTGAAATATTAAAAAGAGAACGCCCAAATGATGTTGTAATTAACAAATGTATTATGAGCAAAGGCAGTGAGCCATTAGATTTTTACATTTTAAATGACATAGGTTTGTCGTCAATGGATAAAGATGAAATTGACAATGCAATAAGTTTAAATCCTGCGCTTAAAGTAGATTCTATTGTTAGAGTAGAGGCTATAACTGTTAATGAAATATTAGAAGAATATTTTCAGGGTAAAGATTTAACAATTTTAAACATTGATATTGAAGGCAATGAAGTTGAAATTATAAATTCGATAGATTTCAAAAAATTCAGGCCGCTGATTATTATATGTGAAATGATACCGTACAGCCCAAATATTTTAGTAAGCCCTAAAAATCAAGAAATAATAGATATTATGAAATCACATAATTACGTTGAATATGCGTTTAATGGTATCAATTCAATTTTTGTTGACGAGTTAGTTGACGGAGTTATAAAATAACCCGAAATTATAGCAATTTTGATTTCACTATTGAAGACCACTAGCTTGTAGCAGATAGTGGTTTTCTGTGATAAGTAGAATAATAATAAAGAGAGAGCGCCAAAATATGCAAAAGAATGTTGAAATAAAAACTTCAAATAAAATAAACATATTTAGCGAAAACAATGTGTTAATTGCAACTTGTTTTATTATGTTTCTTGTCTATTTTCAAAATTGGGGTGATATCTCCACCATAATGGCAACACATGATGAGTTTGGCTATATTTCGAATGCCGCCTTTTTAGCAGGCTTTGGCTGGGCGGAAAATATGATAGCAATGCCGTATTATTCTGCAGGCTATTCACTGTTGCTTATTCCTCTTTTCTACATTTTTGAATATGGGGATGCGTTTATATCTGCAACGCATCTTATTAATATTGTGCTCACTCTTTTAGCATTTGTTATAAACTACAAAACAGCTAAAAAACTCTTTGGGAGTGTAAAAGATAATGTAATAGACCTTAAACTCCTAATTCCATGTATAATTGCTTCTTTTAGTTTTGGCATACCAATCTATATAACTCAAGTTTGGGGAGAAGTATTATTAAATTTTCTGTTTTCTTTATCAATATGGTTAATTGTCTCAATATTTGAAAAACCAAATTATTTAAAAATTATAATTTTAGCATTAATTTATGGCTATATGTACACCGTACACATGCGCACACTACCCATAATTTTTTGCATGGTTCTCGGCATGGTTTTGCTATATAAACTAAAAAAAGTTAGCATTTATAACCTCTTAGTGTTTTGTGCAATTATTATCGCTTGTTTTGCAGCTACGGAACTGTTGAACAGTTATTTAAAAAGCAACCTTTACTACCAAAACAGTGGTGCAGGTCAAGCAAATACATACTCTTCTTTTGCTAGTGGACTATTGTCAATAAATCTTGATACTTTTAAAAATTTTGTAGTAATTGGGCTAGGTCAAATATATAATTTGGGGCTTGGTACATTTTTTATGGGGTATTACTTTGTATATAAAACCGTAAAAATTATTATAAACTGCATAAAAACAAAAACATTAAAATTGTTTGATTTTGTATCTATCTACATATTTTTATCACTACTTGGAATGATAGCGCTAACCTTATTTTTTTTCTATGATAGTGAGCTTAGGCTGGATTTTGTTTTTTACACAAGATATAGTGCATCAATTTATGTGTTAGTTTTAATTATAGGTTTTGCACAGTTTGTGCAAGATATTAGACGAAATAAAAATTTATTGCTAAAATTAGGTGTTGCCTTTAGTGTAATTAGTTTTGTGAGCGCAACTATAATAGGCTTAATACTTAGTACCTATGAAAAATTGGGGAACTATAACATCATTACAGCGCCGTCAACAATAAGTTTGGTTTGGTTAACAGAAAATGAATACAGTACTTTGATTTTTATTCTTGTTCCAATTGTTATATGGTGGCTAATTTATTTAAGTACATTATTTAGTAAATATAACTTTTTACAATATATTGTGCTTTTAATAGTCGCCTTATTTTTATTATCAAATAATAACCTAGGTATACATGGAACTGTAAGAAAATCTGATGGCTTTAAACAAGTGCATTTTGATATTTTAAATAATAGTGATTCTCAAACGGATTATTATTATATTACTTATCCTGAAGAAGATAAGGTTTCTATACAATATAATATTTTTGATGCGCAGTCTTTTTTACTAAAAGACACAGTGCATGTTATAAGCTCTGGTGAAGCTAACATTAAAAATGGTGATTTTATTTTTGCAGAAAAAGAATTGCCCTTTATATTCGAAAATTCTAATAATGAAAATCAATATGTTCTTGTTGAAAGTGCGTATAACAATTATCATTATACGTATCAAGCGTTTTCATTTGACAATGCAGGACTCAATTACACATTAGGAGAGGAAATAGGTGTTACAACACCTTTGGAAACTCTGAGCACATATGTTGGTGCAGGTGTATATTTTGATAACGAAGAAAATCATGCGTGGACTATCGGAGATGAACTAACTGCGGCATTTTATGTTGGTGAACAGTCTCAAGATGTTTATATAGACATATATGTTCAGTCTGTTTTTAATGATAGCCAGCAAGTTGTTGCAAAAATTGGCGAAAAAGTTTTATTTGACAAAACACTTATTAACCCCGGAACAATTAGTGTGCTAGTAGATAAAGATTTATTAAATGACGGCATGTTGTTTCTCAATATGGAGTTTCCTGATGCTGTTTCTCCAAGTGAGCTTGGGAAAAGCACTGACACAAATGAGTATGCAATTGACATAGCAAGTTTTTCAATATCCGGCATTGTACAACGAGAGAATTATCTAGTTGACAGTCTGATAATGGATTTTGCAGATGATGAAAGTGCTAAGTTTTTTGGTTTGCAAAATTGGAATTTACCGGAAGATGGTGTATGTTGGACAACAGAAGCATCTTCATTTGAGTTTCTTTTGGAAGACACAGATAAAGATATAATTATGGATATAAAATCGTCTGCATCACTAAGTAATGGAGATTCTGATATTCTACTTAACGGAAAGAAAGTTGCAACACTTGCCCCACATGTTAATATGTCACATCAAGTTACCTTACCGTCAGAATTTTTAGCAGACAATGGAATGCAAACTATTACAATTGAAACACCGGGCGCAAAATCACCTGAGGAGCTTGGTTTATCTGATGACACAAGAGTTCTTGGGGTTTTGGTTAATCACATTAAGTTAACCACTTACGATGGTGTTACTACTGTTAACCTTGATGCCCCTACAAGTTTTAACATGGTAAACTGGAATTTGCATGAAGGTGAGTCTATTTGGACGACGGATAAATCTTCTTTTGATGTGCTAATTCCGGCAACCGATGAAGATTTGGTAATGAGACTTGATGTACAGGGCTATAGCATGGCAGATAGCAGCGAAATTTATGTAAACGGTCAAAAAATATATACATTTGAGCACAACGATATATTTAATCACGACATTGTAATTCCGGCAGATGTTTTGTCTGATACAGGAGTGCAAACTATTACAATTGAGACTCCCGATGCAAAATCACCAAAGGAATCAGGAGTTTCAGACGATGACAGAATACTTGGTATATCGGTGAAGAATATAGAAATTGAGAGGGATGTTACATGAAACTAATAATTCAAATACCATGCTACAACGAGGAAAAAACACTGCCGGAGACTTTTGCGGACTTGCCAAAACAAATTGACGGCATCGACGAAATTGAATATCTAATTATTGATGACGGCAGTAAGGACAAAACAGTTGAAGTGGCAAAAGAGCTTGGCATAAACCACGTTGTTAAGCAAACACGCAACAGAGGGCTTGCAAAGGGCTTTATGGCAGGTATAGACGCATGCCTAAGACTGGGCGCAGACATCATAGTAAATACAGATGCCGACAACCAGTACTGTGGCGCGGATATTGAAAAATTAGTAAAGCCTATAATAAACGGCGAGAGCGATATTGTTATTGGCGAGCGCCCAATTGATGACACAGAGCATTTTTCATGGAAGAAAAAGAAATTTCAAAGGCTTGGTAGCTGGGTTGTTCGTGTTGCCTCAAACACTGATATCCCAGATGCACCGAGTGGCTTTAGGGCGTACTCCAAAGAGGCGGCACTTAGAATTAATGTAATTAATGAGTATACATACACGCTTGAGACAATTATCCAAGCAGGGCACAACAAAATGGCAATATCCTCTGTGCCAATTAGTACAAACCCGGAAACACGCCCATCAAGGCTGTTTTCAAGTATGTGGAAATATATGCAGCGTTCATCTATGGTTATTATACGCTCATTTATGATGTATAAACCGCTTAAATTTTTTGGAATAATAGGAATGACTTTACTCATTGTAGGATTAATACCGGGAGTTAGATATTTATATTTGTTTTTTAATGGTGATGGCGATGGAAATGTACAGTCTTTAATTTTTACTGCAATTTTTGTCTTAATGGGATTTCAAACAATTATTATAGGTCTATTGTCTGATTTAATAGCAGCAAATAGAAAAATCATGGAAGATATAAGATATAATCTTAAAAAGAATTTAGAAAAATAAATAATATTTAGTTGATTGTAAATGTAGTAAAGAAAGGCGTTTTAATCTTGAAAAGCAAATGCAAAAAAGTATATATAATAGGTGAAGCAAGAGGTGCTTATAGAACTCAAAATTTTATTAAAATGATATTGGATAATACAAATGAGTACAAGCTTTTTTACAACTCTTTTACAATAAATAATCCAATAATAAGATATTTGAGAAGTTTTTTTACAGCATTTTTAACTATTGCACAAAGCAATATTGTTTATGTTACTACACTTAATGTCGACATAAATATATTTTATGAGTTACTAATATCAAAAATTTTTTGCAAAAAAATTATAGTAGAATATTATGTTTCTGTTTATGATACGGTAATATTAGATAGAAAACTTTTTAAAGACAAAGGCATAATGGCAAGTATTGCAAAATTAATGGACAAATATTTTATGTCAATTGGTAGTGTTGTTGTTTTTTTAAATGAAACAGAACGTGATAGATATTGTAGTTTAATAAAAGAAAACCCATACAAAGAAAAATTTAGAATTGTGCCATTATGTTCAGAAAAATTAGGCGAAATAAATTCTAAATTTGTTGCAGGAGAAAAACAATCGTTAAACATTTGTTGGTGGGGTACATATTTACCTTTACATGGATTATTTAATATAATGGATGCAATTAAAATTTTACAGGAAAAACAATATCAAATAAATTTTTATTTTTTGGGTAATGATGAAAGCAAAGGAAAGAAATATAGAGAATATGCCCAAGACAGTAATTTGCAAAACTATGAGTTTATCGACACATTTACTTTTAAAAACGGAAAAATGCTGCCTTTTCTACAAGAAAATTGTGATTTAGCATTGGGCAATTTTGGGGATTCCGATAAAGCAAAAAATGTGTTAGTAAACAAAATTGTAGATGCCACCGCACTTAAAGTAAACTTATTAACTTGTTATTCTAAAGCAGTTAATGAATTTTTTTCTGATAAAAATATATACATGTGCAGTTGTAATCCCATAGATATTGCTGCTGCCATAGAAAAAATATATCATGCAGATAAAGTTGAATTGAAAAATCGAATATTAAGTGCGAATAGTATTTATCAAAATAATTTTTCAGTAAATGTTTATCTTGATAGTATGAAAGAAATTATAAATGAATTATATGAAAAAAAATCTCATTAAAATATTAGGGAATATTCTTGCGATACTCGCAATTGTTTTTGTAATACAGCGTTTTTTTGAATTTGACATTGATTACAGTGTGTTATTCAATATAAAAAGTATTTGTTTTATATTAATCTTTTCGCTACTGTATGCGTTTTCGGTTTTTTTAGCGGGTTTACCATGGAAAAAATTTATCTATGTATTTACAGGTTGTGATATTCCTTTTAGCGAAGTTACAAAAGTTTGGAGCAAGTCAAATGTTTTAAAATATTTGCCGGGGAATGTGTTTCAATATATTGGTAGAAATCAAATTGCAGTAACACACAAGTTAGATCATTTGTTAGTGGTTTGCTGTACGATTCTTGAGATTTTATTTAATATTTTTGGTTTTCTCATAGTCGGTGTAATTTTATATTTTCCAGGCTTTATGGTGTATTGGAATGAATATTTTAAAGAATTTATTAGCGACAATTTATACATAATAGCTTTATTAATTGTATTTATAGTTTTTATTACGTTCTTTATATTGAAGTTTAGTGTGAAATATACTAATGTTATCAAAAACATTTTTAACACTAAAAATATAAAAATATATATTTTTAGTGCATTATATTATATTTGTGTTTCATTGTATAGTTCTTTAATATATATAGGTGTTTTAATTTTTATTTTAGATTTAAATTTTTTGTTAAGTGATTTATTGATAATAATGGGGGCGTTTTCATTATCATGGATTGTTGGATTTATTACGCCAGGAGCTCCCGGTGGAATTGGGGTAAGAGAATTGGCGCTATCATTAATTTTAGCGCAATTGTTTAATATGGAAGTATTGATGTTTGGTATTGTAATTTATAGAATCATAAATATATTTGGTGACATATTAGGCTTAACATATAGTAATATCTATTATAAGATAAAGGAGTATAATTAAAATGAAAGTTGTTATTTTAGCTGGTGGATTTGGGACAAGAATTTCAGAAGAAAGTCAATTCAAACCTAAACCAATGGTAGAACTGGGTGGTATGCCTATAATTTTACATATCATGAAACTATATTCTGCACATGGCTTTAATGATTTTATAATTTGTGCAGGATATAAACAACATGTAATTAAAGAATATTTTGCAGATTATTTTCTACATACATCAGATGTAACTTTTGATTTTACAAAAGGTAAAAATGATATTACTATTCATAAATCATCATCAGAACAATGGAAAGTAACAGTTGTGGATACAGGTTTAAACACAATGACTGGTGGTAGAGTTAAACGCATAAAAGATTATATTGACAATAAACCTTTTATGCTTACTTATGGTGACGGAGTTTCAGATATAAATATTACAGAACTTGTGGGATTTCACAAATCACATGGCAAACTTATTACAATGTCAGCATATAATGCAGACCAACGTTTTGGTGTTTTAGATATTAAAGAAGATGGAACAATAAATGAATTTAGAGAAAAAACGGCAGGCGATGGGAATCTTATAAATATTGGCTATATGGTGTGTCAACCAGAATTTGTGGACTATATAGATAACGATAATACAATATTAGAAAGAACACCACTTGAAACAGTTGCAAAAATTGGACAATTGATGGCATATAAACATGATGGATTTTGGCAATGTATGGATACTGTAAGAGAAAAAGAGCAGTTAGAAAAACTATGGAAAAAAGGAACTGCACCTTGGAAAGTTTGGACTGATTAATGTTAGATTTAAAATTTTTTAAAGATAAGAACGTTTTTTTAACGGGACACACCGGTTTTAAAGGAGCATGGCTTTCAAAAATTCTAATTGATGCAGGTGCAAAATTAACTGGTTATTCTTTATCGCCACCAACAGAACCGAACTTATTTAATATTCTTAAATTAGAAAGCAAGATGAGTTCAATTATAGGTGACATAAGAGATTATGATAAATTATTTAAAGTGTTTTGTGAAACTAAAGCTGAAATTGTAATACATCTTGCTGCACAACCACTTGTTATAGACAGCTATAAAGACCCAAAATATACTTATGAAACAAATGTGATGGGTACTGTAAATATACTAGAATGTGTTAGGCAATGTGACACTGTTAAAAGCTTTTTAAATGTAACAACAGATAAAGTATATAAAAATAATGAATGGGAATGGGGATACCGTGAAAATGAATTGTTAGATGGTTATGACCCTTATTCTAATTCAAAGTCATGCTCTGAATTGGTAACACACAGTTATAAATCAAGTTTTTTTGCCAGTGGATCTGTTGCGATTTCCACAGCAAGAGCAGGAAATGTAATAGGTGGTGGAGATTTTGCAAAAAACAGAATTATACCAGATTGCATAAAAGCTGCAGTGGATGGTGAGACAATTATTATTAGAAATCCTAATTCAATAAGACCATATCAGCACGTTCTAGAGCCACTTTTTGCATATTTAATGATAGTACAAAAGCAGTATGAAAACTGCTCTTTTGCAGATTGGTATAATGTTGGGCCGGACGATAGCGACTGTGTAAAAACATCAACACTAGTTGATTTGTTTTGCAAAAAATGGAAAAACAATATTACTTGGGAAAATATAAGCACAAATGGACCACATGAAGCTAATTTTTTAAAACTTGACTGTTCGAAAATTAAACATAAATTTTCATGGAAACCCACATGGAACATTGAAAAAGCAATTGAAAAAATAGTTGAATGGGAAAAAGCATATAGTGAAAATAAAGACATTATATTTGTGACTGAAAAACAAATTGAAGAATTTTACTGTGGAGGTTTAAATGAGTAAATGGAATAATGAAAACCAGGCAAGACAAGAAATTTTAGGCATGGTGAAGAATTATTATGAGCAGTTTAAAGTTAATGACAAAGCATTTGTCGAGGGAGATAGAATTACATATGCCGCAAGAGTTTTTGATGAAAAAGAAATGTGTGCATTAGTTGATTCATCGTTGGATTTTTGGCTTACGACCGGAAGATATGCAGATGAATTTGAAAAAGAATTTGCTAAATGGCTTGGGGTGAAATATGCAAGCCTTACAAATAGCGGTTCATCTGCTAATTTGCTTGCATTTATGGCATTGACCTCTCCAATTTTAGGTGAAAAATGTATTAAGCGTGGAGATGAAGTTATCACTGTTGCTGCAGGTTTTCCAACTACGGTTACACCTATTATTCAATATGGTGCTATTCCTGTTTTTGTTGATGTTACAATACCACAATATAATATAGATGTAACACAATTAGAAGAAGCATACAGCAAAAAAACCAAGGCGGTTATGATAGCACATACTTTGGGTAATCCCTTTAATTTGAATGCCGTTAAATCTTTTTGTGATAAATATAATCTGTGGCTTATAGAAGATAACTGCGACGCTTTAGGTAGCACATATACAATTAATGGTGAAGAAAAGTACACAGGTACAATAGGAGACATTGGTACAAGTAGTTTTTACCCACCTCACCATATGACAATGGGAGAAGGTGGAGCGGTTTACACAAATGACGCTCTGCTACATAAAATAGTTAATAGTTTTAGAGATTGGGGCAGAGATTGTAGTTGTCCTTCGGGGGTTGATAATTTATGTCAACATAGATATGACGGGCAATATGGAGAATTACCTAAAGGCTATGACCACAAATATGTTTACAGCCATTTTGGATATAATTTGAAAGTTACAGATATGCAAGCTGCTATAGGTTGTGAGCAATTAAAAAAATTCCCAACTTTTATAACACGACGCCGTGAAAATTGGGAACGACTATATAATGCACTGTTACCTGTTAGCGACAAATTAATATTACCACAAGCTGAAGAAAACTCTGTTCCATCGTGGTTTGGTTTTTTAATTACAGTTAAAGAAAATTGCACAGTTTCAAGAGAAGATGTAGTAAGATTTATTGAAAAGCACAATATTCAAACGAGATTGCTCTTTAGCGGAAACTTAATAAAACACCCTTGCTTTGATGAAATGAGAGTGAGTGGTAAAGGCTATAGAGTTGTTGGTGACTTAAACGTGACTGATAGAATTATGAACCAAAGTTTTTGGGTTGGAGTATATCCAGGAATGACAAATGAAATGATTGATTATATGGCTGAGATTATTATTAAAGCACTAAATTAAGAAAGTGGATTATTATGAGGAGTATTGTAACTGGTGCTACTGGATTTATAGGTTATGCTGTAACTAAGGAGTTGCTAAAAGCCGGTCATGAAGTTTTGGTAGTAGGCAGGCAAAATATAATTCTAGAGCTTGATGAAAGTGAAAAACTAAGTTTTGTGTTTTGTGATTTAGCAAATATAACAAGTTTAGTTGATAAATTATCTGGTGAAGAATATGACATGTTTTATCACTTTGCTTGGCAGGGTTCTGCTGGAGATGACAGATTTGATACTGCTTTACAATTGGAAAATGCCCAGTGGACAATAGATGCTTTATATACTGCTAAAAAATTGTCTTGTAAAAAATTTGTTTGCGCCGGAAGCATAACAGAATATGAAGCTTTGGCAGCCTGCTATAATGATGGTAATAAACCAGGCTTAGGCTATATTTATGGAAGTGGCAAAGTTGTAGCGCATATGATGGCGATGTCTGTTGCTGCAAATATTGGGATTGATTTAATTTGGGGTATTATTACAAATGCCTATGGAATAGGAGAAGATAGCCCGCGTTTAGTTAATTCAACTCTTAAAAAATGTATTAGAGGTGAAAACCCTCAATTCACATCGGGTACACAAAATTATGATTTTGTGTATATAGATGATGTAGCAATAGCATTTAGATTAATTGGTGAAAATGGAAAAGCATTTCATGAATATATTATAGGTAGCTCTAATGCAAAGCCACTTAAAGAATTTTTAATTGAGATGAAAAATGCAGTAGCACCGAATTTGGATTTTGTTTTCGGCGACATACCATTCACGGGAACTAACTTGCCACTTAGTACATTTAACTGTGACAAAACAGAATTACATACAGGATTTAAAGCGAAAGTTAACTTTGCTGATGGTTGCAAAAAAACGTATTTGCATCTAAACAACAAAATAGAAAAGGAAGAGTAAATGATGCAACAGTTTGAATTTATTAAAACAGAAATAGATGGTCTTATAAAAATTATTCCTTTTAATTCTTGTGATAAAAGAGGCTTTTTTACTAAAGATTACTCAAAGGAGATATTTGAGAAAAATGGGGTTATTCATGATTTGAAGGAAATATTTTACACAAAGTCTCATAAGGGTGTTGTAAGAGGATTGCATTTTCAGAGAGTTGTACAACAAGCAAAGTTAGTTAGATGTATTGATGGAAAAATTTTTGATGTAGTGGTTGATTTAAGAAAAAGTAGTCCAACATTTAAAAAATGGTTAGCGTTTGAATTAACTGGAGAAAATCAAGAACAACTTTTAATTCCACATGGGTGTGGACACGGATTTATGGCAATTGAAGATTCATTAGTTTGTTATAAATGTGATGAATTTTTTGATTTACAATATGATGATGGAATTAAGTGGAATGATGAAGGAATCGGAATTGTATGGCCTTTAGAGGAAATAGGTGGTCTTGAAAAAGTTATACAATCGGATAAAGATATTAATTTGCAAACATTTTCAAAGTTTATAGATATTTATGGAGGATTTTAAATATTTGCAAATGCTATCGTTGTTAGTTGTGGGTTGTGGGTTATGTGGCAGTAAGTTTCACGTTGACTTGTCCCCGAAAAGAGTATGAGTTAAAATTTTGGAGCGGAATAATCGTATTGGCGAGGATATGTTAATTACATTAGATTAACACTATATCTGAAACAATTAATAAGATTTTTATAGGTATAAGTAATCTAATTCCATGAGTATAATATTATAACAAAAAGGTGATTTCTTATGAAAATATCAATAATCGGCACAGGCTATGTTGGCCTTTCACTTGCTGTGCTTTTTGCACAAAAACACGAAGTATTTGCGGTTGATATCATACCAGAAAAAGTTGATATGATTAACAATAAAATATCTCCGATTAAAGATGAGCTAATAGAAGATTATTTGCTAAATAAAAGCTTAGATTTAACTGCAACTCTAAGTTACGACGCAGCATGTGAAAACGCGGATTTTGTTGTTGTCGCTACTCCAACGGATTATGACCCTGAGAAAAATTATTTTAACACCGCCACTGTTGAAAAGGCAATAGAAAAAATTATTTTAATTAATAGCAGTGCAAATATTATAATTAAATCTACAATACCTGTTGGATTTACTGCTAAAATTAAAGAAAAATATAATTTTGAAAATATATTTTTTTCTCCGGAATTTTTACGGGAAGGCAAGGCTTTATATGACAATTTGTATCCATCACGAATAGTTGTTGGTGCTAAAAATGATATAGCCCACACCTTTGTACAATTACTTAAAGAATGTGCATTAAAACAAGATATTTCAGTTGTATATACAAACTCGACTGAAGCTGAAGCTATAAAGCTTTTTGCAAATACTTATTTGGCTATGAGGGTTGCTTTTTTCAATGAGCTCGATACATATGCGCAAGAAAAAAATCTCGATTCTAAAAGTATAATAGAGGGTATAAGTCTTGACCCACGTATAGGTGACCACTATAATAACCCTAGTTTTGGTTATGGTGGATATTGCCTGCCCAAAGATACAAAACAGCTTTTGGCAAATTACAACAATATACCACAAAATATAATGAGTGCAATAGTTGAATCTAACAAAACACGTAAAGATTTTATCGCAGACAATGTGCTTAAAATGGCAAATTATTTTGAATATGATGAATATAATTTATCTGATAAAGTGCCTCCTACAATAGGCATATTTAAGCTTGCAATGAAGTCAAACAGCGACAATTTTAGGCAAAGTGCAATACAAAGCGTTATAAAACGTATAAAAGCAAAAGGAGCAAAAATTGTTATTTTTGAACCATCTCTTGAAAATGGTACAACATTCTTTGGTGATGAAATTATTAATGATTTAGAAGAGTTTAAAAGAAGATCTGATGTAATTATTGCAAATAGAATAGACACAGCTTTAAATGATGTGGAAAATAAAGTTTACACAAGAGATTTGTTTAAAAGAGATTAGTTTTACGCTATTATGTAATTAGTTGTTTTCAAATTTAACTTGTTGTTTTTTGTTTCAAAATAAATATTATAATGTTTAATGCACATATGTATAGTTGATGATTATGTTGTTTGTCGAAATTTCTCAATACCAAATTGGTATTGAGTTTATAATATTTTGTAGTTTACTTAATAAATTAATAAAATATTGTACGTATAATTTATTAATGGAATTAGAATGCACAGCCGTCCCGCTTTGCGGGACGATCTCGAGATCTGGGGGCTTGCTCACAGTAGGCAAAGCAGAGCGGTGTGTACAGGTCTGCCTTGCTTGCAAGTTTGTTTTGAAATACAATGTAAATACTCAATACAAAATTACAATTTTAAAATTAGTACAAAAAGGCTTGTGTTTTTTACGATAGGCGAGGGATAAAACTCCGTTGCCGGAACGTAGAAAACACAAGCCTTTTATCTTTGGGCAAAGCTTGCTACAATTAATGTGAATAAAGATGATGATTATTTTTATTTGCAAAAAAAAATGTTAATTATATTTTCAATTACCCACTACCCAACCCCACCCATATTTCACGATAAGTGACAAGTAAAGTGTTTTATATACATAAAATTCAATAAAGCCAATGCGCAAATAGCGAATATAAAACACTACCTTTTCATATTAATTAGAAAAAGGGGTGGGGTAATGAGCGAAATGAGTTTTACAAACCAAGCAAGCATAATATATAATGTAACAACAACGAGCACACCAAATAATATTAGTGCTACAAACGAGGCCAACACAACATATAACCCAAGCGAAATAAGTATAAATATAACATCCGCAAAAACAGACATAAAACTTGCCGTAAATAAAAGCCTTTACTTGAAAGGCGTAATAAGTGAAGAAATGTACATAAAAGTAAATGAAATTTTAATTAAAAATTTACCATCAAAGATAAGCTAATATAAATTGGCATGTGGCTCTGCCACGCCATAAAATAAGTTGTAAATACAAATTTTACTTGAAAATCACTTCAACCTATTTTACAATCAAACGCAACATAATTTAATATTTCAAATTTAGCATACAATCTAAAAAGGATGTACAAAATATGGACTTATACAACCTACGAAAAGAACTCGGCATGGGCAAATCCATCTACGACTTACCTCTAAAAGTAACCTTCTATGCTCGTGTTTCAACAGGCACCGACGAGCAAGCGCACTCCCTCAATAACCAAATTAATTATTACACAGACTTTATAGGCAAAAACCCTAACTGGATTTATGTCGATGGTTATATTGACGAGGCTTTAAGTGGGACAAGCGTTTTAAAGCGTGAGGCCTTTTTAAAAATGATTGATGACAGCAAATTTGATAAATTCGATTTAATCATAACAAAAGAAATCTCACGCTTTTCGCGCAACACGCTTGACAGTATAAAATTCACAGGGGAGCTTTTAAAAAACGGGGTAGGTGTTATTTTTCAAAGCGACAACATTAACACGCTCATGCCCGATGCCGAGCTTCGTTTAACTATTATGTCGAGCATAGCGCAAGACGAGGTGCGTAAAATATCGGAGCGCGTTAAATTTGGGTTTAAACGCGCAATTGAAAATGGTGTTGTGCTCGGAAACAGTAGAATTTGGGGCTACAAGAAACAAGCTGGCAAACTAATTGTTGACCCCGAAGAAGCCGAGGTCGTCAAAAAAATATTTGAGCTGTATGCAGTAGATAAGCTGGGTATACGCAGTATAGCCGCCGCTTTAAACGAGGGTGGCTTTAAAAATACAAAGGGCAATGATTTTTCTTTTTCCACTATTAAAAATATACTTGTAAACCCCAAATACAAGGGCTATTATTGCGGTAATAAGTCGCATAAATACGACTACCGCAGCAACGAGCGCAAAATTTTTGAGCAAGAAGATTGGGTTATGTATAAGGACGAGGAAAATGTGCCTGCAATTGTATCTGAGGAGCTTTGGCAAAAGGCAAATGATATTTTGAATAAGCGCGGTAAAAAGCAGTCCTCTGAGAACCCGAGCAGTTACAGCAACAAGTATAAATACAGCTGTAAAATTATTTGCGGTGAGCATAAAACGTACTATTACAGGGCTTTGTACAAATACAAAACAGGCGATAAAGAGTTGTGGCAGTGTAAATTATATGCCGAAAAAGGCAAAGCCGGCTGTGCATCACCTGTTGTTTACACAAGCGAAATTGATGATATAATACGAGATGCTTACAATGAAATAATCAAAGACAAGGCGGAAATTACAAATGAGCTTGTAAAAATATATTCCTCTGTTGCAAGTGTTTCGGATATGAAACAAGACATTGTAAAATTGCAAACACAAATAAACGAGACTATGCAAAAAAAAGATAAACTCCTTGATTTGAGCATAAAGGGCGCACTCTCCGATAGTGAGTTTAAAAAGCGAAACAATGCTTTTAATGACGAGATTAGCAAAGTGGAAATTAAAATTGCTGAGCTTAAACAAGAGCAAGAAAGAAACAAAGATGTGAGCAAAACAGTTGAAACTTTAAGAAAAGTAATTGCCGATGAACTCGATTTTAACGACGGTTTTGACACAGCTATTATTGATGCAATGCTTGACAAAATAGAGGTTTACAAAACAGACGAAAAGCGTAAAATTAATTTAAAAGTATATTTTAAAGTGCTTGATGAAGAGAAAAAGTACGCTATATCAAGAAAAGGTAAAACTTCTGTTTGTACCAAGCAATACATATGATGAAAGCTGATATACATACGGAAGTTTCACCAATTGTGGGTACGGAGAGCCAGTCGGAAGACCTCGTCAAGAGCTTGCTTGCAGACTTTGAGTCAGAGCCGCTTAAAATATGGCAGAGCAATATTTTCGGTAAGAGCTTGCACGAGCTTGTTAATGAGGGCTTGCAAAACAAACTACTAAATATGCCACCGGAGGCAAGGGGGCGCATGGCTGAAACAGTGGAAAGAGTTATAAACGAGGGTTGTTCAGGGCTCATTTGCATAATTTTGTAAAAGTATTTTACCTTGTGTAAACACAATAAAAGCAGTATATGCTGTAAACAATGGATAAGGTGCCTCAAAAGTCAGCTTTGCGAAAAAGCGGCTTTTGGGGCACCTGATTATGTAACGTTGCTATTTTATTGCAAAAAATATTTAGTATGCGAAAATATATGTTTCCTTACTTTTCATAAACCTGTTATGTAAATGTAGGTACTCTACTGCCGCACAATATGTATCCATTGCGTTAACAATAAGTGCCTCTGCACTAGTGGGTAGGGTAAAAAGACAAATTGGCCACATATGGCTTTTAATTATATTTGTCTGCTTACTTGTGAGGTTGAAATTGTCTTTCGCTAAGTTTTCAGAAAGTTTAGGATGTTTTATTACATCGAGTGCTTTTTTAATTTTTGTGGAAACATCATCATATATTCCTACATCATGAAGCAAACCGCCAATTGCGGCAGACTCGAAATCAAGCCCTAATTTCTTGCTTATTTTATAACTTTTATATGCGACTGTCAAACTGTGTTCGTACCTGTCAATTGCTCCGTTATGCCCCTTTTTCTCTTTTAAGGTTTGAACAAGCGGGCTTTGTATGTATTCGTCAACAATACCTAAAAATTCCAATTGCTTATCAATATTTCTCAAACGTTAGCCTCCAACTATTTGCTGAATTATTTTGTGATGGTTTTATAAGAAATGGCAGTAAGCTTAAAGTTAAACAACCACTCTTACGCATTTTAATTGTAGCACATTTCCTTTGCAAATAAAAGCATTTAATAAAAATTTCACAAATGTAAAAATTACCTTATAGACTGTACATAGAGATGTCTAAATAAATAACAGCTATAAATTCTTAAAAATTACGCTTTAAATGGCGGTTTATTTTATTAACATAAAATAACAGTAAAAACACTTGTAAAATATAGTAAAAAGGGGTAAAATATAACTACACTTCATTTAAGAAAAGCATGAAAACTGCGTAAATTATAAAGTTTACTGTAAGGGTTTGAAAATATTTCGATAAGAGGATATAAATGAAAAAGATATCGTTTGAAATCTTAATTTTAATATTGCTTTGTACCCTGCTTGCAACAAGTAGTTTTGCATTTGAACAAGGCGATTTGCCGGCTGAAGTTGCCGTTATAAAGGTAGGGTATATAGAGGGCTCAGAACATATTGTTAGCACTAATGATGCTGTTAATAGTGGTGTGGGGTACGACTATTTTACTGAAATTGAAGAATACACAAACTATGAATTTCAGCATGTAAGCGTAACACCGAAAACAGGTTTTGAGATGTTACAGCGCGGAGAAATTGATTTGATAGGGCCGCTATCTGCCTCGGATACCTTTACAAACAACTATATCAAAACACAAAATCCTGTTTCCGGTGCGGAAATTGTAATAACAGCACCGCGTAATTCAGGTATTGCTTTTAATGATTTTGAGAAAATTGAACAAAGCGTTATAGGAATAGAAGATTATGGCTACTATAATGCGTATGAAAGCTTGCTAAATGAATATTCATTGCAAAACGGTTTGAATTTAAGTATGGTGGAATCTGAAAATCGTAATGTTATGGCATGGGACATAAATGCGGGAAATTACGATTTGCACCTTGTGGAATATAAACGAACAAATAATACACTAGAGATTGTGGCAAGCCTTGGATATGAGCCACTATATTATTTTGCACTGCCCTCAAACGATGCTTTAATAGAAGAAATTGACAGTGCAATGAACGAAATTTTAAACGAAGATTATGCCTTTGGTGAAAAATTAAGCATAAAATATAGCGACAACAGCAATTTGGCAAAAACAGCGTACACTATTGAGGAAACAGAATTTTTACAGGCGCATGGGCTTGTAAATGTATTTTATAACAAAGATAACGCACCGTTTCAATGGCAAGATGAAAACGGAGTGGCACAAGGTGTCTCAATAGAAATAATGGACTTGATAGCGCAGGATTTGGGCATAGAGGTCAATTATATTAATGAGGATAATGAAGGGGAGGGCACATATAAAGGTGCTGATTTAAGCTTATCAATTTTATATGCAAATGACTTTGACAACGAATACTATAAAACAAACCCCTACGCATATTTGCCACTTAGCCTAATAGGGGAGCCACAAACGGAAAGTTCAGATCATTTATATGTGGGCTCACTTCACTACAATGACTTAGATTTTAGCACTACTTTGCAAACAACAGGTTCTTATATAATAGCGTACTACAATACCGTAGAAGAAATGGCAAACGCATTGCGCACGGAAAAGGTAGATTTTGTTGTGTCTCCAAATGCAACAAATGAGTATATTATGTCGCTTGAAGGAGATAAAAACTTTTTTGCAACACAGCTGGATTATGAGCTGCCCATGCAAATTTATGTACCGGAAGATGCAAACAAGGAATTTGTTGATGTACTGAATAATGCAATATTGCGCCTTGATGCAACTGAAATTGACGGAATAATTGCGCAATCAAGGCTACACTACATTCCCAAAACAACTATAAGCGACGTTGTCAGCGATAATTTATTATATATAATTTTTGCGTGTTCATTGATTGTTTTTGCCTTTTTTCTTGTTGTATATTTAAGCAACAAACGTAGACAAAAGGACCTTATTTATAACCTTAACCACGATGCACTAACGGGTGTGCTTTCAAAGTACGGTTTTTTTGAAAGGGCGAATAAACTGCTGGAAAATGCTAAAAGTGGTGAATTTACGCTGTATTTTCTTGATATAGACAACTTTAAAATTGTTAATGAATCTTTTGGATACAGCAAAGGTTCAAGTGTTATAAAACACCTTGCAGACTCCATTACACAAAGCCTTGACAGCCGTGCACTTGTTGCAAGAGAGGCAAATGATAAGTTTATTTTTATAACGCCTACCATTAACGAAAACTTAGCTTTGGAGGAGTCTTCTAAGCAAGATTTACTGTTTAGGCTTGCCTTGCGGCAAATTCTTGTGGACGATTATACAATACACGTGAGTATTGGCAAATACATTATTGATGCCCCGAAGCGAGATTTGGATTATATGCTTGATTGTGCAAACTATGCAAGAATTTTGGCGAAAAAAGGTTTTGGCAACAAAATTGTAGAGTTTACAAGCGCAATGCAGCAAAAGCGTAAATTGCAAAACGAAATAGTTGCTGGTATGGAATCTGCACTGTTCAACGACGAATTTGAGGTTTATTACCAGCCTAAAGTTGACCTTAATACTAAAAAAATAGTTGGAGCGGAGGCGCTTGTTAGGTGGATTCGCGACGGTGTTCCAATATTTTACCCAGACCAGTTTATACCGATATTCGAGAGCAATATGTTTATACTAAGGCTTGATTACTTTGTAACACAGCGAGTTTGCTGGTTTATAAAAGAAAATTATGCCTTGCTAAGTAATTATAAAATATCCATAAATTTGTCGGGTATTACACTAATGCACGAAAATTTGATAGAAAATCTACTGGCGACAACAAGCAAAAGTAGCATTGAACCGTCAGATTTAGAGTTTGAAATAACAGAGAGCGCATTTGTTGAAAATTTTGATTTTGTTGTAGATGCAATAACAAATTTGCAAGAACATGGATTTGCTATTTCAATGGATGATTTTGGCTCGGGGTTATCTTCTTACAACAGGTTTAAAGATATACCGCTTGATATTTTAAAACTGGACAAAGGTTTTTGCAGTTTTGAAAAGAGCGACGAAAAAGGCAGCGTTATTATAGAGAGCATAATAAGGCTTGCAAAACAGCTTAACTTAAAAGTTGTAGCAGAGGGTGTGGAAACAAAGGAGCAGGCAATGTTGCTTAAAGACATAGGCTGTGACATTGCACAAGGTTATTTATATGCAAAACCAATGAAAGCAAGTGAGTTTTTACAACTCCTGCGCAGTGATTATTCAACGAATTGGTCAGAAAGTAATTAAATTAAGAAATTGTTATGTAGCATTGCTAAAAAGAGAGGATTTATATAAAGAATGGAGCATGGTTTTATAAAGGTAGCTGCATGTACACCTGATATACATGTGGCAGATTGCGAGTTTAATACAGTATCTGCTGTTGAAACGATTAAAAAAGCTACGAGTGCCGGTGCACAGATAATATGTTTACCGGAGCTTTGTATTACGGGGTACACTTGCGGAGATTTGTTTTTTCAAAAAACATTGCAAGATGCCGCAATTAATAGCGTTTTGTCGGTTGCGCACCAAACAAAGCATTTGGATGCAGTAATTTTTATAGGCGCTCCGTATGTGCATAAAGATGCACTGTATAACTGTGCATTTTGCCTAAATAGAGGGCAAATTGTTGGCATTGTGCCAAAAACATACTTGCCTAATTATGCCGAGTTTTACGAAATGCGCCATTTTGCACCATCAACAGGAGAGATGCAAACGGCAGTTATTAGTGGTAAAGAGATACCTTTTGGCACAAGCATAATTTTTTGTGGTGGTGAAAATGGCGATGTGAAAATTGCAACAGAAATTTGTGAAGATTTATGGGCTCCGATACCACCGTGCTCTTATCACGCACTGGCAGGTGCTAATGTTGTAGTTAACTTGTCTGCAAGTGATGAAACAATAGGTAAAGCAGATTATAGGCGTAATTTAGTGGAAAATCAATCGGCAAAACTATTGTGTGCGTATATTTACAGCGATGCAGGGCGTGGAGAGTCTACCTCGGACATGGTTTTTGCACAGCACAACATAGTAGCGGAAAACGGTGCCATTTTGAGCGAGAGCAGGCCATTTGGCAAAGGGGTTGCTATATCTGAAGTAGATATTGAAAAACTAACGGCAGAACGTGTGAAAAACATAACTTTTAACGCTTGTAGAACACAAGGCTACACATATGTTAATATAGAGCTAAATAGCACACATATGAATTTGACGAGAGAATTTGCAAAAACACCTTTTGTTCCACATGTGGAAACATTGCGGAAAAGCAGATGCGAAGAAATATTGATGATTCAAGCACAGGGGCTTGCTAAGCGTCTTTTACACACAAATGCAAATACAGCAGTAGTTGGAATAAGTGGCGGGCTTGACAGTTGCCTGGCACTACTTGTTACAGAGAGAGCCTTTAAAATAGTAGGTAAACCGCTTGAAAAAATTATTGCGGTTACAATGCCATGTTTTGGTACAACACAGCGCACACTTGAAAATGCAAAGACACTTTGTGCATCGCTAGGTGTTACACTACGGCAAGTAGATATAACAAAAACAGTGCAAAGTAATTTCGAAGACATCGGGCATGATAAAAATAACCACGATGTAACGTTTGAAAACACACAAGCGCGTGTGCGTACACTTGTGCTAATGAACATGGCAAACAGCGAGAATGGGCTTGTTATAGGCACAGGTGATTTATCTGAACTAGCACTTGGATGGGCAACTTATAACGGCGACCACATGAGCATGTACAGTGTAAATTGCTCTGTGCCGAAAACGCTTGTGCGCCACATTGTAGATTATGTGGCAACAACATGTGAAAGCAGACAGCTTAGCAGTGTGCTTAAAGGCATATTAAATACACCGGTAAGCCCAGAGCTTTTACCGGCTGAAAACGGGGAGATAAGCCAGCAAACAGAAGAGATTGTGGGGCCATATATTTTGCATGATTTCTTTTTGTATTACATGGTGCGTTTTAACTTTAATCCACAAAAAATATACTATATAGCACAAAAAACCTTTGATGATGAATTTGACAAAGCGACAATTCTGAAATGGTTGCACACATTTTACAAAAGATTTTTCTCACAGCAATTTAAGCGCAATTGTGTTCCTGACGGGCCAAAAGTAGGCAGTGTGGCGCTATCACCACGTGGCGACTGGAGAATGCCAAGCGATGCAGTTAGTAAATTATGGCTTGATGAGATAGAACACTTAAAATAATAAAATATGAGGTGCAATATGAAACAAAATATTTTGGGAAAAACAGGTCTTTCGGTTTCACAAATAACGTATGGTGGCATTATTTCAATGGACGATGGGCAGTTAAACTCTGATAAATACGTGCAATATGCAATTGACAAAGGCGTAAATTATTTTGACATTGCGCCAACTTATGGCGACGCTGAGGAAAAAGTAGGGAAGTCACTACAGCCTTTCAGAAAAGATGTGTACCTTGCGTGTAAAACTGTTGAAAGAGACGGGAAGCTTGCGAGAGATTTTCTTGAAAATTCTTTAAAACAGTTGAAGACAGACTATTTTGATGTTTACCAAATGCACTCATTAATGAATGTGGCAGATGCTGAAAAAGCATTTGAAGTGGGTGGTGCTATGGAAATAATAGCAGATGCTAAAAAAAGTGGACTAGTGCGTTTTGTTGGTATAACTTGTCACAGCGAAGATGCGGCTATGTACGCACTTTCTATGTATGATTTCGACACGGTACTTTTTCCTACAAATTACGGGCTACATATGGGTAAAGGGTTTGGGAGTGAAATTAGCCGTGTGGCTAAAGAGAAAAATTTAGGTTTTTTGGGAATGAAGTCGCTAATTCATCGTCCGTGGAAAGATGAAGAGGAACAAAAAGCATATCCAAAATCTTGGTGCAAACCATTTTATGGTGACAACGAGCTTGCTATTGCCGCAATGAAATATGCAACGAATGTTTTAGGGGCGCAAACACTAATTCCACCGGGGAATTTTGAACATTTTAAGTTTTCTGTAGAACATGCAGACGAGGCATTTAAGCCATTGACAAGTAGTGAAAAAGAACTGCTTGAAAAAGAACTTGAAGCAATTGACGGCAAGTATTTTATGTGACCCGATAAAAGCTTGATAGGTCTTTGCCAAAATGCTTATTAAGCTTAAAAAACATTTATTAGATGTGCAAGTGTAGGATTTTTTGTTTTTTATTATATTTTACAAGAAAATGTAGTATGTAGCTTATATAATTAGAAATAAATGAAGTGGTCACGTTATTGTAAGACAGCTGAATTTATAGTTAAAAATATATAAATTAAATAAAATATTCAAAAAGTGATAAAAAATAGTAAAAAACGCTATTTTAGTATTGACATTTCATTAAGTTGTTGATATAATAATTTTTAGTGGTAAAACATTGTGTATATGCAGTGTTTATATCGGGGTGTAGCGCAGTTGGTAGCGCGCTTGGTTTGGGACCAAGATGCCGCAGGT